>CAIOSP010000081.1 GCA_903861005.1 uncultured Pseudomonadota bacterium
AAGCACCTACGATGGCACGACGTTTCCCTACTATACCGAGACGCTCGATGGCGAGGCGCAGGACGACTACCTCGAAGGGCGTGGCGGCACGGTCACGTTGTTCGGCGGCCTGGACAACGACGAGCTGATCGGCGGCGATGCGATCGATTTCCTGCATGGCGACGCGGGCGCTGACATCCTCGAGGGAGGCGGAGCTCCTGACTTCCTCTATGGGGGCTCCGAGAACGACACGATCTCCGGAGATGGAGGAAACGACCTCTGCTGGGGTGAGGATGGCGCGGACACGATCCATGGCAACGATGGCAACGACACTCTCCGTGGAGGCAACGGCGCCGATTATCTCTATGGCGACAATGGCACCGACACGCTCCTCGGCGACGCCGACATGGATGTCCTGTACGGAGGCAACGACGCCGACAAGCTCGATGGGGGAACGGCGCTCGACGCGCTGTACGGGGACGCCGGCAACGACAAGCTGTGCGAGACGAGCGGGAACACCGGAACCTTCTCCGGGGGAGCCGGGGCGGACATCGTCAAGTTCATCCCGCCATCCGGCACGCCGGGCGTGATCGGTTCGGACTCCGACAACAACCTCACGTGCACACAGAGCTACGTGACCGGCGGTGGCACGGGATGTTCGTCGGTGCTCTCGAACGGAAATTCCTTCTGGTCGACGGTCTCCTGCTCTCCCTGAGCGCCACCCGATGGGCTACGCTTTGACCATGTCCCTCTTCGCTTCCTCATCGCGTCCTGCCTTGTCGGCGCCTGCCGCGCCTCGGCGGACGCCGTCGACCCTCCGGTGGACACCGACGACCCCGGCCACTTGTCCTGTCGAGACATCCTCGACTCCAATCCTTGGGAGTTCGTCCTCGGAATTGACGTCTACGAGCACTTTCCCAACGCTTACTTCTGCGATGCCGTGTGTGACCGGTCCGGCGGCGAGGTCCTGAGTCTGGAGTCCTGTTCGGGGCCGACCGCGCACACGCGGGACGACGGCGAGCACACCATGGTGTTCGCGTGCGCGGGGGTCAGGTTGATCGGGACGGCGTGCGACTGACCTGGTGGTGCGCCGACACGCGCCGCCGCTCACGGGCAAGGTGCGCCCCCACGCAACGGGTCAGAGCGCACCACACTCCAGGGCGGTGACGCATCCAACATCCTCGGCCCAGATCGGCGCGTCGGCAGGGCACACGCACCCAGGCTCGCAGATGGCCGGGCGGAACTCCGAGCTCGCCACTCCGTCCACGCATCGAGGGGCAGCGCCTGCGCCGCACGAGTCCCAGGCTCCGTCCGTGGCGGCGCACTGCGAACGCCGCGTGCACGCGGACAGCGCGACGGCGATGGCCAGCAAGATGGAGCGGATGTGGACGGGCATCTGGGTCACCGCTCCCATCCGGATAGGAGTCGCCCCAGAATCAAGACGCGGAGCGCTGACATGGTCTACCTCCCGATCCCCGTAGTCCTCGCTGTGGTCGCCGGCTCGGCCTACGCCGCCTACCGGAGCGTGGACTTCCGAAAGTTCCTCGCAGGCGCGTTCTTCGTGAGCGGGAGCGTGCAGCTCTACCTGGCGGCCGTCGGCGTCACGGTGCCGCTGGCCGGGACCGCGCTCGGGCAGACGCCGGATGTGGGCTTCGTCCGGGGGAGCGTTCACCTGCTCTTTGGCGCGCTCGCGTTCTACTTCGGGTTTGTGCGGCGGCCCGCCGACGCCTGACCCGGCGTGGTGACGCACGTCGGGCCGACAGGCGCCATCTCCCGAACCGCCCGAGTTAGTCCGCGCCGCGGGGTGGCAATTGCGAGTCCTCATCGTCGGCGCCGGCTCGGTCGGCCAGGTCTACGGCTGGCACCTCGAGCGCGGCGGCGCGGACGTCCACGTCTTCGTGCGCGAGAAGTACGCCGACGAGGCCCGCGCGGGCTTCGTCCTCTACCCGCCCGGCCGACAGGTCCCGGTGCGCTGGACGCCACGCGGCGTCGTCACCAGCGCGGACGCGGTGCGCGCGCAGACCTGGGACCAGGTGTGGCTCTGCATCCCCTCGCCTGCGCTGCGCGGCCCGTGGCTCGACGAGCTGGTCGCCGCCATGGGCTCCGCCACCCTGGTGTCCATGCTCCCCGGCCTGCGCGATCGCGAGCTGCTGGACTCGCTGGTGCCGCCGGAGCGGCTGGTGCTCGGGTTGATCTCGTTCAGCTCCTGGCACGCGCCGCTCACCGACGAGGCGCTGCCCGAGCCGGGCATGGCGTGGTGGCACCCGCCCCTGACGCCCAACCTGTACGAGGGGCCCAAGGCGCCGGTCGACGCGATCGTCGCGACGCTGCGCAAGGGCGGCTGCCCGGCGGCGCGGGGTGCGGCCACCGCGACCGCGGCGCGCGGGTCGAGCTTCTTGGTGAACGTGGTCGCGGCGATGGAGTGCGCGGGCTGGACCTTCGCCGGGCTGCGGAGCGGGCCCTGGGCCGACCTCGCCGCGGGCGCGGCGTCCGAGGCGCTCACCATCTCGTCGGCGCACCTGGGCGTGGGGCGCGGGCCGATCGGGCTGCTGATGTCGCCGTTCGTGGTGCGGCTTGCGACGCGGCTGGCGCCGTGGATAGCGCCGATGGACTTCGAGGCCTTCCTGCGCGTGCACTTCTCCAAGGTCGGCGCGCAGACGTCCATGGCGATCGACACCTGGATCGACGACGGCCGCAAGCGCGGGCTGCCGGTGGGCAAGCTGGAGTCGCTGGCGAAGGCGCTGCAGACGGCGAGGGCCTGAGCGCAGCGTCCCGCTCGTGGGACAGCGTGTCCCGGTACAGCCTCTGGGTTCCGACCTTCCCCGTGCACATACAGGGCGTCGTCACGCCCGACGGTCAAGCTCGGCCGCCGCGCGCCACCCTCCGGGACCACCCGGTCGAGGATCTCCCATGGCCATGAACGGCGTCCCTCTCTCCCGCGTTCGCCTCACCCCCCGCACGCCGTTCGACGGCGCGGGCCTCCGCGTCGCCGTGATCGGCGGGACCGGCGGCATCGGGCGCGCGATCAGCCTGTTCCTCGCCAAGCACGGCGCGCAGGTCACCGTGATCGGGCGGACCTTCCGCGACGCGGGCGTCCCCAACCTGAGCTTCCTGGCGGCCGATCTGGAGTCGATGGACGCCGCTCAGCGCCTCGCGCAGTCGCTCCCCGCGGAGGATCTCGACGCGCTGATCTTCACCAACGGGATCATCACCGCGCCCACGCGCGAGCTGACCGCCGAGGGGATCGAGCGCGACATGGCGGTGAGCTACCTGAGCCGCTTCGGCGTGCTGCGCGCCGTAGGCGATCGCCTGGGCGCGAACCGTCCGCGCCGCGCGCGGGTGTTCCTGATGGGCTTCCCCGGCACCGACGAGAAGGGCCGCCCCGACGACCTCAACGCCGACGCCGAGTACAAGCAGTTCCCGCAGCACCTCAACACGGTCGCCGCCAACGAGGCGCTCGTGCTCGACGCGGCGAAGCGCTTCCCCAACCTGTCGGTGTTCGGGATCAACCCGGGCCTGATCAAGACCGACATCCGCGCCAACGTGCTGGGTGGCAACCAGAGCGTGCGCTTCAAGGTGTTCGAGACGGTGCTGGGCTGGTTCACGCCCTCGGCCGACGCGTTCGCGGCGCACCTGGTACCGGTGCTGTTCGCGCCCGAGTTGGAGCGCGAGTCCGGCTTTCACCTCAACAAGCACGCAGCGCCCATTCAGCCAAGCACCGTGATGACGCTCGATCACGTCACGGCCTTCATGGCAGCGTCTGACGCGCTGTGGGCGCGCGCCACGCGGCGCTAGCGCATACGGGCCCGCCCTTACTCGACGCCACCTGCCCGATTGCCTACACAAAAGACCCGGTTCAACGGGAATGAACGGGTGGAGGCCCCATGGGCGTGTGGACGGAGTCGACGACTGAGATCGGTGTACCCATGTCTGGGCTCGTGGGCCGACCCACGTGGGCGGGGCTGGAGGTCGACGACTTCATGCGTCGCCTTCCAGGCCTCACGCCGCAGTTGGTGCTGGAGATCCAGAACCGGGTCCTCGAACTCATCGCCTGCAACGCGCCGCTCGACGTGACGCTCGGCGCCATCTCCCGCTTCGCGGAGCGCTGCATCCCGGGGATGATGGCGTCGGTGCTCTACTTCGACCCGTCGGTCG
The DNA here is from genome assembly GCA_903861005.1 of uncultured Pseudomonadota bacterium. Classification (GTDB taxonomy): domain Bacteria; phylum Myxococcota_A; class UBA796; order UBA796; genus CAIOSP01. Next base: position 4,135 of record CAIOSP010000081.1, read on the forward strand.
GGGCGCTCAAGCGCGGCGGCTACGGCTCCATGCCGTCGAGCTTCGTCGACATCGTCGACGGCCTGGTCCCCGGCCCCAGCATGGGCTCGTGCGGGACCGCGGCCTTCCTGCAGAAGCGGATCATCAGCGAAGACGTCGAGACCGACCCGCTGTGGGCGAACTTCCTCGAGCTCTGTCACAACTACAACATCCGCTCGGCGTGGTCCTCCCCGCTGGTCAGCGGCCGCGACAGCAGCCTGTTGGGCGTGTTCGGGATGTACCACCCGACCGTCCGCAAGCCGAGCGACGATGAGCTGGCGGTCGTCGACCACTTCACGCACCTCGCCTCCATCGCGGCGGAGCGTCACCGCGTGGACACCGAGCAGAGTCACCGCGCGAGCCACGACGCGGTCACCGAGGTCGGCAACCGTCACCAGCTGAGCCAGGAGGGTCCGCGCGTGCTCGCGCAGCGCCGCGCCAGCGGCGGCCCGCTCACGCTCGTGTTCATCGACCTCGATCGCTTCAAGTCCTTCAACGACGTCTTTGGCCACGTCGCCGGCGACGTACTGCTCCGCAAGGTGAGCAACCGCCTCAACACCGGCCTGGCGCCGCACGATCTCCTCGTCCGCTTTGGCGGTGACGAGTTCATCGCGTTCCTGCCGCTGACCGTCGAGGACTCGCTCGCGCGCCTCGCCCACGTGCGCGAGCTGCTGCGCACGTCCGTCGACATCGCCGAGACCCGCGCGCAGGTCACCTTCTCCGCGGGGCTTATCGAGTGCGTCGGCAGCGACGCCACGCTCGACGCGCTGGTCTTCGCGGTCGATGAGGCCGCCCGCAACGCCAAGGATCTAGGCGGCGACCGTGACGTCGTCGCAGACGCGGTCCAGTCCGCTGAGGTGCAGCGCAAGCGCTCGCTCAGCCTCGATCTGGCCGACGCGCTGGAGCGAGGCCGCGTCGATCCGCACATGCAGCCCATCGTGCGCATCGAGGACGGCTTCCCGCAGTCCTTCGAGCTGCTCTTCCGCCTCAACGATCCGCGCTTTGTCGGCGTGCCGATCCCCGAGATCATCCGCATCAGCGAAGAGTCTGGCCTGATCCACCGCATCGGCGTCGAGATGATCCGCGCCGCGTGCCGCATCCTGGCCGAGTCCCCCGGCGACTTCGCCGGCATCACGATCAACGTGAACGTGTCGGTGCACCAGCTCATGCGCAGCGAATTCGTCGCCCAGTGCGCGGAGGCGCTGGCCGACTACCACATCGAGGCCGGGCAGCTGTGCGTCGAGCTGACCGAGAGCCGCCTGCTCGACTCCGCCGGACCCGCGCGTGACACGCTGCTCGCGCTCAAGGCCATGGGCTTCCGCTTGGCGCTCGACGACTTCGGCACCGGATACGCGTCGCTGACGTACCTGCAGTCGCTGCCGGTAGACTACATCAAGGTCGACAAGAGCTTCGTCGATCAGGTGGAGCACGCCGGACGCAACCGATCGCTGTGCACCGCGCTGCTGTCCATGGGCCGTGCCTGCGTGACGGGGATCGTCGCCGAGGGCGTGGAGACCGAGGAGCAGGCCCGGGCGCTGCTTGAGCTCGGCTACCCGCTGGGCCAGGGCTTCTTGTGGAGCCGCCCGATGCACGCGATCGCCGCGCGCCGCTGGATGCGCGAGGCGCGCGCGCGCGCCGCGTAGGCATCACCGCGAGGCGCGCGACGCGCCGGCGTCACTCGCCCAGCGACGTCAGCCCCTTCTCCACCCGGTCCAGCCCGACGGACAGCACGGTGCGGGAGGTCGCGAGCGCGAGCCGGATGTGGCCCGCGGCGGAGGGCCCGAAGAACCGCGGTGACCCGGGCACGACCGCGACCTTGTGCTGCTCGCGCAGTCGAGTCACCAGCCCGTCCACGTCGTCGGTCAGCGCCGACACGTTCGGGAACACCACGAACGTGCCCTCCGGCGTGTGGCAGCGCACGCCCGGGATTGCGTTCAGGCGGCGGACCGCCAAGTCGCGCTGCGAGGTCAGGTGCAGCACGAACCGCGCCAGCCACTCCCCCGCGTGCTCCAGCGCAGCCGTGCCCGCGACCTGCGACAGCGTGCTCACGCCGTACGCGGTCTCGTCCGCGTGGGACAGGCCGACGATGCGGCTCATCTTCGTCGCGTCCGGCGTGACCAACAGGCCCAATCGGAGGCCCGCCAAGCCGTAGCCCTTCGAGAAGCCGAGCGTGGTGAACGTCCGCCGCGCGACCTCGGGCCCGAGGGAGGACATGGCGGTGAACACGTTCGGCGCGTGGACGATGTCGCTCCACACCTCGTCGGCCATGATCCACAGGTCATGCTTGATCGCCAGCTGCGCCAGCTGCTCCAGCTCCGCGCGGCGCCACACCCGGCCCAGCGGGTTGTGCGGGTTGCAGACGCCCAGCATACGCGTACGACCCGGACGGATCAGCGCCTCCACCTCGTCGATATCGAAGCCATACGACCCGTCCGCGCGCGCGCGCATCGGGAAGCGCCGCACCGTCCCGCCGGCGGCGACCACCGACCGCTCGAGCAGAAAGTCCACCGGGTCTGGGATGATCGCCTCGGCACCAGGCACGTCCATCGCGAACTGCGCGGTCAGATAGAGCGCGGAGGCGGCGCTGTTCGCCACGAAGATATCGCTGGTGGTGCACGGCATCTGGCGGCGCGCGCGCAAGTGCGACGCGGCCGCGGCGCGCAGCTCAGGCAGGCCCTCAGCCGGTCCGTACGGGAAGATCCCGCCCGCCACGTAGCGCTGGATCGCCTCAACGATCGGCTCCGCGATCGGCAGGTCCAGATCGGCGGCCGACAGCGGGATCACACCCGGCGCCTGCTCGGCCCAGCGGTAGTTGTAGGAGCGCTGCCGCAGCAGGCCCAGATCGACGCGATGGTGCGCAAACCACGGGTCGCCGTCGTCGTTGGACGCGGGCACCAGGTCGTGGACGATCCGCGTGACGCTCGCCGGCGCCTCGTCACGCGTGAGCGCGCCGCGCAGCTCGTCCGTCGAGACGCGGCCATCGCCGTTGAGGTCCAGGGCGCGCATCGCGGCGCCGCCTGCCCCCGGCGAGACGTCCATACCGAGCAGGCGCATCGCCGCGTCCAGTTCATCGCCGCCCACCGCGCGGTCGCCGTCGGCGTCCAGCAGGTTCATGAGCTGCCGCGCGCGCGCCTCCAGCGTGGTCAACGAGATCTTTCGCGGGGAGAGCCGATCCCGGATCCGTCGCACGAGCGCCGTGGTCTCACCGGTGCCCCCGAGCGCCTCGACGAACTCGTCTGGGTCCACCGATCCGTTCCCGTCTGAGTCCAGGTGGGCCAAGAACGCGACGCGCTCCGTGGGAGAGAGATCGATCTCGAACAGCTCGATCGCGCGGGCCAGCTCGGACGGCGAGAGCGCACCGTTCCCGTCCGTGTCGAGCGCCGCGAAGAGAAGGCGGAGGCTGTCGGCGGTGAGCCCCAGGTGCGCCCCCAGGCTGGAGGCCGCGCCGTCCACGTAGCTTTGGGACAAGACGCGACGCGGATCCACGAAGTTGGCGAGGATGCGACGCCCGCCGTCGAGGAACGGCATGACCTCGTCCTTTCGCGCGCGGGCGTAGCGCTCGAGCGCGGTCGACAGGCCACCCGCTTCACGCGCGCCCACCGCGTCGGCGAGCACCAGCGCGTCCTCGAGCGCGGAGCAGACCCCTTGGCTCGTGAACGGCAGCAGCGGGTGGAACGCATCGCCCACAAGGGCCGCGTTCGCGGCGTGCGCGTGCTCCGGCAAGTCCGCGTCGGCGGGCTGCCAGATGTGAAAGGTGCTCAGGTCCACGTTGGAGAGCCACTCCGGGATCGGGTCGGGCGCACCCGCGAGCACCGACGTCAGCAGCGCTCGGATCTCGGCGTGCGACGCGGTGCGGTCCGGCACGGGCCACCGCGTGCGATCAAGCTGCACAAACCCGATCACCTGATGCGCGGTGGGCGCCAGCAACCCAAACGCCGCGCCGCGGTCGGCGAACATCGTCTTGAGGAAGGTCTTGCCAAGGCGCGCGGCGAAGTCGGGCCGCTCGGTGGTGGTCACAAGCTCCCACACGCGACTACGCGCGCGCACCTGCCCCGGGTTCAACGCCGACCACATCGGCGACCCGATCCCCTCCGAACCGACGAAGAGTTCGTCTTCCGATGCGTCGAGCGTCGTGCCGTCGTGGAACACGACCTGCCGCACCCGGCCTGCGTCAAGGTCGACTCGTGTCACCGCCGCGCCATAGACGATCCGGGTGTGGCGAAGCCGATTGCGCAGGCCGTTGACCACCGACGCGCGGGTCACACAGTACACGTCCTTCAACGCTTCGGTGCGCAGGACAACGCCGTTCGAGTCCTGCAACCACATGCGGGCCAAGGGCGTCGCAGAGCGCAGGCCCACGTCCGCGCCCATCGCCCGCAGCGCGCGCACCCCGTTCTGCATCAGCATCACGCCATGGCCCGACTCGTGCGCGGCAGATTCACTGCCCATCCGCTCGTAGACGACGATGTCGGTCACCCCGGCGCGTTCTTCCAGCGCGAGCGCTGTCGCGAGGCCCGCCACCCCGCCACCAAGGATTCTCACTCGCATTCAGCCCGCTCCGTCCGATGTGGACGGACCCTAGGACAGAGTGCATCCCAAAGGCCATTCGGGGATCCCATAGCGGCACACGATGGCCGGTCGTCCACGGACCCGCGCGTGCCGCAAGCACGACCGCCCGCGCCTCGTCGAAGGTGCGGCATTGTGTCTCATCGTGCGCGGTGGAGTGGCTGGCTAGTGCCTCGCATCCACCTAGTCGGAGTGTCTATGCGCGCTTTGTTCAGCGTCCTGTTGGTCCTCTGTGTCGCCTGTGACGACGGCGCCGCCCCCTCGGAAGAAGTGAACGCCGTCCTCGATCTGACCGGCGACGCCACCGTCGGCGCCGACGTGTTCGCTGCATCATGCGGCGCCTCCACCTGCCACGCGGCCGATGGCTCTGGCGGCGAAGGCGTGGACCTGCGCGAGCACGTCCCCGAGCACACCGACGCCCAGCTTGTCGAGTTCATGATCCACGGCGTGGGCGAGATGCCCGCGACCGGCCTGACGGCGCAGGAAGAGGCCGACGTGCTCGCCTACCTGCGCGAGACCTTCGGCGGCTGATCCGCGGCCGTCAGCACTCGACGACGTTCACCGCGAGGCCGCCGCGCGCGGTCTCCTTGTATTTGGTGCTCATGTCGGCGCCGGTCTGGCGCATGGTGGCGATCACGCGGTCGAGCGAGACCTTGTGGTTTCCGTCGCCCTGCAAGGCCAGCCGCGCCGCGTTGATCGCCTTGACCGCGCCCATCGCGTTGCGCTCGATGCACGGCACCTGCACCAGACCACCGACCGGATCGCATGTCAGGCCCAGGTTGTGCTCCATCCCGATCTCAGCGGCGTTCTCGACCTGCGCCGGCGTGCCGCCCATCACCTCGGCCAGGCCCGCCGCCGCCATGCTGCAGGCCACGCCGACCTCGCCCTGACAGCCCACCTCAGCCCCCGACAACGACGCGCCGTGCTTGAACAGCATCGCCACCGCACCCGCGGTCAGCAGGAACCGAACCACGGCGTCCTCGTCGACGTTGCGGCCGTAGCGCTCGTGGTAGTGCAGCACCGCCGGGAGGATGCCCGCCGCGCCGTTGGTGGGCGCCGTCACCACCCGACCACCGGCCGCGTTCTCCTCGTTCACCGCAAGCGCCCACAGGTTCACCCAGTCGAGCGCCGCGAGCGCGTCTGCGCTGTCCGGGCGCGCGCGCAGCTTGCGGTGCAGGCTCGCCGCGCGACGCGTCACCTTGAGGCCGCCGGGCAGGATCCCCTCGCGCTCGCAGCCGCGACGCACACACGCCTGCATGGCGCGCCACACGTCGAGCAGCGCGGCGCGGGTGTCGGCGTCCGGACGGAACGCGCGCTCGTTCTCGAGCATCAGCCCGCTGATCGACAGCCCCGTCTCAGCGCACCGCGCGAGCAGCTCATCGCCGGTGGTGAACGGATGCGGCAAGGCCGGCGGCGCGTCGGTCGCGGGCGCGCCGTCCTCGACGATGAACCCGCCGCCCACCGACCAGGTCAGCTGCTCGCGCAGCACCATCCCCGCCGCGTCCAACGCCGTGAGCTTCATCGCGTTCGGGTGACCGGGGAACACCACCTTCCGATGCCAAAGCAGGTCGCGCTTCAGGTTGAACGCGATGGTCCGCCCGCCGAGCAGCGTGAGGGTCGGATCCAGCTCCAGGCGCGCCACGCGGGCTAGCGCCGCGTCCACGTCGACCGTGTGCGGCTCGGCCCCCTCCAACCCCACCACCACGGCCTTGTCGGTGCCGTGGCCGCGACCGGTCAGCCCGAGCGACCCAGACAGCTCCACCCGAAGCGTGACCGTGCGATCGAGCAGACCCGCGTTCGCGAGCGCGACCACGAAGCGCCGCGCGGCGCGCATGGGCCCGACCGTGTGCGACGAGGACGGGCCGACGCCGATGGTGAACAAGGACAGCGTGGAGAGCATGGTGGCCTTGGGATCGTGGACTCCCTACTACACCGAACCCGCCGCCGACACCCCGTCCCCGACGTTCCTCGGCGGCGCGCCCGCGTCGGCGTCTCGTGCCAGCTCCAGCCGCTCCTCCGCGCGCGTCGGCGTCCACGGCACCATCGCCACCGGCAGCCCGAGCGACGCCACCTCGCGCAGCCAGGGCGCCTCGTGCGCGCGTCGACTCACCAGCACCGGGTCGCGCACATCCAAGGGCGTCAGGCAGGAGTTGATCACCCAAGCGAACGCGTGGATGTCCGCCCGCTCCAGGTCGCGGCCCAGCGCGCGCGCCTCGTGCACCGGCGTAGCCTCGGGCAGCGTGACCAGCAGCACCTTGGTGTAGGTCGGATCGCGCAGGCGCGGCAGCAGGGCGCGCACCTCGGGCGCCGCCTCCCCCGCCTTCTTCAGCACCTCGCGGTGGTAGCTCTCCGCGGCGTCGAGCAGCAGGAGCGTGTGGCCCGAGGGCGCGGTGTCGAGGACGACAAAGCCCGCCTCGGCCTTGGCGACGATGCGCGCGAAGGCCTGGAACACCGCGATCTCTTCGGTGCACGGCGAGCGCAGGTCCTCTTCGAGCAGCGCGCGCGCGGCGGCGTCCAGACTCGCCCCCGCTGTCGCCATCACCTCAGCGCTGTACGCGGCCGTCTCGGCGTGCGGATCGATCCGGCTCACGGTGATCCCGGCGACCGCCTCACCGAGCGCTTCGGCCACGTGCGCGGCCGGATCGGTCGTGCTCAGCTGCACCGCGTGCCCGCGCCGCGCGAGCGCGACCGCCACCGACACGGCGACGCTCGTCTTGCCGACGCCGCCCTTGCCCATCGTGAAGATCACGCCGTGTCCGCCCGCTTCCAACGAGGGGATCAGCGCCGACAGCGAGCCGAAGTTCGGCACCTCGCCCTGCACGACCGGCGCGGTGGCGACGTCGGCGCCGCCAAACGCCCGCAGCGCGTCGAGGCCCACCAGGCCAAACGGCATCAACCGAACCTGCGTCTGCGGGAGCGCGCGCAGCCCCTCAGGCATGGCCGCCAGCGCGGCGCGACCGCGCTCCTCCAAGACCAGCGCGACAGGGTCGGTGCGATCGGTCGCCGTGAACACCCCGTTCACCACCAGCCGCTGACGGGTGATCCCGATCTCCGCGAGCTCGTGACGGGTCCGCTCCGCTTCGCGCAGCGCGGACGGCTCCGGTCGCGTCACCAGCACCAACGCCGTCCTGTCGCCGTCGCTCAGCGCCGCCCGCGCCGCGGCGTACAGCGTCCGCTGCGCCTCCAAGCCCGCGAGCGGTCCCAGGCACGACGTGCCGCCGACGTTCGCGTCCAGGAAGCCCGACCACGCGGTGGGCAGCTCCAACAGGCGCAGCGTGTGGCCGGTGGGCGCCGTGTCGAACACGACGTGATCAAAGTCCGCCGTCGCCGAGGGCTCGCCGAGCAGCGACGCGAACTGGTCAAAGGCCGCGATCTCCACCGTGCACGCGCCAGAGAGCTGCTCCTCGATGCTCCGCAGCGCCGCCGCAGGCAGCACGCCGCGGTACGGCCCCACCACCCGCTCCCGATAGGCCTTGGCCGCCGCCACGGGGTCGACGTTCATCGCGGACAAGCGCGGCACGCCGGGGACCGGGAGCGGCGCGTTGCCCAGCTTCAAGACCAGCACCTCGTCGAGGTTGCTCGCCGGGTCGGTGCTCACCAGCAGCACGCGCTTGCCCTGCTCAGCCAGCGTCAGCGCCACCGCGCTCGACACCGACGTCTTCCCGACGCCGCCCTTCCCGGTGAAGAACAGGAAGCGAGGCGGCGTGAAGGTCAGCAGCACGATCCACCATCCTTGGCGTTCGCCGAGGACTTGGGGGTGCAGCAGGCGGGCTTGGGCGTGATGATCACGTCCACCGGGACGCCGGTGAGCTTGGAGAGCACCTCACGCGACGGGTAGTGCCCCGTGGCGATGGTCGTGCCGCCGAGCTGCACCAACGGCAGCGCCGCGTCTCCCAGCGTCTCCAATGCCGACTTGACGGTCGCCTCCACGAACGCGCCGGGCTGCTGCGCCAGGTTGAAGCGCTCCACCGTCACGCCGTGGCCCTTCAACCACTCCACGTCGCCCGCGAAGCGCGCCAGGTCGGGATCCACCGTGGGGCCGCAGACGCCGGTGGAGCAGCAGAGGGCGGGATCGAACACGCGCAGGGTCGTCATGGTCACTCCAGGGACAAGGTCAGAGATCCATCGAGCGGGCCAAAGCCTCAAGCTGCGCGTCGATCGCGTCCCGGGCCACCCGGAAGTTCTCCAGGCGCTGCTCGTCGGCGAGCGGCTCGTCCTTGCGGTCCGGGTCCGGCATCGCCCAGCTGACGCGCTCGGCGTCACCGAGGAACAGCGGGCAGGACTCCTCGGCGCACAGCGTGATCACCAGGTCCACGCTCGCCGGGTCGATCGTGTCGACGTGCTTGCTGTGCAGGGCGGACGTGTCGACGCCGAGCTCGGCCAGCGCGCGGACCGCGTACGGGTTCACGCGTCCGGGCGCGCTGCCCGCGGACTGCACGCGCACCGCGTCGCAGAACCGGTGCCGGGCGAGCGCCTCGGCCATCTGGCTTCGCGCCGAGTTGGCGACGCACAAGAACAGCAGGCTGCGGTGCTTCATGCAGGCTCTCCTTGCACCGCAGGAGCCGGGAACATTCGATCCTTGAGCCGGAGCGCGACCTGCACCAGCGCGATCAGCACCGGCACCTCAACCAGCGGGCCGACCACCGCCGCCATCGCCGCGCCGTGGCGGATCCCGAACGTGGCGACGGCCACCGCGATCGCCAGCTCAAAGTTGTTGGACGCCGCCGTGAACGACAGCGCGACGGTCTTGCCGTAGTCCGCGCCCGCCCGGCGGCTCATCCAGAACGAGAACGTGAACATGACCAGGAAGTAGATCACCAGCGGCAGCGCCACGCGCAGCACGTCGAACGGCTGCGACAGGATGCGATCGCCCTGCAGCGCGAACATCACCACGATGGTGAACAGCAGCGCGACGAGCGTGAGCGGGCTGATCGCGGGGACAAAGCGCGTGGTGTACCAGGCGTCGCCCTTGGCGCGGCGCAGCGTCAGCCGGGTGAGCAGCCCCGCCGCGAACGGGATGCCCAAGTAGATCGCCACGCTCTTGCCGATCTCGCCGATCGTCACGTCCACCACGGCGCCCTGCAGGCCAAGCCAGCGCGGCAGCACGGTCACGAACACCCACGCGTAGAGCGGGAAGAACAGGATCTGGAAGACCGAATTGAACGCGACCAGGCCCGCGCAGTAGTCGGGGTCTCCCTTCGCCAGATCGTTCCACACGATCACCATCGCGATGCACCGCGCGAGGCCGATCAAGATCAACCCGGTCATGAACTCGGGCCGGTCCGGCAGCAGCAGCACCGCCAGCCCGAACATCAGCAGCGGGCCCAGCACCCAGTTCTGAAACAGCGACAGCGCGAGCACGCGACCGTCGCGAAACACGCGCCCCAGCTGCTCGTAGCGGACCTTGGCGAGCGGCGGGTACATCATCACGATCAGGCCGACCGCGATGGGGATCGACGTGGTGCCCACGCTCATCGCGTCGAGCCAGCCCGAGATCTGCGGGACCACACGGCCCAGGACAAGGCCAAGCGCCATCGCGCTGAAGATCCAAAGCGTCAGGTAGCGGTCCAGAAAGGACAGCCGACCCGCGGGCTGATCCGACATCAAAGCCTCCGAGGCAAGTTCAGATGCAGCCGCGCGCGCCACAGCACGCACGACGAAGCGTCTCATCCGACCGCCACGCCGCCAGCGCCGGCGCGAGCCAACGCTCGGCGGTGTCGGTCAGCGCGTAGTGCATCCACGATCCGTCGCGACGCGCGCGCACCAGCCCCGCAGCACGCAGGATGGCCAGGTGGCGCGACACCGTGGGCTGCGGCGCTTCCAGGCTGCTGTGCAGGTGGCACACGCACAGCTCCCCGTGCGCGAGCATCGACAAGATCCGCACGCGAATGGGCTCGCTGGCGGCCTTGTAGATCTCGGACAGGTCGGCGGGCTCGGGGACGACGGCGTTCATGCCATTCGGATATCCGGATATCCGAATATACGCCAGCCATGTCGCGAGCCCCCTACCGGGCGCCCCCCCCACTGCACAGACGATGACCGCTCGACTAGCTCGCGCCCATCAGCTGATGAACCAGCCTCGGCCGCATGAAGTCAAGGAACGCCCTCGTCTTCGGCGTCACGTAGCGCCCGCCCAAGTGCACCAGGTGCAGCGGCGTGGGCGGCGGCGAGTACGCATCCAGCACCGACACCAGCCGCCCCTCGCGGAGCGGCTCGCGCACCATCAGCCCGGGGATCCGGGCGAGCCCAAGCCCGCGCTCGGCCGCCTGACGCAGCACCAGGTAGTCGTCGACGGCGAACGGACCGGACACGGTCACCTCGCGCGCCGAGGCGCCGTCCCCAAAGCGCCACGTGCCCCGGTTTACGCCGGCGGCGTTGGCGGCGATCAGGCAGGTGTGCGCGCCCAGGTCGGCGAGCGTCACCGGCGCGCCGTGCGCTTCAAGGTACGCCGGGCTGCCCACCACGCGCACGGTGGACTCCCCCACCCGATGCGCGACCAGCGCGGAGTCGGGGAGCGCGCCGGCTCGCAGCGCCACGTCAAACCGGTCGGCGATGAGGTCGACCACCCGATCGGTGAGGTGCAGCGACACCTCGACGTCCGGGTAGGCGCGCAGGAACTCCACCACCAGCGGCGCCAGCAGGGTCTGCCCCATCTGGGTCGTCGCCGTCACGCGAAGGCGCCCCCGCGGCGCGGCCTGAAGCTCGGCCAGGGCCAGCTCAGCCGCCTCCAGCTGGGCGAGCGCCGCGCTGGCCTGCTCGACGTAGGTCGCGCCGGCGTCGGTGAGCGAGAGCGTCCGCGTGGTGCGCTGCACCAGCTGCACCCCCAGGTGCGCCTCCAGCTCCGCGACCTTCCGGCTCACCGTGGACTTGGGCATGTCGAGCGCCTTGGCTGCGCCACGAAAGCTGCCCTGCTCCACCAGCCGCACCAGCACGCGCACCGAGTTCAGATCCATTCGTCCCATCCACGGGACGTTCTATCCAAGTTCAGAGCACTAGTCCCGTTCAAGCGCATGCCCTACAGGGCAGACGAGCACACGTCGTGCGCACCCTCGCTTTGGAGCCAACCATGGAATCCACCCCCTCTCGCCCCGTCCTTGGCCTGCCCACCCGCATCGGGGTTGGCGTGATCGTCCTCTGGGCTGTCCTGCACCTCTGGGTCGGCGTGGAAGGCCTCCGGCAGTTCTTCGTCGGCAGCGCACGCTCCCAGTGGGACATGTTCCTCGGCGGCGCCAACGCGCCCAAGGCGGCCTTTGTCCACGCGACCGACGCGGTCACCGCGAACGTACACGCGCACGAGCTCGTCAACTTCGGCGTGGACGTCGCCGGCTACGGTGTGTTGGCGCTGGTCGCCGCCTGGATGATCCAGACCAAGGCCTCGTGGACCGGGTACTTCCTGTTCCTCGTGGTCGTCGGGATCTGCGACCTCGCGTTCCTGTTCTCGCTGGTGACCTCAGGGATCATCGAGCTGAACGCGGGCACCGTCGGCGGCCCCGTGCTGTGGTTCATCGCCTGCGCGTTGGTCCCCATGGGCATGCCTCGTCGGACCGCCTGATCGACGCTAGGCGCGACGCGTGGAGGCACGATGTCCGCGCGCGCGCCCGTTCGATACACCCTGGGGGCGTGCACGCTCGGCGCCATACTCGTCGCCCGGACCGAGCAGGGCGTGTGCGCGATCGCGCTCGGTGACGATGCGGCCGCCTGTGTCGCTGAGCTGCTGACGCACAGCCCAGACGCGGTGGAGTCTGACGAACCCGAGCTCGTCGGCTGGCGAGACGCGGTCGCGCGCTTCGTCGACCACCCGCTCGCCCCACCCACGCTGCCGCTCGACCTGAACGGCACTCCCTTCCAGCGTCGGGTCTGGGCGGCGCTCCAGCAGATCCCGGTCGGGCAGACGACTACCTACACCGCGCTCGCGGCCACCCTGGGTGACCCCGGCTTGGTCCGCGCGGTCGGCACGGCCTGCGCCGCCAACCCCATCGCCGTGCTCATCCCCTGCCACCGCGTCGTGCACGCGGACGGCGGGCTGGCCGGCTACCGATGGGGCGTCGAACGCAAGCGCGCGCACCTGACCCGCGAGTCTCGCGCCAACCCGGGCCCGGCGTTGCGCCTGTAGCGATCTACGTTCCCGTTACACAACGCTGCGGACGGTCGGGGTGGTTCTCTGCTAGGGTCGGCCGCGTCCGGAGAAGACATGCGCCGACTGTTCGTCCTGCTCGCCCTCACCGCCTGCCACACCCAGCCCGATGATTCGACGCCCGATCCAGAGCCCAAGATCGGCCTGGACGCGAACGGCGACGGCGTGTGGGACGGCGTAGGGGTCGACTGGTCGGTGGACGCGACCGTCCCGGCGGGCACCAACCGCGTGAACCTCTACGGCCTGGCGGACGCCGATCTGGCGACCGTGCACGACGCCGGGCTGAACCACGCGAACGTCTGGCCGGTCACGGTCTCCGGCCTGCTGTTGCCGTACGACCCGATCGCGAACCTGCTGTCGTCCGAGAACCCGAACCCCGACGCGGTCGCGATCTCCGCGCTGGCCCGGCAGGCGCTCGGCTTTGGCACCATGGACGAGATGTACGCGTGGCTGGGCCTGCCTGACTACAATGACCCGTCCGAGACCGGCCCCTTCCACACCCCCATCCCCCCGTCGCACGTGGACGGCGCGCCGATGGGCGTCGGCGTGCTCCACACGCAGTGGGGCGGCGCCCTCACGTTCTCGTGCGCCACCTGCCACACAGCCAACGTGTTCGGACGCACCGTGGTCGGCCTGACCAACCGCAGCGCGCGCGCGAACGAGTTCTTCCACCTGGCGGCGGGCTTCTTCCCGTCCATCCAACCCGGTGTGTTCGAGGACCTGACCGGCGCCAACGCCACCGAGATGGAGCTGTTCACGCGCACCCAGGACCACCTGCCCGCCGTGGGCGCGGTCACGCCGCAGGTCCTCGGCCTCGACACGTCGCTCGCGCAGGTCGCGCTGAGCCTGTCGCGCCGCGGGCTGGACGACTACGCCACCCGCAGCACCGACACGCAGACCTCGCCTCGGCAGAACGCGCTCTCCACGCAGGTGGCGGACAGCAAGCCGGCCGTGTGGTGGGGCCTGAAGTACAAGACGCGCTGGCTGGCCGACGGCTCGATCGTGTCGGGCAACCCCATCTTCACCAACTTCCTGTGGAACGAGATCGGCCGCGGCACAGACCTGCACGACCTCGAAGGCTGGATGAAGGACAACCAGCAGATCATCGACGAGCTGACCGTCGCCGTCTTCTCCACCACGCCGCCCTCCTGGGACGACTTCTTCCCGGACGCGCCGATCGACGAGGCGAGCGCGATGCGCGGCGAGACCGTGTTCGAGCAGCGCTGCTCGGAGTGCCACGGCCACTACGAGAAGGCCTGGAGCAACCCGAGCCCCACCGACACCACCCCCGCGTCCCGCCTGCGCACCCTCAACGTGTACTACCACGACACCACGCCCGTCATGGACGTGAGCACGGACCCGATGCGCGCCGCCGGGATGCAGTACTTCGCCGAAGACCTCAACCGCTTGGCCATCTCACACACCATGGGCGCCGTGGTGGTGCCGCAGACTGGCTACGTGCCGCCGCCGCTGGACGGCGTGTGGATGCGCTACCCGTACCTGCACAACGGATCGGTGACCTCGCTCTGCGCCCTGCTGTCGATGCCCGAGGACCGCCCCGCGCTCTTCTACACGGGCCCGGCGGACGATCCCGACACCGACTTCGACTTCGACTGTATCGGCCTGCCCACCGGCGACGCGATCCCTGCGGCGTGGAAGGCGGTGAAGACCGCGCGCTACGACACGACCAAGCCGGGCCTGTCCAACGGCGGCCACTACGACATGCTCATCGATCGCAACGGAGACTACGACCTGTCCGTGGACGATCGGACCGACCTGATCGCGTTCCTCAAGACGCTGTAGGCGCCAACCGCGGACTAGGCGTGCCCGTCCAGCGCCTGCCGCACGCGGCGGGTCAGCGAGTCGGGCGTGAAGGGCTTCTGGATGAAGGACACCCCGGCGGACAACTCGCCGTGCTCCAACACCGCCTGGTCCGTGTAGCCCGACATCAACATCGCCTTGAGTGACGGGCGCACCACGCGCAGGCGGTCGATCAGCTCGCGCCCGTTCATCGTCGGCATCACCACGTCCGACAGCACCAGATCGATCTTGTCGAGGTCATGCAGCGCGACGCGGAGCGCCTCCACCGGACCGCTGGCCTCCAACACGTGGAAGCCCGCGCGCTGCAGGATGGTGACCGCCACGGCGCGGAGAGACGACTCATCCTCCACCACCATCACCGTCTCGTTGCCGTGGGCGGCGGCGGGCGGCTCGGGAAGGACCGCGTCGGCCTTGGCGTCGACGTTCGCCTCCGGCAGGTAGATCTTGAACGTCGTGCCGAGGCCCACCTCACTGTAAACCCAGATGTGCCCACCGCTCTGCTTCACGATCCCGAACACGGTGGACAGGCCGAGGCCCGTGCCGCGCCCCTCCTCCTTGGTGGTGAAGAAGGGCTCAAAGATGCGGTCGAGCGTGGACTTGTCCATGCCATGCCCGGTGTCGCTGAACGCGAGCATGACGTAGCGGCCCGGCACCACCTCCAGATGGTCGCGCGCGTAGGACTCGTCGAGCACGACGTTGGAGGCCTCCAAGATCAGGCATCCGCCCTGCATCATGGCGTCACGTGCGTTGACTACGATGTTGACGATCACCTGCTCGATCTGGCTCCGGTCCGCGTGCACCCGGAGCAACTCGGGCGACAGGGCCAGCGTGAGCTCGATGTCCTCGCCCAGCACCCGGCCGAGCATCTTGGTGATGCCGCCCAACACATCACCGACATTCAACAAGCAAGGCTCCAGCACCTGCTTGCGGCTGAAGACGAGCAGCTGGCGAGTCAGATCTGCGGCGCGCAGGGCCGCGTGCTTGATCTCGTCCAGGTCCTCGTTGAGCTGGTCGCGCCGATGGACACCGTTGCGCAGCAGGTCCGCGTAGCTCACGATCACGGTGAGCAGGTTGTTGAAGTCGTGCGCGATGCCGCCCGCCAAGCGGCCGATGGCCTCCATCTTCTGCGCTTGCCGGAATTGCTCCTCGCTGACGTGCAGCGCCGCGTGGGCGCGCTCCAGCTCCTGGGTGCGCGCCTGGACGCGCTCCTCCATCTCGCCCTGGAGGCTTCGGAGCGCGCGGTTCACCGTCTGGATGTGCTGGGCCCGCCGGAAGACCTCGGCCCCCATCTTGCCGCCGTCGGCGGGCCGCAGCTCGGACGTGTCGTCGAGCGTGTCCTCGCCCTCCTCCACGCCGCGCACGTAGTCCGTCACGTCCTCCACGCGGTGGAGGATGTAGAGCAGCCGCCCGTCCGGCCCGAGCACCGGCGAGTTGGTCGGGCTCCAGAAGCGGACCTCGAAGCCGCCGGTCTTGGCCGGGTTCTGGATGGAGTACTTCTGCACCGCCATGCTGTCGGAGACGCGGGAGTCACGCACGCGCTCCAGGGAGTCGCGCAGGTTCGCCGCTCCGGTCGCATCGGTGTCCGACGCGTCATCCGGGAAGGCATCGAACACGTTCCGCCCGACGAGGTCGGCCCGGGAGCGCATGGCCACGCCCAAGTACGAGTCGCTGGCCGCGACGATCACAAAGTCCGGGTCCAACACCAGCCGCTTGCCTGGCATGGCCTCGAACAGCAGCCTGTAGTCCAGCGCGTCCGGCATCCATCCCCCTTCGCGAAGGTGCGTCCTCACGCGCGCCCCCAGACGCAGCGCGAACGAACGCTCCCCAAGTATTGTCGAAAATGCTCGTTCAACAAGACGTCTGATTTATCGGACGCTCAGAACCGGGAGCGCTTCTGTGCTTCAGGGGGCCGAACCACCTGCGGATCCTTCGCCCGGCACCACACGCGCACGCCCAACGCGATAGCCGTCGCCCCCCAACGGGAGCACCTTGGACGACACCCCGTCGATCCCGCGCGGCCTGGCCTGGATGCTGGGCGCCTGCCTCGCGTTCGCCTGCATGGCGCTGTGCGTCGCGGGCGTGCACCGGGTGGACCCCACCGCGAACACCTTCGCGGTGAGCGCGGTGCGGGCGGTGGTCAACCTGATCGTGCTGCTGGTGATGGCCCGCGGTGACGCGCGCACGCTGATCGGCGACGCCCGTCCGGCGCTGTGGACTCGGGGCGTGCTGGGCGCCATGGCCCTGCTCACCTACTTCGCCGCGCTCTCCAGCCTGGGCGCGGGCGAGGCCGCCTTCCTCAACCAGACGAGCGCGGTGTGGGTGGCCCTGCTGGCGCCGCGCCTGGTGGGCGAGCCCACCAAGCCGATCGTGTGGGTCGCGGTGCTGGGGTCGATGATCGGCATGGCGCTGCTCGCCCACCCCCGCGCCGACGTGCACGACGCCAGCGCGCGCCTGATCGGCCTGTCCAGCGGCGTGTTCGCGGCCGGCGCCTACCTGTCGATCCGGCGCGCGGGCAGCAGCAACTCGTCCACGGTGATCGTCTTCTGGTTCACCTGGATCGCCACCGTGTTCGCGACGGTCGGCGCGGTCGTCATGCAGGTCACCTGGCCGCAGACGCCGTCCGGTTGGCTGCTGTCGTGCGGGTCGGGCGTGTTCGCCACGATCGGGCAGCTGATGATGACGCAGTCCTACCGGATCGCACCCTTGGCGCCGATGTCGGCGGCCACGGCGGCGGGCCCCCTGCTGACCACCATCCTGGCGGCGCTTGTGCTGGGCCAGGTGCCCGACACCAGCGGCTTCTTCGGCATGGCCGTGCTGCTGATCAGCGCGGTCGTGCTGCCGCTGATCAACGTCCGCGCTAGCGCCGGTCGTCCACCGCCGTGACCACCGCCGACCACGGGCACCACTGCCCGGGGCTGGCGAGCCACGCGGACGGGTCGCCCTGAATGTAGCTGGGCGTGCCGTCGCAGACTTCGATCGTGAGGTCGGCCCACGCCTGCCCCTGCGGGTCGACCGTCCACGACCACTGGGGATCGCATCCCGCGCCGAGCGTGATGGTGTCAAACACCGGGACCTGGGTGGCCGACGTGTCGAGCAGCACCTTCGCCTGATCGATGAACGGGCCGTTCGTGGACCAGAAGGAGAAGCTGTCGTCGACCACCTGGAGGGTGATCAACGCGCCGCCCGTGCGCGCGTCGCACGTGGCGCCTACGTCCGTGTCCTGCGGGTCGGTGTCCGCGGGGTCGGTGTCGTCGGTGTCGCCGCCACCGGTCGGGGGCTGGTCGCACCCACCCAAGACGCCCAAAGCCAGCGCTCCCATGAACCCAACACGCCGCACCATGTCTCGCTCCATTCCCCAGGGGTGACCAGCGTAGCCCGAAGGGGGACGGGTCGCCTCGCGGATTGTCGCGTCACCTACGTGTCTTGTCCGTTGACACGGCCCCGTGGGGAGCGGTAATCGGGCCCAGCCTCCAGGGGTGTCCATGTCTTCTCGCCTGCTCCGTCTCGCCGCACCGCTCTTCACGCTCGCGATGGCCCTCGGCTGCTCGGGGGGCGGCTCAGACGCTCCGGCGGCGTCCGACACCATCCTCATCGGCGAGTACGGCTCGTTGACCGGTAAGGAGGCCACCTTTGGCCAGTCCACCGACAACGGCCTGAAGCTGGCCCTGGACGAGATCAACGCCGCAGGCGGCCTCAACGGCAAGAAGCTCGAGGTCCGCGTCTACGACGACCAGGGCAAGACCCAGGAGGCCGGCACCGCGGTCACCCGCCTGATCCAGGACGACAAGGTCGTCGCCGTGATCGGTGAGGTCGCCTCCAGCCTGTCCATCGCCGGCGGCCGCGTGGCCCAGCAGTACGGCGTCCCGATGATCTCCCCGTCCTCCACCAACGCCGCCGTCACCAAGATCGGCGACATGGTCAGCCGCGTCTGCTTCATCGACGGCTTCCAGGGCTACGTGATGGCCAAGTTCGCCCACGACGACCTGCACGCCACCAAGATCGCCGTGCTCTACGACCAGGCCAGCGCCTACAGCAAGGGCCTGCAGGACGACTTCGGCCGAGAGTTCACCAGCATGGGCGGCACCGTCTTCCCCGCGCAGGCCTACACCGGCGGCGACGCCGACTACTCGGCCCAGCTCACCAGCATCCGTGAGACCGCGCCCGACGCCATCTACGTCCCCGGCTACTACACGGACGTCGGCAACATCGCGCTCCAGGCCCGCAAGCTCGGCCTGACCGTGCCCCTGCTCGGCGGCGACGGCTGGGACTCCGAGCAGCTCGGCAAGATCGCCGGCGACGCGATCGAGGGCAGCTACTACAGCAACCACTACAGCTTCCAGGACACCCGGCCTGAGGTCACCACCTTCGTCGAGACCTACAAGCAGCGCTACAACGCCGTGCCCGATGGCCTCGCCGCCCTCGGCTACGACTCCATGCGCGTGCTGTTCGACGCCATGAAGCGCGCGCCCTCGCTGTCCGGCAAGGACCTCGCGGCCGCCATCGCCGCGACCAACGGCTTCCCCGGCGTCACCGGCATCATCACCATGGACGCCAACCGCGACGCCAGCAAGCCCGCGGTCATTGTGCAGATGAAGGGCAACCAGCCCACGTTCGTCACCACGGTCTACCCGAAGGGCCAGGAGCCCGCGGCCGCAGCGCCGGTCGATCCCGCCGCCGCCCCCGTGGACGGCGCCGCCCCCGCAGCCGCTCCGGCGGACCCCGCCGCGGCCCCTGCCACCCCGCCCCCCGCCACGCCCGCCGCCAAGCCGTAGTCGAGGTCGCCGTTGACCAAGCTGCTCCAGACGCTCATGGACGGGGTGTCCGTCGGCAGCCTCTACGCGCTCATCGCGTTGGGCTACACGATGGTCTACGGCATCCTGAAGTTCATCAACTTCGCGCACTCCGACATCTTCATGCTCGGCGCGTGGGTGAGCTTCACGCTCGCCACGCTGATGGGCTGGACGTCGGACGCCCCGTGGATCGCAGGCCCGGCGGTGATCTGCGGCAGCATGTTGATCTGCGGCACCATCGGGTTCGTGATCGAGCGGCTGGCCTACCGGCCTCTGCGCGCAGCTCCTCGCATCAACGTGCTGATCACCGCCATCGGCGTGTCGCTGTTCTTGGAGAACGTCGGCCAGCTTGAGTACGTGTTCGGCACGCGCCCGCAGCGCATGCCCTCGCTGCTCCCGGACACCGTCCTGGCCTCGGTGGCTGGCGTCAGCATCCGCCTGGTCGACGTGCTGGTGATCGGCATCGCCTTCTCGCTGATGGGCGCGCTCGAGTACCTGGTCTTCAGCACCAAGCTGGGCCGGGCGATGCGCGCCGTGTCGCACGACCTCAAGACCGCGTCGCTCATGGGCATCGACGTGGACCGGGTGATCTCGATCACCTTCATCATCGGGTCTTCGTTGGCCGCGGCCGCGGGCTTCCTGACGGCGGCCAAGTACCCGTCGATCAACCAGCCCGCGCACTCCAACTGGATCCTGTTTGGCCTCAAGGCCTTCGTCGCCGCGGTGGTGGGCGGCATCGGCAACGTGCGCGGCGCCATGGCGGGCGGCCTGATGATCGGCCTGGTCGAGATGTTCGGCGCGGCCTTCTTCTCGCCCAACCTGCGCGACGTCTACGTGTTCACGCTGCTGATCGTCGTGCTGCTGATCAAGCCGGACGGCCTGCTCGGCCGCGCCACGGTGGAGAAGGTCTGATGGCGCGCGAGAGCGGTCTGAAGGCCCGCGCCGCGGCGCTGGCGCCCGAGCCGATGACGGTGCTCAAGCAGTCCGTGCTGCCGTTGGTGGCGGCGTTTGTGATCCCGCTGATCTTCCACTTTGGGATCGGGCCGTCGGTCGGCGCGTACCCGTCTAAGGTGCTGCTCGACATCGGCATCAACGTGGTGCTCGCGGTGTCGCTGAACCTGGTGAACGGGTTCACCGGCCAGTTCTCGATCGGCCACGCCGGCTTCATGGCGGTCGGCGGCTACACGGCGGGTCTGGTCACCTACTACGGCGGCTACCGGATCTGGGGCGACTCGCTCCCGCACGGCGGCTTCCTGGGCGCCGGGGAGATGCTGTTCCTGGTCGCCACCATCGCGGCCGCGCTGTCCGCGGCGGCGTTCGGCTACCTCGTCGGACTGCCCTCGCTGCGCCTGCGCGGTGACTACCTGGCGCTGGTCACGCTGGGCTTTGGTGAGATCGTCCGCGTGATGATCCAGCAGACGTCCGACATCGCCACCGACGCCACGGAGATCGCGGCCACGTCCTGGCCGTCGCTGCTCTGGAAGGTGGGCGGCGCGCTCGGCTTCACCGGCCTGCCCTTCTACACCAGCCTGTTCTGGGTGTGGCTGTGGGTGTCGCTGACCGTGCTCGTCGCGTCGCGCCTCAAGACCTCCACCCACGGGCGCGCGTTCCTCTCCATCCGTGAGGACGAGATCGCCGCCGAGGCGATGGGCATCCCCACCACCACCATCAAGGTGCGCGCCTTCGTGATGTCGGCGGCCTTCGCGGGCGTGGCGGGCTCGCTGTTCGCGCATGAGGTCGGCACCACGCTCAACCCCGGCGAGCTGGGCTTCCAGAAGTCGTTCGAGGTGGTGATCATGGTCGTGCTCGGCGGCATGGGATCGGTGTCGGGCTGCGTGCTCGCAGCGATCGTCGTCACGGTGCTGCCCGAGCTGCTCCGCTCGGTCGACGAGTACCGCATGGTCGCCTACGCGCTGACGCTGATCCTGATGATGATCCTGCGCCCCCAGGGCCTTTTTGGCCTGCGCGAGATCTGGGAGATCTGGCCGTTCAAGGCCCTGTTCCGGTCGGAGGCCAAGTGACGGGCATCCTTGAAGTGCAGGGCGTGTCGATCGCGTTCGGCGGCCTCAAGGCCGTGCAGGACTTCCGCTTGTCGCTGCGTGAGGGCGGGCTGCAGGGCCTGATCGGCCCCAACGGCGCGGGCAAGACCACGGTGTTCAACCTGCTCACCGGCGTGTACCGTCCCGACTCCGGCACGGTGAGCCTGGGCGGCCACAACCTGATCGGCCTCAAGCCGCACCAGATCGCGCGGGCCGGCATGGCGCGCACCTTCCAGAACATCCGCTTGTTCGCGGACCTGACGGTGCTCGACAACATCCGCATCGCGTCCCACGCGCGCACCTGGACGTCCACGCTGGCGTCCGTGCTGCGCACGCCAGGCGCCATCGCGGCCGAGTCTGCGATCACGGAGCACGCCATGGAGCTGCTCGACGTGCTCGGCCTGGCCGACCGCGCGCAAGAGACCGCGCGCAACCTGCCCTACGGCGACCAGCGCCGCCTGGAGATCGCCCGCGCGCTGGCGCTCGACCCCGAGGTGTTGCTGCTCGACGAGCCCGCCGCCGGCATGAACCCGCAGGAGAAGATCGCCCTGCGCGGCCTGATCCGCACCGTGCGCGAGCGCTTCTCGCTGTCCGTCCTGCTCATCGAGCACGACATGGGGCTGGTGATGGACCTCTGCGAGCAGATCACCGTGCTCGACCACGGCACCGTCATCGCCGACGGCTCGCCGGAGTCCGTGCAGGGCAACCCGCGCGTGATCGAAGCGTACCTGGGCGCCCCGTCGGCGGAGGTGTCGGCATGAGCACGATGCTCGAGATCTCCGGGCTGCACGTCAGCTACGGCGCCATCCAGGCGCTGCACGGCGTGGACCTGAAGGTCGAAGAAGGCCAGATCGTCACGCTCATCGGGAGCAACGGCGCGGGCAAGTCCACCACGCTGCGCGCCGTGTCCGGCCTGCTCAAGCCGGTGTCGGGCACCATCACGTTCCACGGCCAGCGCATCGACGGCATGAAGGCCCACGACATCGTGCGGCTCGGCATCAGCCAGGCGCCCGAGGGCCGCGGCGTGTTCGCCAACATGACGGTGGCGGAGAACCTGGACCTGGGCGCGTACGTGCGCGACGACAAGGCCGGGATCGCGTCGGACATGGAGCGCTCGCTCGACCTGTTCCCGCGCCTGCGCGAGCGCCTGCAGCAGAAGGCCGGCACGCTGTCGGGTGGCGAGCAGCAGATGCTGGCGATCGGGCGCGCCCTGCTCGCGCGGCCCAAGCTGCTGCTCCTTGACGAGCCCTCGCTCGGCCTGGCGCCGCAGGTGGTCGCGACCATCTTCCAGATCCTGCGCGACATCAACAAGTCCGGCACCACCATCCTGCTCGTCGAGCAGAACGCGCACATGGCCCTTGAGGTGGCCCACCGCGGCTACGTGCTCGAGGTCGGCCGCGTCGTGCTGTCCGACGACGCCAAGGTGCTCGCGCAGTCGGATGAAGTGCGCAAGCACTACCTCGGCGTGGGGTAGCCGCGCGGCGCAGCGGTGGGCTATCGGTCCTGCACTGAGGTCCATCCGGCCGTGCAGCTCCCCGCCCCGTTCGGAAAATACGAACTCCTCGAGCTGATCGGCACGGGCGGCATGGCGGACGTGTTCCTGGCGCGCACGTTCGGCGTGGCCGGATTCGAGAAGCGGCTCGTCATCAAGCGGATCAAGGAAGAGCACGCTGGCAACCCGCGCTTCGTGTCGCTGTTCATCCACGAAGCCAAGATCGGGGTGCACCTCAACCACCCGAACATCGTGGCGCTCTACGAGCTCGGGAAGGTCGGCGAGAGCTGGTACATCGCCATGGAGCACCTCCACGGGCGCGACCTGAACAAGGTCGCCCGCGCGCTCCGCACGTCGGACCGCCGCATGGATCCGAGCGACGCCGTCCGCATCATCGCTGAGATCTGCCGCGGCCTCGCGTTCGCGCACAGCGGCGGCGGCGAGGCCGGGGTGTCGCTGGTCCATCGCGACGTCAGCCCGCACAACATCTTCGTCACCTTCACCGGCGAGGTGAAGCTGGTGGACTTTGGCATCGCGCGCCTGCTGGGCGGCGGCGACGCGCGACAACAAGACGAGGTGCCCGATCCGGCCGTGGGCCCCGGCGGCGGCAAGTACGCCTACATGAGCCCCGAGCAAGCTGCCGGGCTTCCCGTGGGCCCCCGCTCCGACCTGTTCAGCGCGGCGGTGGTGCTCTGGGAGCTGCTGGTCGGGCAGAAGCTTCACGGCGGCGCTGAGCGCGAGGACAAGCTCCGTCGCGTGCGCGAGGCCGAGATCGCCGACCCGCGCACCCGCGGCGCGGACATCGACGACGCGCTGTGGGCCACGCTGAAGAAGGCGCTCGCGCGCGACCCGGCCGACCGGCACGAGTCGGCCAGCATGTTCGAGGACGAGCTGCGCGCCTGGCTCTACGAGCGCCGCGCTCGCCCTGGCCGCACCGCGCTCGGCGCCCTCCTTCAGGAGCTGTTCCCCGACAGCTCGGACCACAACCCGGCCGCCGGCGACCTCAAGCGGCTCGTCGACGACATCCGTCGCATGGAGCACGAGCACGAGGCGACCGTCAGCACGTCCGGCGCGCAGGACGTGCCCAAGCCCGACGCCGCGGGTGGCCTTCAGGCCGCGGTCGACGAGCGCAAGCGCGTGGCGGTCCTCGCGCTCGACGTCGACGGGTTCACGGCGATCTCCGTGCAGGAGGAGCCGGAGGTGCTCTTCCGCCGCCACCTCCAGCTGCTCCGCTGGCTGCGCACGCTGCTCGATGAGCACGGCGGCACGATCCAGCACATCCACGACGACCACATCGTCGTGATCTTTGGCCTTCCGCGCACGCTCAGCGACGACCTGCACCGCGCGCTCGACGCCGCGTGGGCGCTGCAGAAGCGCCTGGGCGAGGTGCGCGAGCGCGGCCTCCCCATCTCCATCGCCGTCGGCGTGCACATCGGCGACGTCACGGTCGCGCACGCGGGAACGCGCACGCGCCTCACCGCGCGCGGCGACACCACCCGCCTCGCGCGCCGCCTGTCCGACCATGCCGACCACGGGATGGTGCTGGTCTCCGAGGCGGTCTACCAAGCCGTCGAGGGCGCGTTTGGCTTTCAGCGCGGCCCGTGGATGGCCAGCCGCGGCGGCCGCGCGCCGGTCGCCAGCTGGGTGCTCGGCGGACGACGCGCCGGAGCCCGCGCCGCGCGCACCGGCCCGTGGCTGCGCCGTGGCGACGAGCTGGAGACGGTCCGCTCAGCGCTCGGCAAGGTGGCCAGCGGGCAAGGCGCCGCCGTGCTGATCGTCGGCAAGGGAGGCAGCGGCAAGAGCCGCCTGGTCCAGGAGCTGACCGAGCTCGCGATCCGTAGGCACATCCCGGTCTACCACGGCGCCTGCGTGTCCTACGGCAGCCCACACTCCGCCCCGCGTGCCGTGCTCCTGGGCACGCTCGGCCTGCCTGCCAGCGCGTCCGAGGCCGAGGTGCGCGCGCACGCCGGTCGCTTCCGACAGCTGGGCCTGAGCCCGCTGGATCTGGACTCCGTCGAGGCGCTGCTGGGCCTCCGACCGCCGCCTGAGGAGCGCCTGGAGCCGTGGACCGTGACACGACGTGCGCTGCGCGCGCTCTCGGCCGAGGGCCCGCTGGTCGCCGTGTTCGAGGACGTCCATCACCTGCCGCCGCGCGAGCTCGCCGCGTTTGGCGCGATGATCGAGCGCTTGGCTGGCACACCCATCCTCGTCCTGGCCACCTGCGCGGGTGAGGTCCCGGCCGCCATCCAGCGCGCCTCCGTGGTGCACCTGGGCGCGCTGGGCAAGACGGTCGAAGCCAAGATGGTCGCGGGCCTGGTCGGCGCCGAGGGCTGCACGTCGCAGCTGCTGGAGCTGGTCGAGCGCACCTGCGAGGGCAACCCGCTCTACGTCGAGGAGATGGCCAAGTTCCTGGTGGAACGCGGCGATCTGACCGTGTCGAACGGGATGGCGAGCCTGCGCGAAGGCGCCGACGCTGCCCTGCCCGGCACGCTGGCGGGCTTGCTCGCGGCGCGCGTGGACGCGCTCGATCCGGCGGCCAAGGGCGCGCTGCAGATCGCCGCGGTGATCGGCGCTGACTTCGTGGCCGCGCTGGTCGGCGAGGTGATCGGCGTCGACGAGCCCATGCCGATCGTCGACGTGCTCGTCACCCACGGCCTGATCCACCCGACCGACGCGCCCGACACCTTCGCCTTCTCCTCGCAGCTGGTCCGACAGGCCGTCCTGCGCGGCATCCTCGGCATCCAGCGCGGCGAGTACCACCGCCTGATCGCCGACGCGCTGGAGCGTCGACGCGTCGCGGGCGTCGACGTGCCACCCGACGTGCTCGCCGCCCACTGCGGGTTCGGCGGCCGCTGGATCGACGCGGCCCGCTGGTCCCACACCGCTGGGCGCGCGCACGAAGGCAGCGGCGCGCTCGAGTCCGCCCGCGAGGCCTACCGCCGCGGCCTGCGCTGGCTGGGCGAGGTCGAGGAGACGCCCGACACCTACGACGCGCGGGTGCAGGGCGAGTCCACGCTCCGCCTGCGCCTGGGCGTGGTCAGCCTGCTCCTGGGCGACAACGCCGCGGGCTTGTCTGCGCTGAGGGTCGCGCTCGACATCGCCGAGGAGGCAGGCCTGGGCTGGATCGAGGTGCAAGCGCACCTGGAGCTGGGCCGTCACCATCTGGACGAGCGCGAGGTCGTCCGCGCCCGCGCTCACCTGGCGCAGGCCCACGCCTTGGCCCGCCAGGAGCGTGAGCCCGCCGTCGAGGTCGAGGTGCTGGAAGCCCGGGCCCGACTCGCCCACCTGGACGGCGCCACCGCCGAGGCCGAGTCGTTGTGGCGCGACGCGCTCGCCCGCGGCGCGGCTGACCCGAGCCTGCGCGCGCGGTGCTTGGCAGGCCTGGCCCACGCGCGCCTGCAGACCGGCGACCTGGAGGCCCCCCGCCCCTGGCTGGACGAGGCGCTGGAGGCCGCGCGCCAAGCGGGCGACAGCATCCTCGAGGGCCGCGTGCTCAACAACCTCGGCCTGCTCCACGCCCTGCGCGACGAGCCCGAGGAGGCCGCGCGCCTGTTCCGCCGCTCGCTCGAGGCCCGCGAGCGCGTCGGCTACGCGCACGGCGTGGTCGTGAACCACTACAACCTCGGCACAGTCTACTTCCAGACCGGGGACCTGGCGCGCGCCTACGTCAGCTTCCAGCGCGGCCGTGAGGTGGCTGAGGAGCTCGGCTGGCCCCGCGGAGTGGCCCTCAACGAGGTCTACCTGGCCTACATCGACGGCACCCGCGGCGGCGCGGACGGCCTGGAGCGTGTGCAGGCCGCGTCCTCGATCGCGCGCAAGCACGGCGACGTGGAGACGGCGCTCAACGGCGGCTGGCTCGCTGGACGCCTGCTGATGGCGATGGGCCGCGATCCGGACGCCCGCGAGGAGCTCGAAGCCGCCCGCGACGAGGCCGCCGTCCGCGGCATGATCGTCATGGTCCGCCGCATCGAGCGCACCCTGGAGAGCTTCAGCGTGCGACCGGAGGGAGACGCTTCGCAAGCTCCCTGACCAGCTCGCGGGTGCGCTCGTCCAGGTCCTCGGGGACGACGATGCGCACCGCGACGGTCCAGTCCGCGCGGCGACCGCCCCGGTCCTCCTCGCCGCGGCTTGGCGCCGTCACCTGCGCCCCCGACGAGCTGCCGGGGGGCAGCACCACCCGCGTCGGCCCCGCCGGCGTGTCCAGGTCGATCCACGCGCCGAGCATGGCCTCGGCCACGCTGACGTCGATCACCGCGTCCACCTTGGCGGCGGGTGAAGGCGCGGCTCTGGGTGGCTCGGCGCGCGCGGGCTCGGGCGCGTCGGCGAACGGGTCGGTCGGATCCCAGGTGGGCGCCGGTCGCGGCGTGGCGGTCGCGCCGGCGAACATCGACTCAAAGGGATCACCCTTCTCGGGACCGTCCCCGCGGGCGGCCCGCCGCATCATCGCGTTGAAGAAGGCCTCGCGGTCCTCACGCCGCCGGGACGGCTTCACCGGCTCGCGGACGGCGTGGAGCTCAGCCCTACGCACCGGATCCGACAAGATCTCCCAAGCCTCCCGGGCCTCGCGAAAGCGCGCGGCGGCCACCGGGTCGTCCCCGGCCACGTCGGGGTGGCTGGTGCGGGCGATCGCCCGGAACGCGCGACGCAGGCCGTCGGTGTCCGTGTCTGGAGGGACGCCGAGGATTTCGTAGGGGCTGCGGTCGCTCATGCGCGGGCTCCGTTGCCGTCTGGGGGTAGCAGGTCTATAGGGAGGAAAGGACCGGCTGCTCGGCCGCGAGAGGATTCATGGGCAAGTACAGCAACCCGAGTGCGCTGACATGCTCGTTCTGCCACAAGTCGCAGCGCGAGGTGGACAAGATCATCGCCGGGCCGAACGTGTACATCTGCTCCGAATGCATCAAGCTGTGCATGGACATCATCAAGGAGAACGCGTCGTCCAAGCCCGTCGCGTGGTCCGGTGAAGGCGTCCCCTCGCCCGCCGAGATCAAGGCCTTCATGGACCAGTACATCATCGGCCAGCACCTGGCCAAGCGCCGGATCGCCGTCGCGGTGTACAACCACTACAAGCGCCTGGAAGCCAACGCGAACGCCGCAGAGGGCGACGTCGAGGTCCAGAAGAGCAACGTTCTGCTCATCGGCCCCACCGGCACCGGCAAGACGCTCGTCGCGCAGACCCTGGCTCGCTTCCTCGACGTCCCGTTCGTGATCGCCGACGCGACCACGCTGACGGAGGCCGGCTACGTCGGCGAAGACGTCGAGAACATGATCCACAACCTGTACCAGGCGGCCAACCAGTCGGTCGAGCGCACCATCCGCGGCATCGTGTACGTGGACGAGGTCGACAAGCTGGCCCGCAAGGCGTTCACGTCGTCGGTGTCGCGCGACGTGTCCGGTGAAGGCGTGCAGCAGGCGCTGCTCAAGCTGCTCGAAGGCACCGTCGCCAACATCCAGATCAAGGGCAAGCAGCGCATGCCCAACCAGGACGCCGTGCAGATCGACACGACGAACATCCTGTTCATCTGTGGCGGCAGCTTCGAAGGCCTGGGCAAGATCATCGAGCAGCGCACGGGCAAGCGCACCGTCGGCTTCCTCCGCTCCGACGCGGAGGAGGAGGTCACGGCCACGCCGCCCAAGGAAGACCGCACCCAGCTCAAGAAGGTCATCGCCGACGATCTGGTCCGCTTCGGACTGATCCCCGAGTTCATCGGCCGCCTGCCGGTGGTCGCCGTGATGGACCCGCTCGGCGTGGACGACATGGTCCACGTCATGACTGAGCCCAAGAACGCCCTGGTCAAGCAGTACCAGAAGCTCTTGAAGTTCGAGGGTGTCGACCTCCGCTTCACCGAGGGCGCCCTGACCGCCATCGCGGAGCGCGCCGTGGGCCGTCGATCTGGCGCGCGCGGCCTGCGCGCGGTCATGGAGTCGGTGATGCTCGACATCATGTTCGAAATCCCGTCGCAGGACGGCGTGCGCGAGCTGACCATCACCGAAGACGTGGTGCGCTCCGGCGGCGCCCCCACCATCCGCCGGCTGCCCGAGGTCGGGGAGCAGGGTTGATCGCGGCCTTGAACCAGCGCGGGGGGCGTCACGCATGAAGCCTGCGCTGCTCATCGCCTCGCCGCAGATGCGGGACCCGTTCTTCGAGCGCGCGGTCGTGCTGGTGTGGCACCATGACGAGGACGGCGCGATCGGCGTGGTGATCAACCGCCCGCTGGAGCACACGCTCGCCATCGTGGTCGACCTGCCCGGCGACATCGACATGACCCCCTACACCACGACCCACGTGGTCTCCGGCGGGCCGGTCGAGACCGGCAGCGGCACCGTTGTCACCTCCGACGCCGTGCCGGAGGACCTGGGCTGGAACATGGAGGGCCTGGCCGTGAGCCGCTCCATGGACGTGCTGGTGGCGCTGCTGACCGCCGGCCGTCCTGTGCTGCTCTGCCTGGGCTACGCAGGCTGGGGCCCTGGCCAACTGGACGCGGAGATCCAGTCCGGCGGCTGGCTCTGGACCGACCCCGACCCCAAGCTGGTGTTCGGCGTGCAGGCCGAGGAGCGCTACGACCTAGCGCTCGCGTCGCTCGGGCTGCGTGCCGACCGGGTGTGGATGGTCCCGGTCGACGAGTGAGCGCAGGCAGGCCGCCGCGATCAGTGGCGGCGATCCGCGTGATCCGTTAAACGGGCCCGGCTCGGCACATCCTCGTGGCGGGCTTCGTAACTTTTACCGTACGCCGCCTGCCCATCCAACAGGCGTCCAATGCGGAGGATCTCATGGCGAATTCCAAGATGGGTCTGCTCGGCATCAAGCTCGGCATGACGCAGATCTACGTCGACGACAACGTCGTCCCTTGCACCATCGTGCAGCTCGGCCCGTGCCGCGTTCTCCAGGCCAAGACCACCGACGGCAAGGACGGCTACTCGGCCCTCCAACTCGGCTTCGGCTCGCAGAAGGAGCAGCGCATCACCAAGGCTGAGAAGGGTCACTTCGCCAAGACCTCCTCCGGCGTGTCGCGCTGGGTCTCTGAGATCCGCGTCACCGCGGCCGAAATCGAGAAGTACGCCCCCGGCACCGACATCCTGGTGACCGACGTGTTCGCGGCCGGCGACGTGGCCGATGTCATCGGCGACCGCAAGGGCCGCGGCTTCCAGGGCGTCATGAAGAAGTACCACTTCAAGGGCTTCATCCGCTCGCACGGCTCGCACGAGTACTTCCGCCATGGCGGCTCGATCGGCACGCGCCTCACCCCTGGCATGACGCTCAAGGGCAAGAAGATGCCCGGTCGTCGCAACGGCCAGGTCACCGTGCAGAACATCGACGTGGTCCGGGTTGAGGCCGAGCGCGGCCTGATCTTCCTCCGCGGCGGCGCTCCCGGTCCCAACGGCGGCCGCGTGAAGGTCCGTCTGGCCGTCAAGGGCAGCAAGTAGCCTTCGATCGTGTCCACGCCTCTGTGGACGCCCTCCGCGGCGCGCATCGAGCGCGCCCGGATCACCGCGTTCCGAAAGCTCGCCAGCGACCGGTCGGGGGAATCACTCCCCGACTATGACGCGCTGTGGGCTTGGTCGGTCCGCGAACCCGCCGCCTTCTGGTCGCTCCTCGCGGAGCACCTGGGCGTGCGCCTTCATGCTGCGCCCGTTGCGGTCCTGGAGCATCCGGTCATGCCCGGCGCCACCTGGTTCCGCGGCGCCACGCTGAACTTCGCCGAGAACCTGCTGCGCACGCGCAGCGACCGTCCCGCGATCGTGTCGGTGGACGAGTCCGGCGCCCCCGCCCGGGTGCTCAGCTTCGATGATCTTCGTGTCCAGGTCGCGCGCTTCCAGGCCTTCCTGGTCGCGCACGGCGTGGGCGTGGGGGATCGGGTCGCCGCCTGGATGCCCAACCGGGAAGAGACGGTGATCGCCATGCTCGCCGCGGCGGGTCTGGGCGCCACCTTCTCGTCATCCAGCCCTGACTTTGGCGTGCAGGGCGTGTTCGACCGCTTCGGCCAGATCCAGCCCAAGGTGCTGATCACGTCCGACGGTTCGCGCTACGGCGGCAAGTCGCACAGCATGATGGACAAGGTCCGTGAGGTCGCCTCACGCCTGGGTGAGGGCCTCGCCGCCGTGGTCGTCGTACCGCTGGTGCACGAGTCCCCCGACGTGTCCGGCCTGCCCGGCGGCGTCGTGTGGACCGACGCGGTGGCGAACGACGCGGTCGAGCCCACCTTTGTGCCCCTGCCCTTCGATCACCCGCTGTACATCCTGTTCAGCTCGGGCACGACGGGCGTGCCCAAGTGCATCGTGCACGGGGCGGGCGGCACGCTCTTGCAGCACGGCAAGGAGCTCGCGCTCCACACGGATCTGGGCCCAGGCGACGTGCTGTTCTACTTCACCACCTGCGGGTGGATGATGTGGAACTGGCTGGTGTCTGGCCTCTTCACCGGCACCACCATCGTCCTGTGGGATGGCTCGCCCGCGCACCCCACCACGGACGCGCTCTGGCGCATGGTCGCCGCGCACGGCGTCACCGCGTTCGGCACCAGCCCCAAGTACCTGTCCATGTGCGCCAAGGAGGGCGTCGAGCCCGGCCGCGACCTGAACCTGTCGCGCCTGCGCACCGTGCTCTCCACGGGCTCGCCCCTGTCACCGGACAACTTCTCCTGGGTCTACGAGCACGTCGGCGAGGACGTCCAGCTGGCGTCGATCTGCGGCGGTACCGACATCGTCAGCTGCTTCATGCTGGGCGCGCCCACCGAGCCCGTGTGGTCTGGCGAGATCCAGAAGCGCGGCCTGGGCATGGCGGTCGCCGCGTGGCGTGGCCAGGATGACCCCGTCGTCGGCGAGAAGGCCGAGCTGGTCTGCACCGTCCCGTTCCCCAGCATGCCGATCGGCTTCTGGAATGACCCGGACGGCGCCAAGTACCACAAGGCCTACTTCGACACCTTCCCGGGCGTGTGGCGGCACGGCGACTGGATCGAGCTGACCGAGCACGGCGGCGTGATCGTCTACGGCCGCTCCGACGCCACGCTCAACCCAGGCGGCGTGCGCATCGGCACCGCTGAGATCGATCGCCCGGTCGAGGCGCAGCCTGAGGTCGCGGACTGCGTGGTCGTCGGCCTGCCCGTCGGCGACGACGTGGACATCGTGCTGTTCGTGGTCCTCAAGCCCGATCACACGCTGGATGACGCGCTGATCAGCCGCATCAAGACGGCCATTCGCAGCTCCGCCAGCCCGCGACATGTCCCGGCGCGCATACTGTCCGCGCCCGCCGTCCCCCGCACGATCAGCGGGAAGAAGGTCGAGATCGCCGTGCTCCGCGCCCTGTGCGGGGACGCGGTCCCCAACCGCGACGCCATGGCCAACCCGGACGTGATCGACTGGTTCGCGTCTGAAGGTCGTCGGCTCGTCGGGAGATAGCGCCAGCGCGCGGTTTTCAGGGTATGACCCGCGCGCGAGGTTTTTCATGCGCGCTCTGATCGCCCTGCTCCCGCTTGCCCTGTTCGCCTGCTCCGGTGGCTCCTCCAGCGGTGACGACACCGACTCGGACGGCGCCGGCACGTCGGCCGATCCGCACGCGAACCTGCCCAAGCCCACGCCGCCGGCCGACTACTCGGGCGGCACCTGCCCCAAGATCAAGGCCGGCACCATGTCGGGCTTTGAGTCCAACGGCACGGCGCGCAAGTTCCAGGTCGCCCTGCCGCCCGAGCCCCAGGGCGCGGGACTGATCTTCTTCTGGCACGGCAACGGCGACACCGGCACCAACTTCGCCGCGTACTTGAACGCCAGCAAGATCGCCAAGAAGTACAACCTCATCGTCTTCACGCCTGAGAAGGGCGCGGGCGGCATCGGGTTGGACTGGGGCGTCCCCCCCTCCAACGAGAAGGCCGATCTCACCTTCTTCGACGACATGCTGTCCTGCGCGGATCAGCAGTACAAGATCGACCGCCGTCGCGTCTACACGCTCGGCTTCAGCGCCGGCGCGCTGTTCTCGTCGTTCCTGACTCTGAACCGCGCGGACCACCTCGCGGGCGCCGTGATCTTCTCTGGCGGCTCCGACGGCGGCGTGTCCGGCGTCGGCGGCGGCGTCAACGACTACGTCACCCCGGCC
Organism: uncultured Pseudomonadota bacterium; assembly: GCA_903861005.1. Lineage (GTDB taxonomy): Bacteria > Myxococcota_A > UBA796 > UBA796 > CAIOSP01. Next base: position 37,076 of record CAIOSP010000081.1, read on the forward strand.
TGGGACATCCCCGTGCTGATGACCGAGGGCGGCGCGAACGACCAAGTCATCATCAACTTCCACGACATGACCGAGAACATGTCGACGAAGCTCCGCGCGGACGGCTCCACGGTCATCGTGTGCCACCACACCCAGGGCCACACCCCGCCCTCCGGCTTTGACGCCTACGTGTGGCCGTTCCTGGACGCCGAGGTGTTCGGCCAGGCCAAGAGCCCCTACGCGGACGGGCAGGACCCGTCCGGCGAGATCCCCGACATGTGCGTCTGGGACTAGCCTCGTCACGGCGCGACGTAGTTCGGACGCGCCTGACCTTGCACGCCTTCGGGGGTCGAGATGTCCGTGCGCTTCGAGTCCCGTCACAAGCCGCTGCTGCCGCTCATGTCCTACATGCAGCGGCTGGCGGCGAGCACGGCGCTGGGCTTCGCGTTGGTCTTGATCTCCCTGGCCGTCGGCATGATCGGCTACCACGAGCTTGAGAGCCTGAGCTGGCTCGACGCCTACACCAACGCCTCCATGCTGCTGTCGGGCATGGGGCCGCTGACGCCGCCGGTGACGGTCGCGGGCAAGCTGTTCGCCGGCGTGTACGCGCTCTACAGCGGTTTCGCCGTGCTGGTGATCGCCGGCGTGGTGTTCGCCCCGGTGGTGCATCGCGCGCTGCATGCCTTCCACATTGATGAAGACGAGCGATGATCCGCGCGTCCAACCGTCGCTGAATCTCCTCCTCTGAGGTCGCCCATGCGTCTTTGCTTGGCTCTACTCCTGTCGGTCTCTGGCTGCGCCCACCTCAAGCCGGACACCACGCCGCCGGAGGCCCCGCAGGGTCGCTACGGCGTGCCCGTGCACGGCGATCTGATCGAGTCGTCGAGCGCGGACCTCAACGTGCACCTCGACATCCCGGTGTTCGACACGCTGCCCGAGCCCGGCCGCGACGCGCTCAACGCCGAGGTCCGCCAGAACGCGACCGACGCGCTCGCCGACATGCAGGTGCAGGTCGCGGCCGACATCCCCGAGCTGCGCGCCAACGGCTTCACCAGCGCCTACGACGTGTCCTCCGGGTACAGCGTCACGTTCGTCAACACGCGCTACCTGTGCTTTGACCAGTGGATCAGCGTGTACACCGGCGGCGCGCACCCCAACACCGCGCTGCGCACCTACACGATCGATCTCACCGATGGCAGCAAGGTCGCGCTGCCCGACCTGTTCAAGTCGCCCGACGAGGCGCTGCTCCGCTTGCAGGCGCAGGTCCGCACCAAGCTGCGCAGCACCGACTTCTTCGAGGAGGCCGGCTCCACGTGGGCGATCACGCCGAGCGCGCTGTTCCGCTTTGACGCGGAGGGCTTGGTGCTGACGTTCCAGCAGTACGAGGTCGCGCCGTACGCGTCGGGCTTCCCGGAGGTCACGCTGCCCTGGTCCACGCTTGACCTAGCGGCCAAACGCGACCTGCCTCCCGTGCAGCGCGCCAACGAGTAGTCGGACGACGCGACGGGTTCTTCACTGGACCACCGGCCTGTGTCGGGGCTATCGTCGCTCTTACCCTGGAGGTCCCCGTGCGCTGGATGGCGTCGTGGGTGCTGCTGATCGCCGCCTGCCACCACGAACCCACCCCCGACACCGGCACGCCTGGTGACACGGTGGACACGCGTGAGCTGGGCTCGGACACCGACACCGGCATCACCTGGAAGGACACCGGCAGCGCCGTCACGCAGGAGACTGACTCCGTGCTCGACGCGCCGATCGGCCCCACGGCGCTGGACGGCGTCTGGGTGGGCACGTTCACGTACACCGAGGTCGGCCCGATCGGGAAGGACCCCCAGTGCATCGGCGACGTCACGCTGACGATCCATGGCGACGCACCGCGCCACGTGTCCGGCGAGTGGATCTGCACACACTGGGATCCGAACACCCCGCTTGGCTTGGGCTACGCCAAGCTCGACGGGTACACGTTCGCCACGCTCAACCCGGCCGACCTGACCCGCTTCCCGCTCGATGGCGCGTTCGGCGCGCGCAACATGCAGCTGTGGGAGTTTGAGCACCGGCCCATGCTGGTGGTCGACGACACCCTCACGCTCGACATCGATCAGGTCACCGGCATCGGCGCGCTCCGCGCCGGCCACAAGCTCACCGCCTCGCTCACCCGGTCCGCCCCATGAACCGCCTGACCTTCGCCACCCTGCTCCTACTCGGCGCCTGCCAGGACTACACGATCGCCGGCGATCCGATCCTCGCCGGACAGGGCGACGTGCCCGATCTCGCCGCGCCCGTGGGGCACGACGTGGTCCGGCTCGCCCGGTCGACGCGCTCCGACATCCTGTGGGTGCTCGACAACTCCGGCTCCATGTCCGAGGAGCAAGACAACCTCGCGACCAACCTCAACGCCTTCTACGACCGCTTGGTGGAGTTCGACAGCGACTTCCACATCGGCGTGATCACCACCGACGCGGACTCCACCACCAACGACGGCGTGCTGCTCAACGTGGCCGGGTACAACTACCTCACGCCTGAGGTCCCGTACGCCGACGAGCTCTTCCGCATGATGGTGCGCGTCGGCACCGGCGGATCGGGCGACGAGAAGGGCATCCAGACCACGTTCAGCGCGCTCGCGCAGCCCACCCCGTTCCTGCAGGACGCCAACCAGGGCTTCCTGCGCGACGACGCGGCGCTGCATGTGATCATCGTGTCGGACGAGGACGACAGCTCCACGCTGTCGACCACCGAGTTGGCCACCTTCATGATGGCGATGAAGCCCAGCCTCGACACCGAGGTGACGTTCAACAGCATCGTCGGACCCACGCCGGACGGCTGCTCGAACCCGGACACCAACGCCGTCGCCGGGGCCCGCTACTCGGTGACCACGATGCGCGTCGGCGGCATCGAGCGGTCGATCTGCGAGCCCGACTGGGTCCCCGTCCTCGACGAGCTCGGCCTGCAGGCCGCCGGCCTCCGCCGCGAGTACTACCTGTCCCGCCTTCCCATCCCCGAGACGGTGAAGGTCCGCATCGACGACCCGGACGGCAGCGCCGAGGGGGTGCTGGTCGCCGGCGTCGACGAGGTGGACGCCGCGTGCACCGGCGCCGCGGGCCGCTGCTTCGGCTTTGAGTACGACGCGTTCAAGAACGCGGTCGTGGTGCTGGGCTATGACGGCGAGGGTGGCGCGCGCGTGCGCATCACCTACACGCTGCGCAGCGGCGGCACGGTCGAGGAGACCCAGCCCGCGCCGTGACGCGCATGGCCGGTCGACCGAGGTGTCGGCCGGCTTGAGCGAACGCCGCGCTAGAGCGTCGGGTAGTCCAGGTAGCCCTTGGCGCCGCCGCCGTAGAAGGTCGGCACGTCCGGCGTGTTCCACGGCGCGTCCTCAGTCAGGCGACGCACCAGATCCGGATTGGCGATGAACGCCTTGCCGAACGCCACCAGGTCCGCGCCGTTCGCGAGCGCGTCCTCGGCGAGCGCCTTGGTGTAGCCGTTGTTCACCATCCACGCGCCGGTCCCGCCCGCGGCCCGGTACGCCGCGCGCAGCGCCACGTAGTCGAAAGGTCGATCCTCGAGCTCACGCGCGCCGCCGGTCTGGCCTTCGATCACGTGCAGGTACGCGAGCCCGAGCGGGGCCAGCTGCTGCACGACGTAGGTGAACAGCGCCTGCGGATCGGCGTCGACGACGTCGTTGGACGGCGTCACGGGCGACAGGCGAATGCCCACGCGGCCGCCGCCGATCGCCGCCACGATCGCCGTGGTCACCTCGACCAGCAGCCGCGCGCGGTTCTCGATGGATCCGCCGTAGGCGTCCGTGCGGTGATTGCTCGCGGTCTTCATGAACTGGTCGAGCAGGTAGCCGTTGGCGCCATGGATCTCGACGCCGTCAAAGCCCGCGTCCCCCACCGCCGCCACGGCCGCGCGGCGGTAGTCGTCGACGATGCCGGGCAGCTCAGACAGCTCGAGCGCGCGCGGCGCGGACGTCTCCATCAACGTCGGCACGCCGTCGATCATCAGCACCGTGCGCGTCTTGGCGGTGATCGCAGACGGCGCGACCGGCGCCTGACCGCCCGGCTGCAGCTCGTTGCGCGACACACGCCCCACATGCCAGAGCTGCGTGACGATCTTGCCGCCCGCCGCGTGCACCGCGTCGGTGGTGCGTCGCCACGCGGCGATCTGCTCGGGCGCGTACAGGCCGGGCACGTCGGCGTAGCCCTGCCCCTGCTGCGTGATCGCCGTGGCCTCGGTGATGATCAGGCCCGCGGTCGCGCGCTGCCGGTAGTACTCGATCCCCAGCTCGGACGGGACCGCCCCAGGCGAGCGGTTCCGCGTCAGCGGCGCCATCACCACACGGTTGGCGAGCTGGAGGTCTCCGGCGACGAACGGCTCAAACAGGCTGGACATGGGCACCTACCGGCCCGAGTAGTTCGGGGCCTCTTCGAGCATCTCGACGTCGTGCACGTGGCTCTCGCGCAGTCCGTTCGAGGTGATCCGGACAAAGCGCGCGTCGCGCTGCATGAGCGCGAGCGAGCCGCAGCCCGAGTAGCCCATGGCCGCGCGCAGGCCGCCGATGAGCATGTAGATCGACTCGCCGACCGGGCCGCGCGCGGGCACGCGGGCCACGACGCCCTCGGGGACGAGCTTGCGCATCTCGGCCTCAGGGTCGCCGGAGCGGTCCTGGAAGTAGCGGTCGGACGAGCCGGCCTCCATGGCCTCCATCGAGCCCATGCCGCGGTAGGTCTTGAAGCGGCGGTCGCCCACGCGCATCATCTGGCCGGGCGACTCGTCGGTGCCGGCGAACATGGAGCCGATCATGACGGCGTCAGCGCCGGCCGCGATGGCCTTGGCGATGTCACCGGAGGCGCGGATGCCGCCGTCTGCGATGATCTGCTTGCCGTGGGCGCGCGCGATGCGGGCCGACTCGGCGACCGCGGTGAGCTGCGGCACGCCGGTGCCCGCGACGATGCGCGTGGTGCAGATGGACCCAGGGCCGACGCCGACCTTGACCACGTCTGCGCCCGCCTCGAACGCGGCCTCGGTGGCCTCGGCCGTGGCGACGTTGCCGACCACCAGGGTCAGGTGCGGGTAGCGGGCCTTCACCACGCGCGCCGCCTCCAGCACGCCGGCGCTGTGGCCGTGCGCGGTGTCGATGACGACCAGATCCACGCCGGCCTCGACCAGCGCGGCCAGGCGCGCGTCGCGGTCGCCGCCGACGCCGATCGCCGCACCGACCACCAGGCGCCCGAGCGCGTCGACCGCAGAGGGGCCTGCGTGACGGGCGGTGTTCACCTCGATCGGGGCGGCCTTGACGCGGGCGACCTCGGCCGCCTGGCGCTCCCAGGAAAGGTTCTTGTGGATGATGCCCAGACCACCGTGGGTGGCCACGGCGATCGCCATCTGGGACTCGGTGACGGTGTCCATGGCCGAGGAGAGCAGCGGGATGCCCAGGTTCACACCGCCGAGTCGGGTCGTCACGGCGACCTGCCCGGGGAGGACGTTGGAGGCCCTAGGGACCAGCAGAACGTCGTCAAAGGTGAGCGCGAGCGGGATGTCAGTGCTGAACACGGCGGCCTCCGTGCGGGGCCGCGCACCTAAACCGGTCGGGTCCCGGTGGCCATGCCCCAAGTGCTCTGGCGCTGCAAATGCGCGTCACAGGCCGTCATTGACACCGGCCAGCGACCGACGTACCCACCACCCCATGCGCCGCACCGCCGCCCTCGCCGCCGCCATCCTCACCCTGGGCCTCGCCGGGATCGCGCCCGCGGTGTCGGGCGCCGTAGGCCCGATCGAGCTCAACATCGGCTCGATCGCGCCTGAGAACAGCCCTTGGAGCGACATGCTCCACAAGATCGAGGCGCAGATCGAGGCCGACTCCCACGGCCAGATCCAGGTCAACGTCCGCCCCGCCGGCATGATGGCCGAGGTGGAGCTGGTCCGCGAGGTCCGTGACGGCAGCAGGCTCCAAGGCTGCGGCGTCACCACCGCCGCGCTCGCCCAGGGCGGCAACGTCCCGATCCTTCAGCTGGTCGAGCTGCCCTACCTGTTCGAGAACACGTCCGAGGCCGACTACCTCCTCGACAACGTCCTGTTCAAGCCCTTCTCCGAGGCGCTCGGGCGGCGCGGCTTCGTGCTCGGCATGTGGTCTGAGAACGGCTGGCGCTCGTTTGGCACCAAGGGCCGCCCCATCCACAAGCCCGAGGATCTCAAGGGCCTGAAGATGCGCTCCCAAGAGTCGAACGTCCACATGGCGATGTACGCGGCGTTCGGCGCCACCGCCGTGCAGAAGCCGATGAACGAGGTGCAGACCGCGCTGCAGTCCGGCGCCATCGACGGCATCGACACCACCGCGCTCTACACGCTGGCCGCGGGCCTGGCGGACCCGCTCGACGACTTCACGCTCACGCGCCACATCTACCAGCCCGCGGCGATCGTGTTCAGCAAGGCTTGGTTCGACAAGCTCAGCCCTGATCTGCAAGACGTCGTCCGCGCGCCGCGCACCCACACGTTCGAGGGCCGCCGCGTCATCCGGTCTGAGGAGGCCGGCGTGCTCGCGATGTTCCCCAACATGGGCCTCAACGTCATCGAGCTCACACCGGAGGAGCGCGACGCATTTCGCGCCAAGGGTCGCGCCATGCACGGCCCGTTCGTGGCGGGCATCGAGGGCGGGCCTGAGATCTACGCCAAGATCAACACCGCCCTCAAGTCGCTGCGCGGTCAATGAGCGCGCGTGATATTCGGGCGGCCATGACTCCGTCTCCGCGCATGTTCGCCGCCCTGCTGGCGCTGACCCTCGTCGGCTGCGCCAAGTCTCCGCGCGCCCTCTACGAGAGCACGCTGGACGACCAGACTGAGCTGGTCGTGGTGAACAAGCACCTGGGCACCGCGCTGCGCATGCGCGCCACCTACTTGTCCGACACCTTCCGCGCGCAGATGGCCGCCGAGCGCAAGCGCCTGATCGACGCCACGGACGAGGACGACGCGTCGTTCATCCGTCGCATGCAGGACGACGGCTCCGCCTACCATGAGGTCGTCCTGACGGTGGAGACCGATCTGGTCGACCAAGAGGTCACGCTCGGCACCACCGACGACGGCTGGAAGCTCCGCCTGGTCGCGGACGGCGTCGAGCAGCCCTTGGTGACGGTCTACAAGGTGGCCGAGCCCAACCCGTTGCACCACGGCCTGTACGCCTACCTGAACCTCTGGAACGAGCTGTGGATCGCTCGCTTCCAGAAGGTGACAACTTCCCCGACCGAGCTGGTCCTCAAGGTGGGAAGCGGCTTTGGCCACGGTGAGGTCCACTGGACCGGCGCCCAACTCGGCGCGCCCGCGCCCTGAAACCCCCAGGTTCGCCTGGTGTCTGCTACGCTACCCCTGAGGCGTTGATGCACCCGTCCCTTCATGCGGCACGCAGGCTCTCGCTCGGCCGCGCGGTCTCTGGCCCGGTCCTGCTCCTTGGCAACGACGCGCGCGCGCGCAACCTGCCGGGCGCCGATCTGCCCTTCCGCCAGGACAGCACGTTCCTGTACTTCACCGGCCTGTCCGCGCCGGGCGCCGCCGCCTGGATCGAGGGCGGCCGCTCGACGCTCTACCTGACGCCGCCCGCGGTGGACGACGGCCTGTGGCACGGCCACGTCGAGTCGATCGAGGACACGGCCGCGCGCCTGGGCTTTGACGAGGCCCGCCCCTACGACGAGCTTGGCCCCCGCGCGACCGCGCAGCGCCCCGCCACCGTCGCCGTCCCCGACTCCGCCGTCACCGCGCGCGCGGCGGCCTGGACCGGCGCCCCGCTCGTCTACGGCGAGTCCCCCGGCGACGAGCCGCTGATCGCCGAGATCATCCGCCAGCGCCGCACCAAGAGCGACGACGAGCTCGCCGTCATGCGCGCCACCGCCAAGATCAGCGCCGAGGCGCACCGCTTCGCGATGGCCGCCACGCGCCCTGGCGTGCACGAGCGCGCCCTCACCGCCGTGTTCGAGGCCTACCTGGCGTCCCGCGGCCTAGGCCTCGCCTACGACACCATCCTGACCCAGCGCGGCGAGGTCCTGCACAACCACGCGCACGACGCGGTGTGCCAGGCGGGCAAGCTCCTGCTGCTCGACGGCGGCGGCGAGTCGGTCGACGGCTACGCGAGCGACATCACCCGCACGTGGCCGGTGTCCGGCACCTTCACCGGCCGTCAGCGCGCCGCCTACGAGGCCGTCCTGGCCGCCCAGGCCGCGGCGATCGATCTGGCGCGCGCCGGCGTGCGGTACCGCCACGTCCACGACGCCGCGAGCCGCGTGATCGCGCAGTTCCTGATCGACGAGCGGATCCTGCGCGGCGTCGACGCGGACACGGCCGTCGCGCGCGGCGCCCACGCGCTCTTCTTCCCGCACGGCGTCGGCCACCTGATCGGCCTGGACGTGCACGACCTCCGCAACTTCGGCGACCGCCCCGCCTACGCGCCCGGCGCCAGCCGCGATCCGGCGTTCGGCACGCGCTACCTGCGCCTGGATCTGCCGCTGGAGGCCGGCTGGGTCGTCACGATCGAGCCCGGCTTCTACGTCGTCCCCGCCATCCTGGGCGACGCCAGCCTGCGCGCCGGCTTCGCCGACATCCTCGACCTGGACGTCGCGGAGGGCTGGGCGGGTTTTGGTGGCATCCGCATCGAGGACGACGTGGTGATCCGCGACGCCGCCCCCCCTGAAGTCCTGAGCGCGCACGCGCCCAAGTCCGTCGACGAAGTGTCGGCGCTCGTCGGATCCGGCGCGCCGCTGGAGGCTCTGATCACATGACCTGGATCCCGCTCGCGGTGGTCGCTGTTGTGTTCGTGCTCGCCACGGTCGCCGTCACGGTGAGCCGGAGCCGAAACCAGCGATGCCCCACCTGCGGGGTCGGCTACGAGGTGGTGTCGGCCGCGGGCCAGGGCGTGAACGGGTCGTACGACGTGCTCGCGTGCCCGCACTGCTCGAACACCGCCACGGTGGTGCGCGGGGCGCGCAGCTTCCTGCCGTACTGCCCCAGCTGCGGGAACCGGACGTTGGAGACGCCGACGGTGCGGCTGCCTGGCGAGACGGTGCGGGTTGAGGTGCGGGAGCACTGCCCGCTCTGTCACTTCGAGCGCACGTTCACGGTGGGTGACCTGCAGGAGCCGGTGAAGCTGGGGAAGGTGCTGGCGTTTCCGCGGAAGCGGGCCCCCAAGCCCGACGACGCCAACCGCGAGTCAGGCAGCTAGCGCGCTGCGCCTCGGGTGAAGCGCTTGAGCGCAGGGCACGAGCCGCCCCACGTCCACGTGGGGACCCCAGAGGGCGAGTGCAAGTTCTGGCTCACGCCCGTTCGTCCGGCGACGAATCGCGGGGACCAATTGGCGGTGATTGGCCGCATCCGGTCGATCGTGCTCAAGCGGGCGCCCTTGTTCCGGGAGCGTTGGTATGACCACTTCGCATCAGACGCTTCACGCCACGAAGGTCTGGGTCGTCGGTCGCACTGTCTACGTCGCGCTCAACGATGGGCGTGAGGTCGGGTTCCCTGCGGACCGGTTCAAGCGCTTGCGCGACGCCAGCGATGACGCGCTGCGGGTGGTGGAGCTGCGCGCGGCCGGCACCGCGCTCAGGTGGGACGCGCTCGATGAGGACCTGACGGTTCGCGGAATCCTTGAGGGTCGTTTCCAGTTGCCCTGGACCTCGGCGGCCTGACCGCCGCCGGAGGGCGGGCGCGCGGTGTCCACATCACCCTGCGAGGCGCGTCCGTCCGTGCCCCGGGGTGCCTGTCGCAAGGACACGCCCAGGGTCAGCTTGAACGCATCAGGGCACCACCAGCTGCACCCCAGGAAAGTACGTTCGAAACCGCGCCACATCCCGCGTCACCACCGTGAGCCCCTCCACCGCCGCATGCGCGCCAATGTAGAAATCCGGAAGCGGACTCGTGCGGGCCCCGCCGCCGCGGCGGTAGTGCTCGAAGCAGCGACCGGCGAGAAACCCCGCCTCCCACGGCAAGGCCCATCGCGACCAGTCCGCGGACGGTAGCGCGGCGTCCAGCTCCTCGACGCGCTTGAAGCCAACGGCGAGCTCTGCGTAGATGATCGGGTTGATGCCGATCGGACCTTCGTCCGCGCAACGCTCCAGCGTCTCGACGGACCACTCGAACCACGCCGGATCGCGCGACAGCACGTCGACGATCACGTTCGTGTCGATCAAGAAACGGCTCACGGCTCTGCTCTTGTCAGCGCCATCAGCTGCTCAGTAGACGGCCCGGCGTAGTTCGTGGCGAGCAGACCGTTGACGACCCGCCGACCTCGCCCGCCCTTCGCGGTCACCTTGCGCAGCTGCACGACGTTGCCGACCACCTCGAACTCCACTTCACTCTCCTCGTCGATGCCGAGGCGATGGCGGATCTCGATCGGAATGGTGACCTGACCTTTGCTGGTGACGCGCATACGGGCTCCAAGTCTTACTGGATGAGTAAGACTCTTACCCCGCGGTCGTCAACGGGACCGGCGGATGTCGCTGCCTATTCCGTCGACTGGAGCACCATGCCTTGCTTCTGTTCGTACAATGTCCGCACCGCCGCCGCGCCGTTGATCATCGCAACCACCCGTACCATCGGCGGCGCCAGCGGCTCGCGCACGAAGTCCACCGCGACCTTCGGAAGTGCGCCCTTCGCGTAGACGCGCGCCGTGATCGTGTGCCCATCGACGAAGCACTCGAACACCACCTCGACGTCATGCGGGTTGGCCAGACGCAGATCCTTGTAGCCCCACACCACGGCGGCATCGGCGCCCAGCGGCGTGAAGCGGTCCTCTTCCTTGTAGATGTCGATGCTGTGCGGATGCCGTTCGGTCACTGTCAGCCCGGCGAGCAGCGCCGAGTGGTACAACAGGCCGGAAGGCTGGCAGAGCCCTCCTCCGACCTGCTTTCTCAGCACGCCGTCGACCAGGTTGCGCCCGACCACGAAGCCATTTGCCTCGGTCGGCGCCCCCACGGTGCGCCAGAACGACCAGTGGGCTGCGGGCGCCAACTGCGAGCCGCTCAAGAGGCGCGCAGCGATCCTGAGGTTGGCCAGCTTGTACTCGAAGAGCGCGCTCGGCATGATCCGCTGCGTCATAGCGCCGCGCCCGCAGCCTGATCCGTCCTTGACCTCGGATCCCGTTTCTGATCTTCTCTCGACATCGGGAGGTGATCGTCATGTCGGTGCCCTACAGCCGCGACCTTCGGGAGCGGATCGTCGAGTCCATGAAG
>CAIOSP010000082.1 GCA_903861005.1 uncultured Pseudomonadota bacterium
CAAGCACGAGATCGAAATCGAGGCGGGCGGCGCGGCTCGGCGGCGGCGGCGGCGGCAACGCTGGCGGCAGCTCGGGCGGCGGCGGAGGGTTCGACGGTGGTGGTGACGACGACATCCCGTTCTAGGCTCTACGCCTGGACGCTGCTGGGCTTGGTCGCCTTCGGGGGGGAGGGCTGCGCGTACAGCGTGCGGCTGCTCTCCCAGCCCGAAGGCGCGAGCGTCCTGCTGCCTGACGGTTCTGGCACGGTCACCCCCGGCCAGGCGCGCTTTCGGTATCGGGCGGGCGGTCACCAGATCGTCCGGGTCGAGGCCGAGGGCTACCGTCCGTTGGTGGTGGACATGCAACGCACCGAGGGTCCGATCCTGCGCTACATCGGCGGGGCGATCTTCCAGAAAGGCGGCCGCGAGGTCACCTTTGTGCTGGAGCCTGATCGCCCCCCGGTGGGCACGGCCGAGCCGAGCGCGCCCCCGGCGCCCTAGTCTGCCACGTCACGCGCCCGGTTCAGGGTCGTGCGGACGCTGTCGCGCTGCAGCGCACCGGGCGGGTTGTCAGGCCCCAACGCTCACCGCGCGCCGCGCGTCGCGGCGATCAGCGCCTCGTAGAGCCGCGCGTCGCCCAGGCGCTCCGGGTGCCACTGCACGCCCACGGCGAACCGGTGCTCGCGCCAGACGATCGCCTCGATCACGCTGTCGGGGCTGCGGCCGGCCACCTCAAAGTCGGGGCCGCAGCGGTCCACCGCCTGGTGGTGGGTGGAATTGGCCTGCACCACGTCGCCCAGCCAGCCGGCGAGCGCGCCGCTGAGCGCGACCGGGTGCCAGGGCGTCGAGGGGTCGGTCGGCTGCTCGTGCGTCGGCTCGGTCGGCAGGTCCTGAATCAGCGTGCCGCCGCCCACCACCGCGAGCGCCTGCATGCCGCCGCACACGCCGAGGATGGGGATGCCTCGCGCCAGCGCGCCGCGGGCCAGCGCCAGCTCCAGGGTCGTGCGCTCCTCGACCACCCGGTCCAGGCGGGCGGTCACGGTCTGACCGTAGTGGCGCGGGTGGATGTCGAACGCGCCGCCCGCCAGGACGACCGCGTCCGCCAGGTCGAGCAGGCCGTCCACGTCGGTCTCGCCAGGGGGAACGAGCCACGGTCGTCCGCCCGCCCGCGCGACGCAGCGCGCGTAGGACGCCTCGATGCGGACGCGCCCGTAGACCAGATCGGTGGTGATCAACACGCGCGGATCGGTGTCCGAGCCCAGGCCCGGGTCGAGCAGCGCCAGCCCGCCCTCCGACCTCGCGGCGAGCACGTCGTCGAAGTCCGCGACGAAGCGATCGGGCACCGGACGCACGCGCGGCCCCGGGCCAAATCCTTCGCCAAGCTCCAGTCGCGCCAGGATCGGTCGCATCTTCACCCCTCCGTCGCCCGCCGCAGCGCGGTAACATGCGATGCGGCAGGGCCGACCCCCTGCGTCCCGGAGTACCGGCGTCCATGAGAATCGCGCTCCTCCCCAATGTGCAGTCGCGCGCCTTCCGCGAGGATCGCAAGCTCATCGACGAGCTGTGGCGCACCGCCCAAGGCAAGGGCACGCTGCTGGAGACAAACGGCGTGGGCGACCTGCCCGAGGCGCTGATGGACGCCCGCGAGTTCGGCGCGGACACCATCGTGATCGCGGGCGGCGACGGCACCGTCAGCCAGGTGACCACCGCGCTGCTCCGCACCTGGCCGCGCGAGTCGCTGCCAAAGCTCTACGTGCTGCACTGCGGCACCATGAACACGGTCAGCAAGTCCACGGGCAACCGGGGCACGCCCCAAGACCAGCTCCAGGCCCTGGTGTCGGGCGGCCCAATGGGCAAGACCCGCCGCTGGCCCATCCAGGTGGGCGAGTCGCGCTGGGGCTGGCTGTTCGGCGCGGGCCTGATCGCGTCCTACATCGAGGAGTACGAGCGTGGGCCGGAGCCGACGTCGCCCAAGAAGGCAGCGCGCACGCTGGCGTCTGCGGTGGCGGCGGCGTTCACCGGCGGCGAGCTGCACGATCGCCTGTTCGAGCGGGTCAGCGCCGAGGTGCTGGTTGACGGACACACCTGGCCGATCCGCGACTGGCTCCTGCTGAGCGCGGGCGGCATGCACGACCTCGGCCTGGGCTTTCGGCCGCACATGGCCGTGCTGGACCACCCCGAACACTTCCACCTGCTCGGCGTCGGCAGCACGGCGGCGCGCTTCGCGGGCGATTTGCTGCGCATCCGCATGGGCCGACTTCCGCGCCGCTCGCTCGTGTTCGACGCGCCCGCGCGCGAGGTTCGCCTGACCGCGACCAAGCCCATCCGCTACAACCTGGACGGCGAGCTCGAGGTCGGCACGTCCAAGCTCACCCTGCGCGTCGGGCCGCCGCTCACGTTCCTGCTGCCGCCCAACGCCAAGCCACCGTCGAACAAGCTCGGGCCCTGAGCGTCAGATTCCGCAGCCGTCGCCGTCGCCGCCGCACACGATCGGCCCGCACGGCGCGGTCGACCAGGTGCAGGTGATGGTGCCGACGTCGCCGTTGAAGGTGGGCACGGGCGCGGGACAGTCGAGTTGCTCGACCTCACCGAGGCAGCCGTCTGACGTGCAGGACGTGAACCGGCCGAGGAAGAGCGTGACGGTGGTGCCGTCGTAGACCCAGCCGCGGGCGACGAGGTCGAGCACGCCCGCCTCCTGAGTCACGCCGACGAAGGGCACGCCGTCGCGGAGGTGCTCGGCCATGCAGGTGTCGACGTCGGTGCCGCCCGGGTCCTGCGTGCCGCAGTCGTCCGCGCCGACCGGGGCGGCCAGCTTGCCGAGCTGCGCCACGTCGCAGCGTTCGTCGGCGCCGGAGCAAGCCAGCGACAGCACGACCGCCAGGACGGGCGCGCGGCTCATTTGTCGAGCTGCGTGGTGCCCAACAGCGTCACCGGGCACGGCAGCGGCCCGCTCGACAGGACCACGCCCATCGCCGCGGCGAAGGTCACGACGTTCACGTCGGCCTGGCCTTCCGCCGCGAGGTCGAGCTGACCGTCGGCGATCGGCGGCGCGTTCTTGCGGCGCGTGACCACCTCACCGTCGACCCAGATGGAGACGTGGCCCTGCATGTCCGCGCTCATCGCGTCCTTGAGGCGCGCGCTGGCGGCGGGCTTGAGCTTGATCCAGGTGCGCGGCGCGTCCATGAAGCCCATGGAGACCGACACGTCGTCGATGTCCTCGGAGCTGGCGATCAGGCCGTCGTGCTCACCGCGGGCGACCTCGAGCTTGCCGGGCGCCGCGAGCGTCGCGGGGATGTCGGCCGCGACCTTCTCGTCGGCGGGCATGCGCACGGTCAGCGAGAAGCCCTTCTCCGTGGTCGCGAACACAGGGTTGGGAAGCCCCATGCGCTCCACGCGGTTGGCGATCACGGCCTGCGCGGCGGGGCACGCCTCAAAGTCGATGCGGGTTTTGGCGCCTTCGGCCGGGTGCCCGGCGTAGCCGTACCACAGCAGGATGCCGTACCCGATGCCCACGGCGATGATGCTCACCACCGGCACCACAAGCACCACGATCCCGAGAGCACCACGGCGCTGCATGTTCAACGGTTCGGCCAACGTGGCCTCCTGGCGGCGCGCCATATCGCGGTCGTCCAACCCGCGCGGTATCGTAGGCGTCCGCGAGGGGCGGAGTTGGTCACGAACGATCACCACAGCTGGAAGCGCTTCCGGCGCGTGCTGGACGGCTCACCGCTGCCCGCCGCCCTGGTCGACATGGACGCGTTGGACGCCAACATCGCGCTCCTGACGGGCGCCCTGGGCGACCGCCAGACGCTGCGGATCGCCACCAAGTCCGTGCGCGTGCCCGCCCTGCTCCGCCACATTCTGGAGCGGGGCGGGTCCAAGGTTCGCGGCCTGATGACCTACTCGGCGCACGAGACGGTCTGGCTGGCTGAGCAGGGCTTCACCGACCTGCTGCTGGGCTACCCGATCTCGCGCGCGGACGAGGCGGCGGCCGTGGTGCGCGCGGCGGCGCGGACCGACGTGTGGGTGACGGTCGACGATCTGGCCCAAGCGCGCCTGCTGTCTGCGGCGGCGCAGGGCGCGGGGATCACGCTGCGCCTGTGCGTGGACGTCGACGTGTCCTGGCGACCGATGAACGGCGCCGCGCACCTGGGCGTGCGCCGCAGCCCCATCCGCGCCCCCGAGGACGCGGTGCGCCTGGCGCGCGGCGTGCGCGACCTGCCCGGCCTGAAGATCGACGCGGTCCTGGCCTACGAGGCGCAGGTGGCGGGCCTGCGCGACGCCGTGGGCGAAGGTGCGTCCGAGGCGGCGATGGGGCTGGTCCGCAAGCTGATCAAGGCGTCGAGCGTGCCGCTGGCCGCGCGCCGCCGGCGGGCGGTGGTGGACGCGCTGCGCGGCGAGGGCGTGACCGTCAGCCTGGTGAACGGCGGCGGGAGCGGCAGCGTACACAGCACCGCGCGCGACTCCACCTGCTCGGAGATCACGGCGGGGTCAGGCTTCTTGGACTCGCACCTGTTCGACGGGTACGACCGCCTCCCCTTCCAGCCCGCCGCGTTCTTCGCGATCGCCGTCGCGCGCCGGTCCGACCCGGATCACCTGACCTGCACGGGCGGCGGCTACATCGCGTCCGGCCCGCCCGGCGCCGACCGGAGTCCGCTCGTGCACGCGCCGCGCGGCCTGCGTCCGGTCGGTCTGGAGGGCTTCGGCGAGGTCCAGACGCCGTTCCAGGTGGGCCCGGACGCGCCGCCGCTGAACGTCGGCGACCCGGTGATCTGCCGCCACGCCAAGGCCGGCGAGCTGGCGGAGCGCTTCAACCGCTACCTGCTATTCCGCGGCGAGGCCGTCGTGGACGCCGTCTCCACCTACCGCGGGCTCGGACAGTGCTTCTTCTAGGGGGGACCGCATGATGGCTCCGTGGTGGTACCTGCTGCTCTGGAGCCCCAGGCGCATCGAGGCGCGCCTGGAGCGCCTGCACGCGGACGGCGTGATCGCCGTGAAGCCCAACCTCTGGCAGGCGTGGCTGGGCGTGGTCTACATGTGGGTGCGCGTGGCCAAGCGCCCCGAGACCATCGGCCTGTCGGACGGCGCGCCGGTGCGGGACACGCTGGGCGCGCGGCGCATGGACCAGAGGCTGTACCGGATCCCCGCGGTCCTTCGCGCCCGCGCCGTGAACCCGGGCGACCAGACCGGCCTTGGCAGCAGCGCGACACACGTCATCCGACACGTGCTGGCCGCGTACCACCCCGCCGAGAACCTGCTCTACGACCTGGCGATCCTGGACACGGAGCCGGGCGCGTTGGCCGAGCTGCGCGCGCGCGCGACCGCGGTGGTCGACGGCAGCGACCCGAACGCCGAGGCCCTACGCGACCTCACCGTCTACGAGGGCTACCACGAGAAGTTGCTCGCTCACGTGGTGCGGTGGATGGACGAGGGCCGGAGCGATCAGCACCAGGTGCACCCGGACACCACCTTGCCCGCCTTTTTGGCGTGGTGTGCGGCCCAGCCCGCGACGCCCGCGGCCACGCTGCGGGCGATCGCAGCCGGTCTCCAGTCGTTCGTCCCCTGATCGGGCGCCGGTGAAAGGGCCGCGGTAGGCGGGGATTCTTGGACCCGGACGCTTAGACCAGCATGACCATCGACAGTGACAGCGATCTGCAGGGACTGCTCGCCGCGGGGCGGGTGGTGGCCAACTGCCTGGTGCACATGCAGGAGCAGGCTCAGCCCGGCATGACGACCGCCGAGCTGGACGCGATCGGCGCCGCCTTCCTCAAGCGCCACGGCGCCGAGTCCGCGCCGATCAAGGCCTACGCGTTCCCCGGCGCAACGTGCATCTCGGTCAACGAGGAGGTCGCGCACGGCGTGCCGGGTCGGCGCGTCTTTCGTGCGGGCGACCTGGTGAACATCGACGTCAGCGCCTACCTGAACGGCTACGTCGGCGACACCGGCGGCAGCTTCGTCGTCGGCGCCGACCCGACCGAGCTCCAAGCCCGCCTGTGCGCCGCCGCGCGGCGCGCCCGCGACGAGGCCATCCTCGAAGTGCGCGCGGGCCGCGAGATCCGCCTGATCGGTCGCACGGTCGAGCAGGTCGCGCGCGAGTCCGGCTTCGCCGTGATCCGCAACCTCGGCAGCCACGGCGTCGGGCGCAGCCTGCACGAGGACCCGCAGTTCATCCCCGGCTACGAGGACCGCTCGGACCGCCGCCGCTTCCACGAGGGCATGGTGCTGACGGTCGAGCCGTTCCTCACCACCGGCAAGACGGTCGCACGCGAGGCGTCCGACGGCTGGACCCTGATGAACCACCGCGGCACGTTCTCCGCGCAGTACGAGCACACGCTGATCGTCACCCACGGCGAGCCGATCATCACGACGCTGCCGTCCTGATCGCCCGCCGCGACGCGCGGCCCACGCTCGACGATCAACTGGCGGGGTCGACCGCCTCGCCGCCGTGCTCCTGCTGCCACTTGGACCAGCCCGCGCCGGTCCACGGCAGGACGATGTCGGGCGCGGTGCGCTGGTAGATGTCGGTCAGCATGTCGAGCTTGGCGGCGAGGGTCGGGAAGCGCTTGGCGAGGTCCCGCGCGCGGTCTGGGTGCATCCACGCCAGGCCCGCGATCTCGGAGAAGTCTTCGCCGGCGTTCTTGCTGGCGTAGGGGGTGACGAACCCGGCGTTGAGCCACTCGATGCGCGCCGAGTCCTTCCAGTGCTTCACCGGCGCGCGGCCCACATAGGATCCCGCGCTGACGTCGCGAAACCCGCTCGTCCGGTACGGCTCCTCGGCCTCGAACAGGTGGCCGATCTCGTGGTGCATGGTGCGCGCGAGCTCTTCGCGGTCGGTCTGCGGGTGCAGCGCCAGCTCGAAGCGCCCCTGACGCGGGTGCGCGAGGCCCAGAAACGGCACGTCCTCGATGCGCAGCTTGCCCACCAGGTACAGGTTGCCGATCATGTCGTGCCGAACGGACGTCGGGTAGGCCATGAGCACGTCGCTCAGCAGCGGCAGCTCGCGGCGCGCCAGCTTGCGGTCGACGACGCCCAGCTCCACGCCATTGGCGACCGGCGGCAGCGGCTCGCCGAACGTGCCGGTGACGTGCACGTCGACGCCGGTCTGCTCCTCGAACTGTTTCACGGCGGCGGTCAGGCTGTGCTTGGGGCCGCAGCCCGCCGCGACCAGCGCCACCGCGAGCATGAACGGGCGCAGCATCGACACCTCCCTGCCGTGGATACGCGCGACCCAGCGACGCCGAACCGCACGTGACGTCACGCGACCACCTCGCGCAGCGCGCCTTCCAGCGCGGACAGCGCGAACGCGAGGTCATCCCCCGCCGAGCAGTAGGGCGGCATCAGGTAGACCACGTCACCGAGGGGGCGCAGGTACAGGCCGCGCGCGAACGCGGCGTCGGCCACACGTCGGCCAATCGGGTCGAGGTAGCCGCCGACGTCGGTCGCCAGGTTGAGCGCGAGGATGCCGCCCATCCAGCGCACGTCGGTCACGCCGCGGATCGCCGACAGGACGGGCGCGGCGGCGGCGTACTGGGTGGACATCTCGGCCACGCGCGACAGCGTGTCCTCGTCACGGAACACCGACAGGCTCGCGATCGCCGCGGCGCACGCGATGGGGTTCCCCGTGTAGCTGTGGCCGTGCAGGAAGGCCGTGCGCTTGTCGGCGCCGAGGAAGGCGTTGAAGATGGGCGGCCGGCACGCGGTGACGCCCAGCGGCAGCGCCCCCCCCGTGATGCCCTTGGACAAACACATCAGGTCCGGCACCACGCCCGCCTGCTGACAGGCCCACATGGTGCCGGTGCGACCAAAGCCCGTCGCCACCTCGTCGAGAACCAGGAAGGCGCCCGCGCCCTGCACCGCCGCCGCCAGCCGCGACAGGTACTCGGGCGTGGTGAAGCGCATGCCGCCCGCGCACTGGATCAAGGGCTCGGCGATGCACAGGCAGACCTCGTGGCCGTGGGCCGCGAAGAAGGCCTCGGCCGCCTCGGCGTCGCCGTAGGGCAGGAAGGTCGCGTCGCCCAGCAGGCCCGCGAAGGCGTCGTTGAACGGGCCGCGCGCGCCCACGCGCATGCCCCCGAGCGTGTCCCCGTGGTAGCCGCCGTCCATGGCGACCAGCTTGGTGCGGCCGGTGTCGCCGCGCTGCTGGTGCGCCTGCCACGCCATCTTGAGCGCCACCTCCACCGCCGTGGAGCCGTCGTCGCTGAAGAACACGTGGTCCAGGTCACCGGGCAGGATCGCGGCCAGCGCGTCGGACAGCTGCTCGGCCGGCCCGTGGCTGAAGTCGGCCAGGATGACCTGATCCAGCGACGCCGCCTGCGCCCCGATCGCGGCCGCCACCGTGGGGTGCGCGTGCCCGTGCACGTTCACCCACCACGACGAGATGCCGTCAAACACACGCCGTCCGTCGTCCAGGGTGAGCCATGCGCCCCGCGCAGACACAAGTCGACCACGTGGCTGGAAGCCTTGGAGCTGGGCGAAAGGGAACCAAACAGGCACGGCAGATCTCGATTGTCGTATGGTGTTCGACGGATTGACACTGAACACACAGGATCTGGTGTTCGAAGGCGCGACGGGCACAAGTGCTTGGGGTACCCTGTTCTCGTGGGACGCCAACCACCTTCCTGCGAGCGCCCGGGCTGCACTGCAACCCGGGCGCTCGTTCTTTCTGGGCTGGCCTGCGACGTGCTATCCCGAGGCCACCCGACAGCGGGACACCGATGAGGTGCTCGTGGCTTCCCACTCCGAAATTCATGCCCAGGACCGTCTCGCTTGGCTCCGCGCCGCCGTGCTCGGCGCCAACGACGGCATCGTCTCCACGTCCAGCCTGATGATCGGCGTCGTCGCCGCGGGGCAGTCGGCGAGCGCGACCCTGGTCGCGGGCGTCGCGGGGCTGGTCGCCGGCGCCATGTCGATGGCCGCGGGCGAGTTCGTGTCGGTCGCCTCCCAGCGAGACGCCGAGGACGCCGACATCGCCAAGGAGACGCGCGAGCTGGCCGAGACGCCGGCGTCCGAGCTCGACGAGCTGATCGCCATCTACAAGCACCGCGGGCTGGACGAGGCCCTCGCGCGCGCCGTGGCCGAGAAGTTCACCGCGCACGACGCGCTCCAGGCCCACCTCCGAGATGAGCTCGGCATTACCGACCTCACCCGCGCCAAGCCCTTCCAGGCCGCGTGGGTGTCGGCGGTGAGCTTCGTGCTCGGCGCCGCCCTCCCCATCCTCGTCAGCCTGATCACGCCCGCCAACATGGCCGTGTGGGCGATCGGGGCCAGCGCGGCGCTCGCGCTCGGCGGCAGCGGCTACGTGGGCGCCAAGCTCGGCGGCGCCAACCCGCAGCTGGGCGCGGTCCGCGTCGGCCTGGGCGGGATCGCCGCGATGTCGCTCACGTTTGGCATCGGCCACCTTCTGGGCATCACGGTCGGGTAGTCGCGCCAGCGGCCGTCACGCCCTCGTCGCTTGACTTGGGCGGTCGGCGACGGCACTCCACGGGGCATGTGGTTTTGGTTCACGCTCGCGCTCGCTTTGGCTGCCCCCGACGGCGACAGCTTGGCGCAGCACATGGCGGCCGCCGATCAAGCCGCCAAGGCCGAGCTGGCCCACGATTGGGAGGGCGCCGTGACGGCCTGCAAGGCCGCGATCACCGTGCTCCCCACGGGCCCCCGCGCCGCCCGCTGCGCCCGACGCGTCGCGTGGTTTGACGCGCGCCGCGACGTGGACGGCGGGTTCGACCTGTGGCGCGAGCTCGACACCGTGCGGCGCGAGACGTGGCGGGTCGATCCGGACGGCGCGCGCGCCACGGTCGCCACCCTCCGCGACGACGCGCAGGCCACGCCGATGCTGCGTGCCGAGGCCGGGCTGTGGCTCGCGAACGACGCGCTCGCCCGCAAGAAGGACGCCGCCCTGGCGCTGACCGACACCACGCCGCTCTACGACGCCCGCACCGCGTTCGACGACGAGCACCGCAAGAACGTCGTGCTCATGCACGCGCTCGCGCTGGTGCAGGTGGGGCGCGCCGACGAGGCCAAGACCGTGGAGAATGAGGCGCTCGTCGGGGGCGGCGCGCTCGCCACGCCGGTGGACGAGGCCTTGATCGCCCAGCACCACCAGCGGGTACGCGTGGTCTCGTGGTCGGCGATCGCGCTGTTCGTCGCGGCGTCGCTGCTCGGCGCGTGGCGCGCGGTGGGCCAGCCGCGGCCGTGGGCGCTGCTCCCCATGACGGTGGGCCTGGTCGGCGCCTACGTCATCGGCACGTCGTGGGACCCGGGCTCGGCGGACGCCGTGCTCTGGATGAGCACCCCGCTCGTCGGCATCCACCTGCTCGCCGGGCGCGCGCAGCACGGGACCGCCAGCGCGATCGGGCGCGCCGGGATCGGCGCGCTGGCCGCCGTCGCCTCCTTCGCCGCCGCGTGGCTCGCGTTCTACGCCACCGGCTCCCTCAATCAGGTCTGGTGGTGAGCATGTCTGTGCCGCGCGACATCCACGTCCTCCGCGTTCGCCCCGGGCACAGCCCGAACTGCTCCGCCGCAGGCAGCGTCGTCGGCGCGGCGCTGCTGACCGCGGTCGGCGTGGCGGCGGTGCTCAACGCGTTCGCGGGGCGGCTCTCCGCGTGGCGACGCGACGGTGACGGCGGCCCGCCCACCGGCGTCGACCCATCGACCGAGACACCGCCTGATCCGACGCCGACTGACGACACGCCGCGCGTGCGCCGCGAGGCGTTCGGCGCGATCGTGGCGGTGAACGATCCGCCCGCGCTCGTCTCCGTCGACGCTGAGAGCGCGCAGTCGCTGCTCGATCGCGGCGCGCGGGAGATCGGCGGCGGCACGTCGCCCGCAGGCGCCCTTTCCGCGCCGACCGAGGCGCACATCGCGGTGACCGATCGCTGCCCGGTGGCGTGTGACGGCTGCTACCTGGACGCCGGCCCGCACCGCGCCAGCCCTGACCCCACCGCGACCGACTTGGCGCGCGACCTGGACACGCTCCAGGCGATGGGCGTGTTCGAGGTGGCGCTGGGCGGCGGCGAGGTGCTGGTGCGCGAGGATCTGGCGGCGCTCATCGCGTCGATCCGCGCGCGCGGCATGGTGCCCAACCTCACCACCTCGGGCCTCGGCCTGACGACCGGCATGGCGGCCGCGCTCGCGCCGCACGTGGGCCAGGTCAACGTTAGCCTGGACGGCGTCGACGAGACCTACGCGGCGGTGCGCGGGTGGGACGGCACACGCGTGGCGCTCCGCGCGATCGCCACGCTGCGCGACGCGGGCATCCGCGTGGGCGTGAACACGGTGCTGTCGCGCAAGAACGTGCACGCGCTGGAGGCGATCGGCGACGCGATCGCGGCGCTCGGTGTGTCGGAGTGGCAGTGGGTGCGCTTCAAGCCCGCGGGCCGCGGCGTCGACACCTACGCGGAGCACGCGCTGTCGCAGGCGGACGGCTTGAGCCTGTGGCCGCGCCTGCTCGACATCGAGGCGCGCACCGGCCTGATCATGCGCGTCGACTGCGCGCTCGTCCCCTTCCTGGCCGCGCACGGACCCACGGCGGACGCGCTCGCGCGGCTGGGCGTGAACGGCTGCGTCGGCGGCGAGAGCCTGTGGGCGCGCGGCGCGAACGGTCACTGGGCGCCGTGCTCGTTCGCGCATGCGAGCTCGGTCGAAGACGATCGTCCGCTCACCGAGCGTTGGCAGTCCGACGACGTGCTCGACGCGTGGCGCGCCCGCGCGGCAGCGCCGCCCGCGCCGTGCGACACCTGCGACCACCAGCGCGTGTGCCGCGGCGGGTGCCGGATCGTGGCCGGCCACGTCACCGGCGACACGCTCGCGCCCGACCCGGAGTGCCCGCGCGTGATCGCGATGGCGGCGCTGTGATCGGACCGTCGCGACGCGCGTGGGCGGTGGGCGCCATGGCCTTTGGCCTGGGCACGCCGGTGTCGTACGCGACGCAGCGGCTGCTCGCCAAGCTGCTGCTGCACGAGAACCCGGCGATGGTGGTCAGCCAGGTGCACACGCCGTTCACGTGGCGCCTGTTCCTGTCGATCCTGCACGGCGTGCTGCTGGGCTTGATCCTGGCGGTGGGGCTGTCGGACACGCGCGCGGGCCGCGTGCTCGCGGCGGGGCCGTGGATCGTGGCGGGTGTGATCATCCCGTTCGCCGTGTCGATGGTGATGGTCCCATGACGCCTACGCTGTTCGCGCTGCTGGAGCGGGTGCACGGCCACCTGGCGCTGCTTGGCCTGGCGCTGCTCATGCACCCGATCGTCAGCCTGATGCGTCGCAAGGGCGTGCCGTGGTGGACGCAGGCGACCGCTGATCTGGCCGCGCTGCTGCTCGCGGCGCCGTTCGGCCTGGGCTGGTGGATCTACAGCGACTACCGCGCGCACGTGAAGGGCGGCCTGTACGCCACTAAGAGCCCCGCGTTGCCCGCGTTCGAGACCAAGGAGCACCTGGCGGTGTTCGCCATGGCGCTCGCGATCGCCGGCACGCTGACGCTGCGGCTGGCGGGCAAGGACCCGGGCGGCCGCCGCACCGCGCTCGCGCTGCTGCTGAGCGCGTGGTGCTGCGGCGTGGTCACGGGTGTGATCGGGATGTGGGTGTCAGCGGTGACCACGCACGCGTGGTGAGCGATCAGCGCTTGGACGGGATCGCGTAGGTGACCGTCGCGTGCGCGACCGGGTTGTCGCCCGCACCCTCCGCGTGGATGTCGACCACCGCGACCGCCAGCGACTTGCCGAGCTTGAGCAGGCGCGCGTCGACATACAGCGTGCCGGGCGGCGGCTTGCGCAGGAAGTGCATCTCCAAGCTGGACGTGACGGCCAACGCCACCGGGCCCACGCGCGACAGGATCACCAGGTAGGTCGCCGTGTCCGCCAGGGTCATCAGGGTGGGGCCCATGATGGTGCCGCCGGGCCGCAGGTGATGGTCGCCGGTGCGTAGGACCAACCCCACGCCCTGCGCGTCCACGCGGGTGATCTCGAAGCCCAGCTGGAGCGACTGGGGGAACTCCGCCGCGAGGAACCTACGCAGCGCGTCCGCGTCCATCACCACGCTCATGCAACCTCCTGCAGCCCCCGGCTGTACCGCGCCCGGTTAGCCCACCCCACCCCTGGAGGCCCAGTGTCGTACCGCCCGCATGTCCAGCTCCCCACGCACGAGGTCTTCAACCAGGCCCCCAACCTGCAGGACTACGACCTGTTCGGGACCGACGTGGTGCTGCAGGAGGCGGTGGAGCGCGAGGGCGCCGGCTGGGCCAAGGGCCGCCTGACCGCGTTCGGCACCGCGCTCGGCAGCTTTGAGATCCAAGAGGCCGGCCGCCTGGCGAACGTGAACGGGCCGATCCTACGCAGCTTCAACCGCCAGGGCGAGCGGCTCGACGAGGTCGAATTCCACCCGGCCTACCACCAGTTCTTCAGCCTCGCGATGGCGCACGAGCAGCACAGCATCGCCTGGACGACGACGGAGCGCGGCGGCCACGTGGCCCACACCGCCCTCGGCTACATGGCCGGGCAGATCGAGGCGGGCAGCGGCTGCCCCACCACCATGACCTACGCGGTCGTCCCGTCGCTGCGCCACGAGCCCAAGGTGGCGGCCGAGTGGATCCCGCGCGTCACGCGCAACGTGTACGACCCGCGCCTGATCCCCGCGGACCAGAAGACGTCGGCCACCATCGGCATGTCGATGACCGAGAAGCAGGGCGGCTCGGACGTGCGCACCAACACCACGCGCGCCGTGCGCGACGGCGACGCCTACCGCCTGACCGGCCACAAGTACTTCTGCTCAGCGCCCATGTGCGACGCGTTCCTGACCCTCGGGCAGGCCGAGGGCGGGCTGACCTGCTTCCTGGTCCCGCGCTTCCTGCCGGACGGCACGCGCAACAACTTCTTCATCCAGCGGCTCAAGGACAAGCTCGGCAACAAGTCGAACGCGTCGAGCGAGATCGAGTACAACCACACCTACGCGCAGCGCGTGGGCGACGAGGGCCGCGGCGTGCGCACCATCCTGGAGATGGTCCACCACACGCGCCTGGACTGCACCACCGCGGCGGCGGCCTTGGGTCGCCAAGCGTTCGTGCAGGCCGCGCACCACGCCACGCACCGCAAGGCGTTCGGCAAGCGCCTGATCGAGCAGCCGCTGATGCGCAACGTGCTCGCGGACCTGGCGGTGGAGATCGAGGCGCAGACCGCGCTCGCCATGCGCATGGCCCGCGCGTACGACGACAGCGAGCAGGATCCGGTCGCCGGGCAGCTCGCCCGCATTGGCATCGCGATCAGCAAGTACTGGACGAACAAGCGCTGCCCGACCGTGGTGGCCGAAGCGATGGAGTGCCTGGGCGGCGGCGGCTACGTCGAGGAGTCCATCCTGCCGCGGCTGTACCGCGAGGCGCCGCTCAACGGCATCTGGGAGGGCAGCGGCAACGTGATCTGCCTGGACGTGCTGCGCGCCCTGTCGCGTCAGCCCGAGGTGGCCGACGCGTTGATCGCCGAGATCGACCTGACCCGCGGCGCGAACGCCGCGCTCGACGCCGCCGTCGACCGCCTGAAGGTGGAGCTGCGCGACCCGACGAACGCCGAGTACCGCGCCCGCCGCACCACCGAGCTGGCCGCCGTCACGCTGCAGGCGTCGCTGCTGATCCGGAACTCGCCCAAGGCCGTGTCCGACGCGTTCCTGACCACCCGCCTGGGCGACGGCGGCTACGCGTTCGGCACGCTGCCGGTCGGCACGGACGTGGGTACCATCCTTAGCCGCGCGTGGGCTCCGGTCGACGCGTAGGCCAAGGCGCGGCTGACAGCGCGCGGGCGCGTGGCTATCGGGGGGTGTCCCCCTTCCCCCCTGCGAGGAACACCATGGCCAATGTCCACGTCCGCCAGCCGCACTCCCTCTCCCGCGACGCCGCCAAGGCCAAGCTCGCGGGCTTTCAGGAGCTGCTCGGCAAGTACCGGGTCACGCTCAACTGGAAGGGCACCGACGCCACCATCCAAGGCCTCGGCGTGAGCGGCGACGTGAAGGTCAGCGACAGCGCCGTCGACGTGGATGTGAAGCTGGGCATGCTCGCCCGCGCCGCTGGCGTGGACGCCGCCAAGCTGGAAGGCAGCATCACCAAGCGGCTCAAGGAAGCGTTCGGCGCGTAGGCCGGTCGGCGCCGTCAGGCCCGGACGGGCCGGCGAGACTTGGCCTCGGCGACGGCGCGGTCGCGCCAAGTCAGCACCTCGCTGAACTCGTGGGCGAGCGCGTCCTCGGTCCAGAGCGCGCGGCTGCGCGGCCCGAGCGGCGTGGACTCGTGCGGCTTCACGAAGCTCAAGCTCGCGGCGGCGGTGATGTCGGCGTAGCTGAACTCGCCGAGCAGCCAGTCGCGGCCCTCGAGCGCGTCGGCCAACTTGGTGAGCGCCAGGCGCATCTCCACCAGCATAGACTCGTCGGAGTTGTCGCCCACCGCGTACTTGGAGATCAGGTCACCGCTGGCCTTGCGGCCGATCGCCAAGCCGATGGGGCCCAGCGCGCGCACGGGCGGCGGCAGCGACTCGCGCAGCGCGTCGGCGTCGGCGCGCACGCGGCGCGTGGTGCGGATGCGACCGGCCTCCAGCGCGCGGTTGGCGAGCTCGTTGAAGGCCTCAACCTGCGCGCGGTTCTCGGGCGTGATCAGCGGGCGCGCGGAGCGGGCCGCGGCCCACGCGGCGATGTCGAACGAGTCGGTGAGCGCCGGGCCGTCGTCGGGGAACAGCACGGGCGTGGTGACCTTGCCGGTGAGCTGCTTGAGCCGCCAGCGCAGGCCCGGCTCGCTGATCTGCGGGATGTATGGGCGGCCCTTCCACGGCACGCCCTGGGCGTCGAGCGCGAGGCGCGCGCGCATGGACCACGGCGAGTAGGCGATGAAGACGAGCTCGTGCATGGGGCCTCCGCGGCGGACGAGGGGTGAGGTAGCATGTCGTATCGAGGCCGGAGGATGTGCGGGAGCGACGCCGGGCGCGTGTGGCGTGGCCTCGGTGCATTGACATCCCCCGCTCGCTGTCGGAAAATGGTCGGACAGCGACACCTCACCGCTGGAGGGCCTTTGACCCGTAGGACCTTCGCGCAGCTCGCCTTCCTCGTCCTCGCCACCGCGTTCGTGGCGCCCGCCGCGTTCGCCGCGCCCGCCGCGCCTGAGCTGGACGCGGGCTCGCTCTCGAGCGGTCTGGCGCTCGCGTCGTCGGTGGTGCTGCTGCTGTCGCATCGCGGGCAGAAGTAGGCGCGTCCGCGTGCGAGGCGGAGACCACGGCGCACGCGCGCCGTCGGTCGCTGCGTCGCTCACATGTCCAAGAAGCTCCGCAGTCGGCGGAACAGATCCTCCGACGCCGCCGAGTCCGCGCCCGCCTCCGGGTCGTGGCGCAGGAACTCCACCAGGTCGTCGAGGTGCTCGATCGGCTCCAGCAGCGAGCAGCCCGGCCCCACGCCGGTGGGCCCGCGCGTGCGCACGAAGTGCGGACGGGTCAGCCACAGCTCGCGGCGCGCGCGGGTGACGGCGACGTAGAGCAGGCGGATCTCCTCCTCCATCGCGCTGTCGTCGTCGAGCGACCACGCGCTGGGGAAGCCGCCGTCGGCGAGCTGGAGCAAGTGCACCGCCTCCCACTCCAGGCCCTTCGATGAGTGGATGGTGGACAAGGTCAGGATCTCGTCGTCACCCTCGGGCCGATCGGCGTTGGCATCCTCGATCGGGTCGATGGCGACGGTGCTCAAGAAGCTCTCGATCGACTGGTGGCGCTCGGCGACGAGCGGCAGCGCGTCGAGATCCTTGAGGCGGCGCTTGGCGTCGTCGTAGATCGACGGCATGCGCTCGCGGTACCAGGCGACCACCGCCTCGACACAGCTGACCGGCTCCATGACGAGCGGCGCCCAGCTGTCGAGCTGGTTGGCCAGGTCGAGCAGGGCGGCGTGGTACTTGCGGCCCTTGAACTGAGCGGCGTCGAGCACCGGATCGTCGGCGTTGGCGATGGCGTCGCCGATCTTCTGCGCAGTCTTCTCGCCCAGGCCCTCGAACCAGCCGAGCACGCGGAACCACGCCATCGCATCGCGCGGGTTCGCGACCAGGCGCACGAGCGCGAGCGCGTCCTTGATGTGGGCCGCCTCGCCAAAGCGCATGCCACCGAACTTCTTGAAGGCGATCTCCTCTTCGACCAGCCGCGTCTCCAGCAGGAACGAGTGGTAGGCGCTGCGGAAGAGCACCGCCTGCTTGGAGACGGGCACGCCCGCGGCGCGCAGGGCGAGGATGCGCTTGACCACCGCGTCGGCTTGGTCGTGCTCGTCGATCACGTCGACGATGCGGGGCAGCGGGCCCTCGCCGCGGACGGCGCGCAGGCGCTTGTGGAAGCCCTCGCGCGCGGAGTCGAGCACCGCGTTCGCCAGGTCGAGCACGGGCTGGGTGCTGCGGTAGTTCTCCTCCAGCTTGGTGATCTGGATGTCGGGGAACAGCTTGGGGAAGTCAAGGATGTTGCGGACGGACGCGCCGCGGAAGCCGTAGATCGACTGCGCCTCGTCGCCCACCACCATCAGGTTGCCGTGCGCGCTCGACAAGAGGACGGCGATCTCGGCCTGCAGCCGGTTGGTGTCCTGGAATTCGTCGACGAGCACGTGGTGCGCCTCGCTCGACAGCTTGCGGCGGGCCTCGGGGTGATCGCGCAGCAGCGTGGCGAGCAGCACCAGCAGGTCGTCGTAGTCCATCACGCCGTGGGCCTGCTTGCGCTCGGCGTAGCGGCGACCGATGGCCTCGAACGCATCCGCGAAGGCGCCGTACTGCGGGTACTGGTCGGACAGCACCTCTTGGATGGTCTTGTGGGTGTTCACCGAGCGCGAGAGCACGTCGAGCACGGTGCCCTTGCGGGCGAACTTCTGCTTGCCCTCGGCGTAGCCCAGCTCGCTGCGGACCAGGCCGACCATGTCCTCGGCGTCCTCGCGATCCATCACGGTGAACGACGGCGTCCAGCCGAGCGTGTCGGCGAAGCGGCGCAGCGCGCCCAACGCGAAGGCGTGGAAGGTGCCGCCGCGGACGGCGCGGGCCTCAGGGCCGACCTGCGCGGCGACGCGATCGAGCATCTCCTCGGCGGCGCGGCGGGTGAAGGTCAGCAGCACGATCTGCCCGGGCGCGACCCCCTGCTCGATCAGCCACGCCACCCGATGGACCAGCGTTCGGGTCTTCCCGGTACCCGCGCCGGCCACGACCAAGTGTGCGCCATCACGCGACTGCACCGCCGCACGCTGGGCCTCGTTGAGCTCGTCGAGAGACAATACGGTACTCCACCCCTTCAGTGGGGCCTGAGAAGATCCGATGACCCCTATCTCACGGGCGTAATCCCCGTCGGGCCGCTCGGGGCCCACCTCACGCAAGCTCGCTTCCGGAAGCGCGCACCGGTACGACGGAAACACCCTCGGACCAACCTAGGATCCAGCGCAGATGAGCCTCCCCGCCGTCCAGCTCGACAGCCAGCCCAACGAAGCTGGAGACGTGCGCGTGGGCCGGCTGGTCATGGCGGTGATGGCGGCGGCGTTCCCGGTGTGGTGGTGGGTGCTCCAAGCGACCTACCCCTGGGCCAAGGACCCTCTGGCGCCGCGCCTGCTGATCAGCCTGCTGGCGATTGGCGTGGCGGGGGCGTCGCTGGTGTCGGAGCAGCGCGCGCGCGAGGTGCCAGGCTGGATGGCGCTGGTCTGCTCGCTGGCCTCCATGGTGGCCGTCTGGCTGGCGTGGACCAACGCCGCGCTCCCCGCGTACGTCGGGCAGCTGGTGGCGACGGTGGGCGTCAGCGCGCTGGCGGTGCGCAACCTGACCCACGTGCGCTGGTATTGGACGAGCGTGCTGGTCAGTGCGCTGATCGCGGCGGCGTGGAGCGTGTTCGGGCTGGGCGAGTCGCTCGCCGAGGACGCGCCGTTCGTGGTGGTGGCGTGCGCCGTCATGTTCGTGGTGCACTGGAACGTGGCCAAGCAGGAGGGCCTGCTCCAGGATGAGATCACCGACCGCACCACGCTGCTCCGCGCGATCTTTGAGAACGCCACGGACGCCTTGTTCCTGGTGGACCCGGTCACCAACGCCACGGAGCTGGTCAACGAGCGCGCGGTCGACATGTTCGAGGCGCGCAGCACCGAGTCGCTGACCGGCAAGAGCCTGTCCAAGCTTCAGACGCGCACGTTCACGTCTGCGGAGCTCAACGACATCTGGCGCATCACCGACGCGGGCGGCGAATTCCGCGCCGAGGTGCAGTACCACTCGCTGTCGGGCAACGCGTTCTGGGGCGAGGTGGTCTACCGCCCGCTCGACATCCGCAACCGCCGCCTGCTGCTGGTGCGCATCGACAAGGTCGACGAGCGCGTGCAGGCCAAGCAGGCCCTGGAGGCCGCGCGCGACGCCGCCCAGGCCGCCACGGTCGCGCGCACCGACTTCCTGGCGCGCATGTCGCACGAGATCCGCACCCCGCTCAACGGCGTGCTGGGCCTGGCGTCGCTGCTGGAGGGCACCAAGCTCACCGAGGAGCAGCTCTCCTACATCCAGACCATCCTGACCAGCGGCCGCAACCTGCGCGCGCTGATCGACGAGATCCTAGACTTCTCCAGCGGCGAGGCCGGCGAGCTGGTGCTGGTCGACGAGATGTTCGACGTGAACACCGCGATCGACGAGCTGCAGCTGCTGTTCCGCATGCAGGCCGTGGCCAAGGACCTGACGCTGACCTTCAAGACCGAGACCGGCGTGCCGGACAAGTGCCTAGTGGATGGGCGACGCATCCGACAGGTGCTGGTCAACCTGATCGGCAACGCGCTGAAGTTCACCGAGAAGGGCAGCGTGACGGTCACCGTGCGGGCTGCGACCGGGCTCGACCGCCTGGGGCTGCGGTTTGAGGTGGTGGACACCGGCATCGGCATCGCGCCGGACGTGCTGCCCCGCCTGTTCGAGCCGTTCCACCAGGCCGACCCGGGCATCAGCCGCCGCTACGGCGGTACGGGCCTGGGCCTGGCGATCTCCAAGGCGATCGCCAAGCGGCTGGGCGGCTCGATCCGCGCGGTCAGCCAGGTGGGCAAGGGCTCGTCGTTCACGTTCGACGCGCCCGTCCGCCCCGCGCCGATCGAGGTCGTGCCAGAGCGCCAGGCGGCCAAGGAGGCGATCCCCACCGACAAGCGCCACCAGGTGCTGATGGCCGAGGACAACGAGGTCAACGTGATGGTGACGGCGGCCATGCTGCGCCGCCTGAACTGCGACGTGGACATCGCCCGCAACGGCGCCGAGGCCGCCGAGCGCGCCCGCCAGCGTCCGTACGAGATCATCTTCATGGACGTCATGATGCCCGACGTGGACGGCCTGGAGGCCACGCGCCGCATCCGCGCCATGCGCCCGGCCAAGCGCCCCTACATCGTGGCGCTGACCGCGGGCGTCATGCCCACCGACCGCGAGCGCTGCGTCGCCGCCGGCATGGACGACTTTGTGCCCAAGCCCGTGCAGCTCGAAGAGATCCGCTCGGCGATCGATCGCGCGGACCGCGCCGCACGCCTGCGCTCACAGCCCTGATCGGTTTGCGGGGATCGACGGCCCGCGGCTCGCGCGGTACGCGACGGGACCTCCCGGAGGCCCCATGAGCGCCCGTCCCCTGTTGATGATCCCCGGCCCCATCGAGATCTCGGACGCCGTCGCCGACGCCGTCGCGGAGCGCCCGCGCGCGCACACCGCGCCCGACTTCGTCGCCGCCTATGGCCGCGCGTTGGACGGCATGGCGCAGATCTGGCGCGCCCCTGAGGGCGCCGTGCCGTTCGCCGTCCCGGGTTCCGGCACCCTCGCCATGGAGACGGCCGCGTCCAACCTGATCGACCCGGGCGACGCCGTGGTGGTCGCCAGCACGGGCTACTTTGGCGACCGCATGGCCGAGATGCTGCGCCGCCGCGGCGCCACCGTGACCCTGGTCCAAGCCCCCACCGTGGGCGACGTGCCCGACGTGGCCGCCGTGCGCGAGGCGCTGGCCGCGACCGGCGCGAAGGCGCTGTTCGCCACCCACGTCGACACCTCCACCGGCGTTCGGATCGACCCGGTGCCGCTGGCCGCGGCCGCACGCGACGCGGGCGCGCTGAGCGTGTTCGACGGCGTGTGCGCCACCGCGGCCGAGGCCTTCGACATGGCCGCCCTGGGCGCCGACGTGTACCTGACAGCCTCGCAGAAGGCGATCGGGCTGCCCCCGGGCATGGCGCTGTGGGTCGCGTCCGCGCGCGCCCTCGCCACGCGCGCCGCGCTGACGAGCCCGCCGCCCATGTCGATCGACTGGCAGCCCTGGCAGCCCGTGATGGAGGCCTACCGCGCTGGGAAGCCGTCCTACTTCTCCACGCCGGCCACCACGCTGGGCTGGGCGCTGGCCGTGGGCACTACCGAGATCTTGGCGGGCGACGCCGACCCGGCCAAGGCGATGGAGCTCCGCTGGGCCGCGCACCGCCGCACCGCGCTCGGCTTTCGCGCCGCGTGGGCCGCGATGGGTCTCAGGCTCCTCCCCGTCCGCGACGAGGTCACGGCGCACACGCTGTCGGCGCTGTGGCTGCCCGACGGCGTCGACGCGCCCCGCCTGCTGCCGGAGGTCCGCAACCGCGGCGCGATCATCGCGGGCGGCCTGCACCCGGCCGTGCGCGAGCGCACCTTCCGCGTGGGCCACATGGGCGTGGTCACCGGCCGGCCCGACGCGCTTCGCCTGACGGTGTCCGCTGTGGCGGGCGGCTTGGCGGCCTGCGGCGTGTCGGTAGACGAGGCCGCGGCGCTCAACGCGTTCGACGCGGCGTTTCAGAGCGCCTGAGCGCCGATCAGGCCTGACGACGACGCGCGGCGAGCAGACCCGCCGCGACCACTAGGCCCGCGACCGCAGGGCTGAGCGCGTCGGCGTTGCAGGCGCAACCGCCCGTCTCACCCGACAGCGCGGCCGCGCCCAGGCCACCGGACGGGTAGGTGTCCAAGTCGGACCCGACGTCGGTGTCGGTGGACGCGTCCGTATCCGAGTCGGTGTCCGAGTCCGTGTCCGCCGCCAGGGCAAACGACGGGACGATCAACGCCAGCACAAGCCACACCGCGCGCATGTCTCCTCCGAGGCGATCTCCCTAGCCTCGCAGGCGACGATCGGCCCCTGCGATCAGGGCCTGCGCTCGCAGGCCCCGCCGTCAGGGAGCGCGGCCGTCGCCGGTGTGGGCATCCAAGAGAGCGCGACCCGGTCGACGTTGAGCGAGCGCGGCCACCACTGGACCGTGTCGCCGTTCTCCCGAAGCTCGGCGACCACCGAGGGCACGCCGCCGTCGTCGGCCATGACGCGCAAGACGCCGCGCTCAAGCACCGCCGCGCGGACCGTCGTGCGGGCGTCGCCCCAGATCAGGTAGCCACCGTCCCCATCGACGCCGATCTGGACGTTGTCGCCGGACGTGCACCGCACGCGACCGGAGTCGCGATCCTCGACCGGCGACCACGACGGCTCGACGCGGGCCAAGGTGATGGGGCCCTCGTCCCACGCGGCGCGCTCGGCGGCGGTGAGCGGGCGGGTGACCACAGCGGAGCTGCCGTCGCGCACCACGCCAAGCACGCCCTCGCCGTCCCACTGGACGCGCGTCGGGTAGCGCAGCTTGGGCCAGGGCAGGACCAGCGTCGCCTCATTCTTCTGCAGGGTCAGGCGGTACAGGCCCGGGTGCGCGCCCTCGTCGGTGAACAGCAGGGTGCCGGGGTCGTCGAACGCCACGTCGACCGGCGCGCGGTCGGGGGCAGCGTCGTAGACGATGACGCGGTCGTCCACAGCGCGCGCGCTCCACCACACCACAGCGCCCTTGTCGGCGGTGGCGTGCACCGAGCCATCGGGCGAGGACGCGACGGCGTCCGGAGGCGGCACAGGCTTGGGGAGCGTGCGGGTGAGCGGTCCGCCGTCCGCGCGCATCAGCACGGTGGCCAACGGCCGGGCCTTGTCGGCGCCGAACACGTTGAGCGACGACGAGGTGGCGACCATGTGCGAGAAGCTCTCGCGCGGGCGCGGGTGCGCGACGGTGGTGGCCAACCAGGTGGCCGGCGGCAGAGGCGGCACGCACACGTCCAGCTCGGTCGCCGACGGATCGGCCGGGTCAGCGTAGACACCGGAGGCGAGGCCGAGGCTCGGGTCGAACCACACATCGCGCCACGCGCCGTCACCGACGATCGACGCCAGGATGCGAGGCGCGCCGGACGGCGACTGGGTCAGCAGCGCCAGGCAGCCAGGCCCACACGGGAGCGCCTGCTTGGACGAGGCCGAGCCGACCGTGACCGAGTCCGACGAGGCGGCGGTGGTGATGGGCGCAGCCGGCGTGCAGGGCTTGGGACGAAGGATGCCGCCGGACGCGGTGCGGACCGCGGCGGTGAGCGTGGCAGGGACGCCGGACGCGTGCAGCGCCGCGACCGCAGGCTTGGGCGCGTCACCGGGCGGGATGGCGACGAGCACGCGCGCCACGTCGGAGTGCTCGATGTAGGCGACGCGGTCCTGGCCGTTGACCGTCCAGATCACCGGGGCGCCGACGTCACCCTCGGGCACGATGCGCACCGCGGGGCCCTTGGGCAGCGAGATCCGGTAGATGCCGCCCAGGTCGCCGATCTCGGCCACGACGACCGCGCCGCCCCCGACGGTGACACCGGGGTGCGCCAGCTTGAGCGTCTTGTTGTCGCGCAGGGCCAACACGCGGCCGCCCGCGCCCGACTTGTCGGTGAGCGTGACCTGGACGTGCTCGCCCTCGTTGATCATCGCGCGCCAGCCGCCGTCCGGCGACGCGCCGGACGTGAGGGTGACGCCGCCGACCGACAGCTTGGTGCCGCTGACGTGGTACACGCCGGGGCCGTCGAGCACGACCACTCGCCGCGACCCATCCGCCTTGGCGAGCGCGACGATCGGGTGGGGGTCGCCGTCGGTGGTGAGGGCGAGCGCGTCAACCCGCTCGCCGGCGTCGGCGACGAACCACACCTGCTGGGTCCACGGCTCGGCCGCCGCCTTGTCGAGGGGGTTGAGTCGGTCGTCCGCCTCGACCGGGGCCGCGGCCTCATCGTTGGTCCAGCACCCAGGAACCGAGACGAGCACCCCAAGGGTCAGCAACCAGCTCCAACGCACAGACACCTGGCCTCCTCGGACCGCCCGGACCCGCCGGCCACAGGACGACGAAGGCGTCACCGGGTGGACACTTTGGATTCGTACCACAGTCGAGGGCGCGCTACGCGGGCCCGGGAGGGGAATGTTCAGGTGAAGGAAGCGTCTACGCCGCCGGCGGCTGATCTGAACGGCCCCACCTCGCAAGAGACCCTGGTTGCACGGGCACTTGGCCCTGGTGAGCGGCTGGGGCGCTGGGTGCTCGTGCGGACCCTCGGCGAGGGCGCCACGGCGACCGTGTGGGCCGCGCGCCACGAGCAGCTCGGCGCAGAGGTCGCCATCAAGGTCTTCCACCGCAAGGACCTGCCGTTCCACACCGTGCTGGGCGAGGCCAAGGCGGCCGCGGGGATCCCGTCCCGCAACGCGATCTGGGTGTACGACGTCGACACGTTCGGCGGGCACCACGCGATCGTCATGGAGCTGTGCGCAGACGGCGACCAAGCCGCGCGCTCTCTGCGCGACGCGCAGCCCAAGGATCACGCCGAGGCCGCGCGCTGGATCGCCGAGGCCGCGCGAGGCCTGGCCGCCGCGCACGACGGCGGCGTGTTCCACAAGGACGTGAAGCCCGCGAACATCCTGATCAACCCGAGCGACGACCGCGCGCAGATCACCGACTTTGGCTTGGCGAACCCGGCGCTGTGGCGCCCGCGCTCCGCTCGGTCGCGGCACGCTGCGCAGGCCACCGTGGCGCTCGACGACCTGATCGAGTCGCCGCTGTCGGTGGTCGACCCGCTCGCCTCCATCCGCGGGTCGATGCGGCTGGGCACGCCCGAGTTCATGGCGCCGGAGCAGGCGGTCGGCCTGCGCCGCGACCTGGACGGCAACCACGCGCTGGACCGTCGCCACCTGATCGCGATCGACGTCTACGGACTCGGCGCCACGCTCTGGTACCTGCTGGTCGGCCATCCGCCCTTCCCGCTCGACGGCGGCGACCCCGAGCAGATGACGCCCGCCGAGATCATGGCGCAGGTGGTGGAGCGCTCCCCGCCCACCGCCCGCAAGGCCAACCCCAAGGTGCCTCGCCGTCTGGCCGCGATCGTCGACAAGGCGATGCACCGCGACCCGCTCAAGCGCTACCGGGACGCGTCCGCGCTGGCGGACGACCTGGACGCGTGGCGCACCGGGCACCCCACGTCGCTCGACCGCGGGCCGATCGCGCGCGCCGCCGTGCACCTGTGGCGCGAGCGCGCGTTGACGGCGCTGCTGGTCGTGCTCGCGTTCATCACCGCCGGGTCCACCTGGGTGGTCCGCGCGAACGACGCGCGCATCCGCGAGCAGTCGTCGCAGATCGAGGAGCAGCACCTGGCGCTAGAGACTCAGGAGGTCAGCTTCACCGACCTGGAGCGCAAGCACTCCAAGACCGAGGCCGTGCTCGACAAGACCCGCGCGACCTTGGAGTCTACGCGCACCGCGCTCAGCGCGTCGGACGGCGCCATCCACCAGCGCGACGCTGAGCTCGCCGCGCGCGACGCGCAGCTCCAGGCCGCCGCCGACCAGCTCGCCGCCGCCGAGACCGCGCTCACCGAGACGTCGACCAGCCTCGACGACACCCGCCGCGACCTGCTGGCCCTGCAGCTCGACCGCGACGCGCAGGTCGCCCAGCTGGAGTCGACGCGGCGCGCGCTGGCCGACACCTCCAAGCAACTCGACCGCACCAACGATGCGCTGTCCACCGCCACCGAGAACAACCTCGACCTGCGCCACACGGTCGATGACCTCGAAGGCGACGTGGCGGCACGCTCCGCGCGCATCGCCGCGTTGGAGAAGGCCGACGCCGCGTCTCGCCAGGAGCTCGCCACCCTGCGCGATCAGGTCGCCCAGGCCCGGCAGCGGATCACCGAGCTGCGCGCCGAGGCTGACCGCCTACGGGCTCTGCAGGACGCCCCGAGCGGCGGCTGAGACGATCGGCGTGAGGTCGCTGAGTCGCGCGCCCGCGCGCTCGTCGTCGGACAGCTGACCGTTCGCGTCCAGGTCGGAGTAGAGCCCGGCGTCCGACAGCAGCGCGGCGACCAGCGCGTCGTGCTCGGCGGAGTCGGGTCCAATCGACACGTCCTGGCCCGCGTCCAGGGCGGGCTGCACCGACGCGAGCCACTCGGGCGCGCCAAAGTCGAGGATGACCGGCACGACGACCGGGGTCTTGTTGGCCTTGCCGGTGGTCTCGCCCGAGTCCGCGCCGAACTCGACGTCGCCAGGCAGGCCCAGGTCCGGGAAGCTGAGGTCGAGGTCGATCGTGGTTCCGTCCGGAAGCGCACCGTGGCCGACCAGCCCGCCCTGCATCACCAGGTCGAGCGCACACCACGGGCCGAGCGGGGCGCGAACGCGAGGCGGCAGCAGCGTGTTGTACGGGTTGTCCAGGCCCACGATCCACGGCTGCGGCACGCCCTTGCGCGGGTTGGCGACCGTGCCCGGGGGCGCGCCCACGCGCGGCACAACGCCCACCTCAGGGGGCAGGCCGGGCCAGTCGAGCTGGTCGTCGCGCGGCGCGCAGGGCCGGAAGCGGACCGCGCGGACGCCGAGCTCCAGGGTGTCCCAGGTGAGGGTCTCCAGGCCCCGCGACGCCCGCACCCGCATGGCGACGCGCACCGGGTCCTTGCCCGCGTCCGGCGAGCACCCCATCCCCAGCGCGACGAGCAAGATCCAGCACCGCATACCGGTGTTCTACCCCGCGGCCACCGCCCTGCCCGCCACCTCGACGATGTCCGGGTAGTGCATGCCGCACTCAGTCTTGGCCGTGCCCGCCCAGCGGCCGGCCCGTTCGTCGTTTGGATCGGCGTCCGCGCTCACCGGGTGGGTGCACGGCGCGCAGCCGATGCTGCGGTAGCCCTGCTCCAGCAGCGGGTTGTACGGCACGTCCTGGGCGGCCAGGTAGGCGAACACGCGGGCGCGGTTCCAGTCGGCCAGTGGGTTCACCTTCACCAGCCCGTAAGCGTGGTCCCACTCGACGAGGCTGGTCGAGCCACGGGACGTGGACTGGTCGCGCCGCACGCCGGTGATCCACGCGTCCAGCTCGGACAGGGCGCCGCGCAGCGGCTCGACCTTGCGCAGCTTGCAGCACGCGTCCGGGTCGCGGTCCCACAGCGCGTCGCCGTGGGTCGCCGCCTGAGCGCGCACCGACTCGCGCGGGCGGACCGAGCGGATCTGCAGATCGTAGCGCGCTTGGATTCGCTCGCGGAGCTCGTAGGTCTCCGGGAAGAGCAGGCCGGTGTCCAGGAAGAAGACCGGCACCGGGCGGCCCAGACCCGCCAGCATGTCGATCACGACCAGCGTCTGCGGGCCGAGCGAGCTGGCGATGGCGATGCGGTCGCCAAACTGATCGGTGACGGCGCGCAGGACATCCAGCGGATCCGTGAGGCGGGTCAGTTGTTCTGCGACGTGGCGGGTGACGTTCATCAGGTTCTCCGAGGGGGCGTTCGTTTCGTGGAACGCATCGTCGGAGCCGAACCCCCGACGATGCGCCGGGGTTCGGGGTCCTCTGGACTCGACCTAGGTCGAGGTCCGCACAGACCCGTCCGCCCGGTGCAGGCAGCACGGACAGGGACAGCACATGGCGGAGGAGAGGAAGCGCATCAGTCAGGGTCCAGGGTCAGGAGAGAGGTCGAAAATACACGAAGCCCGCCGCGGTGGTCACCGGGGCGGGCTTCGTGTGGATCCCAGAAGGATCAGGCGAATCGGTCAGACGACTCAGCCACACGCACCCGCGCCGGTGCACATACAGGCACACGGACAACAGGCGATGGCGGCGAAGGTCTTCATGATGGCGGCAGTCTATCAGGAGATCCCCGCGTCGCCAAATTCCGGACGCAGGATCAGCCGCCGTCGGCCGCGGGCACGTCGCAGGCGTCGCCCGAGCACGGGACAAAGCCGAGCGAGAAGGGCGCGAACCGAGGACGGAGCCAGTCGTCGCCGACCGCCGAGCAGGTCCTGAGGTCGACGATCAGCACGCCGCCCTCGTCCGTGGGATCGGCCCACCCGCGACGCACCGCAAACCAGGCCTGGTCGCCGTGGACCGCCACGTCGGGCACGTAGTGCTCGAGCGACTCCAGCGTGGTGACCGTCCAGGGTGTCGTGGTGGCGTCCACGCAGCCGATCACGTGGTGGGAGGACCCTGGCGTGCCGTCGCGCGCGATGAACGCGCCCTTGCCCGCCTCGGACACCGCCAGGTCGACCACCGGAGCGCCGTCGACTGGGCCCAGGAGCACGTCGGTGACGTCGCCATCGACGAACGCGCGCACGCCGTCCACCGAGGCGAACGTCGGCAGGCCCTGCCCGCCCAGCTGCGGGTTGGGGCCGAGCGGCCAGGTGTGGGTGACCGCGCCCGACGCGCAGTCGATCTGCACGAGCTGACCGCCCGGGTCGACAGTCCAGCCGTTCGTCCGGTCCAGGCGCTGCGCCACGGCGTAAAGCAGGTCGTCCTGCACGAACAGGCCCGCGAGCTCCGGCAAGCCGTCGTCGTCGGCCACGGACGACAGGTCGACCTCACCCAGCGACTCCCCCGTCTCGGACGACAGAATCCTCAGCGACGCGCTCTCGTAGATCGACACGAAGAGGCGGCCGCCACAACGGGCCGCGTCCTGCGGGTTGGCGCCCGCCCCGACCGACGCCTCCCAGACAGGCTCGTCCCACACGCCGGGCGTGTAGCGACGCACGGTGTCGCCCCCTTGTCGGTTGATCTCCCACACGACCGCCCCGCCCGGCGCCGAGGCGTCCAGCTCCACCGACACCACGGCGTCTGGGTAGATGGCGGCCACGTCGGCGATGGCGTGGTCGGTGAGCCCCACCACCGTCAGCGCGCCCACCGCGTAGTCGTCCGACGACGTCGCCATCACGGCGAGGCCTTGGTCGGGGTCCGGCGGGTCGACGTGCTCATGGGTCGGCGGCGTACACGCGACGGCGAGGCACAGCAGGACGAGTGGGCGCACGAGCGGCCTCGGAAGGGACGGCAGGGTAGCGCGCCGCCCACGCTCCGGGGAGGGTGTTCAACCGCCGCTCCAGAAAGCGACAACGCGCGGCGGCCTGGAGGGGCACACCGCGCGCGTTCGAACCCAGCGACGGACTAGCGACCGACGGGTCGGATCATGCCTTCCACGACACTCGGGCCGCCGAGGTCTTCGGCGCTGTCGTAGAGCAGCTCGGCCATGTACGGGAAGTTGTGCGCCCAGCCGCCCGGGTCGTTGACCGAGAACTGGTAGTTGAAGGCGGCGCGCATCAGCTCGGGCGTCCACGACTTGTACGAGTTGGTGCTGACGGCGTCCGCCGGGGCACATGGCTCGCCCAGATCGGTGCCGACGTTGTTCTTGAACCAGTACGGGTTGTTCGACGCTCGGCAGATCGGGTGGCCGTTGTCGTAGGCGACGAGCTGAATCTGCTCCATGAGCACCGCCTCGTAGGCGTCGAGCTCCTGGGTCAGCTGCTCGGTGCCGTCGCCGTCGCCGTCGTAGTCGACGCCGATCCGGTCGAGCCACTTGATGTCGTCGATCTCCTGGATCTGCTGATGGCAGGCGTGGCAGCGCGCGTAGTTCGCCTGAATGGCGTGCGAGTGGTCGGTGCCGGTGACCGCGTGGCAGTCGACGCAGGCCGAGCCTCCGGCGTGATCTTCCCAGGCGCGCGCGTAGGTCTTGCTCGGGTACTGGTAGCCGACCTGACCATCGCCGCCCGACAGCGTGGAGCCGGCCGGGAAGTAGTGGATGTTCTTGAAGGCGTAGGTGCCGGTGGCGATCTGCGCGTCCACCGTGGCCATGGACTCGCGGCCCTGGTGGCAGGTGGCGCAGAGGTTCGAGTAGTCGCCGTAGAAGTTGCGGACGATGCCGCTCGGCAGCTTCACGCTCGGGACGTTGACCACCGCGAAGTTCGAGAAGTTCTCGTGGCAGGTGTAGCAGTCCATGCCGTTGTCGGGCGTGTCCACCAGCTTGGTGATGCCGTAGGTCAGGAAGAAGCGGAAGCCCTCGCTGCCGCTGTGGCAGCGCGAGCACGTGGCGGAGACGGCCTCGTCCTCGTCCCAGTGGCGGGCGGCCTCAGACGATCCGTTGAAGTGGCTGGCGTCCGTGCGGGCCGCCATGCTCAGGTCCACGGGAAGCGCGATGACCGTGTTGAGGTCGGCGGTGCTGTCGTGCAGCAGCTCGATCACGTACTTGGCGTTGTGCGCCCAGCTGCCCGGGTCGCGCATCGACACCTGGTAGTTGTAGGCGGCGCGGAGCAGGCGGGGTGTCCACTCGGTGAACGCGTTGGCGAAGCCGACCTCGGCCGCGTCGCAGGTGGTGCCCGACGAGTCCGTGTCCTTGAACCAGTAGGGGTAGGCCTCGGTGTCGTAGCAGATGGACGCGCTGCCGCTGACCGCCGGGTAGTCGCCGATCGCGATGAGCAGCTTGGCCTTCATGCCCTGCACTTCGTAGTACATGCCCTCGGTGCGGTTGCCGTTGCCGTCGTAGTCCTGGCCGCGCGACGGCAGCTGACGGATGTCGCGGGCGTGAGAGAGATCGGTCACGCCGGCGTGGCAGGTGACGCAGCGGTCAAAGCGGAGCTGGAGCGAGTGCTGGTCGTGGCAGTCGTCGCAGTGCTCCATCTCGGGCGCGTGACGGAAGCGCCAATCGTAGGTCTCGCCCT
Organism: uncultured Pseudomonadota bacterium; assembly: GCA_903861005.1. Lineage (GTDB taxonomy): Bacteria > Myxococcota_A > UBA796 > UBA796 > CAIOSP01. The sequence continues at coordinate 30,683 of CAIOSP010000082.1, forward strand.
CGTACTGGTAGCCACCACGAACTTGGCCCGCGAGCAGCGTGGCGCCGGCCGCGTAGTTGTGGATGTTGTCGAAGTGCAGGCTGGTGCTGATGACGTCGTCGTCCACGTTGGCGGACGCGATCTGCGCGTCGACGCTGTCGGTGGAGGCGCGGCCCTGGTGGCAGGTCATGCAGCGGGCTTCGCCGCCGAGGTTGTCGATGCGCACGCCGGACGGGAACACCACGTGATCCACGTTGTCGGCGGTGGCGTTGTGGCAGGCGGTGCACTCGATCACGCCGCCCGCAGGGTGGTCGCCGTCGGTCTGGTCGACCGCGGTGCCGTCCGCGCCCATGTAGTCCTGCACGCCCGACGTGGTGTGGCATCGCGCGCACTCCGCGGGGACGACGCCCGTGCTGTCCCAGTGGGTGAACGCAGGCGAGTTGACGTTGGCGTGGGCCGAGTGGGCCCAGAGGTCGCGGTAGGGCGTGTCGACCGAGATGGACACGCCAAGCTTGCCGCTGACGCCGGTGACGTTGCCCGTGGCGGTGATGGTGACGGCGCCCGCGCTGAGGCCGTGGACCACGCCCGCGTCGCTCACGGTGGCGATGACCGGATCACTAGACGTCCACGTCCATGATGTGTCGTCACCGTTGACGGTGTGCGCCGTGAGCGTGGTGAATTCACCCAAGAGCAGCGTGAAGACGCCGTCGATCACGACGACGGGCTCACCGGGCTTGACCACGTCGGTGTCGTCGACGGTGGTGTCGGTGTCGACCACGACGGTGTCGGTGTCCACGACGACGGTGTCCGTGTCCTTGTCGGTGGGGTCAGTGCCGATGCACCCCGCGAGGAGGAGACCAGTCAGCAAGAACAGATGCGGCGCCCGAGTCATGGACACTCCCTCTCAGGGGGACACAAGTACGTGCAATGAGTGTGCCGGTCAAGAGACCTCGACGAATGGCCCGCTCCGTGCATAAGCGCACAACCCTCAGGTCGCGCGGCTGGCGCGACGTTACCATGCGCCCGCGAGAATACACGACGATGCGCGCCCAGCTTCCCCTCCTGAACCTGATGTGCGTCCTCCTCATTGGCTGCAACACGCGGCCGGACGGGGTGGGATCGGACACCGACACCGACGCCGGACAGGCGCGCGGCGCCTTGCGTGTTCACGTCGTCGACGCGGACGGCAACCCCGTCAACGCCGCGTGGGTCACCGTCGCGCCGTACGGCCGAGACGCCGCGACCAACGTCGATGGCGACGCCACGCTCGAGCGCCTGGCGCCCGGCGCCGCGCACGTCCAGGCCACCGCGCCGGGCTACGTCTCGTCCAGCGCCGACGTGTCGCTCGATGTGGCTGGCGCGGACGTCCGCGTCACGCTGTCGCCGATCGTCCTTCACGGCGCGACGCTGTCGGGATCGGTGTCGGACCCGTACTCAGCACCGGTCGTCGGCGCGATGGTCCTGCTCGACGGATCGCCCGCGGGCACCACCGCGGCGGACGGCACCTTCACGCTCACCGGCCTCGCCGCCGGACACTACGCGGTGAACATCGCGCCACCCGACGGCACGAACCTGCTGCCGCAGGACATGGGCAGCATCGACCTGATCACCGAAGGCAAGCTGCGGCTCGACACCACGCTCCCGGGCCACCCTGGCGCCACGTCCACCTACATCGGGTCGACGTCCTGCATGATCTGCCACCCGGACGAGGGCACGGCGTGGCAGCAGAGCGCGCACGCCCGGGCCGCGCGGTCCACGGTCGACCTGTCGAGCACCGACATCGCGGACGCGGTGGAGGGCGGCGTCACCGTCGCTCTTAACGGTACTGGCGCCACCGCTGAGCTGGGCACGGACGAAGGCGGCGCGTGGACGGTCAACGTCCGCGACGGCCACGGCCACAGCACCGGCCCGCTCACCGTCACCGTGGTTTACGGCGCGCGTCGTCACGGCGCCGCGTTGGCGCTGGACGTCGGCGGTACGCTCACGCTCGCGCCGGTCGTGTGGGCTGGCCCCGGTGAAGGCCTCGGCGCCGAGCAGCCCGACGCCGGCTTTATCTCCGCGTGGGTCGACTCCTGGCTCCCCGGCGGCACGCTCGCCGTCAGCACGTCCGCCGCGCCACCCGCCGCGCTCTCCTTCGACCTGTCCTGCGCGGGCTGCCACGCCTCCGGGTTCAAGGTGCAGTCGACGCTCGGCTCCTACGCGCTCGCGTCGCTCAGCAGCCGCGGCCCTGGCCCCGGCGTCGGACCTGACGCGGGCGACGACATCGAGCGCGTCGTCGGCTGCGAGGCCTGCCACGGTCCCGGCAGCCGTCATCGTCGCTTTGTCCCGACGAGCAAGGACCAGATCTTCAACCCGGCCTACCTGTCCGCCTCGCAGCGCCTCGACGTGTGCGCCGGCTGCCACGAGGCCGCCACCGCCACCGAGCACCCGTTCGCGGACCCCGCCGGCACCCCGCTCACCGCCGAGGGCACGCCCAAGGCGCCGTGGACGCTCCTGTCGCTGATCGCGAACGCCACGCCCGTCTGGTGGGAGTCGATCGACGCCTCGCGCGTGCGCGCCGATCAGGTCGGCGAACTCCGCTCGTCGCCGCACCGCACGTCGGACTCGCACTTCGCCGGCGCGTGCGAGGACTGTCACCAGCCGCACGGCAGCGCCTTCAAGGCCTCACTCCGGCATGACCCCTGGGACAACGCGCTGTGCACCAGCTGCCACGCGCTCACGTTCCCGGACGCCGCCGCCATCGCCAAGCACTCCGGACACACGGCCGCGTCGAGCGGGGCGTGGGGATCGGCGTCGTGCGTCGGCTGCCACATGCCGCGCTCGGCGGTGGTCGTGCGCGGAGACGCCAACACCGGCATCGGCGAGGCACGCAGCCACGGCATGCTGGCCTGGACGCCCAATCAGGTGCTCGCCTCGTTCGACGCCGCGGGCGCGTCCACCCTGCCCAAGGGTGAGGTGCCCGTCGACGGGTGCATCGACTGCCACGTGCAGCGCGAGGAGGCCGCCAAGCAGACCGGCGGATCCTGCAACTGCCCCCAGGGTGACGTGACCAAGCGCACCACCTGGGAAGCCCTCAAGGCGTCCTTCGACGCGATGTTCCCGGGTGCCGAATGAGGATCCTCTTTCTCACCCTGGCGCTCGCCGCCTGTGGGACTCCAGCAGGGTCGCACCCGACCCCGCCCGCGGACGCGGCGTTCCCGCACCCCGCGGACTTCAAGGAGCACCACGGCGCCCCGGCGTTGGCGGCCGACGCGCCCTGCAGCCAGTGCCACGCGGTGGACGACGGCCCCACGCTGCCCGGTCCGTCCTGCCACAGCTGCCACAGCTTCCCGCACCCCGCGGACTTTCGGAGCGGTGAGGTCCACGGCCCGCGCTGGAAGGAGATCGGCCAGACCGACTGCGTGACCTGCCACGGCGCCAACGGTGACCAGGCCCCCGCGGACGTCGCTTCCGCCACCTGCGTGAACTGCCACAGCACCTTCCCGCACCCGGCGGGCTGGGAGCTGCTGGGCGGTCACGGCGCCGCCGTCGTCGCGCGCGGTGGCACGGCCGCCTGCGAGGGCTGCCACGGCGGGCCCGAGGGCATCAAGGCCGCGACGCAGTGCACCAAGTGCCACACCGCCTGGCCGCACCAGGACGGGTGGGAGCTGCCGACGGGCCACGGCGCCGCGTACATCGCGTCGCCCACCACCTGCACCACCGGCTGCCACACCGTGCGCACGCCGCCGTCGCCGCCCGCCTGCGTGCAGTGCCACGACGTGTTCCCGCACGCCGCCAACTGGAAGTCCGCGCACATCGCGACGGTCCAGCAGCGCGGCAAGGCGTCGTGCACCGGCTGCCACCCCGCGGGTGAGCTCGCCGGTCCGCCGCTCCCCAACCCCACTTGCGGCCTCGGCTGCCACGTGGCGGCTCCATGATCGCGTTGATGCTGCTATGGGCTTCGGCCTGGGCCGCGCCGGAAGGGTCGGTCAACGCCACCTCCGAGACCACGTTTCAGGTCCGCCCCAACCTGTTCACCGGCATGCCGTGGGGCGGGTTCGGCGAGCGACTGGGCTTGGACGCCACGCTGCCCAAGGGCTTCTCCCTGAGCGCGGGCGGCGGCCTTCGGTTCCGCGTGCCGGACCCGGGCGAGACCATCACCGGCGATCTGTGGCGCCTGTCGTTCAGCCACACCGGCCAGATCCACCGGGTCGACGTGGGCCGCATCGTCCGCCTGGACGCACGCGGCTTTGAGCGCTTGGACGGCGCCGCCGCCGAGATCAAGCCCACGGGCCCGGCCAGCGTGTCGGTCTGGGCGGGTCGCCTGTGGGCTCCCGCCGACTGGTCGCCCGACACCACCGTCGTCGCCGGGGTGCAGGGCCACTACCGCCCCATGGTCGACGGCATGGCCAGCAAGGCCGTGCAGGTCACCGCCGGCTGGGAAGGTCGCTACACGCCCAAGGCCGCCTTCCGTAACCGCCTGATGGGCGCGTTCAGCTTCTACGGCCCGCGCAACGCACGCCTGAGCGCCCTGCTTGAGGGCGAGACCGGGTCGGACAAGCGGGTGCCGGTGCGCGCCGAGGTTCACGGCGGCGGGCCGGTCGGCCACCACGTCGACCTACGCGGCGACGTCGCCTGGCAGGGCCTGGATCACCCCAGCACCCCAGACGGCGCCATCACGCCGTTCGATTGGCTCACCCAGGACGGCTACGGCATCGCCAGCGTCGGGCTGGTCTGGGCGTACGGCCCGTTCAGCGTGGACGCGTATGGCGGCCCCACGATGCAGGTCGACCGCCTGTACACGCCGGTCCCCGGTGGTCACGGTCGCGTCGCGTTCGGCGCGCGCATCCAGCACGCGTCCTTTGGTGTGTTCGCCAACGGCGCGAGCATCGGCGGATCGTGGATGGCGGGTGGCGGCGCCGAGTTCGGCGGCCACTGGGAGCGCTATGACTTCGTCCTCGACTCGGCGGTCGACCGCATGACCCCGCTCGACGGCAGCGCGCGTTGGCTCGGCGAGGCACGGGCGCGCGGCTCGATCGAGCTGCTCGACATCACCTCAGGTGAGCTGGAGAACACCATCGGACTGGCGCTTGAAGCGGCCACCGGCGCCGACCGCATGCTGTCCCCGTGGGTCCGCGGTGGGCTCGCGATTCAAATCGGCGTGCGCCGCACCCCGGGGGCGACGCCATGAAGCGCGCACTTCCCCTGCTGATCCTCGCCCTGCTGTTCGTGGTCCTGACCACGTTCGGCGGCAACGCGGGCGCCACAGCGCACCCCGCGCTCAAGGACCCGTTCCCGTTTGACCACGGCGTGCACTCGGACGTCTTCCGCAAGGCAGACATCACCTGTGTGACCTGCCACCCCGTCGGCCTGCGCGTGCCCATCGCCGACGGCGGCAGCGTGGCGCCCGATGCCGACATCAAGCCGCCGCTCACCAGCTGCCACGTCTGCCACCTGCAGCAGGCCAAGGGCGTGCCCCGTCAGGCGCCCGGCACCTGCGAGACCTGCCACGCCAACCGCGCCGAGCTCAAGCCCGCGGGACATGACGCCACCTGGGCGACCGAGCACGGCGACGCCGCCCGCGCGCGCGGATCGGACTGCGAGAGCTGCCACACGCCGCGCACCTGCCTGGACTGCCACGAGAAGCGCGGCCCCATGGTCACCAGCCCCCACCCCCCCGGCTTCGGCTCGTTCCACGGCATCGAGGCGCGAATCGACCCCATCTCGTGCAGCTCCTGCCACACCGGCGACAACTGCACAGCTTGCCATCTTAGCGGGACACGCCCATGGTGAAGTGGCTCCCCCTCCTCGCGATCCTCGCCGTGTCGGCTTGTGAGCCTGCGCCGTGTGATGGCTCGATGATCGACTCTCCTGGCGGCCTGATCGTCACCCCCGTCGAGCACCCGACGGGCTGGGGCGAGGCCAACTGCGAGGAGTGTCACGTGGCCAACATCACCCACACGAGCGGCTGCACCCCTGGCGTCGACCTGGACGCGGTGCGCGCCAAGATCGAGGCCGAGGGCCCCGACGTCTGCGTCGAGTGCCACGGCGACAACGGAAGGTCCGAGTGAATCGCCTCTTCCCGTTCCTGCTCGTCGGCTTGGGCCTGAGCGTGGCGTACGGCGCCGGCATGGACAAGCCGCTTGGCGTCAGCCCGCACGGCAAGCCCGACCAGTGCCTGGCCTGCCACGCGCCCCCGCCCGCCGGTTCCCCCGCCGGCACCAAGGTCGGCCCGCCCAAGCCGATCGTCGAGACGTGCCGCGGCTGTCACCCCACCGCGGACATGCACCCGGTCCACGTGACGCCGTCGCGCACGGTCCCGCCCGCCGACTTCCCGCTGGAGAACGGCCAGGTGGTCTGCGCCACGTGCCACACCGAGCCGTCGCACGACTGGTTCGACCGCACGTTGCCGCCGCCCTGGTTCCGCGACGGTCCCTACGAGCGCATCACGGACCTGTGCATTCAGTGCCACGCGCCCACCGTCTACAAGCGCGTCGAGCCGCACCAGGGCCGTACGGGCAACATGGGCAGCTGCGCGGCGTGCCACATCGGACCGGTCGTGGCGGGCGCCACCCAGGCGGGCTGGCGCCTTCGCACCAAGCCCGAGAACACCTGCGAGGTGTGCCACGAGGGCACGGTGCACGCGGGCACGGCGGCGCACCTCGGCAAGGAGGTCCCGCCGGACGTCGCGGCCACGCTGCCGCAGACCATGGCGCTGGTGGACGGCAAGATCGCCTGCTTCACCTGCCATGAGGTGCACGACGGTCTGCACTCCGGGTCGGTGAACGGCGCGCTGCCCCAGGTGCTGCGCTCCATCGCCCAGACCGAGGGATGGGCTCCCGTCCCCGACACGTCGATTTGGCCTGGTCAGGACACCGGCACCGCGCTCCTCGCGCTGCCGCTCGAGGGCAGCGAGCTCTGCTCCGCATGCCACGGAAAGGGCGGAAGATGAAGCGCGTACTCCCGTTGATGCTGCTCTCTGCGTGCGGGTGGGGATCGCCGGTAATGCCGGAGCTGGAATCCAAGCCCCAGCTGGTCGCGGTCCATGCGATCGACAAGATCTCCACGGGCGCCACGCTTCCGTCGGACATCCTGCTGCGCCCGGAAGGCGGCTTCGCCGTGCTCGACTCCATGCGCGGCCACATGCTGCTGTACGGAAAGGACGGCGCGCCCAACGGCGAGCTGTCGGGCAAGGACTGGCTGCGCGCGGTGCGCGGCGACCTGTCGGCGGACGGCAAGGCCTGGTGGCTGGCGCGTCCGGATGATGGCACCGTCGCCAAGGTCGGCCCGGACGGCGCGATCCTCCAGGTGTTCAAGGTCCTGACGATCGACGGTAAGGGCATGGCGCCTGTCGCCGTGCACGACCTGGGCGACAGCCTGATGGTCGGCACCCGCTCGGGCGAGCTGCTCTGGCTCAACAGCGCCGGCGTGACCACCAAGCAGGTCCAGTCCGACGTGGAAGGCCGCACGTTCGGCTGCATCGCCGACTTGAGCCCGCTCGCGGACGGCGGCGTTGCCATGGTCGACACGCTCGGCGCCACCATCCAGATCCTGAGCGCGGACGGTACGCCCACCTCGTTCTTCGGCCTGCGCGGGCCGTGGATCGGGCACATGATGAAGCCCAAGGCGGTCACGCTGGGGCCTGAGAACACGCTGCTCGTGGTCGACTCGTACCAGGGCGCAGCCCAGCTGTTCGACGAGGACGGCAGCCCGCTCGGCGCGCTCGCGGTCGACAACGCCATCCTCCGCTTTGACCATCCCATCGCGGTGGCCTGCGCGGACGACATCTGCGAAGTGCTCGACCAGACCGACGGCACCGTCACGCGCTTCGGCCTGAAGGCCGAAGACATCGACGTCGCGCGCGAGGACGCCAAGGTGCGCCACCTGCGCACGCCGCTGGTCGCCGCCCGTACGGAGGACGCCGAGGGCGATCAGCGCCTGTGCATCCAGTGCCACGACGGCATCGTCAACGACGACCGCGACGTCTGGGACAAGGCGCTGGCGCACCATCCGGTGGGCGTGGTGCCCGACCTGGTGACCGTGCCCAAGGGCTTCCCCCTGGACGCCGCGGGCAAGCTGCGCTGCGGCACCTGCCACAGCCCGCACGGCGTGTCCGACCTCGACGAGCTGGCGGCCGCCGACGCGGGCGCCCCGCTCATCCGCCACGACAGCGGCGCCGCCGATCGCTTCACCCGCGCCAAGCGCAGCGACAGCAGCCTGTGCCTCGCGTGCCACACCGACGCCCCGCACGACGCCGTCGTCGCCAAGCTTGGCCTGCCCGGCGCGGGCGTGCACCCGTCTGGCCCCAAGCTGGTGGCCGCCCTGGCCAAGCGCGGCGGCAAGGCCGGCGATCTGGATCTCCCGATCGGCGTGGACGGCAGCTGCCTGTCCTGCCACGCGGTCCACGGCGCCGCCCCCGGCTCGCTGCGCCGCGAAGTCGCCGACGGCGGCACCTGTCTGGGCTGCCACGGAGACCGTTCGGGGACCAGCAACCACCCGCTCCCCCGCGAGCCGCACGCCGACATGGAAGACGGCGGCCGCGAGGCCTGCTTCGCCTGCCACGACATCGTCGGTGGTCGGACCGACGCGCTGCTGCGCTTCAGCAAGTCGGGCGAGGGCCCCTGCGTCGGCTGCCACACCAACAAGGTGGAGGGGTCGCCGCACGCGCGCGTCCAGGGCGACGCCGGCATGGCGTGCCTGGGCTGCCACGCCCCCCACGGCGCGCCGCCGCCGAACTACCTGACCACGCTCAAGGTCGCGAGCGATCGCGACCCGTCTGGCTGCCTGACCTGCCACAACAAGCCGACCGACTCCGGCGCGCAGCCTGGCGTCGTCGGGCACCACGTGAACGCCAAGGTGGCGTGCAGCGACTGCCATGCTGACCCGCACCAGCCGCAGGACGTGAAGGCCTGCGGGTCGTGCCACACGGTCCAGGCCGAGGCCGCCGCCCGCGGCGGTCATGGTCGCGCCGTCTGCGCGGACTGCCACCCGGCGCACTCGCCGCAGCCCGTCCTGACACACGCCCCGGCCGACCTGAACCCGGCGTCGCGTCGCTGCCTGGCCTGCCACGCGGTCGGTCAGCCCGGAGACGCGCCCACGGTGCCGTCCTACGAACACCCGGTCCCCGTGTTCACGCCCACCGGCGAGCGCTGGGCGCCGCTGTCCAAGCTGCCGCTCTTTGGCCCGAACGGTCAGGTGGTCGCGGCGGGGCAGAACGGCGAACTGGTCTGCCAGAGCTGTCACCTGGTCCACGGACCAGACCCGCAGCGGCCCGGCGAGAACCTGCGCCAGCCCAACTGGCAGGAGGCCTGCTCCGCCTGCCACGCGGACGACGCGCTGCCCTTGTACCGTTGGTTCCACGCGCCCCAGCGCCGGGCCGGCCTGTTGGAGAGCCCGTGAGTCGCATCGTCCGTCTGGCGATCATCGCCTTCGTGCTCGGCGCGGCCACGGCCTTCGCCTTGCTGTTCGCGCTACGGTTTGTCGTCTCGTCGATCGAGCACGGGGGTTTCTGGTGATCCGCCGCGTAATCACGAGCATCTGGACCTGGGTGAAGGAAGCGATCGCGTTCGCCTTCTCCACGCCCGCCCGCGTCACCCTCATCGTCTGCGCGTTCTGTGTGGGCTTCGCCGCGTCGGCGCCGGTGTCGGACGGCGCCTACAACTACATGTGGGCGAACCCGACCTTCTGCGGCAGTTGCCACATCCACGACTACGCGGACGCGGCCTTCTTCCGCTCGGCGCACGCCGGCGTGACCACCTGCCACGACTGCCATCGCGTGCCGCTGATGCACTACCCTCCTCAGGCGTACAACACGATCCGCTACGGCGCCCTCACTCAGTGGGAGATGCCCAAGCCGAACGTGCCCTCCGTGCTGTGCGAGACGTGCCACACCGACTCCGAGCATGAGGCCATGACCGGCCCCATGAGCGACGAGATGCGCGCCAACGTCGTGAAGATCGACCAGAGCCCGCTGCACCGCATCCACCTGGACGCCAAGCGCCGCAACCCTGGCACCGCCAAGGGCGGCCCGCACGACGGCGCCCCCGGCGCGCCCACCGCCGCCGACGACGTGATGCGCAAGGGCGAGACCTCGCTGATCACCTGCATGGACTGCCACGGCAGCCAGAACAACCGCGCGCACCACTTCCTGCCCACCCGTGAGAACTGCGTGGCGTGCCACAGCGACGCGGACAAGGCCGGCGGCCGCCTGAAGACCCTGCAGTGCCAGGAGTGCCACTTCGACGGCTTCGTCGGCCGCAAGCCGGGCTTCGAGTAGCCGCGACATGTCCGACGCTCGGCGGGCGACCGTCGTGTTGTTGCGCAAATCGTCAATTCTGACGAGCTGAACCCACAACGGGCCTCAACTCGTCGGATTTGACGTGTCTACCGGAACTACTTATCCTGAGCACAACTCCTCGAATTACACGAGCCGGTGCCCGGAATCTGGTACCACTCTTCGAAGGTGATGACTCATGCAGATCGACCGCACGCTGAGCGACGACGCCGTCCTGGCCGAGTTGGGGGTCCGCCTGCGTCGGCAGCGACTGGACCAGAACGCCACCCAGGCCGCCGTCGCCCACGAGGCCGGCGTGTCCAAGTCCACCGTCGAGCGGCTGGAGGCCGGCGAGTCGGTCCAGCTGTCCAGCTTGGTCCGCGTGCTGCGCGCCTTGGGCCTGTCGGAGCGCCTGGAGCTGGCTGTCCCCGCGCCGCTGCCGTCCCCCATGCGCCTGCTGGAGCGCGACGGTGAGCTCCGCCAACGCGCCTCCGCGCCCGTCGCCGCGTCCCCCGCCGCCCCCTGGACCTGGGGTGATGAGCCGTGAGCGTGCCCGTCCGCGTCCGCATGTGGGGGCGCACAATCGGCGCGGTCGCCATGGTGCCCGGCTCGGACGTCGCCGCCTTCCAGTATGACCGCGACTTCGCCCGCAGCGGCGTCGAGGTGTCGCCGCTGACCATGCCGGCCTCGGAGCGGGTCTACAGCTTCCCCGAGCTGCCGCGCGCCGCGTTCAAGGGCCTGCCGGGCCTGATCGCCGACGTGCTGCCCGACAAGTTCGGCAACGCGCTGATCGACGCCTGGCTGGCCCGCCAGGGCCGGACGCCCGAGAGCTTCACGCCCGTCGACCGCCTCTGCTACATCGGCTCGCGGGGCGTCGGCGCGCTGGAATTCGAGCCGTCCACGGGGCCCGACGTCGGCCCGTCCGAGCGGCTGGACGTCGAGGCGCTGGTCGGCCTGGCCTCCGAGGTGCTGAGCGCGCGCGGCGCGGTCCAGAGCTCGCTCGACCAGCCCCACCGCACCGACGCGCTCGCCCACATCCTGCGCGTCGGCACGTCCGCCGGCGGTGCGCGCGCCAAGGCCTTGATCGCCTGGAACCCCACCACGCACGAGGTCCGCTCCGGCCAGATCGAGCACGGCAGCGGCTTTGAGCACTGGCTGATCAAGTTCGACGGCGTGGCCCACAACCGCGACAAGGAGCTGGCCGACCCCAAAGGCTACGGCGCCGTCGAGTTCGCCTACCATCGCATGGCGGTGACGGCGGGCGTGGAGATGAGCGCGTGTCGGCTGCTGGAGGAGGGCGGTCGCAGGCACTTCCTCACCCGCCGCTTCGACCGCACCCCGCAGGGGCGGCTGCACATGCAGTCGCTCGCCGCGCTCGCGCACCTGGACTTCAACGCGCCCGGCGCGCACGGCTACGAGCAAGCGCTGTCGACCGTCCGTCGCCTGGGCCTGGGCATGGACGCGCTGGAGCAGCAGGTCCGCCGCATGGTCTTCAACGTGGTCGCGCGCAACCAGGACGACCACGTGAAGAACATCGCGTTCCTCATGGACCGTCAGGGCACCTGGTCGCTGTCGCCCGCGTTCGACGTCACCTGGGCCTACAACCCGCAGGGCGCCTGGACCCAGCAGCACCAGATGAGCCTGAACGGCAAGCGCGACGGCTTCGTGCTGGACGACCTGCGGGCGGTCGCGCGCGGCGCCTCGCTCAAGCGCGGCCGGGTCGACGAGATCGTCGACGAGGTGGTGGCGGCCACGTCGCGCTGGCCGGAGTTTGCGCACGACGCGCAGGTCACGCCCGCGTGGGTCGACGCCATCGCCGCCACGCACCGGCTGGTCTGGCGCTGACTCGGACGCGCCGTAGCTTCAGCGCGGTCGCCACGTCAGCGTGAACAGCAGCGTGCGGCCCGGCAGCGGGTAGCCGACGAAGTCCGTCACCGCGCGCGGGATCTGGCCGGCGTCCTCGCCGATCGGATCGCGCTCCACCACCTCCACGCGACGGTCCGTCAGGTTTCGAACCTCAAAGCCCAGCGTCAGCGGCGGGATCAGCGTCCAGCCGAGCGACAGCCCGTGCAGCAGACGCGCGGGCTGCCGGTACAGGTTGGTCGCGTCGGCGAAGGTGCCGTCGGTCAGGTGGAAGGACCAGCCCAGCCGCAGGTGATCGGGCCACGCCAGACCCAGGTCGGTGTCGACCACCACCTGCGGCACCAGCGGCACGCGGCTGCCGAGCGTGCTGGAGTCCGGGTCGACGTCGCGCGCGTCGGTCCACGCGGCGCTCACCCGCGCGTCCACGATCTGACGCCAGCCGAGGGACGTGCCCAGCTCCACGCCGCCGATCCGCGCCATCCCAAAGTTCACCGGCCGCACCGTCGCCTGGCTGTTCTGGACCCAGGTGATGCGGTCGCGCGTCCAGCCGATGTAGCCGCCCGCGTCGAACGACCAGTCCACCGGCCACGCGCGCGGCGACGCCCAGCGCACCGACAGATCGCCCTGCCACGACGACTCCGGCCGCAGGTCCGGGTTGCCGTTGAGCACGCCCCGATCACCGTACAGCTCGGACAGGTCCGGGGGACGGAACGCCCGACCGCCCGACAGCCGGAGCTGCAGCGCGTCGATCGGCGACACCTCCACCGCCAGGCCCGGGTTCACCGCCGCGATCGCCTTCTCGCCCGCCGCCAGCAGCGCGCGCACGTCCACGCCCGGCACGATCGCCACCACGCCATGCGGCGGGGCGAAGCGCAGATCGGCCGCCGCCCCCAGCACCGTCCGCCCGCGCGGCGCGTCGGTGCTCCCATTGGCCAGCGCCCGCCGCCCAAACCACTCGCCGCGCGCCGACGCCGACCAGCCCACACCCAGCCACGCGAGCGGTGACACGCCCCCGTCGACGTGCGCGCCGAGCAGCTGCGTGATGTCACGCTCCCACGCGCCGCCGATCCCCAGCTCCGCCGCGCGATCGTCGAGCGTCTCCACCCGGGCCAGGTGCCAGAGCCGCGCCGTGGTGCGCGTCGCGCCCAGCTTGAGCTCCGCCTGCAGCACGCCCAAGTTGCGGACCGTGTCGAGCGAGGCCTCAATCGCGGGGTCACCGGTGGGGCCCGGCAGGTCCTCCCGACGACCGACCACGGCGTCGAGCACGGTGCCGCGCAGCCGCGCCGACCCAAACCGCACGCGCGCGGTCAGCGCCGCCTGCGTGCGCGCCGCGTGCTCGCGCACCACGAACGCGTCGTCGTCCTGGTTGAACGAGGTGCCGCCGTCCGAGAAGTACGGGAAGTCCCCGCGTGTGCTGAACACGTCGCCCGCGACCAGCCCGTCGACCGTGTGGTGGGTGTTGGTGAAGGTGCCCGCGCCCGACCCGCGCAGCGACCCCCAGCTCCCCACCATCGCCGACAGCTGCGGCGGCCCGGACCGCGCCGCCGTCCGCAGGTCGACCAGCCCGCCCATCGGCGACGCGCCATAGGTGGCCGGGACGCGACCGCGAAACACCCGCACCGTGTCCAGCGCCGCGAGCGGCAGCTCCGACAGATCGACCGAGTCGACGCCATCCGGGTTCAGCGGCACGCCATCCAGGTCGATTTGCACCTGCCGAAACGAGGAGCCGCGCAGGCTCACCCCGGTCCACGCGCCAAGCCCGCCCAGCCGTCGCACCTCAGCGCCGGGTACCTGGGCCAGAAGATCGCCCAGCTCGTCGCCAGGGGTCGTCGAGTCCGCCACCACCAAGGTCACCGCGCCCGACGGCGCATCCGTGGGCGCGACGACCGTGACAGACACAGCCTCTTCGTCCGGCTCGCCCGCATGGACGAGCGCCGCCGCCGCCCACACAAACCAGCCCAAGACCATCATGCGCAGCGCGTACCTGAGCGCGGTGTAAGCCGCCACACAGTCCTGCGTTTCGGGGACACGCCACTTGTGCTACCCAAGCCATACATCGGAGGGGTCCATGCGATTCTCACACTTCCTGGCCGCGCTCGCTGCGTCCGGGGTTCTGTCCTCGGCCGCGCACGCGGAGAACGTGCTCGACATCGACGGCAAGCTCGACAAGAAGGACGCCAAGCTCACCAGCGGCGAGTGGTACGAGAACTACACCTTCGAGGCCGCCGCGGGCTCCACGATCGTGGTCGAGATGACGTCGGACCAGTTCGACCCGTACCTGGGCGTGCACTCGCCGTCGGACGTCAACACCGAGAACGACGACAACAACGGTGACGTCCACTCGTCGCGCGTCGAGATCAAGGCGGAAGAGTCCGGCACCTGGACGCTCTTCGCCACCAGCAACCACCCCGGCGAGAAGGGCAAGTTCCACCTGTCCGTCGACGTGTCTGAGCCCGGCGTCCAGCACATCTCCGACACCATCGACGTGCACGACCCCAAGCTCACCAGCGGCGAGTACAAGGAGAGCTGGACCTTCCAGGGTCACGCGGGCCAGCTGCTCACCGCCGACCTGCGCTCGGGCGAGTTCGACCCGTACCTGATGATCATCTCCCCCAGCGGCAAGCACGAGGAGAACGACGACTACGAGGGCTCCAGCAGCCGAAGCCTGATCGCCATGCGCTTGGAGGAGGAGGGCGAGTACCAGATCATCGTCACCACCTACAAGCCCGGCATGACCGGCCACTACGACCTGGCCCTGCGCGTGCAGGACTCGGACGAGGCCGGCTCGGGCGACAAGGACTCCAGCGGCGCGCTCACCACCGACGACGCCAAGCTCGCCACCGGCGAGTACGTCGACACCTACGAGGTCGAGGGCGCGCCCGGCGACAAGCTCGTCATCGACGTCGCCTCCACCGACTTCGACACCTACCTGATCGTGCGCGGCGCGGGCGTGTCCGAGGACAACGACGACGGCCCCGAGTCCGGCCACAGCCACATCGAGGTCGTCCTGCCTGAGGCGGGCACGGTCAAGGTCGCCGTCACCAGCTACGGCGTGGGCGCCACAGGCGACTACGACCTGACGATCGACCACCAGGCGGCCGCCGACACGTCGTCGAACTCCAACGACGTCACGCGGCTGGAGCCCGGTCAGACGGTCGAGGGCGACCTCAGCAGCTCCGACGGCACCCTGAGCCAGGGCGAGTACGTCGACATCTACAGCTTCGACGCGGCGGCCGGTCAGTCGATCACCGTCGACATGACCGCCACCGACATCGACGCGTTCCTCGCGGTCATCCTGCCGGACGGCAAGACCATCCAGAACGACGACTTCGCCGGGCAGGGCTCCAACTCCCGCGTGCAGTTCAACGCGCCGATTGGCGGCCGCTACCAGGTCTGGGCCACGACGTACGCGGGCGGCGCCACCGGCCACTACAAGGTGTCGCTGTCCTCCGGCGCCATCCCGGACGTGGCGCCGGTCACCATGGGCTCGGGCCGTCTGCACGGCATCTTCATGGGCATCGCCGACTACCCGGACAGCCGCAAGATGAACGACCTGGACTTCACCGACGAGGACGCCGAGCGGATGTACCGCGCGATGCCCGGCCTGGGTGGCATGGCCCCCGGCCTGACCTTCCAGTTCGTGAACAGCGACGCCACCGCGGCCAACCTGCGCGCCTCGATCGCCAAGATCGCCGCCGACGCCAAGCCCGGCGACATGTTCGTGTTCTTCTACTCGGGCCACGGCGGCCGCGTGCCCCGCGCGTCCTGGCAGCCCGCCGATCCGGACGGCCTGGACGAGACCATCGAGTTGGCCGACGAGGCCGTCCTCGACGACGACTTCTCCGCGCTGCTCGACACCCTGCCCAACGGCGTGACGTCCATCGTCCTGCTCGACTCCTGCTTCAGCGGCGGCTTCAGCAAGGATGTCATCTCCAAGCCCGGCCGCATGGGCATGTTCTCGTCCGACGAGGACGTCACCAGCGCGGTCGCCGCCAAGTTCCGCGCCGGCGGCTACCTGGCCCGGTTCCTCGATGAGGGCATCGGCGACAAGCTGGCCGACGACGGCGACGGCGCGCTCACCGCGCTCGAGCTCTCCGAGTACGTGCAGGCCCGCTACCGCGAGGACGTGAAGTCGAACTCCACGGACTTCGTCCAGGTCGGCGCCAACCTGGGCTACCAGCACGTCGTCATCGACCGCGGCAGCATCGGCGCCTTCGAGGTCCTGTTCCGCTGGTAGCCGCACCGGGCCGGGGCCTGGGTTAATCGCCCGGCCCCGGAGCCCCGATGACTTCCACACCCCTGGTTCGTGCGTTCTCTGGCGTCCAGCCCACCGGCCGACTGCACCTCGGCAACTACCTGGGCGCCATCAAGCCCTGGGTCGAGCACCAGCACGCCCGTGAGAACCTGTTCTGCGTGGTCGACCTGCACGCGCTGACGGTCCCCGAGGCCATCAAGTCCGACGAGCTCAAGGCCCGCAGCCGCAACGTGGCCGCCGCGTTCCTGGCCGCCGGCATCGACCCGTCCGTGTCGTCGCTGTTCATCCAGTCGCACGTGCGCGAGCACACTGAGCTGACCTGGGTGCTCAACTGCGTCACGCCGCTGGGCTGGCTCGAGCGCATGACCCAGTTCAAGTCCAAGTCCGAGGGCCGCGAGACCGTCGGCACGGGCCTGCTCGACTACCCGGTGCTCATGGCGGCCGACATCCTGCTCTACGACAGCCAGGTCGTCCCCGTGGGCGAGGACCAGAAGCAGCACATCGAGCTGGCCCGCGACGTGGCCGTCCGCTTCAACCACATGTTCGGTGAGACCTTCGTCGTGCCGCAGCCGTCGATCCCGCTGTCGGGCGCGCGCGTGATGGGCTTCGACGAGCCGACCGTGAAGATGTCCAAGTCGATCGCCGAGTCCCGCCCGCACCACGCCGTCCACCTGGACGACGCGCCGGAGAAGATCCGCAAGTCGATCATGAAGTCCGTGACCGACGCCGGCTGCGACTACGACCCGGCCACCGCGTCCCCCGGCGTGGTGAACCTGATGCACGTGCTCTCCGCCGTGTCAGGCGAGGGGATCCCGTCGATCTCCAACCGCTACACCGGCAAGGGCTACGGCTACCTCAAGCAGGAGGTCGCCGAGGCGGTCACCGCCGAGCTGGCCCCGGTGCAGGACAAGTACCGCCGCCTCCTCGATGAGGCAGGCTACCTGGACCAGGTGCTCGCCCAGTCCACCGCCAAGGTTCGAACGCTCGCGGAGGCCACGATGACACGCGTTCGTCACGCAGTCGGCATCGGCTGATCCATACGCTCGATCCTTGCTCGTCGCCGCAAGATCGTGGTTTTCACCGGACGTTCAAATCGAACATGTACGTACTATCACGTAGTCTTTTGTGGCACCGTCTTCGGAAACACCGCATTAAAGAATCGAACGTCGAGCCGCCCGAGGATAGGAACCGCGGATCCCCAGCCGCGCAGTGAGGTGCGCCTCCAGCTGACACTCCCCCTTGTGTCGCGGAGGTAGGTCCATTCTCGGGCGGCTCGACCTGTTTTCAAGCGCCCGCTGGCCAAGCCAGCGGGCGACTCGCTTTCTGGCCCCGCTGGCCGGTGCAGAACGGATCGCGTAAGCCGCGGGTCGAATAGGACTGCAGGCCCACGCGTCTGCACGTCATCCGAATGGAGCCCTCATGCGGTTCACCGCCACCTCCCTCGCGCTGTGCGCGCTCCTGTTCAACTGGCCCACGCTCGACGCGATGGCCGCGCCCCCGCCCGGCGCGCCCGCCGCGGCCACCGTCCACATCGAGATCGCGTTGGTCCGCGCAGGTCATGGCGACCGCTCGGTCGACCCCGCCCTGTCCGCGTTCGCCGCGGACCTACGCGCCCTTCCCTACGAGCGCTTCGTGCGGGTCGACAGCAAGAGCGTCGCCACCACGCCTGGCGCCCGGCAGGAGATCACCCTGGGCAGCGGCCTGCGCGCGGTCGTCACGGTTGACGCCATCGACGACAGCGGCGCCGCCACCACGCTGTCCCTGTACCGCAACGACCGCGAGGTCACCCACACCACCGTGAAGCGCCCCTGGGGTCGCGCGCAGGTGATCAGCGTGGGCAAGGAAGGCGAGGACATGCTCGTCGTCCCGATCGCCATCACCCGGTAGGCTGGTACCCGGCCTTGCGGACGGCGTCGCAGAGGGCGGCTCGGTCCACCACGCCGTCGACCACGAGCAGTCCTTCGGTCAGCCGCACCTCAGCCGCGGTCACGCCCGCGATGCCGCGCGCGGCGGTCTCCACGCGGCCCGCGCACTTGTTGCAGGTCATGCCCGCCACCGGGATGGACAGGGTGACGGCCTGCATGGGCGGGCGCATCCAGGCCTCCAGATCGCGCGCCGCGTAGCGGGCCATCAGCAGCAGCAGGACAATCGCGGCGAGCGCGGCCGTCGGCGAGTCGTGGTGGTGAGCCGCCAGCGACCCGAGGTCGGTCGGCAGCACGGCGTCAAACAGCAGGCCGAGCGCGTACGAGCCAATCGCCACCGTGCCCAGGTAGGTCGCAAGCACCCGGCCGCCGAACGCCTTGTAGACCGCGCCGATCGTCGCCACGTTGGACGCAGGCCCGGCGAGCAGGAACACCAGGGCCGCGCTCGGCGGCAGGCCCGCGTGCAACAGCCCCGCCGCGATCGGCACGCTCGCCGTGGCGCAGACGTAGAGCGGGATGGCGATCAGCAGCACCGCCAGCGACGCCAGCGGCCCTGACCCGAGCACCGTGCCCGACAGCGCGCCCAACGGGATCCACGTCGTCAGCGCGGCCGAGGCCAGCACGCCGAACGCGAGCCAGCCCCAGATCGATCCGATCACGTCGTCCGCGTGCGCGAGGCCCCGCGCCCACGCCGAGCGGTCGTCGTGGGTCTCCTCCCGCGTCAGCGGCGCGGTGCCTTGTGCGCCCCCGGTCGCGTCCACCAGCGCCCCCGCGACCAAGCCGGTCGACGTGGCCGCGAACACCTTGAACAGCGCGAACGGCAGGCCCAGGAACGACGCGCTCACCAGGATGGAGTCGACGCCGGTCTGCGGCGTGCTCACCAGGAACGCGATCGCCGCGCCGTCGCTCGCGCCGTCCTTCTTTAGGCCCAGCGTCGCCGGGATGACACCGCACGAGCACAGCGGCATCGGCACGCCGAGCGCGGTGGCCTTCAGCACACCCCAGCGGCCATTGAGCTGGCGGTGCACGAAGCCCTGCGGGAGCAGCGCGTGCACGGCGCCAGACACCACGGCGCCCAACAGCAGCCAAGGCGCCAGCTCCAACAACACCTGCCACGCCGCGACGACCACGTGTACTCCCATAGCCCCAGCATCGTTCCGACCGCACGCATCGTCAAGACGCTTCCGCCGCGCGGGCCGCCGCGGTACTGTACGGGCCCGGACTGCGGAGTCCCTGTTGCGCCGTCTCCTGACGCTGTTCTTGTTCGCTTGCGCTGTCCCGGAGGCACCTCCCGCTGAGGACCCGCGGACCTGCGACGCCGGTGCTGAGAAGATCGGGGTGGTGACCTCGGTCGTGTTCGCGCGGCCGGATGAGAACGGTCATATCGCAGGCTTTGACCTGGACCATGACGCCACCGGGTTTGGCGGGACCGGTGGCTGCGGCGTGACGGACGACGTGTCACCGGACGGCGTCGCGGGCATCGACAGCGTGTTCGCCCGCCTGCTCCCCGCGCTGGAGCTGACCGAGGCGCAGGCGGTCGAAGAGATCATGCAGGAGCTGATCAACTCGGGGCATGTCTTGATCCTATGGGACATGCACGGCCTCGACGGTCTCTCGTCGGACTCGTGCGCCACGGTCGAACTCCTCCGGGGCCAGGACGCGCCGTTCATCGGCGGTCGGGGCTTCATCAACCCCGGCCAGACGTTTGACGTGCTCGCCGGCTTCACGCCGATCGATGCCGGTGAGGTCACCATCCAGGACGGCACGTTCCAGGCGAGCGGCTTCGACTTCGACCTGCCGTTCAGCTTCCTCGGCACCTTCGTCGACTTTGGGATGCACGACGCGGTGTTCCAGGTCACGCTCCAGCCGGACGGCACGTTCAACGGTATGCTCGCTGGCGGCATCAGCCTCGAAGACGTCTTCCGCGTCGCGAGCGAGAACAACGTCGACCCCGCCATCGTCGGGCTACTCCAGAACCTGGTAGTCCCCATCGCGGACCTCGCCCCAGACGAGTCCGGCAAGTGCACCCAAATCTCGGTCACGCTCGCCTTCAACGGCGTGTCCGCCTTCCTCTACGAGACGCCGGCCCCTGAGGCAGACGACTCCGACTCTCCCACCGCCCTCGACACGGATCTGTAGCGAATGGCCGTCGAGCACCACGTCCTGCTGATCGAGGACAACGACGTCGATGCCGCCGTGTTCGAGCGGTACGTCACCGCCATGCCCGGCTGGGTCGTCACGCGCACCCGCAGCCTGGAGGAGGCCGAGGAGGAGATCAACCGCGTCGGCGCGTCGTGGTTCCACCTGGCCGCGGTCGACCTGACCTTGCCCGACGCCGTCGACTTGGAGTCGATCGCGTTCGCCCGCGAGTTCCTGCCCCAGGCCGCGTGCGTCGCCGTCACCGCCCGCAACCCCGCCGAGGTCGACGAGCGCGCCCTGCGCGCAGGCGCCGCCGACTTGCTCGTGAAGATGCAGATGAACGCCCGAGGCGTTCAGCGCGCCTTGAGCCACGCCGTCGAACGAAACGAGCTGGTCCGCTGGCAGCTGGACTCCGAGCGCAACCTGCGCAGCGTGCTCGGCGCGTGGAACGATGCCCTGTTCGTGGTCGACGAGTCCCGCAAGGTGCTGTTCCGCAACGACGCCGCCGCCAACTACGCGGACGCCATGACCGTGGACGGCGGCCAGCGCTTCGCGGTGCCCATCGATCCGGGCGACGTGCTCCAGGTCGAGCTGCCTCGCCCCGGCGGCGAGCCCATCCCCATCGAGCTGCGCTCCTGGCGCATCACCTGGGCGAACGAGGCCGCGCGCGTGATCATCCTGCGCGACCGCCTGGCCGAGCGCGCCGCCGAGCGTGCCCGCGCCCGCATCGAAGAGGCCGAGCGCAGGGCGCACCTGGGCGAAGGCGCCATGGCCGGCGTGCACGACATCGGCAACCGCGTCACGTCCATGCTCGACGTGCTGCAGGACGCGCGCGACGCGCTGGCCGCCGTCACGTCGGACCGCGACGATCGCCTCGCGAACGCCCTCGCCACGCTCGACGCGTCGTGCAACCACATCGCCGCCGTAGCGCGGGACAGCCGCCGCGCCGCGCAAGAGGTGCGCCACATCCGCGCGCCGATCGACGTCGCCGCGTTCGTCCGCACCTGCTGCGACGCCATGCGCTCGTCGATCGAGACGTCCGCCCGCCTGCGCCTGCAGCTCGAGCCCGCTGCCGAGGTCCTGGGTGACCCGGTCGCGCTCGGCCGCGTGATCGACAACCTGCTCGCCAACGCCGTGCAGGCGATCGGCCGCGGCGCGCCCGAGCGCAACGAGATCCGCGTGTCCGTGCGGCAGGAAGGCGACCGCGTCCTGGTCGAGGTGGCCGACACGGGCCCCGGCGTGCCGGACTCCGTGCGCGACCGCCTGTTCGAGCGCCTCTTCACCACCAAGGCCACCGGCACCGGCCTGGGCTTGGCGAACGTGCGCGACATCGTCACCGAGCACGGCGGCACCGTCGAGCTGAGCCCGGCCAGCGGCCAGGGCGCGTGCTTTGTCGTGTCGCTGCCCGGCATCCGCGCGCGCGTGTCGTCGGTGCGCATCCTCATGGTCGAGGACCGCCCCGAGGTCGCCCGCGCCAACCAGCGCATCCTCTCGGGTCGTTACCACGTGGACCTGGCCGTGGACGGCCGCGAGGCGCTCGACCGCATCCAGGCCAACGAGCCCTACTCGGTCATCCTCTGCGACCTGGACATGCCCGGCATGGACGGCCGCGAGTTCTACGAGACGCTCGCCGCTGAACGACCGGAGCTTACGCAGCGCGTCGTGTTCTGCTCGGGCGGCGCCACGTCCGAGGAGCTCGACAGGTTCCTCCACCGCAGCGGCCGCCCGTGTCTGCCCAAGCCCATCGACCTGGGCGAGGCGATCGCCGCGATCGATGCGGCGGCAGGCCCCGACGTCTAGGACGCTGCGCGGTGCGTCTGCCCCTCGCCGTCGAGCGCCCGGTGGGCCGACGTCGCAGCGCGATCGTCAGATCTGGTAGTGCGCCCGGTCGCCCATGTCGTGCGTCAGCGGCATGCGCAGCTTAGCCATCGCCACCGCCGCCACGCCAATCGCGCTCAGGCCAAAGCACACCGCGGTCAGCGTGTCGTGGCCCCAGTGGTTGCCGAGCACACCCACCACCAGCGCCGCGGGTGTCAAGCGCACCAGCGGGATGCGAAAGCAGAACCACTCCTTGAGCACCAAGGCCGAGAGCGCCGCCAGCGACAGCCCGAGGCCTAGCGTGGTGAGCGGCCGGTTGGCCACGTCCGACGCGGCCCACGCCAGCAGCGAGCCCCAGCCCAGCCACGCGATGACCCACCGCACGCGCTTGTCGTACAGGTGCATGTTCCCGACCGACAGGATCACCGCGAAGGTCAGCAGTGCGATCGGCCGCTTGGCCTCGTGGTGCACGGACAGCTGCATCGCCGTCAGGCCCAGCCCCACCGACGACAGCACGAGCCCGGTTCGGTACGCCAGGATCGATCGCCGATCAAAGGCGTCCAGGACTTCGATGTGCTTGGGGTGCGCCATGCTCGGACTCCGGACAAGCGGCCTTGTCATCCCAACCTTAGCGCACGCCGCCCGGCGCGCACCCAGGGAGGCTATATCGGCGGGCGGAGGCGCCGTTGTCGTCCGACGCTCGACCCACATGGCCGGACCTGGCTCCGCTTCTCCGCGGCACGCAGCTCGACCGCGACGCGGTGTGGGCGGCGATCGAACGGCACGCCGAGTTCACGTACGGCGCGGTGCGGCGCGTGATCGCCGGCGCGCGCGACGTCACCGCGCGCCACGACGGAAACGCCGATCTGGCCGCGCGCGAGGCGCTCTCGTGGTCGATCGACAGGCTCTACGCGCGCGTGGTCAAGCCACCCCCCGGCCTGCCGGTCTCGGCCCGACGTGACGGCAGCCCCGGCGACGCCGCCGCGTGGTACCGCCTGGTCTGGGCCAACCTCGCCCGCGACTGGTGCAAGGCGCAGCGCCGCCAGTGGCGCCGTGAAGAGGCGCTCGACGACGCCCGCCCGCCCGCCTCGCCCGAGCCTGACCCGTGGGACGACGCCGCCCTGCGCGGGCTGCAAAACCTGCTCGCCCGCCCCGAGCGCTCCGGCGTGTCGGCGACCCACGTGCTCACCTACCTGGCGCTCGTGAAGCCCGACCGCGTCGACGCCCGCCTCGTCGACCTCGCCACGACCTTCATCGCGTCCGCCGGCTCGCGCTCGGGCGCCATGGGCCTCGTGCGGCCGTCCGCCGAGACGTGGACGCTGCTCCAGCGCTGGCGCGACACCCACGACGGCGCGACCGACACCTCGCGCGCCCGCATCACGCTCGCCTGGATCTTGCGCAGCCAGGACGACGGCGACCCGGCCACCTGGAAGGCCCGCGCCCCAGCCGACGCGCGCACCGCCACCGTCACCGTCGGCAAGTGGGCCATCCGCTGCGCCGACGCCCTGCAGCTCCCCAGGGCATGACCATGGGCTGTCCGCACCGGCACGTGTACGTCGTCCTTCCCGTCCCCCGGAGGTCTGCATGACGCACCCGATCTTCGACGCGCTGAGCGCCCGGCGCCCTGGCGTCGACGCGCTCGCCGCCGGTCACGGTGACCCGCTCGACCTGGCCGCCGCCTGCCTGCCCGACGTGCCGGCGCAGCTCGCCCGCGCCGCCGCGAGCACGGTCGACGCCCGCGTCGACACCCCGTTCGCCGACCCACAGGCGGACGACGACGCACCGGCGATGCGCCTCGCGGTCGCCGCGACGCTCGCCGAGCTGCTCCCCGACGCAGGCGCCACCCGCCGCTGGGCCGACCACGCGCGCGGCCTGATCGCCGACGCCGAGTCCCGCCCCCGCCGCTGGCGCGACCTGTCCGAAGACGCGATCGCCCTGTCCTCCTCGCTCAACTTGGAAGGTCGCGGCGCCGCGCTGCTCGACGCCGTCGCGAACGCCGCGCTCCACGTCGTCCCGCCCGGCGCCGTCCACGCCGCGCAAGAGCTGGTCGCCGCCGCCGCACGACGCGCCCGCCTGGAGGACGCACGACGCTGGCTGCGATTGGTCCCCCAGGCTTCGCGCCCGTCCTTCGACCGCGCGTTCGACCAACTCGCGCAGCGCGCGGTGCCGATGGCGGCCGCCGCTGAGGCCCCCGCGGCGCTCGCTCGCGTGGTCCTCGGCCACGCGTTCGACGGCGAGGTCACGCTCGCCGTGCTGCCCAACGGGCTCGTCGTGGAGTGGGACGGAGACGGCGCCCCGCCCGACACGCTGCACGTCGACGATCGGCTGGCCAAGGCGCTGCCGGAGGGCGCCAGCCTCGCCGCGCGCGGCTGGTGGCTGGACGCCGACATCGGCGAGATCACCATCACCCGCGGCGGCGCCGTCACGTCGATCGCGCAGGTCCGATGACCGATCCGGTCGAGCTCCGACGGCGCACCCTGGGCGCGCCCGACACGCTGCGCGCGGCGCTGCGGCGCTTGGCGGAGGACCCGACCGCGCCTCGCCTGACCCGCAAGGAGGCCGAGCGCGCGCTCGCGCAGGTCGAGGCGTCTCCGCGCGGCGTCGGCGTCGTGCCCTTCGTGATCGTCGACGGCGAGGGCGACGGCGCCGTGCTGTTCGCGATCGTCACCGACGGCCCGCGGCCTGACCTGTTCCCGGCGCCACGCGCCCACGTCGATCGCGTCCGCGCCTGGCTCGCCGCCACCTGGCCCACGCTGCCCTTCGCGGGGCTGCACCTGCACGTCAGCGCGCCCGAAGGCCTGCGTTGGTCGGGTCGCTCCTGCGAGCTCGCCCTCGCGCTCGCGGCGCTCTCCTGCGAGATCAAGCGCGCGCCCGATCCGCGGATGGTGGTGACCGGCGCCGTCGGCGCGCCGGGGCAAGCGGAGGCGGTCCAGCACGTTGAGGCCAAGCGGGAGATCGTGGGGCGCGATCGGCCCGGCGACGCGCTGTTCGCGCCCGGCGACGCGGGCATCACGCCGCTCCTCGACGACGTGATCCCGGGCGCCACTGCCGCCATCTCCGCGCGCCCGCGTCGCCACGCAGGCGCCGACGCACGGCGCGCGCTCGACGCGCTGCTCTCCGGCAAGCACGACCTAGCCAGCGACCTCGCGTCGCGCGCCCTCGCCGCGGACGCGTCTGACGCGCCGACCATCGCGCGGACGCGCTGGGTGGAGGGCGCGCTGGCGCTGCACGCGGGGCACGTGGAGCGCGGGCTCGCGGCGCTACACGCGGCGGCCGCGGCGCTGCCCGCGTGGGTCGACCACACGCACGACATGGCCGACGCCCTCACCGCCGAGGAGCTCGACGCCTACTTGATCGTCGCCCTGATCGACGCGGGCCACACACGCGCGGCAGCCACCCACGCCGCCGAGGTGCTCGCGCGACTGGAGCGGGTCGCCGATCGGTCGCGACGCTGGCGCGCGGTCACGCTGCAGGTCGCGGGCTCAGCGCACCGCGCCGCCGTGACGCGCGGGGCGCTGGAGGAGGCCGCGGACCTGCTCACCAGCTGGTCGCTCGATCGCGCCGCGCTGGTCGATCAACGCGCGCGCACGCTCGGCGATCTGGCGGAGGTCGCGCGCCGCGCCGGAGATCGCCACGCGGCCGCCCGACACCTCGACGACGCAACGGACGCGCTCGCCGACGCGCCCGACGACGGCGGCCGCACGCACGCGTTCCTTGAGCTGTTTCGCGCGCGGCTGCGCGCGGAGGACGGCGTCGAGATCCCCGCCGCGCGCGGCGACCTGCCGCGCTGGCCCGCGCTCGCGTTCGACCTGCTCCGCACGCGCCGCGGCAGCGCCGACCTGCGCGCGCTGCACGTCGACCCGGTCGTGCGATCGAGCGCCCCGCTGCGGGGTGTGGTGACGGCGGAGATCGCGTGGCACGTGCTCCACGACGGGCCGTTCGCGTCGATGCGCACCGAGCTTCAGGCGGACGCCGCCGCGCACGTCACGGACGACCCACAGGCCGCCGCGCTGTTCGCGCGTGTCGCCGCGGACGCCACCGACGACGACCTGCGCGAGCTGCGCAGGCGCGCGCCCTACGGCTGATCAGCGTAGCGGGCCCCACGCGCAGCGAAAGCCCACGTCGACCAGCTTCACGTCCGGCGCCACGATGGTGCGGATGGTCGCGCGCAGGTTCACCGGGTCCGACTCGGTCCACCCGCCGCCGCGCTGGATCTTGAGTGTGCCGGTCAGCGGACCGTAGGGATCGGTCGCGTCGGCGGCGCTGGGCCCCGCGGGGTCGTACCAGTCGGCCACCCACTCCAGCACGTTCCCCGCCATCCCCGAGATGTGGGTGCCGGGCGTGTCGCCGAACAGCTGGTTGTAAGCGTGCGTGCCGGTGCCCGTGCACGTGCCGGTCACCATGAAGCGCTCCCACGGCCGCGCCGGGTTGGCGTCGTAGGTGCCGCAGCCTGGTTCATTGCCCCACGGGTACAGGCGACCCTCGGGCCCGCGCGCCGCGAACTCCCACTCCGCCTCGGTGGGCAGCCGCGCGCCGAGCATGTCGCAGAAGCGGGACGCGCCCTGCCAGGTCACCATGTTGATCGGGTGGTCGCGCAGGTCGTTGCGCCCAAAGTTGGCGCCGTCGCCGTGGCCGAACATGTCGTCGCTGAACCACACGCCGTGCTGCCGCTTGAGGTCGGCGATGGCGACCGCGTTGCGGTGGATCCAGAACGTCGACACGGTGACGCGGCGCGGCGGGCCCTCGGACGGCGTCGCGTTGGGGTCGTACCCAGGCTTGTCCGGCGACGTGCTCTGCGCGCCCATCCAGAACGTGCCGCCCTCCACGCGCTGGAAGCAGTGGTTGGAGCCCATGCCGTCGGAGCAGCGCAGCTCTGGCGGCGGCGCATCCAAGAACGGGTTCGCCGTGTACTGGACCTTGTCTCCGGGCACGTCCGCGTTGAGCGGGTCCGTCTCGCTGCGGACCTCCACGCCGTCCGACGTGCCGTCGCCGTCTGAGTCGGGCTTCATGGGGTCCGTGCCGCGCGCGATCTCGTCGGCGTCCGACAGGCGGTCGGAGTCCTGATCCGGGGCGCTGCTCCACAGCCCGCACCCACTCAACAGCACGAGCGCCAGCGACCAAATCACGAGCCACCACCAAAGCACAGCACGTGGTCGAGCGTGCGCACGAACAGCCGACCGTGGTCAAACACCATCGTGCTCCGCACTGCCTCCCACGCGCCCAGCTGCTCGGCGTCCCCGGCCACGTTGAACACCCCGATCGCGCCGCTCTCAGACGCTACCCAGACCCGCCCGTCGACCACCACCGGGCTTGAGTAAACCAGCCCCAGCTTGCCCGCGCCGAGCACCTTGGTCATCGCGGTGACGGCGCCGCTGGCCTGATCCACGCGCCACACGTTGGCGCCGCGGTCCACGGAGATCAACGCGTCACCCGCTACCACCGGAGACGTGTAGAGCGGCTCCTTGGTGGGCACCACCTGATCCCAGCGCTTGGTCGCGCGGACGTCGCCCGGGCCGACCTCGGCCAGACGCCAGGACACCGCGTGGAGCGGCTGGCCCGTCTCGATCTGGTGCTCGGCGTGACCGCCCACGTAGAACACGTCGTTGCCGATCACCTGCGGACCCGCGAACCACAGGTCGCCCAGCCCCTTGCTCAGGACGTAGCCGTCCACCGCGCGGACCAGCTCGCCCGATGGCGTGAGAAGCACCGTGGTGTGACCGACGTGCGCCACCGCCGGCGTGCCGAAGTCCGCGTACGGCACGCTGCGCCAGAGCTCGCGACCGGTGGCCGCGTCGAGCGCCATCAGCTGCGCGTGGGGCACGATCAACATGCCGTCCACCAACACCAGCGACGCGCCGCTGCCGATCATGTACCCGCGAGGCGGCTTGGCCGCGGGCCCAGCCCAGCGCGACCAGACGCGCTTTCCGGACGCGTCGAACGCCGAGACCACGCCGTTCCCAGTGAGCACGTAGAGTCGCGCGCTGTCGCTCGCCGGGGTGTGCGTCGTGTAGCCGATGATCTCGCGGTTGGGCGGCGTCAGGAAGGGCGCGAAGCCGTCCACCAGCGCGCGCGCCGACGCCAGCTTGGACGAGAGGTCGGCGATCTGCGCGGTGATCGTGGCGTCACCGGGCGCGGCGCGCAGGGCGCGTCGGGCGGCGCCGTACTGCGCCTGGAGGCCCGCCACGTCCTTCTCGGCGACGGCCGCCTGCTCGCGTCGCGCGGCGAACGACACCCGCTCGTCCGCGGAGAGCGTGTCCTGGTAGTCGTTGGTCGCGGTCCACCGCGTTCGACCGGTCGCGCCGTCCAGGCACCACACGGTCGTCGGCTCGGACAGGCCACACACCATGCCCGCGAACACCACCGGAGAGCTGTTGCTCCACGACGAGGTCGGCACCTTCCAGGTGGCGTCGGTCAGCGCCTTCCACTGGGCGGGCGGGTGCCCGTCGTAGGCGACGCCCGCGTTGCGGAACTCCGACGCCGTCGCGACGGAGGACCACAGGCACGCGATCAGCGCTGACAGGAGGAGGCGCATCATGCGCACGGTAACACGCGGCGCCGGACGCAGGTTCCCGACCCAAGGCGGGTCAGGGCCTACGCACACTCCGCGCCCGCTTGGACGGCGCGCCACACGCTCCAGGATCCGGGAACGGAGGGACCGGGTCGGACACGCGCACGCTCATGGGTTGGCCAAGCGCGTCGGCATGTCCGACCTGACGTCGGCCCAGCGCTTACCGAGGGCCGCGCGGATCGACGGGCGTGTGCGGGAAGCCCGGCGCCTTGGACACACCCGCCTCGATGGCGCCCATCACCGCCAGCGCGATGTGCTCCTCCCAGGGGCGCGCGATGATCTGCGCGGCCACCGGCAGCCCGGCGCTCCCCGCCTCAAAGCGCGCGGCCTTCTTGTCCAGGCGGTCGACCAGGTTGCCGCGCACCTGCTCGTCGTCGCGCACGGTCGACACCGGCACCACGCCCGCGGGCAGGTCGAGCAGGTTGTAGCGCATGGTGTGCCAGGCGCCGGCGCTCCAGTCGTGTGTCTCCCCGGGGATCGCGGCAGGCGTGACGGTCGGCGGCCCGACGAGCGCGTCGATGCCGGCCTCGCGCCACGCCGCCATCTCGGCCTGCTTGAGCTCGTTGCGCAGCACCACCAGCGCCCAGTGGCGGGTGACCGACTTCTCGCCGAGCGCGCCGAGCATGCGGCTGACCCGGGACTCGCCCGCGGCGCCCAGCGCCTGCGCCAGGCCCTTGCGCACGACCGAGGGCAGGCGGCCAAGCCGCGCGACCGACTTGAGCTGCGGCGTGATCGCCTCGCCTTCGATCACGGCCAGGCCAGTCTTGAAGCCGTCGGCCGAAAGCAGGCCGAAGTAGTCCTCGAACATGTCCCACGACCGCGGCGGGGTGTACGGCACCACCTTGACGCCCGCGGCGCGCAGCGCGTCCACCGCCTCACGCACAGCGCGACGCACGGACGCGGCCGGCGTGAAGATGCCATCGTCCTCGTAGTAGCCGACCGTGATCTTGGACAGGTCGACGGTGGTCGGGTCGACGAACGGGATGGGCGGGACGAGCGAGTCGAGCGCGTGCTGCCGCTCCGGCGACAGCGCCTTCATCAGCATCACGACGTCGGCGACGGTGCGCGCCATCGGGCCCGCCTGACCGCGGATCGCCTCTTGGCCCGGCTGACCGCCCGCCACGCCGACCATCGACCAGCGCCCAGCGGTCGGCTTCAGCCCGCAGATGCCGCACCACGCCGCCGGGTTGCGGATCGATCCGCCGATGTCGGTGCCCAAGCCCGCAGGCGACGACCCTGACGCGATCAGCGCCGCTTCGCCGCCGGACGACCCACCCGGCACGCGGCCCGTGTTCCACGGGTTGTACGTGGTGCCCCAGATGTCGTTGTGCGACTCGATCGCCAGCAGCAGCTGCGGGACGTTGGACTTGCCCAGGATCACGCAGCCCGCGTCGAGCGCGGTCGCGACGAGCGCGGAGTTCGCGGTCGCCTTGCGGGCCAGGCGCGCGCGCACGCCCACCGTCGCGGGGGTCCCGACCAGGCCGAAGTTCTCTTTGACGGAGATCGGCAGGCCGGCGAGCGACCCCAACGCGTCGCCGCGCGCGCGGGCCGCGTCCACCCGGCGGGCCGCGGCGAGCGACGCGTCCCGGTACTGCTCGGTGAAGCCGCGGACCGCGCCCTCCACCGCGTCAGCCCGGGCGTGAAGCGCGCGCACAAGCTCCTCAGACGACACCGCACGCGACTGGAGCGCGGCCACCATCGACACCGCGGACTCTTCGTACAGGGCCATCACCACCTCCGTCCGCGCCCCTAACGTCCGCGTCCGCCCGGGTCGCGGCGCGGTCCAGGCGGAAACCAGGACACACTGTCGAGGCATCCCCCCACCGTCGTCGGCTAGGCTGCCAATGACGAACCGAGGACCCCATGATTGGCCCCCGCGCGCTGCTGCTGCTTGCGCTCTCTGCCTGCACCGGCCTGAACCCCACCCCCGTCGACACCGACGTCGCCGACTCCGTGGCCGACACCGACGCCGCCTTAAATGCGCCCGCCACGCTCGCTGAGCTGGCCGACGCGGATCTGGTCCTCACCGAGGTCATGCTCGACCCCGTCGCGTGCCCGCTCTCGCAGTACCTGGAGCTCGAGTACCGCGGCGCGGTGCCCGCGGACCTGTCCGGCCTGATCGTGTCCAGCAGCACGCAGAGCCGAACGCTGCCCGGCCCCCTCGTCGTCCGTCCTGGCGATCGGATCGTGCTCGCGCGCGAGCAGAGCGCGGTGTCGGGCTGCTACGACACCACCGTCGCCGCCGCCTACGACCTGGCGCTCGACGCCGCGACGGACACGCTCACCCTGGGCGACGGCGCGCTGCGCCTGTTCGGCGAGGTCGACCTGACCACGCTGCCCCGCCAGCCCGGCGTCGCCGCCGAGCGGGACGACGGCGACGACACCACCTGGTGCGCCGCCACCGACGCGATCGCCGCCACCGCCGACCTGGGCTCGCCCGGGGCGCCCAACGGCGCGTGCGGCCCTGAGGACACCGACGCGCCAGACGACACCGACCCCGGCTCGCTCATCCCCGGCGTCGACAGCCTGTCGCCCGGCGACCTGACGATCACCGAGCTGATGCCCAACCCGACGGCCGGTGACGACACGCTGCTGGAGTACGTCGAGGTGCTCAACCACACCACCGCGCCGGTCGACCTGCAGGGGCTGGTGCTCGAGGACGCGAGCACGGTGGCCTTCCGGGTCACGGGACACCCCGCCGTGGGCGCAGGCCAGCGGCTGGTGCTGGTCCGCGACCTGGGCGCGTTCGCCGCCGTCTACGGCGTCACCGCAGGCGCGGTCGAGGGGATCGGCCTGAACAACAGCGGCGACCTGCTCCGCGTGTCGAACCGCGTCGGCGTGATCGATGAGGTCGACTTCCGCACGTGGAGCGTGCCTGCCGGCGCGTCCCTGCAGCGAGACGAGACCGGCGCGTGGTGCTCGTCCACCACGTCGATCGGGGCGACCGCCGACAAGGGAACGCCAGGCGCCGCCAACACCGCGTGTGACGCCGCCGACACTGACCCGCCCGCCGACACCGACGTCGCGGCCGACACGGACCCGGCGGCCGACACCGACGCTCCCCCGCTCGCGCTCGCCGACCTCGCGCCGGGTGAGCTGGAGATCGTCGAGTTCATGGCGGACCCGTCGGCCTGCACAGACCCGAGCGGCGAGTACGTCGAGATCCGGGTCAGGACGGCCCGCCCGGTCGACCTCGCCGGGCTGGTGTTGGCCGACGCCGTCACCCACAAGGCCTTCGCCGCGTCCCACGTGGTCCGGCCGGACGCGCGCGTCCTGTTGTTCTGGAGCGGCTCGACCAACTGCTACGGGCTGAGCGGCCTGCCCTATACCGGACTCACCCTGAACAACTCCGGCGGCGATCGGATCACGATCGAGGACAGCGCCGGGCGCGCGCTCGCCTCGCTCGACTACGGCGGCTGGCCGCTCACCACCGGGCGCTCTTGGGAGCGCGACTTCTCGGGCGCGTGGTGCCTGGGCGAGGTCGACATCGCGGGCACCGGCGACCAGGGCTCGCCGGGCGTCGCCAACGGCGCGTGCCCCGGTACGGACACCGGCGGGGCCGACACGGACGTCGGCGCCGCGGACACCGACACCGTCACGCCAGCGGGGCCGATCGGGGTCGACACGGGCGCGCACACCGGTGACACGGCGCCAGCGCCCGGGGCGCGCGCGCGCCCCCGCGGCGTGGTGTTCGGAGGGTTCCCATAACGACGCTGAACATGCAGCTGCTGTTGCTCGCCGTTGTCCTCGCGCCACTCGCCTGGACCTGGGCGTTCGTGTTGTTCACCTGGAGCGTGCGCACCCAGTACGGCGCCCGTCGCGACCGTCCGCTCCCCAAGCGCACCCTGCTCGCGCAGATCGCCGTGCTGTGGCGCGAGGTCGTGGCGCTGCTGCACGCGCAGTCCTGGCACCTGTCGCTGCCGTTCACCGCCACCCACACCAAGCCAGCCACCCCGGTCGACAACCCGGTGCTGTGTGTGCACGGCTTCACCCAGGACGCGTCGAATTGGCGCCGGGTGCGCGCCGCCCTGCACGCTCGCGGTCGGCAGGTGGACGCGGTGAGCATGGGCTACCCGCCGCGCGCGATCGACCGCTACGTCGACGCGCTGGAGCGACGCACCGACGCGCTGCTCGCCACCACCCAGGGCCCGATCGACGTGGTCTGCCACTCGATGGGGGGCGTGATCCTGCGGCTGCTGCTTCGCAAGCGCCCGGACATCGCCGCGCGGCTGGCGCGCGTGGTGACGGTCGCCACGCCACACCGGGGCACGGCCGCCGCCAAGGGCGTGCTGCTCGCCGAGACGCGGCTACTCGCGCGCGGCAGCGACATGCTCCAGATGGTCCCCATGCTGCCCAAGCTCGCGCCGCACGCCTTGATCGTGTCGATCGGCAGCCTGGATGACGCCACCGTCTACCCAGAGCCCACCACGCGCGCGGGCGGCACGCACATCACGCTGATCGGGCTCGGCCACGCGGCGGTGATCTCTGACCCGGAGGGCGTGGACGCCATCGTCCGCGCCCTCCACGAGCCGTGGATCAGACCGACTTGAGCTGACCCTCGTAGAACGCCTCGATGACGTCGGCGTTCTTCTTCTCGACGACCTTGCGCTTGACCTTCAGCGACGGCGTGAGCTCGCCGTCCTCGATGCTGAAGTCCTTCTCCAGCAGCGCGAAGTTCTTCAGCGTCGAGTAGCTGGGAAGCTCGGCGTTGATGGTCTTCACCGCGTCCTCGACGAGCTTGCGGACCGCAGGCTCCTTGGACAGGCGCGCGTAGTCGGCGTCGCTCATCAGCTGGCCCACGGGGGGAGCGGCGGCGAGCAGGTGGTGCTGCACGGCCCACTCGGCCAGCGTGGCGCCGTCCATCGTGACCAGCGCGATGCAGAAGTTGCGGGCGTTGCCGTGCACCAGCACCTGGCTGATGTAGGGGCAGAGCGCCTTAAGACGCGACTCAAGCGCCTGCGGCGCGACGTACTTGCCGCCCGAGGTCTTGATCAGGTCCTTCTTGCGATCGGTGATCTTGAGGCGGCCCTTGGCGTCGAGCTCGCCGATGTCGCCGGTGCGGAGCCAGCCGTTGTCGAGCGTCTCCGCCGTCTGGTCGGCCTTGTTCCAGTAGCCGCGCATGATGCCGCGACCGTGGATCAGGATCTCACCGTCCGCCGGCTCAATCTTGAGGGTGATGCCGGGGACGGGCGGGCCGACGGTGCCGAACGCGAAGCTGTCCGGCAGGTTCACGAAGCTGGCGGCGCTGGACTCGGTCAGGCCGTAGCCTTCGAGGATGAGCATGCCACAGGCGTGGAAGAACTCGGCCATGTCGCGCGACAGCGGCGCCGAGCCGGAGATGAAGAAGCGGATGCGGCCGCCGAAGCGGGCGCGGATCTTGCTGAAGACAAGCTTGTCCGCGATCTTGGCCTGGAACGCCAAGAAGCCGGACGGCTCCTGGCCCTGCTGACGCAGCGCGCTGACCTGCTTGCCGATGCCGATCGCCCACTGGAAGATCTTCCACTTCAGGCCGCCGCCGGCCTCGGCGGTGGTGACGATCTTGTTGTAGGCCTTCTCGAAGATGCGCGGCGCGGCCGCCATCCACGTGGGCTGCACGCGGGCGCAGTTCTCGACGATCTTGTCCACGCGGCCGTCGACCGCGGTGTGCACGTTCGCCGAGATGAGGATGACCTCGAGCACCTTGCCGAAGCTGTGCGACATCGGGAGCCAGAGGAACTGCATGTCGTCGGGCTTGAAGATGTCGATGGTGTCCATCGCCTCAGCGATGAAGATCCAGCAGTCTTGAAGCAGCTCGACGCCCTTGGGCTGGCCGGTGGTGCCCGAGGTGTAGATCAACGTGGCGAGGTGCTCGCGCTGGATCAGCTCGATGCGGGCGGCGTAGGCGGACGGGTCCGCGGCGTCAATCGCCTTGCCTTCAGCTTCCAGTGCGGCCAACGTGGTGACCCAGCCGTCCGCCGAGGCGGAGCCGTTGATCACGATCACGCGGAACACGTCCGGCAGCTGCGCGCGGACCTTGACCAGCTTGGCGACTTGCTTGTCGTCCTCAGCGATCACGAGGCGCGTGCCGGAGTCGGTGAGGATGTACTCACACTCCTCGGGCGTGTTGGACGGGTAGATCGTGGTGGTGGCGCCGCCCGCGGCCAGGATGGCGAGGTCCGCGAGGATCCACTCGATGCGGGTGCTGGAGAGGATAGCGACGCGATCTTCCAGGCCGATGCCCAGGTTGCGGATGCCGGCGGCGAGGGCGCGAACGCGCTCGTCCACGTCCTTCCAGGTGATCTTGTGCCACACCTCGCTCGCGTCCGGGTACGAAAACGCGGCGTCGTTCGGGGTCTCCAGACAGCGGTAGAGCAGGAGCTCGGAGACGGACGCGAACTTCTTCTCAGCGCGCTTCTTGCGCAGATCTTCGAGCACGGTGGGCTCCTCGGAAGGCGGGTTACCCTGACCATACAACCGCCCCGGCCCCGGACCGCAACCGGCATTCCGTTCGGCGCGAGGTGGTGACGCCGCCCCGAGAGACCGGAGCGCTCCTTCCCCGACCCGACGAATCGCCCACGCGCCACCCGCATGCCAGGCCCGTCCCAGATCGCCGATAGCCCCGCGCGCAGGAAGGCGGGGCAAAACTAGGCGGTCGGCGCGACTGCGTCGGTTCGCCACCACGCCGCCAACCGCATAGCGGACACTCGCATCTGCCGTCGGCGGGGGCACGTCCAACGCGCGCTCCATTCGGCCCGGTCGCGATCCGCTCACACTTGCGCCTGTTTCGTTCTGGAGTTTCGTCATGAGCACATCGACCGATGTCGTCGTCGTGGGCGCGGGCCTGGCGGGGCTCTCAGCAGCCCGCCACCTGGTGGACGCGGGCTTGAGCGTGGTGGTGCTTGAGGCCCGTGACCGGGTCGGCGGTCGGACCCACTCCATCGACGTGAACGGCTCCCGCATCGACGTGGGCGGCCAATGGATCGGCCCAGGTCAGAAGAGCATGTACGCGCTGGTGGAGGAGCTCGGGCTGGAGACCCACCCGACGCCGGTCGGCGGCCGACAGATCCTGGACCGCGCCGGCAAGGTGAGCGGCTACGCGGGCACCATCCCCAAGCTGGGCCCCATCCACCTGGTGCAGCTGCAGTGGGCGCTCACGCTGATCAACCGCGTGTCAGGCCGCGTGCCGCCCGACCGCCCCTGGGACACGCCCGACGCCGCCGAGCTCGATGCCATCACGGTGGACGCCTGGGTGCGCAAGTGGATCCCCAGCTCCGAGGTCCGCGCGCTGCTCCGTCCGACCATGCGCACCGTGCTCGGCGCCGACCCGGGCGAGATCAGCCTGCTCCACTTCGCCTGGTACGTGTCGTCGGCGGGCGGCTTCATGCCCCTGGTCGACGTGGAGAACGGCTTCCAGCAGGACCGCATCGTGGGCGGAGCGCAGACCGTCTCTGAGCGACTCGCGGACAAGGTCGGCCGCGACAACATCCACCTCAACACGCCGGTCCGCGCCGTCCACCGCGACGACGACGGCGTCACCGTCGAAGCCGACGGCAAGAGCTGGCGCGCCCGCCGCGTCATCGTCGCAGCACCCCTCGGCCTGCTCGACCGCATCCGCTGGGAGCCCATGCTGCCGCCCATGCGCGACCAGCTCCACCAGCGCTGCCCCGTCGGCGCGACCGTGAAGGTGTTCGCCGCGTACAAAGAGTCCTTCTGGCGCAAGAAGGGCCTGTCAGGCGAGGCGGTCTGCACCGAGGGCCCCATCTCCGTGGTGTTCGACAACACCGCGCCCGACGGCAAACCCATGCTGCTGGCGTTCGTCACCGGCACACCCGCGCGTGGCTGGTCCGAACGCGACCCGAAGGAGCGCGTGGGCGAAGTGCTCAAGCTGCTCGCCAGCTACTACGGCGACGACGCGCTCACGCCCGATTGGACGCACGAGCAGGACTGGTCGACCGAGCCCTGGTCTGGCGGCTGCCCTGTGACGCAGTTTCCGCCCGGCACGCTGTCTGTGTTCGGGCCGTCGCTGCGCAAGCCGGTCGGTCGCGTGCACTGGGCGGGCACCGAGACCGCCGAGCGCTGCACCGGCTTCATGGAGGGCGCGGTCGTGTCCGGCGAGCGGGCGGCCGCCGAGGTCCTGATGGCCGGGAAGCGCTGAGCGCGGGCGTCGCGCCTCAGCGATGGGGCGCGAACACCACCACCAACGCCACGATCCACAAGAACACCGCGAACCCGCGCATCACGCGTCGCAGGTGCTCGGCGGGGGCGCGGTCACGGAACCGGTTCAGCAAGCCGATCATAGTCAGCTGCCAGGACGTGACCCCGAGCGCGAACGACAACGCGAACACGAGCCCCATGAACGGGTTGGCGACCGGCGCGCCGTGGCTCAGGAGCACGGTGGCCACCGTCCCCGAGGTGACGAAGATGCCCGGGTTGGCGCCCGCCGCGATCAAACCGACGATCACGCCGCTTCGCTTGGAGTTGTCCTCGCGCTCGCCCACCTTGGCCCGCCAGAGCATGGCGCCGACCACCACCAGGATGCCGGCCTCCAGCACCAGCCCCGCCTGCTCCAGGCCCTCGATTCGGTGCAGGCCCGCGCCGGTCACGCCGTACCAAGACGCGGCACCCCAGGCCGCGAACGGCAGGAAGGACCCGGCGACGATCTCCACGGCACGCGTCGAGCGCCCATGCAGCGCATCAGACGCCACCAACGCCGCGATCGGTCCCGCGGGAGGGATCGTCAGCACGTAAGACAAGGCGAAGCAGGCGACCGCGGTCAGGAACACGAGCACGTCCGGGCGACCCCTCTACCCCCGGGGCCCATGAAAATCCCACGCCAGATGTCAGGACGGGGACGTTATGGGGCGCCGGCGTCACTGAACGGTGCCGAAAACGTGAAAGGCCACCGCAATCTCCACGTGAGTCATGCGTAGGGCCACCGAGGATTCTCGATGTCGAATGGACTCTGGGCTTGGGATGTCTCCGCGCTTGTCTACGCCCGCACGTACGGTCCGCTCGCGCACCGTCTCGATGACGAGATCATCGCCACGACCAAGGCCGCCTTCCAGGGCGGCGTGATCATCGACTGCGGCTGCGGCCCGGGCGTCGTCACGGCCAAGCTCGCCGCTGCGGGCCCGCGCCTTGTGGTTGCGGTCGACGTCAGCCAGAAGATGCTGGACCAGGTGGCGCCCCGCGACAACGTCGTCACGCTCCAGAGCGTGGTCGAGGCCGGCACGCTCACCAAGCTCCGTGGCGAGCACGCGCCGGAGGGCTTCTCGCTGATCCTCTTCAAGCGCAGCCTCTACCACCCGCATGACCAGGCGGTCGCCCTGCTGCGGGACTGCTATGCGAACCTCAAGCCCGGCGGCTCCATCGCGATCGTGCACCCCGAAGGCAGCGTGCTCCGCTACGCGTTCGGCGAGCCGATGCGCCTGCGCAGCTACACGCCGTACCACCTGTTCAACCGCACCATCAGCCGCCTCGGCGTGGCGATCGGCGGCGAGCACTACACGACGCCCACGCGCGAGGAGCTGCTCGCCCTGGCCGCCGAGGTCGACTCCGGCGCCGAGATCTCCCGCATTCCGCTCGATCAGGCGTGCTTCAACCTGGTCTTGATCCGCAAGCCCCTCACCGGTCCCTGAAGGCCGTGCCTGTGAACTCACGGAGCAGCTCACCGCGCGCCGCGCTGGTGATCAACCCCCGGGCGCTCCGCAACCTGCGGAACCCCACCGAGCGCGAGGCGCTGCACCGCGGCTTCGAGCGGGTCGGTGAGGTCGTGGAGACCAGCGAGCCAAGCGATCTGCAGCCGCTGTTCACGCGCTGGAAGAACGAAGGCGTGGGCCTCATCGCCATCTCAGGCGGCGACGGCTCGTTCCACGCGGCGGTCCAGGCGATCTGCGCCGTGTGGCCCACGAACGCGCTCCCTCAGCTGGTCCCGCTCCACGGCGGCACGCTCGGCGTGGTCGCGCGCGCGGTCGGCGCCCGGCCCGCGCTGGAGGCGGTGCGCCGACTCCGCGACGACCTGACCCACGGTCGCCCCCTGGTCGAGGTCCCCCTCGCCTCGCTGGCGGTCGGCTCGCGCGTCGGGTTCAACTTCGGGATCGGCCTGTTCTGCACGGTGTCCACCCGCTTCATCGAAGGCCGAAGCCGCGGCCCCTCCGCCGTCTGGCGTGTCGCGGCCTCGTCCATCGCCAGCGCGCTGGTCGGCGGTGGCATGGCCCACGAGGGCTTTCAGCCCTGGCCTGGCACCATCGCGGTCGACGGCCAGCAGGTCGACCCCGCCACCATGTACGGCCTCTACGCCAGCAGCGTGGCCGACATGTGGAAGCTCCGCGGCTTCCGCAACATCCCCGCTCGGGACGACCAGTTCCGCCAGATGCGCGTCCAGGTCGGCGTGGCCGAGACGCTCATGCGCTTCCCCGCGTTCGCCCTCGGCCTCCCAGGCGCCATACGCTCGTCCGATCACGGAGGCGCAAGGGGCATTTCGATCACCCACGAGGGGATCTTTGACTACATCTCCGACGGCGAGCTCTACACTGGCGAGGGCTCCCTGGAGGTCGGCGTCGGTCCCACCTTCCGCGTGGTCAGCCCCACCGGTCAGGGCGCGCTCGTCCGGAATCCGTGAGCCTGCACCGCAGACCTCCACTCCGCACGCCGCCTGCGCTAGCATCCACCACCACCAGGGGGCCGCGTGGAGCTCAACGACGATCCGGCATGGGAGTGGCTGAGCACGGTCGGTCGCGATCTGTGCCCGCCAGACGGGGAGTCGCCCAAGGCTGTGACCTGGCGCCGTGACGACGAGGCCAAGGCCCTGGTGCGCGAGCTCGATCGCGGCCGCAGCGTGCTGCTCGTGGGCCAGCCGCGCGTGGGCAAGTCGAGCGTCGTGTGGGCCGCCGCCCAGCTCCTGTCCGACGAGCCGCCCCGCACCCGCCGCATCTTCGAGCTGTCGACGTCTCGTGTGCTGTCGGGCACCAAGTACTTGGGCGAGTGGCAGACCCGCCTGGAGCGCATCCTGTCGGCGGCTGAGGACGGCGCGTTCGCCCTGTGGTTCACCGACATCGAGAACCTGACGACCGCCGGCCGCACCGAGAACGACAACCTGGCTATGTTCGACACCGTCCGCCCGTGGGTGGAGTCGGGCCGCGTACGCTTGATCGGCGAGATCACGCCGCTGGCGCGCAACCGCCTGGAGCGTGTGCAGGGCTTCCTCGACGCGTTTGTCCATCAGGCGATCGAGCCGCTGGCACCAGACGCGGTGGACGACGTGGTCCGCCACGCCGCCGACGCGACCGGCCTGCGCATGGACGCGGGCGGCCGCAAGTCGCTGGTCTCGCTGACCAGCCGCTTCCTGTCGTCCCGGCCGCAGCCCGCGCCCGCGCTCGACCTGCTCGCGCGCGTGAAGGACTACCAGGACCAGAAGGCCGGCATCGAGGAGTTCGAGGACGCGACGCCCGCCTTCATCGAGCGCGTGTTCTCGATTTACACGGGCATCCCGCGCTTTGTGGTCAGCCGCAGCGAGACCCGCTCCGCGACGGAGATCCGCGCGTGGTTCGAGGAGCGTCTGGTCGGCCAGCGCGAGGCGATCGAGTCGGTGCTGCAGGCGGTCGCGCTGTTCAAGGCGGGGCTCAACGACCCCAAGCGCCCGCTCGGCACCTTCCTGTTCGTCGGCCCCACCGGCGTGGGCAAGACCGAGCTGGCCCGCGCCCTCGCCACCTTCCTGTTCGGCAGCCCCCACCGCATGCTGCGCTTTGACCTGGGCGAGTACAAGGACTGGTCCAGCTTCCAGCGCCTTCTCGGTGATCCGCACCGCCCGAGCGAACCCGCGCTGCTGGCTGACCCGGTGAAGGCGCAGCCCTTCCAGGTGGTGCTGTTCGACGAGCTCGAGAAGGCGCACCCGAACGTGTTCGACGTGCTGCTGAGCGCGCTCGACGAGGGCCGCGTGTCCACGCCGCGCGGTGAGGTGATCGACCTGCGCAGCACGTTCGTCATCTGCACGTCCAACGCGGGCGCGCACGAGGCCGGCAAGGCGCTCGGGTTTGGCGGCGGGAACGACACCAACCGCCGACGCCAGAGCATGATGAGCGCGTTGGAGGCACAGTTCCGCCCCGAGCTGCTCAACCGCTTCCAGCACATCGTGCCCTTCCACCCGCTCGACGCGTCGCAGATCCGGCGCATCGTGCAGCACGACCTGCGCGACATCCTCCAGCGCGAGGGCATCACCGGCCGAAACCTGGTGGTGGAGGTCGACGACTCCGCGATCGAGCTCGTCGTGCGCGACGGCTTCGACCCGCGCTGGGGCGCCCGCGGCCTCAAGCGCGAGCTGCAGCGCCGCGTGGTCACGCCGCTCGCCATGACCATGATGGAGCACGGCCTGGTCGCCGGTCAGATCCTCAAGGTCACCGGCGTCGACGGCCACGTGCGCGTGCGCCAGCTCGACACCGACGCCAGCCACGAGGTCCGCCGCGACCAGGCGCCGATCGAGATCGGCGGCCGCGTCGCCAGCCGCGAGGACCTCAAGCAGGGCGGCCGTCAGCTCCGCGACGACCTGGAGTCGCTGGTGCTCGCGCTGGACATCCCGTCGCTGCAGTCCGCCGCCCAGGCGCTGCTCGACCGCCGCGAGGACCCGTCGTTCTGGCAGGACAACGAGCGCGCCGCCAAGGAGGTGCGCGATCTGGACCGCCTCACCGTGATCTTGGAGCGCGTCGACCGCTTCCACGCGCGCCTGGCCGACTACGACGCCGACCTCGGCCGCGCCGACTCGCGCATGCGCCTGCTCGCGATCGCCCGCCGCCTGGAGGAGCTGCGCGAGGCGTCACTCGCCAACTGGCGCGAGCTGGTGTGGATGGGACCCGACGGCGCGTGGGACGCTCTGGTCGAGGTGCGGCCGCTCGCCGCCGGTCGCCTGGCGCGCGACACCATCACGCGCATCTACACGTCCTGGGCCGAGCACCGCGACATGGACCTGCTCTGGCTGCATGATCCGGTTGGCGACGACGAGTCCGCGTGGTTCGCCATCCGCGGTCGCCACGCCCACGGGATGCTGCGTCTGGAGGCCGGCATCCACCGCGTGCGCGAGGGCGACGACGCCGCCACCG
The DNA here is from genome assembly GCA_903861005.1 of uncultured Pseudomonadota bacterium. Taxonomy (GTDB): domain Bacteria; phylum Myxococcota_A; class UBA796; order UBA796; genus CAIOSP01. Next base: position 72,549 of record CAIOSP010000082.1, read on the forward strand.
CGCGTGTGCGCGTCGCCCCGTGGACCGATCGCACCGCGCCCGTCGTGTTCGGTGATCACCGCGCGCTCAAGGCGATCGGCACCTACGGAGGTCGCATCCGCAGCCGCCTCGCGTGCGACGGCGGCATGGTGCTGCAGAACGGCAACACCCTCGCCGAGAACCGACACCTCGCGGTGGAGATCGCCGGCGCGTGGATCGAGGCGCCATCGCCGTCCGACGTGATCGTGCGCCGCTACGACCTGCGCGCGCCGCTCGTGCGCGACGTGCTCACCGGCGTGTCGTCCGGTCGGCCCGATGCCGTCAGCCCGCCGCGCTTCGACGAGCTGCTCTGCCAGCGGATCGGCGTGGACGCGCAGGGGCCGGACGCCGCGTAGCGCGCCGATCGGAGACTGCGCACAAGGTCTTCGCGGCGTGACTACCCTGGGTTGTACGCGCCGTGGTCGCGGCGGCGCGCGCTGGTCTTCTCCTCCGCCGACTCAGCGACCACGAGCTCGTAGAGCACCGCCTGCTTGCCCTCCTTGGGGCGCAGGATTCGGCCGAGCCGCTGCACGTGCTCGCGCACGGTCGCGGTGCCGGACAGCACGATCGCCACGTCCGCTGCAGGCACGTCCACGCCCTCATTCAGCACGCGCGACGTCACCAGCACGGGCAGCTCGCCCGACGAGAACGCGCCCAGCAGCGCGCGCCGCTCCTTCACGTCGGTGTGGTGCGTGATGGCGGGCACCAGCAGCAGGCGGCTGAGCTCGTGGACGGTGGCGTTGTCGTTGGTAAACACGATCACGCGGCCATTGTGGTGGCGGGCCAGCAGCTCGGCCAGCAGCCGCAGCTTGGCGGGCGCGCCCTGCAGCAGCTCGCGCGAGCGACGCCACGCGCGGAACGCCTCGCGGCCGCGCGTCGAGCGACCACAGGCGCGCAAGAAGTTCTGCCACCCGCTCGCGCCGCCCATGTAGATGCCCTCTTCGTCCACAAAGCCGCGCCAGGTCCCGACCGCGGCATCGTACGCGGTGCGGTCGGCGGCCGACAGGTGCACGCGCAGGACTTCGGTTCGGTAGGGCGCCAGGAAGTCGCCCGCGAGGTCGCCGATCTCCTTGCGGAACACCACCGGGCCGACGAGCGAGTCGAGGCGCTTGTGCAGGCCGTCGGGCCGCTCCAGCGTCGCGGTCAGCCCCAGCCGGAACGGTGCGATCGACGCCTCCGCGGCCACGCCGTAGCTGGCCGACGGCAGGTGATGGACTTCGTCGAACACGACCAGCCCAAAGCGCGCGCCCCACCGCTCCGCGTGCATCCACGCCGAGTCGTAGGTGGACACCGTGATGTCCTCGATCTCGTGGTGCCCGCCGCCGAGCAGGCCGATAGGATCGCCGAACGCGCGGCGCAGCTGGTCGTACCACTGGCCGACCAGGTCGAGCGTGGGCGCGATGATCAGCGCGGACCGCCCCGCGCGCGCGATGCACAGCTCCGCGACGAAGCTCTTGCCGGCACCCGTGGGCAGCACGATCACGCCGCGCCGTCCCGCGTTCACCCACGCCTCGACCGCGTCCACCTGGTACCCGCGCGGCACGCGATCGCGCGCGTGCTCGCGGTCGAGGTTCGCGTAGGCGCGGGCCTCGTCCACATAGGGGATCTTGCGGCGGTGCAGGTCGAGCACGACGTCGGCGTAGCGGATCGCCGGCGCGCGCGGCAGGCCCACGCGCGTGTCGAACACAAAGCCGTCAGGCACGTCGTCAGGCGGGAAGCCCTCCAACAGCAGCGTGCCGCGATCCCAGCGGAGCAGGCGCGGCCTCACTTGGCCACCCGATCGAGCGCCGCCAGCACGTCCTTCACCGGCACCACCTGGCTAAAGCCGATCACCTCACCCGGGAACTCGTCGAGCGCGTCCTGGCCCACGTGCAGCTTGGTCGACACCGCGAGCACCATGTTGCCAGGCCCGTGCCGACGCAGGCCCTCCAGCCTGCGCTCCAGCCAGTCCTTGCGCCAGAAGCCCACGATCTCCAGGTGCGCGGTGCGCTTGCCGTCGGTGAACGTGAAGTCGGGGAGCACCACACCCCGGCCGCCGAGCTCGATCGGCGCGGTCGACTCAGTCATGGTCCATTTGGAGCCCTCGGCGACCGCCGCCCAGCGCTCCGCGAACCAGCCCACCTCACGCGGCGTGTACGCGCCGGTGTCCGACAGATGCCCGACCAGGTTGTGGTCGTGCGTGATCTCCAGCCGCTTGGGGTGCACGGCGCGCGCCCACGGGACCTCGGCCACCAGCCGCCACGCGCCGTCTTGCAGCAGCAGCGCCGGAAAGAACATCGCGAGCTGCATGCCGTAGCGTGTGGACTGCGAGAACAGCGACGTCGGACCGTCGAACACCAGCTCCAGGCTCTCGTCGGCGCGCGACGCGCGGAACAGCAGCTGATGAAAGCGCGCGTGGCGCAGGAGCTGTCGCACGCGGCCCGGCGACGGCTTGTCCAACACCACCCGCACCTCGGCGGCGCGCAGCAGCAACGACTGCACCTGGGCGACGTTGTAGCGGTGCAGCAGCGCCGTGGCGTCGAGCGCGCGCCAGCTGCGCACCACCTGGGCGGAAGGCAGGTCCGCGTACAGGAACGACGCGAGCGCGTCCGGCGTCAGGCCCACCTCGGCGGCGACCTCGGTGAGCACGTCGCGCGCGCTGACGCGACCGAGCGCGTCGCCGCCCATGAGCGAGAGCGGCCCGCGGGCGCGCGCGCGGCGAAAGACCAGGTCGCGCAGCTCAGACGGCGGACGAGGCGCGTCGGTGTCGCTCTCGGCGCGGTCGATCAGGATCTTGGCGATGCCCTGCATGACCTTGAGCGATCGGCTCGACCCGATCAGGTCCGTGATCGCAGAGTCCACCTCGCCACGTGTGCCGCCCTCCTCGACCGCGCGCGCGACCACGTCGATCGCGGCCTCGGCGAAGGTCAGCAGCTCGGCCCGCTCGGGGTCAATGAAGGTCGGCTCCAGCGCGGGCCCGCGCACACGGGCACGGACGAGGTCGGCGGTCAGCATGGCTGGCTAGTGCGGCGTGGACGGCACAGCGATGCACGAGTCGAGCACCCAGTCCGACGCGTGAAAGGAGCGAGGCGACTGACGCGCGCGGCCCGACGTGCGCACGTCGAGGAACCGACGCAGCCAGCGGCGCGTGCTGTCCGGGTAGCGCCAGGCCCAGCCGTCGGCGCGGTGTACGCGGGCGACCTCCATCCAGGCCAGGTGCAGCGGGTGGTCGACGACCGGCGCGCCCTGGTGCGGGCCCTCCAGGAACACCGGCACGCCGCGCTCGTCCACGCCGAGGGGGCCATTCTCAGGCGGCCGACCGACGCCGTCCGCCCAGTCGAGCAGCTCGGCCAGATCATCCGCGACGTCGGCGCGGCGCACCATCTCTAGGAACGCGCGGCCGCAGGCCTCGGCGTCGTTCGCCGCGCGATGGGCCTCGGTCAGCGACACACCCAGCCGCTTGGCCAGATCACCCAGCTTGTGGCTCTTGGCGTCCTTGTGGTGCTTCACGCTCACGTCGACTGTGTCGATGGCCGCCAGCGGCTCAGCCCACGGCACGCCCGCGATCAGGAATTCGCGCTGCAAGAACGCGTGGTCGAACGGGAAGTTGTGCGCGACCGCGATGCCGCTGCTGAGCAGCTCGGCCACCTCAGCGGCGATCTCCGAGAACTGCGGTTTGCCGATCAGGTCCTCGTCCTTCAGGCCGGTGAGGTTGGTGACCATGCGCGGGATGGGCACGCCAGGGTTCACCAGGTGCGACACCACCTTGGGCACGGTGATCGAGCCGTCCTCGCCCAGGCGCAGCACCACCAGCGAGATCTCGATGACCCGGTCCCCCTGGTAGGGGTCCAGGCCGGTGGTCTCGGTGTCGAACGCGACGATGTCGAGGTGCTTCCAGCGCATGGTCGCCCCGTAACCGCCCCCGCCCAGACCAGGGGGTCCCACCTCGCCAGACTTCGCTAGCGTGCCGGTTCCCAGCGGATCGCCACCGGCCCAAGCGGACGAAGAGTGACCGCCGCGAGCAGCTTGGGCAGCGGGCCCCCCGGCAACACCCGCCAACGGCGCAGCAGCACCGCCAGCACGATCACCATCTCCATCATCGCGAAGTGGTTGCCCACGCACGCGCGCGGCCCCAGCCCGAACGGGAAGTACTGGCCCTTGGGCAGTCGCTTCTCCAGCCCGTCGAGCCACCGCTCCGGCTTGAAGATCGGCGCGTCCTCCCACAGCCGCGGGTCGCGGTGCAGCAGCCACGGCAGGACCGTCGCCTGGTCGCCCACCTGGAGCTGCCACGGCCCCAGCTTGAACGGGTTCACCACCTCGCGACCGGTGCCCCACGCGGGCGGGTACAGCCGCAGCGTCTCCGACACCACCGCGCGCAGGAAGGGCAGGTTGGACAGGTCGGCCGCGGTGGGGTCGCGGTCGCCCAGGACGCCGTCGACCTCCGCGCGGGCGCGGGCCTGATCGTCGGGCGCGCGGGCGAGCATGGCCAGCGCGTAGGTGAGCGCGAGCGCGGTCGTCTCGTGGCCCGCGACCAGCAGCGTGAGCAGCTCGTCGCGCAGCTCCTGGTCGGTGAATCCCGAACCGTCCTCGTCACGGGCAGCGAGCAGGCGCGACAGCAGGTCGTCGCCGTCCGTGCCGCGCGCCCGGTGCGCGGCGATGATGGTCGAGAAACACGAGTCGAACGTGGCCATCGCGCGACGGTACGGCCGGCGACCCAGCCACAGCACCGCGGACGGCGCCACGCGTCTCCAGGTCCGCAGCTCCACCACGAAGCGGTGCATGAACTGGTCGAGCGCGAGATCGATGCCCGCGCCGCTCAGGTCGGCGTCGGTGCCAAACAGGCAGGACACCACGATGCGCAGCGTGAGCGTCATCAGGTCGTGGTGCACATCGCCGCATTCACCGGCCCGATGCAGGGCCGCCGCGTCCTTGGTGTGCGCGACCATCGTGGCGGCGTAGCCTTCGAGCGCGCCGCGCTGGAAGCTGGGCGCGATGCGGCGCCGGTGGCTTCGCCAGGTGTCGCCCTCGCTGGTGAGCAGCCCGTCGCCAATCACCAGTCGGAGGGCCTGAACGATCTCGTCCTTCTTCACGTCGGCGGCGCGCTGGAAGAGGACCTCCTCCACCCACGCCGGGTGGTTGATCAGCACCACCGGGCCGCCCCCCAGGTTCATCCGGAAGATCGGCCCGTGCCGCCTGCGCAGGAACTCGAAGGTGCCGAGCGCGTCCGAGCGCAGGCGCGGCAGCAAGGTGAGCCGCTCGGGGAGCGGGAGGCCGGGGATGGGCTGACCGGGCTGCGCGTTCACGAGTCCCCCAGAAGCGCGCGGGCCGCGTCACGCACCGCCGACTCCACGGCGCCGCGGTTCGCGAGCCACTGCGCGTGCGCGTCCGGGCCGACCTCGTTGGTGATCCCCAGCAGCGCGACGAACGGCACGCCCGCGGCCTCAGCGGCCGCCGCGACCGACCAGGACTCCATGTGCTCGACCTGCCAACACGCCGCTCGCGCCAAGGTCAGCGCCCGGTCCGTCGTGATCGCGTCGACCGTCAGCACATCGAACTCGGGAAGGCCCGCGCGACGACGGAGCGTGTCGTCCGTCGTGATCGGGCCGGGGGCGAGCGGGACGTAGCCGAGGCCGAGCTCACCGATCCCCTCAGAGAGCCCGATGTGCCGCGCGACGACCACGGACCCGATCGGCGGTCCGCCCGGGTACGCGCCCGCGGTGCCCACCAACACGACCGCGCTGGGACGAATGCCCGCCAGCAGCCGGGCCGCCCCCAGCGCCGCGCGCACCGGCCCGATTCCGACCGACGCGCCGCGGAGGTCTCCCAGCTCTTCCTTCACCGCCGCGATGAACATCATTATCGCCTTCCTCCGCAGGTCGACCGAGGTCTTATCCAGCAAACGGCCTTCAACCCGAGCAACCGATTCCGGATGACCTTGTGAGGGCATGCACGCATCAGCTTAAAATTTGCCGTTGTAAGACCGATGGAAGAGAATGGCGCGTCGATCTGCGCACCAATTGCCCCGGGGCCGACTGGCCCCCACATCTTACGGAGCGGATCATGGGACGGGAACGAATCCTCGACGGCGCGATCGACATCCTGGATCAGGGCGTCTACGGCGACCTGACTGTGGACGCCCTGGCGCGCGCGCTTCGCATGTCCAAGTCGACGTTGTACAAGTACTTCACCAGCAAGGACGACGTCGTCGTCGCGCTGATCGACGGCGTCTGCGGTCAGACCGAAGCCGCGCTGGTGGCGATCCAGTCCGGTACGCTGCCACCCTTGGAAGCGGTGACCCAGATCTTCGCGGTGCTGTCCTCGCACGCGGACCGACTGCCGCGTGCCCTCGTCCTGCAGGTCGCCCGGCTCCCGCCGGCGTGCCAGGACCGACTGTCGCTCACCCGCAGCGCGGTCCTTCAGTCGCTCCAGCGCGCGCTCGAGCGTGGACGCACGGACGGCGAGGTCACCTACAGCGAGTCCATGCTGGCCGCCCAGGCCATGCTGGCGGCGGTCGACGCGGCGATGCGTGCGTCGGCGCGCGGCGAGGTCGCGCTGGAGCGCGGTCGGGCCGTCGAGTCGCTGCTGGGACTTTTCCTGCCGGGCCTCTCGAGGCTCACGTCGGTCGAACCCACGCTTCAGGGCGCACACGTCGCGGGCGCGGGGTGGCGGACCAAGGCCGCCCAGCGGGCGCCCTCGGTGCACCGGATGGTCCTGTCCCAGAACAAGTAGGGCCAGACGCGGTCGCCCAGCGGCACGTCCGTCGGCGCGACCGGCGCAGGGACGGCGGGCGCGCCCGCGCGGTCCAGCCAGGACGCGCCGCCACCGACGCGGTCCACCATCCACCAGGTTCCGCCGGGCTCGACCGCGTACACGCTCTGGCCCAGCCCGCGGATGACCGAGCTCTGGTCGAACGCATCCGCCTTGTAGATATGGTTCCCCTCGCCTTCGTCGCGGACCCACTCGGTGGGCGCCGCGGGCGGGGGGGCGCCCAGGAGCTCGGCGCGGGCGGCGGCGTCGGCGCTCACAAACGCGGCGACCGCGTCCGGATCGGAGCCCTCGCCAGGTCGCGCGGGCACAGTGGACGGCAGCGCCTGGAAGTTCCAGGACGCGAGCCCGTCGTCGAACGCGCGGAGCGTGGTGGCGAGCACCTGCGGCTCGGCCGACACCTGCCCACCGCTGACCTGCGTGCGGATCAGCGAGTAGAGATCATGCCGGGTCCACATGGCGAGCGCGCCGGGCGCAGGGTGCGCGCCCGAGATCGAGCGCGACACGCGCCGCTGAACGCGCGCGAGGTCCACCATGCCCGAGTCGGCGCTCAGCAGAATGCGTAGCGCCGACAGCGACTCCCCGGGCCGCGGGATCCACACGTCGAACGTGCGGTTCGAGTCACCCATGTGGTCAGGGTCAGACCACTGGATGTTCAGGTACACCGACACTAGGTCGGTGCGACCGAAGTCCTTGCCCTCCTCGCCGCGCACCTCGTCGTCGGTCAGCACCGACACCTGGCTGCGCATCATGCCGGGCTCCGCGCCCTTGAACAGGTCGATCAGCACCGCGGAGTCTGACAGCAGCGCGCCATTGGTGCGGTTCTGGACCAGCTCGACGGTCTCAAAAGACTCCTTGCCCCCGTCCATGTGCCGGTAGGTGGCGCCCAACGACACGGCCATCCACCACACCTCGTCGCCAAGGGCGGTCATGGTGCGCCACGCCTGCGGGAGCGGCGTCGCCTGGAGCGCCTTGGGGCGGAGGTCCATCGTGGCCCAAGGCGTGTCGGCCGACTGGGTGATCGGGCGGTGCTCCACCCAGCACCACTCGGGCGTCACGTCAAAGCGCGCGCGCTGACCGAGAGGACGCTCCGGCCACGAGGCCAGGCCCGCCGCGACACCCGGCTTGAGCGTGTCGGCCACGCCCTTCACCCGCGCCACGGTGGACGTGAGCAGCGGGTCGGGCTTGGGCGCCGGCAGCGTGATGTAGAGCGACTCAGTCGCCTGATCGTCCAGGTCACCGCAGGCCACGCGGGCCTCGCGGCCCTGACGTCGAACCAGATCGCGGGCGAGCAGGGCCCGCTCGAAGGGACCTGCAGCGCCGCGCCGCATGACGTAGCCCTCGCCATGCTGGAACGACATCGTCGGCAGCATGCCCACGTTGGCGATGACCCAGTCCGCGGCGCCCTGCGCGTCGTCGAGGCCGTCGGCGACGCGCAGCACGTCGTCGCGTCGATCCACCTGAGCCGGACCCCACACCGCCACCAGCTCGCTGTCGAAGCGGGTCGCCGAGTCGGTCCGCGTGAGCGACACCGCCAGCTCGGCCGGCGGCGGGTCCGAGATCACGATGGTGGTCGGCGCGTAGCCGTCGCCGCTGACGGTCCAGGTGCCCGGCTTGGCCGGGAGCAGCCACGGGTTCCAGGTCGCGCCGCGCTCCACCCGGTCCGTCCCCGACGTCAACACCGCGGGGGCCGCCGTGGGCGTGCCGATCGGGTCCAGCAGCTGCACCGCGACGGCAGGCTGCTTGTCGGCCGTGCGCCACACGCCGCGGATCCGCACGTCGGCGTCGCCCTCGTAGGCGTGCAGCCGGACGAACAGATCGTCCCCGAGCAGGGGCGTGTCCACGTCCCACGCGATGCGCCCGGCGCCACGCCGCGGCGGCTCCGACGACACGATGAGGTTGTCGCCGATGGGGTTGGCGAGGGCGGCGTCCACCACAGACGGCCACTCCTTGCCATCCGCCACGAGCTTGATGCGATCCCGGGGCACCAGCGTGCTGTGGAACTGCGTGTGCAGGCCGTCGAACGAGTGCGTGCCGCCGTAGTCGGCCACCAGCTCGGCCACCACGTGCCAGCCGCCGCCCGGGCGCTGCTGCGCGTGGATCTTGGGCACCGACACGTTCATCGCGCCCGTGTACCCGATGGTCTGCCCGACCAGATCCACCTGCATGAGGGGCGGAGGCGTCGGCGCGGAGGGCGTACACGAGGCCGCGAGCCCCAGGGCCAGCAGCGCAGGCGCCGTCCAGCCCAACCCGAGGGGGCGCATCAGCCGGCGACCAGCGCGCGCGCCGCAGCGACGACCGCGTCCACGTGTCCGGCGACCTTCACGGGGCTCCAGACCTGGACTACCTTGCCCTGCGCGTCAAACAGGACGGTGGTGCGCACGATGCCGTCGTAGTCCTTCCCGTAAAGCCTCTTCTTGCCCCACACACCCCAGGGCACCAGCACCACGTGGTCGGGGTCCGACAGCAGGGGGTACGGCAGCGCCTGCTTCTCGGCGAACCGGGCCTGGGCCTTCGTCGAATCCGCACTTGCGCCGATCACCGTCACGCCCAGGGCGTCGAACGTGCCCCGCAGATCGCGAAAGTCACACGCCTCCTGAGTGCAGCCCGGCGTGCTGGCCTTCGGGTAGAAGAACACCACCAGAGGGCGTCCGCGGAGCGACGACCAGACGACCGGCGCCCCGGCCTGGTCCAGAAGGGTGAAGTCGGCGGGCGTTTGTCCTGATTCGAGCATGGTCGGGCGCTCCGGTGTGGCGTCAGCGTCCAAAGCTAACCGGACGCGCCACCCGCGCTCGCCTCGCACACCGCACTCGCGACGTACTGCGACGGGAGCCGGGGTCACGCGCGCGCCGCGTGCCGAAATCGCAACCTTAGGTCAGCCTCAAGCAAAGCTGCTGGCATCCGATTCTTTTGTCCGTATAATCGCGCATCACGTCACACCCCCGGGGGGGAAAGCCGATGCTTGTAGGACGCCATGCAGTCACCTGTTCGAGTTGCGATTATGGCCCTCCCCGTCTTGGTCGCGGCGTGCGGTAGCCCCACCGACGAAGAGCTGATCCATGTGACCTACGTCCCCGACGAGGTCGTCCTCCTCCCGCACGACTACCGAAGCCAGCCCGCCACGGGCCAGTTCGGCATTCGCAACGACGAGGACACCACGATCTTCGTGTCGATCCATGGGTTCAGCGGCGACCACGCGGACGTGCTCACCACCCGCACCGGCGAGGACGTCCCCGTCCGGCCGGGCGACACGCTGTGGTTCAACGTCACCTACTCCCCCAGCACTGCCCTATGGGCAAACGGCGCGTTCGACGCCACGCTCTCGCTCGACGCCGGCTCGTTCTCCGTGCTCGACGAGGACTTCCACGGCAACGCAGCCACCTACCGAGACGCGCACCCCGCCCGTTGGACGCACGAGTCCAAGGACATGCCGATCCACTTCACGTGGGACTGCGACATCGACTCGGACGGCGTGATCGCCAAAGAGTGCGGCGGCGACGACTGCGACGACACCCGCGCGGACGTGCTCCCCGGCGGCACCGAGCACTGCGACGGCCTGGACAATGACTGCGACGGCACCACCGACAACCACGCGGTCGAGGCGCGCACCTACATCCGTGACGCCGACCAGGATGGTCACGGCACGCTCACCGGCGAGACGACCCAGGCCTGCAGCATCCCCTCGGGCGGCTGGACGCTCACCGCCGACGACTGCGACGATCAGCGCGGCGACGTCAACCCGACGCACATCGAGCTGTGCGGCGACACGGTCGACAACAACTGCGACGGCGAGACCGACGAGGGCTGCACCGTCTACGACACCGACGACACCGACGACACCGTGGTCGACGACACCGACCCCGCGCCCGCGGACACGGACGACACGGACACCACCGCAGCGGCCTCCGACTCCGACTCCGACGGCCTGAACGACGACGAGGAGGCTGTCGCAGGCACCGACCCGCACAACCGCGACACGGACGGCGACGGCATCCCGGACGGTCGCGAGGTCCACGACCTGAACACCGACCCGAACAACGACGACTCCGACGAAGACGGCCTGACGGACGGCACCGAGGCCTACACCTCCCACACCGACCCCACGGACGCCGACTCGGACAACGACGGCCTCTCCGACGGCGAAGAGGCGTTCGTCTGGTCGACCAACCCGAACCTCGCGGACTCCGACAACGACGGTCTGTCGGACCTGACCGAGACGCACACATTGCACACCGACCCCATGCGCGGTGACAGCGACAGCGACGGCCTGTCTGACGGGGTGGAGTCGCTGACCGTGCTCTCCGATCCGCTCAACGCGGACACCGACGGTGACTCGCTCCCCGACGGCGACGAGGTCCACATCTGGAACACCTCGGCCATCGACGCCGACACCGACGCGGACGGCCTGGAGGACGACGTCGAGGTGCTCGGCGCCCACACCGACCCGAACCTGGCCGACACCGACGGGGACGGCCTGTCTGATCAGGTCGAGGTCCAGGTGACCCACACGCCGCCCACCGACGGGGACGCCGACAACGACGGCCTGTCCGACGGCGACGAGCTGCGCAGCTGGTCGACGGACCCCTTCCTGGCAGACTCCGACGTCGACGGGCTGATCGACTCAGACGAAGTGCTTCACTACGCCACCAACCCGAACAAGAAGGACACCGACGGCGACACGCTACTCGATGGCGAGGAGGTCCACGACTGGTCCACCAACCCCACCGCCGCCGACCCGGACCACGACGGCCTGACCGACGCCGACGAGGTGCTCTACGCCGGCAGCGACCCCTTCAACGCCGACACGGACAACGACCGCTTGGACGACGGAGAGGAGGTGCTGAGCATCCGCAGCAACCCCACCCTCGCGGACACGGACGACGACACCCTGGAGGATGGCGACGAGGTGCTGGACTACGGCACCGACCCGAACCTGCAGGACACCGACGGAGACCTGATCCGCGACGACCGCGAGCTGCTCAACACGCTCACCGACCCGCGCCTGTTCGACACCGACGGCGACGGCCTGGACGACGGCGACGAGCTGATGAACCTGGGCACCGACCCCACCCTCGCCGACTCCGACCTGGACGGCCTGGACGACGGCGCCGAGGTCGTGGACTGGACCACCGACCCGCTGGTGGCCGACACCGACGGCGACGGTCTGACCGACGGCGCCGAAGTCAACGATCTGAGCAGCGACCCGCTCCAGCTCGACACGGACAAGGACACCCTCGACGACGGCGTCGAGTTCAACCAGCTCCACACCTCGCCCGCGCTGGCCGACACCGATGGCGACCGCCTCAACGACGGGGACGAGCTCGCCGCCGGGCTCGACCCTCGCGTGGCCGACGTCGTCACCATCCTGGGCAACGCCACGCTCGCCCCGGGCGACCTGGTGATCACTGAGATGATGGTCGACCCGACCATGTGCGCGGATGACCGCGGCGAGTACCTGGAGCTGACCAACGTCACCGCCGACTGGATCGACCTGGCCGGCCTGCGCTTCGACACGCTCACCGCGTTCAACGTCACGTTCACGCTCGACGACGAGCCTGACTTCATCCTCGCGCCCGGCGAGCGCGCGCTCGTCGTGCGTCGGGGCACGGGCCCCTGCTTTCTCGGCTGGGAAGGTGACTACAAGTACACGAGCGCGCTGCTCGACAACGCCGGCGACCGCGTTCGCCTGCGCGCCAACACCGGCACGATCGACGAGGTCGACTACCGCGGCTGGACGGTGCCCACGGGCGCGGCGCTCAACCTGACGCCCGCGGCGTTCGACGACGTGTCGAACAACAGCTCCACCGCGTGGTGCGCGTCGGCCAGCGCGATCGAAGGCAGCGTGGACCTGGGCTCCCCCGGCCTGGAGAACCCCGACTGTCCGTGACCCGGTCGGGCCTCGACGACGGCGCGTGCGCGACGTACGCGTCCGACGCATGACGCACACGCACGACGCCCCGACACCACCGCCGCTGGTCCGGATGTGGCAGCGTGCGCGCCCGGTCGCGATGGTCGCGTGGTTCTTCGCGGGCGTGATCTGGTACGCGATCAGCCTGACCCGGATCGACCGCATCCGGGACAACGCGGTGCTCGCTGGGTACCTCGCCACGCTGGCCGTGCTGATCGCCGTCGAGCAGCAGGTCGAGTCCTGGCCGGAGCGCTGGCCCACGCTCGCGCGGCGCTACGGGTGGATCTCCGCCGCAGTGCAGTTCCTGTTCGGCTCGCTGTGGACCGCGTACCTGGTGTTCTACACCCGCAGCGCATCCTGGGGGCCGTCTACGGCGTTCGTGGTGGCCCTGGCCGGCGTGGTGGTCGCCAACGAGCTCCTGCACCGACGCCTGCGCGCGCGCTGGCTGCGCGTCGCCATGCTGTCGGCCGTCACCTGGGCCTTCCTGCTGTTCTTCGTGCCCGTCGTGAGCGGCTGGTACGGCGAGCACCTGGGCCTGATCGCGCTCGCCGGGTCGGTCGCGCTGTCGAGCCTGGTGACGGTCGCCGCCACCTGGGGCCTGGACGCCGCCGCCGCCCAGCGCGGCCGACACGTCGCCGTCGCGGTCGGCGTCGCGGCCTTGCTGGCCGGCGTGGAGCGCGCGGGGCTTGTGCCGCCGGTGCCGCTCGCTGCGCTGGAGATCGGCGTGTTCCATGACGTCGCCACCCGCACCGAGGGCGACTCGCCGGTGGGTCGCGCGCGGCGGGTGTGGCTGTCCTACGACGACCCCGGACCCTGGCGTCGAGTGTGGACCGACGACGACTCCACCTTCCGCTATCGCCAGGGCGACGCGGCGTGGTGTTTCACCGCGGTGTTCGTGCCCACCGGCATGGCCATGCACCTGTGGCACCGCTGGCAGCGCTGGGATCAGGCCCAGGGTTGGGTGGACACCGACCGCATCGACGTGTCCCGCGCGGGCTCGTTCGAGGGCGGCGCCGAGCGCGGCTTCCGCACGTGGTCGCGCAAGCAGGCGCTGTTGCCTGGCCCCTGGCGCGTGCTGGTGGAGGACGACCGCGGCCGCGAGATCGCCCGCACGCGGTTTGATGTGGTGCCCACCCAGGCGCCGCCGACCCAACGCCTGCAGCGCTCCTGGGAGTGAGCGGCCTCAGGCCGTGCCTTCACCCAGCGCCGTGAGGTCCGCCGCCACCCGCTCCAGCCAACGCTCCAGCAGCGCAGGCGTCACGCAGGCCGCGTTGCCAATCGCGCTCAGGTGCCCCTGCCCGTCGACCGTTCGCAGCCAGACCATCAGCGCAGGCCCGAGCGGGATCGCCGTGGTGGCCGAGCACACGCCCACCAGCTTGCGATCGCCGTAGGTGGTGGGCGACGACCACTGGCCCAGGTTGCTCACCTGCGCGACCGATCCCGTGCCGCCGTGCTCCGCCAGATCCACGCCGTGCGCCGCCAGCCAACGGTCTGCGTCCACTCCCTCGAAGATCGCGTGCGCGAGCAGCGGCAGCCCCGACTTCACCTGCCGGTGCACCTGGCGCGTGGCGATCGCCGCCTGACCCCACGGCGTAGGCGCCTGCTTGCCACGCAGCGCGAGCACCCCACCCGCGTACATGCCCACGTCCGGCGCGCCGGGCAGCAGCGGGCGCAGGTCCACCATCATCTCCACGCTGCAGTCGCCCGACAGCTTGTACGTGGCGTGCCATGTGGCCCAGACGAGCGCGCCGCCCACCGTGGCCTCGTGCGGCTTGCCCTCCTTGCGGAGCGCATCGAGCGTGGACTTGGGCAGCGTGCGCGCGGCGAAGATCGTCTGAATGGGCTCGCCCGTGTGCAGTCTGCGACCGGGCAGCGGCGTGTTCGCTTTGACGCGGCGCGTGTGCCACGCGAACACCCGGCGCGTCAGCGGCGCCACCCATCGCGGCCAGCGCGGCGCCAGGTCCAGCGCGGTCGGCGCGAGCGCGAGCGGCGGGCCCAGCTCAGCGCCGTCCAGCGCGACGAGCAGCTCGGACAGCAGCAGCGACAACGTGCGCCCGTCGACCAGCGCGTGATGCACCGCCAGGATCAGGTGGTGCGACCGGCCTTCGTCCACCCAGCGCAGGCTCCAGGACGCGCCGTCGTCGTCAAACGACGCGTTGAGCATCGACTCGACCTCACGCTGCCAGGGCGCGCGGCTCGCCAAGATCGGCAGCGCGTCGACCACCACCTCTTGGATCACCGGACCGACGCCGCGCGCCACCGACACGCGATGCCGCAGCACGGGATGCCGAACCACCAGCGCACGCAGCGCGCGCTCCAGATCGCCGCGGTGCAGCGCGCCGGCGATCTGACCGACAATGATGTCCGCGTAGCGCGTCCCGCCGAGCACGGCCTGCGTACGCTGCAGCCCTCGCAGCGGCGTCGCGGGGAACGCGCTGAGGGCAGACTGCGAGGTCGCGTCGGGTTGCAGCACGGCGGCTCCGGGGCTTGCGCCAAGGCGTCAGGCCGGTCGCTCCGCGGGCCGGTGACGGTGACGGTGACGGTGACGCATGACGCGATCACCGCGGGCGCGCCGCCGCCGTCGCAGGGTCGACACAAAGGCATCACGTTCGCCGCCACATGTCGCAGAGCAGCCGCCAAACCCACGATATTTCGTCGCTTTCTCGTGGCGCGTGACATGCTCTGTGACGCGAAGGCGGCGCCAGATCGTACGGTGTATGACGCACGCCATGTCGCTGTTCCTGACCGCCGCCAGCCTCGTGGTCGCGCCCGTCGCGTACGGGTGGGTGGCCACGCACGCGCCCACCGCGCGGCACCCGTCCGTGCGCTGGCTCACGCGCGGGCGGCCCACGACGCGGCGCGTGGTCACGTGCGGGGCGAGCATCACCCACGGCCGAATGAGCCACGACTGGGTCGCCGACCTGGAGGCGCGCCTGGGTCATGAGTGGGCGTTCCTCAACACCGGACGCAACGCCCGACGCGCGTCCGACGTGCGACGATGGACGTCTGTCGCCGCGCTGTGGAGACCCGACGTGGCGATCGTGATGGTGGGGGTGAACGACGCGCTCGCGCGCAGCTCCGTCGATCGCTACCGCGCCGAGCTGCGCAGGATCGTAGCGCAGCTCCAGCCCGCCCGCGTGGCGCTGATGACGCTGACCGTCCTCGGTGACGACCCGGACGGCGAACCCCTCCGCACGCAGGCACCCTACAACGACGCGATCCGCGAGGTCGCCGCGGAGACGGGCTCCCGCTTGTTGGACATCGCGCAAGCGCAGGTCGCGTGGCTGCGCGCCAACCCGCGCGCCCACGGACGATCGCTGCGCGAGTACCCGTCGCTGGCCGCGTCCTCGATCGCCCAGCGGTACGTGCTGCGCCGCACCTGGGATCGGATCACCCACGCGCACGGCCTCGCGCTCACCACTGATCTGGTTCACCAGAACCGGGTCGGCGGCGCGATCATCGCGGACCACGTCGAGCGCTTCCTGCGCGAGCTCGACGCCACCGAACCCAAGGACACGATCGCATGATCCAATTCCTCGCGGGCTTCGCCACCGGCTTCGTCACGACCATCCCGCCCGGCGGTCCGATCGCCGTGCTGGTGCTGTCCGAGGCCACGCGGCGTCAGGCGCGCAGCGCCCTCGCGATCGGCGTGGGCGCGAGCCTGGCGATGGGCGTGTGGTCGGCCTTGGGCTGGCTCGGCGCCGACCACCTCGTCCCGCCGACCTGGATCGTAGGCGGGCGCGTGCTCGCGGGCGTGCTGCTCGGGTTGGTCGGCGCCATCTTGCTGCTCACGCACCCCAAGCCCGCGGCCGCGCCGCCCACCCTGAGCCAGTGCTTCGCGGTGGGCGCGGTCGGCATGGGCACCAACCCCGTGCTGCTCGTGAACTTCGCCGCGGCGGCGTCGGGCTGGATGGCGATCGGCTGCGCACCCGGCGGCACCTTGGGCGCCGAGGCGTTCGGCGCGGGCGTGGCGATCGGCGCGGCCCTGTGGTTCGCGGTCGCGGTCACCGCGCTCAGTCGAATGTCCCTGTCGGACGCCTCGATCCACCTGGCCCGGCGCGGTCTGGGGCTGTTTGCGCTGGGCGCAGGGGTCGTCGCGCTCGCCCTGACCGCCGCCCTGCGCTGAGTGAGTGCAGGGTTTCGCGCGACATTCCTAGACACGCTAGGCCTCTGCACCCCTCTGGAGGTCCCATGCTCCGCGCGGCGCTCCCCCTCGCGTTCCTCGTCACCGTGGCCGGATGCGCGGCCCCCACGAACAACGGCGGCGACACCGGCACCGACGTCGGCGCCGACAAGGTCCCCGACAAGGGAGACTTCCAGGTCCAGTACGAGCCGTCCGCCAACGCGGACCTCCAGGCCTGGGAGGACTACTTCGCCGGCATCCAGATGCTGGAGTCGGTCGCGGGCGGCATCAACGACACGTTCGCGCTGCCCAAGGACGCGCTGCTGATCATGGGCGAGTGCGGCTTCAGCAACGCGTTCTGGACGTCCAAGGACAAGTCGCTCGCGCTGTGCCTGGAGCTGGCGAACGACATCGCCACCACGTTCGCAAACGGCGGCCTGGGCCTCACCAACGAGCAGGTCGTGCAGGCCACCGTGAACACATACCTGTGGGTGTCCTACCACGAGATGGGCCACGCCCTGATCGACCTGCTGGACCTGCCCACCACCGGCAAGGAGGAGGACGCGGTCGATCAGTTCTCGACCGTGCTGTTCATCGAGGGCGGCGCCGGCTGGGCGGCGGTCGATGCGGGCTACTTCTTCTACTTGGTGGACCAGGGCGTCGCCGCGCCCACCGACTTGGCCGACGAGCACGCGCTGGGCCTCCAGCGCTTCTACAACGTGCTGTGCCTGGTCTACGGCAGCGACCCCAAGGAGTACGCCGACCTGCTCACCTCCTTCCCGGAGATGGAGGCGCGCGCGCCGCGCTGCAAGGACGAGTACCTCGACGCGACGGACGCGTGGACGCGCCTGTTGGAGCCGTACGCGCTGTGACCGGCGGGCCGCGCCGCCCGTCGATCGTCACGCCCTAGAACCGCAGCCGGTTCACGTGGCCCATCTTGCGGCCCGGGCGCCACTCGGCCTTGCCGTACAGGTGCACGTGGTTGTTCGGGTCGGTCAGCAGCTCGGGCACGCGCAGCACGTCGTCGCCGATCAGGTTGAACATCTCGGCGTCGGCCAGCCGGCGCGGCGAACCGAGCGGCAGACCCATCACCGCGCGCACCGTCTGCTCAAACTGCGACGTGACGCAGCCGTTCTGCGTCCAGTGGCCGGAGTTGTGCGGACGCGGCGCGAGCTCGTTGACCAGCACGCGGCCGTCGCGGCCGACGAACATCTCGATGCCGAGCACGCCCACGTAGTCGAGCGCGTTGATCACCGTGTGCGCGATCGCGTCGGCCTGGGCGGCGACGTCTTCGGTCACGCGCGCGGGCGCGATGGTGCGGTTGAGGATGTGGTCGCGGTGGATGTTCTCCACAAGATCGAAGCTGGCGACGTCGCCGCGCACACCGCGCGCCACGACCACCGACGCCTCCATGGAGAAGTCGACGAACGCCTCGACGATGCACTCCACGCCGTCACGACCGTGCGACACCACGGTCCACGCGCGCGCCGCGTCGTCCACGCTGCGGACGATGGTCTGGCCCTTGCCGTCGTAGCCAAAGCGCGACGTCTTGAGCACACACGGGGCGCCGAACTCAGACACCCAGCGCGCGACGTCGGCGGCGGACAGCGCCGCGCCCCAGCGCGTGGTGCCGACGCCCGCGTCGTTCAGGAACTGCTTCTCGCGCACGCGGTGCTGGCAGATCGCGAGCGCGTTCGGGCCAGGGCGCACGGGCACCCGCGCGGCCAGGAACTCCGCGGTGGCCGACGGCACGTTCTCGAACTCGTAGGTGACCGCGTGCACGGAGTCGGCGAAGCGCGCGAGGGCGTCTTCGTCTTCGTACTGGGCGAGCGTGCGCAGCGGCGTCACCTGCGTGGCGGGGCCCTCTTCGGGCGAGAAGATGTGGACCTGGTATCCGAGCGGGTACGCCGCGAGCGCGGTCATGCGGCCGAGCTGGCCGCCGCCCAGGATGCCGATCACCGAGCCGGGGGGCAGGCCGTTCATGCGCCCTCCCCGTCGACCGGGAATTCCGCGACCGAGTCCGTCTGCGCGGCGCGGTACGCCTCAAGCCGCGCGGACAGCGCCGCGTCGTTCAGCGCCAGGATGGACGCGGCGAACAGGCCCGCGTTCTTGGCGCCCGCCGTGCCGATCGCCAGCGTGCCCACCGGCACCCCGCCCGGCATCTGGACGATCGACAGCAGGCTGTCCATGCCGCTCAGCGCCTTGCTCTGCACGGGCACGCCCAGCACCGGCAGCGACGTCATGGACGCCACCATGCCCGGCAGGTGCGCCGCACCCCCGGCGCCCGCGATGATCACCTGCACGCCCGCGCCCTTGGCCCCCTTGGCGAACGCGACCAGCCGGTCCGGCGTGCGGTGCGCTGACACGATGCGCGCCTCGTAGGCCACGCCCAGCGCGTCGAGCGCCTCGGCGGCGTGACGCATGGTCGACCAGTCGGACTGGCTCCCCATCACGATGGCGACGGACGGTGAGGACATGGGCACCTCCAGGCCGCGCGGGGGACGCCCGCGAGCGTGGGCAGGGTATCGCCCAGCGCGCCCCACGCAAGCCCGATCGGTTAAGGCCGCGCCATGGCCCAGGGCGACCTCCACGTCACCGAACGCATCGTGATCCCCGCGACGGATCTCGAGTACGAGCACGCCCGCGCCTCAGGGCCCGGCGGCCAGAGCGTGAACACCACGGACAGCGCCGTCCGGCTGCGCTTCGCGTTCGCCCGCTCCACCGCCATCTCCGAGGGCGTGAAGGAGCGGATCGCCGCGCTGCGTGGGCGCCTGATCAACAAGGAGGGCGAGCTGCTCATCCACGCCGAGCGCTTCCGCTCCCGCCAGATGAACCTCGACGACGCGCGCGAGCGCCTGGGCGCCTTGATCCGCGAGTGCCTGACCCCGCCCAAGCCCCGCCGCCCCACCAAGCCCACGCGGTCCAGCCAGACCAAGCGGGTGACCGGCAAGCGCGAGCGCAGCAGCGTGAAGGCGTCTCGCGGCAAGGTCAGCCACGACGACTAGGGGGGCGGAATGCGTTGGGATCGCGGCCACCAGAGCGAAGACGTCATCGACGAGCGCGGGCGGCGCTCGGCGGCCGGCGGGGTCAACCCCAACGCGCTGTTCCTGCTGTTCCGGTTCGCGTCGCGCTTTGGCTGGAAGGGCATGGTGATCGCGACGCTGCTGACCGGCGGCGTGCTCTACCTGCAGAGCCAGCCGTTGAGCACCGACACGGGCCCCGGCGACGACGAGGCGCGGCAGTTCGTCGGTTCCATCCTCGACGACGTGCAGACCACCTTCGCCGAGCAGGTGCCCGGCTACCGCCGCGCCAAGCTGGTGCTGTTCACCGGCGCCACCACCACCGGCTGCGGCTACGGCGACGCCGCGACCGGCCCGTTCTACTGCCCGCTCGACGAGCGCGTGTACATCGACCTGTTGTTCTATGACGAGCTGTCCAAGCGCTTTGGCGCCCCCGGCGACTTTGCCGAAGCCTACGTGATCGCGCACGAGATCGGCCACCACGTCCAGCACCAGTTGGGCACCGACGACAAGGTCCCCAAGGGCCGCACCGCGCTGGGCGCGTCCGGCGCCTCCGTCCGTCTGGAGCTGCAGGCCGACTGCTACGCGGGCGTGTGGGCCGCCTCCGCCGCGCGTCGCAACCTGCTCGACGTGGGCGACCTGGACGAGGGCCTGACCGCCGCCGCGGCGATCGGCGACGACCGGCTCCAGCGGCAGCAGGCGGGCACGGTCTCGCCCGAGTCGTTCAGCCACGGGACGAGCGCGCAGCGGTCGCGGTGGCTGCGGAAGGGGTTCGACGCGGGGACGATCGACGCGTGCGACACGTTTGCGGCGGCGGAGCTGTAGAAACAGCGGCTGTGCGGCGCCAGCGTCGGGACGTTTTGCCATGAAACTCTGACGACGGACGTCGGATTTTCATGGTAGACTGGATCGATGCTGACCCGCCACCACGCCCTGTTCCACGTCCGACAGCTCCTCGACGAGTTTGTCGCGGTGGGGCTGGTCGGCCCACGACAGGTCGGCAAGACCACGCTCGCCCGCCAGATCGCCGCGGAGTGGGCGGGCCCCACCCACCTGTTCGACCTGGAGAACCCGCGCGCCCAGGCCCGCCTCGCCGACCCCATGCTCGCGCTCGAGTCGCTGACCGGCCTCATCGTGCTCGACGAGATCCAGCGCGCCCCGGACCTGTTCCCGGTGCTCCGGGTGCTGGCGGACCGCCCCGACGCGCCAGCCCGCTTCCTGCTCACCGGCAGCGCGTCCCCCGAGTTCCTACGGCAGTCGTCCGAGTCCCTCGCGGGCCGCATCGCGTACCACGAGCTTTCAGGTCTGCGGCTGGACGAGGTCGATGAACTGGACCGCCTCTGGCTGCGTGGCGGCTACCCGCGCGCGTGGTCTGCGCCGTCCGACGCCGCCGCGTTCCGCTGGATCGAGGCGCTGGTGCGCGCGCAGGTGGAGCGCGACCTCCCCGCGATGGGCATGCGGCTGCCACCCGAGTCCATGCGACGCTTCTGGACCATGGTCGGCCACTACACCGGCCAGACGTGGAACGGCGCCGAGCTGGCGCGCGCGCTGGGCGTGCCGGAGGCGTCCGTCCGCCGCCACCTCGACCTGCTCTGCGGCACGTTCCTGATCCGCCGCCTGCGCCCGTGGTTCACGAACAGCAGCAAGCGCGAGGTGCGCGCGCCCAAGGTCTACGTCGCCGACGCCGGCGTGCTGCACCACCTGCTCGGCATCCGCGACCAAGAGGGGCTGCTGTCGCACCCCAAGGTCGGCGCCTCCTGGGAGGCGTTCGGGCTGGAGCAGGTCGTCGCCCAGCTCGACGCGTCTTGGGATGAGTGCTTCTTCTGGGGCGTCCACACCGGCGCGGAGCTCGACCTGCTCGTGGTCCGAGGGGAGCGGCGGATCGGCTTCGAGTTCAAGCGGACGTCGTCCCCGGCGATCACACCCTCCATGCGCTCAGCACTCGAGGTGCTGGACCTGGAGCGGCTGGACGTGATCGTGCCCGGCCGCGACGTGTACCCGCTCGCGTCGCGGGTGCGGGCGGTGGGCCTGGCGGCGATCGGGACGGCG
>CAIOSP010000083.1 GCA_903861005.1 uncultured Pseudomonadota bacterium
AGGTGGTTGGTGCGACCCGGGAGCGCGCCGTACTCCTCGACCGTGCGCGCCGCGAGCGCGGCCGCGAGGGCATCGGGCGTCGGGATCTCCACTGCAGGCTCCCCGGAAAGGCTCCCGCGTGGCATGATGCGGCGAGCGTGGGTTTCCCTACCGTGCACCTGGTTGATCGGCCTTACGAAACCGCCCCTGATCCACTTCGTTCGGATCAGCGCGCTGAGCTCCGCTTCGACGCCGCGCTGCTCGCGGCCGCCGCCTCGCCCGACGCGCTCAAGCCGCGCGGCGTCGACCTGTCGCAGGGCCCGCGTGCGGACGACGCGACCGTGTGGGACGGCTCCACCACCCCGGCCGCCTTCTCCAAGCTTCTGCGCGACTGGGAGGCAGCCTACAGCGTTCGCTATGAGTACGCGCCGGAGGACGCAACCGACGAGGAGCGCGATCGCGCGATGGTGCTCGGGCCGGTCGCGCGCCTGCTGTCCCCGACCGACGGTGCCCCGTTCGGCTTCGCGGACGCCCGCGCCGCCTACCTGCGCGGCGACTGGTCTGGCTGCGATGCCCAGATTGGAGCGATGCCCGACGGATCCAACAGCGCGCGCGCTCAAATCCTGCGCGCGCACGCCCGCATCCGGATGGGCGAGGACGCGCTGGCCGACGAGTCGATCGCCGTCGCGCTGCGGCTAGGCCGTGAGGACCGTGACCTCACGCTCCACGCGTCCTACCTGTCCGCGTACCTGGCCATGCGGCGCGACACGCCGCGCAAGGCCGTGCTGATCGGCAACGCGCTGCTCGGCGCGCTCGGCGGCGGGCGTGGCACCGTGACCTGGTCGATCGCGTGTGATGATCTGGCCTTGGATCTGGCCTACCTGGCGCTCAAGGGCTGCGCGCGGCTGGTCGCGGCCGGCGAGACCTCGCTCACCCCCACGCCCTATGACCGCGCCCGCGCCTTGATCGTCAGGCACCCGCTTGTCGCGTTGCGGCTCGCGGCCGACCCCGCAATGACACCCCTGAGAGACGAGATCGCGGGCGCCATCCAAGCGCAGCGCGAGACCCTCCAGCGCGAGATCCGCATGTCTCTCGAGCGCTGGCGCCGTGAGAACGCGCGACAGGATCTTGGACCCGAGGACGACGAGACCGTGCGCTTCGTCGAGGAGTCCAAGCTGGCCGACAGCCGCGCGGCGCGCAGCCTGCTCGACGCCATGGACGCCCGCATGCGCCTTCGGGACGCGCTCCCCGATGTGCTCTCCAGCACTCAGCGCTCGTTCTCCTCCGAGGCCGACGACGCGGAGCGCAGCTCCAGCGCGATGATCCCCCTCACCCAGGCCTACGACCCGCATCGACGGGACAACCGCCTGCGCACCGATGTCGAGCGCATGCGCAGCGCCATCGCCGCCCCCATGGACGCCGCGGAAAACGCCAGCGTCTCCGACCGCGCGCGCCCGACCTACCTGGTCGCCGGCGCGCTCGCGTGGGCCGGCGGCGCCGCGGTGTGGTTCGCCCCAGGCGTGCCGGATGGCTGGCGATACCCGCTCGTGGTTGCGCTGTGCGTCGGCGGCGCCATCAGCGTCAGCCGCCAAGGGGAGCGCCGAACCTAAGGTTTGAGGTGCTCGGGCACGTCCTTGTCGGGCGCCGTGCGCCAGGCGGCCTCGGGGGCCGGGATCTGCGGCTCGTAGCGCACGTCGATGACCTCCAGCTCGCGTACGCCGCCGGGCGTCTCGTAGCGCACGCTGTCTCCCGCCTCGCGGCCATGCAGCGCGCGCGCGAGCGGGCTCTTGTGCGACAGGATGCCGTTGCCGACGTCGACCTCCTGCTCGCCGTAGAGACGCCAGGTCTTCTCCGCGCCGTCTTCGCCCGACACCACCACCGTCGCGCCGAACCCGACGCGCGCGCCGGGGACCTTGGCCGGATCCACGATCACCACGCGATCGAGGTTGGTCACCAAGTAGTTCAGCCGGCTGTCGATCTCTCGCAGCCGCTTCTTGCCGTAGATGTACTCGGCGTTCTCTGAGCGGTCGCCCATGGACGCGGCGTAGGACACCTCGGCCACCACGCGCGGCCTCTCCCGCGAGCGCAGCCACTCCATCTCGTCTTGGATGCGCTTGATGCCGTTCGGCGTGATCAGGTTGTCGCTGGCCATGGGCCCCCCACTGGCGCCGAGCGCAACTAGAAGACGCCGTCCTGGATGTTCCAGGTGATGTGGCTCACGTCGGCCGGGCCAATCGCGCCGATGACCTTGCGATCAAAGCTGGTTCCGTTCCACGTGTACTGGCGGAACTCCTTCTGATCGTCGGCGGCGACGTAGATCTCCAGCTTCTTGTCGCCGTCGAGATCCGCCATGTGCGTGGCGTGCTCGAACCCGCCCGAGTCCTTGTCGATCAGCGTGTTCGTGAATGTGCCGTCGTCATTGCGGGTCAGCAGCCACAGGCCCGTGGACTTGGCGGCGGCGACGAAGTCGGGCTTACCGTCCAAGTTGGCGTCGCCGTACACGAGGAAGCGGCACTGGTCGTCGTCGATGCTGCTGACGAGCAGCTTCTGCCACGCGCCCTTCTCGTCCATCATGTAGCGGAAGATGCGCACCGGATCCTTGCGGGTGGTGGTCTCACCTTCCTTCACGTTCTCGGCCTCGCGCACGACGTACAGCTCGTCCTTGCCGTCGCCGTCCATGTCGTGGACGCTGATCTCCTTGGCGTGGCTCTCGACAAAGTCGACCACGTGCGTCGCGACGAAGGCGCCGTCCTTGTAGTCGTAGCGGTAGACCGAGCCCGGCTGCGACGCGCCGCTCGCCTGGTTTCGGGCCGACGGGGTGGCGTAGAACTCCTTCTTGCCGTCACCGTCCACGTCGCCGATCTCGATCTCGTGGACAAAGGTGTCGGGCGTCTGGTTCATCTCGTCGAACTTCCACGTGCCGTCCGCCTGCTCGCGGCCGACCGCGATCACGCCCTGGTCATGGCTGGCGACGACGATGTCGTCCTTGCCGTCGCCGTCGACGTCGCCGATCTCCAGGTCGCGGAAGCGGTCGAACTTGCCGCCCCAGCTGCGCTCCCAGATGACGGTGGCCTTCCACTCGTCACCCTCCTTCTTCCAGTGCTTGATCATGGCCTTCTGGGCGCCGATGGTCAGGATGCCGCCACGCCAAGCGATGGCCTTGTGGAAGACGTTGGAGTCCGGATCGGCGAAGCTCTGGCGGGTGAAGAGGCCGCCCGCGTAGCGCAGCAGCGTGAGCTTGGCGGGGAGCGGCTTGGGCTTGCCGCCTTCCGTGGCGAACTGGGCCTGGACCACCAGCAGCGACGGCACGGCCTCGGCGGGGGCCGCCGCGGGCTGGCTCGGCGTCTCGGCGGGGGCCGGGGCCTCGGGCGCGCCGGAGCACGCCACCCAGGTGGCCAGGGACAGCGCGACCACACCAACGCTCACAAACCACCGAGACATTGCGGACACTCCGTGACGATTGGCGGGAGTGGAACTCGCTCGCCGTGGACCGCCCTGGATCACCCGCAGAACCGGGGCCGTCAAGCGTCGCGTGTCGCGGGCGATGCTATGGATGCAGCGGATGGACCCGTGAACCCAGAGCCCTCGTCACGATTCCGGACGATCCTCGCAGGCGCCGCCGTGGTCGCCCTGCTCGTGCTCGCGTGGTTCGCGCTGCGCTCCATCGAGGACCGCGAGGCGGAGACCCGTCAGCGCATGATCGATGAGCTCCACGAGCGCCTGGAGGAGAAGGTCCAGCTGTGGGAGGGCGACCTGCTCCATGACCTGGACGCGATGCTGGCCCAGGCGTCTGACCCCAAGTCCGACCCGATCGCGCTGCAGAGCCGCTGGCGCCGCGTCTACCCGTGGTTCGACGCGCTCTACATCTGGAACACCGGGCGCCCCACCGGCGGCGACACGCTGAACGGCGGTGCGCCCGAGGTCGTGTTCCGCTTCCCCGCCCGCATGGATCCACCCCAGGATCCCGGCAACCTGGCAGGGTGCACGGACGCCGCCCGCGGAAAGATCGCCACGCTCCCGGCCGACGACGTGCGCGGCATCGCCAAGGCGTGGCTGGACGCGTGCCCCGACGGCACGGTCGCCTCGCGCACCTACGTGACCGCCGAGGCCGCCCAGGTGCTGCGCCGCGGCCAGCTCCCGGAGGAGGCGATCGCGGCGATGACGGTCACCGGGTACGACGACAGCGTGTCGATGTCGGCGCCGATCGGCGTCCCGGCAGCGCGCAGGCTCGCGCGCCGCGTGCTCCTCGCGGACCTCCACGACGACCTCCACCACGACGGCATCGCCTTCCGGATCCGCTCGGACACCGTGGCTGAGGTCTTGGCGCTGGACGCGCCCGAGCTTGAGTCGACGCTGTACCTGATCCCCGGACTGGTGGACGCCCTGGAGCGCCACGGCGGCGTGACCGGGCAGCTCCACGCGCGCATGGATGAGGTCGAGCAGCGCTTGGCCGCCTACCGTGAGATCCGCCAGACCGGCGCCCGCCCCACGGGTGAGGCCAGCGAGGCCGCCCGCTTCACCTACGACCAGTACAGCGACGCGCCCTACCTGCTTTACTCCCGCCGGAGCGACAACGGGACCACCGGCTTTGCGCTCCAGCTGCGGCAGGATCGCCTGCTCCAGACCTTCCTCAAGGGCGGCACACGCTTCGACACCGAGCTCGCGATCACCGACGTGTCCGGCCGCGCCATCGCCGGCGCCGCCGACGTGGCCGACAACGCGCCAAGCGTCGCGTTCACCGAGACGCTGCGCCACCTGAGCGCGTCGGTCGGCAGGACCGCGCTCAACCAGCGCCTGGCGCCCGTCGCGCGGCGCGCCTCCACCGCTGTCGTCGCCGTCACGCTGATCTGCCTGTTCATGGTGGCGCTTGCGATCGCCGTGCAGATCAAGGCGAACGCGCTGTACCGCGACCTGCTCCAGCGTCAGCGTGAGTTCACCGCGCGCGTCACGCACGAGCTCAAGACGCCCCTCGCCGGCATCCGCGTGATGGCCGAGAACCTCGCGTCTGGCGCCTTCCACGACGAGAAGCAGATCACGATGGCGGCGCAGCGCATCGTCGACGAGGCCGACCGCCTCACCGCGCGCGTGAACGAGGTGCTCGCCGTCGGCCGCAAGCGCGAAATCGAGGAGCCCGTGCTGTTCGACCTCGAGGAGCCCATGCTCGAGTTGGTCGACATCTGGGGCCCCCGGTACCAGCAGGTTGGCATCCGCCTGATCGCCGACCTGGCGCCGGTCGACCCCTTCCTGGGTGACCCGTCCGCGATCCGCGACGCGGTCGGCCAGCTCCTCGACAACGCGCTCAAGTACCGGCGCGAGGAGGCGGACAGCCAGGTCTGGCTCAACGTGATCGACGAGGAGAAGATCGTGGTGATCGAGGTCGTCGACAACGGGATGGGCGTGCCCGCGGATCAGCGCAAGCGCATCTTTGAGCAGTACGTCCGCGTGGAGGGCCCGAACCGCGGCAAGTCCGGCGGGCACGGCCTGGGCCTGAGCCAAGTCGAGGAGATCGTGCGCGCGCACGGCGGCACGATCACCTGTGAGGACGGCGTGGACGGCGGCACCCGGTTTGTGATGCGACTCCCCGCGCGCCGCCCGCGTGCCTCGTGAGGCCGCCGCTCGATGGCGTCGTCCTGCTCACCGGCGCCTCCGCCGGCATCGGCGCGGACATGGCTCGCCAGATCGCCCCGACCGCGAGCCACCTGATCCTGGTCGCCCGCAGGCGTGATCGGCTGGAGGCGCTCGCCACTGAGCTCAAGCAGCTCCGCCCCGCGCTCACCGTCGACGTCGAGCTTTGCGATCTCTCCACGCCTAGCGACGTCGAGGCCCTGCTCGCCCGCCTCCCCGACGTGGACGTGCTGATCAACAACGCGGGTCTCGGCGACATGGGCCTGTTCGAAGACAGCACCACCGCCAAGATCGACCAGATGATCCAGGTGAACGTGGTCGCGCTCACGCGCCTGACGCACGCGCTCCTGCCAGGCATGGTCGCGCGCAAGCGCGGCGGCGTGCTCAACGTCAGCAGCAGCTACGGCTTCCTGTGGACCCCCGGCGCGGCGGTCTACATCGGCACCAAGCACTACGTCACCGCGTTCACCGAGTCGCTGCGCTCCGAGCTACGCGGCACGGGCGTGGTCGTCACCCAACTGTGCCCGGGCCCCGTCGAGAGCGAGTTCGAGGAAGTCGCCGGGAGCTTGCTCGATCAGAAGCCGCCGCGCTTCGTGATGTTGCCGTCGGCGGAGGCGGCGCGTCATGCGCTCGACGCCTTCCGCGCGGACCACGCGCTCGTGATCTCGGGCTGGATCCCGTCGCTGGTGCTGCGGATCGCCGGGCTGACGCCTCGGTGGCTGAACCGGCTGATGATGGCGCCCATGGCGCGAATGCTGCGACAGCACCACGACCAACGACGGCGCTAACTAGGGCGTCGGCGAGCAGGTCGATACGCCCGCGCCCACGACGTCAAAGCCCATCCGCGGCAGCTCCATCGTCATGCGTCCGTTGTGCACGCGGTACACGTCCGTGCTGCTGCCAACACCATAGGTCCGGACGAAGAGCCAGAAGTCACCACCCCACGCCGCGAACGCGAAGGTGTCGATGTCGATCGCCGCCGGGAACCCGGACAGGTTGATGCTGTTCGACTCGGCGCCGGTCGCCTTGTCCAGCTGCGACAGCCGCGCCGGGCGCTCCAGCGGAAAGAACGCCCACAGCTCACCCCGGCTGTTGCCCGTGAGCTCCGACTGGCTGGGCACCGCCCCGATCACCTGCCCCTGCCACGACGTGGTGTCGAGCTGCGCCAGGCGGTGGAAGTTGGCGACATACAGGTGGTCCATCCACGTGCCTGCGGAGTCCGTCGCGAACCCCATGCCGAACGATCCAAACGCGGTCGCGCCCGGTGAGTACGACGTGGCCGTGCATGCCAGCGTGACCAGGTCGACCTCGTAGACGACGTCGTTCGAGTAGCGGACGTAGGCCACGCCATCCCGCGCGACGGCCATGGAGGCCGGGGTCGCGCCGCTGGTGCACGCCAGGCGCCCCAGGCGCGTCGACGTCAGCGTCGCCGGGTCGAACAGGTAGAGGCCCTGCGTGTCGCGCTCCAAGAGGTAGATCAGGTCGCTGGTGACGGTGCAGTCGTCGGCGGGCGGAGGCGGGACGTCGGTGTCCTCGACGGGCGGCGTCGCGGTGTCCTCGTTCACCGGCGCGGCGCTGTCCTCCGAGTTCGCGTCCGTGTCGGGCGTGTCCATGGAACCGGTGACGTCCGTGTCGACCGCGCCGTCGGTCGGGTCCTTCACCACGTCGGAGATCGCGAACGGGACGTAGCAGCCGGTCAGCGACGCGGCGGCCAGGACGACGAACAGGGACCCGAAGCGCATGCGGACCTCACGCAGGAGAGACCACAGGATACGCGCCCACTTCGCACAGGAAAAGCGAATCTTTCAGGCCGATTAGGTCAGGAATGTTGACCAATCTGGGCGTCGAGCAGCTCGAGGAACAGGCTCGCCGCCCGCCCGGCGGGGCCCGCGTCGGGGGTGATCACCCGCGGCAGGTAGGTCCAGGCGCTCCCTCCCTCCACGTCCAGGCGAACCAACGCCCCCACCGCCAGATCGTCGGTGATCAGGTGCGCGGGCATCCAGCCGAAGCCCACCGCGCCCAGCAGGGCCAGCCGCTTGGCGTGGAAGTCAGCCAGGTACAGGACGTTTGGCGTGCCCAGGAAGCTCGCGCGCGGCGCCTGGGCGTGCCGAGGCGCGCTGTCCCGCACGATGACCTCCATGTGGCGGTTCAGGTCCTCGCGACGAAGGCGGCCAGCGCCCACCAACGGGTGGGACGCGCCCGCCACCAACGCCATCTCCACCGCGGGCAGCGGGCGGCCATGCAGCCCGGGCGGCACCGCGTCCAGCTCCAGCACCAGCATGATCTGCGCCGAGTCACGCAGGAACCGATCGGCGACGCCGTCCTGGTACTCGATGTCCACCCGGATGCGCGTCGGCACCTGACGGGCCGCGATCTCCCGCAGCGTCGCCGAGATGGGGCCCATCGGCAGCGCGCCGTCGATCACCACGTGCAGCTCCGGCTCCCAGCCGTCGCGCAGCTGCGCCGCCACCGCCTCCAGCCGCCGCACCTCGCGCAGCACCACCCGCGCGTGCTGGAGGAGCAGCTGACCTTCGGGCGTGAGCACGGCGCGCCGACCCTCACGGCGGAACACCGGCACACCCAGCGCCTCCTCCAGCGCGCGGATCGTGTAGCTGGCCGCCGACGGCACCCGCCCCAGCTCCTTGGCCGCGCCCGCGAACGAACCCACGCGCGCGATTGCGTCGAGCAGGACGAGCTGGTCGATGGTGTACTGGACTGGACGGGTCAAAGGCGAAGGTCTCCCCGCTGCCCCCTACCCGGGCCGACCTGCATCTGCCCCGCCGCCTACGGCGTCTTGATCCACCGCTCGATCTCCGGCAGCTCCGCCGCCGCCATCGCGTCGAGCAGCCGGTCCAGATCGTCGTCGAAGATCAGAAGGTCCTTGAGCATCGGCCGCACGAAGCCCTCGTCGATCGCGCGGTCGACCATCTGCTTGAGCGGCGCGTAGAAGCCACCCACATCGAGCACGCCGGCCGGCTTGCGGTGGTAGCCGAGCTGGGTCCAGGTCACGACCTCAAACAGCTCCTCCCAGGTGCCCCACCCTCCCGGCAGCGCCAGGAATGCGTCGGCGAGCTCGGCCATGCGCGCCTTGCGATCGTGCATGGTCTCGACCACCTCGAGCGTCACGCCCTTGTGGCCCAGCTCCAGGTCCTGGAGGCGCTGCGGGATGACGCCTGTCACCTCACCGCCCACCGACAGCGCGCCGTCGGCGACCCGGCCCATCAGGCCGACGCTGCCTCCGCCGTAGACCACGCCCACGCCGCGTGACGCGAGCGCCACACCCACGGCGAACGCCGTGTCCCCGTAGCGCGCGAGCGTCTGGTTGCTCGACGCGCAGTACACGGCGACGCGGCGAAACGTCCTCACCGCGTGGAGATCCGCGAGAAGTCGGCGATCTGGCGGAAGCTGGTCATCACGACACCCAGGATGCCCAGGCGACGCGTGCGCACGATCTCCTCGGGATCGTTCACCATCAGCGCGGTGAAGAAGACCTCGATCGGGCCCGCCAGACCGACCATCGCGTGCATCGCGCCAGCCCAGTCGAGCGCCTCGGCGGAGGCCGTCACGCGCTCGGCGGCCGCGTCCGCCGCATCAAGCAGCGCGCGCTCCGCGTCGTGCTCCAGCGTGGCCGGATCCGGCCGCGCGAAGGTGGTGTCCCCCGCGACGTTCACCACGCGCTTCACGGTGGTGAGGATGGTCGGGAAGTCCGGCGTGCCCGCTGCCTGGACCAGCGCGGTCACGGCGCGGTCGTAGGACAGCAGATCCACCGCGCCGTCGTGCCTGGCGCCGAAGATCGCGTCGACCAGATCCGACGACACGCCCGCGCCGGTGCGCGACGCCTTGAAGCGCGTCAGCGTGAACTCGGCGAGCGTGCGGGCCAGGCCGTCGGTGGACGGGCGCGCGGCCAGGAACTTGTCGAAGCGCAGCGCCACGTCCGCGTCCGACGCGTCGTGCAGCTGCGCGCCGTAGGCGTCCACGCCCGCCGCGAACAGCGCGCGCACATCCAGGCGCAGCTTGTGCTCCAGGATGGTGTTGACGATGCCCAGCGCCGCGCGACGCAGGCCCTGCGCGTCGCCGCCGCCCTTGGGCTCCAGGCCCACCGCAAAACAGCCGACCAGCGTGTCGACGCGATCCGCGAGTGCCAACGCGACGCCCGCCGGGGACTTGGCGACACCGTCGTCCGCAGAGCGCGGCAAATAGTGCTCCTCGATCGCGACGGAGACCGCAGCGTCTTCGCCCTGCGCGGCGGCGTACAGGCGGCCCATGTGCCCCTGCAGCTCGGGGAACTCGCCCACCATCAGCGACGCGAGGTCGAGCTTGCAGAGCGTGGCAGCGCGACGCACGGCGTCCGGGTCGGCGCCCACAGTCGGGGCCAGCCACGCGCCCAGGTTGGCCAGGCGCTCGACCTTGTCGGCCATGGTGCCCAGGCCGCGGATCCAGCGCATGGACGACAGCTTGGCGCTGCGCTCCGCCAGCGGGGTCTTGCGATCCTCGGCGAAGAAGAAGCGCGCGTCGTAGAAGCGGGCGCGCAGCACGCGCGCGTTGCCTTCGGCGATCAAGTCGGCGTCGCCGAACGGGTTGTTGCTCACCACCACGAACTTGTGGCTGAGCTTGCCCGCGACGTGCACCGGGAAGTAGCGCTGGTTCACCTTCATCGACGTGATCAGCAGGCGCGGCGGGAGCGTCAGCAGATCCTCATCGAACGCCCCGATCACGCCGACCGGCCACTCGACCAGGTGCGTCACCTCTTCGAGCAGCGTCTCCTCGTGGATCGGATCGGCGTCCAGCTCGGCGACGAACGCGTCGAGGATCGCGCGGATGCGGGCCTTGCGGGCGTCCAGATCCGGCTCGACGTGGCGCGCGCGCATGCCCTCGACCCATTGGTCGCAGGACGTGACCACGAACGGATCGGGCGACATGCGGTGGCCCTGGCTGGTCGCGCTGAACGCGATGCCGTGCGCCTCACCGACCACCGGCGCGCCGTCGTACACCACGACGATGCCCTGCAGCGGGCGGCCGAAGGACAGCGTGCCGTCGCCCCACACCATGGACTTGGCGAACGGGATGCCCGTGATGAGCTTGGCGACGCCGTCGCGCAGCAGGTCGACGACGCGCTCGCCGCCCTCGCGCAGCGTGACCGCGACCACCTTGCCGCGCTTGGGGATCTCCACCACGCGCAGGTCTGCGGGGTCTGCGCCCTTGCCCTTGGCGAACGCGATGCCCACCGCGGTGGGGTTGCCGTCGGCGTCGAAGGACTTGTCGGCGCCGGGGCCGGTCACCTCACGCTCGACCGCCGCACGCGCGGGCGCCACGTCGGCGATCGCGACGGCCAGGCGACGCGGCGTGGCGAAGGTGCGCACCGCGCCGTGCGGCACGCCGTCGATCAGCGCGACCAGGCCGTTGGCCAGACCTTCGAGCGCGGGCCGGACCATGGAGGCCGGCAGCTCGTCCATGCGGAGTTCGAGGAAGAGCTCGCTCACAAGGCACCCCCTTCCACCGACGCTTCCACGCCGAGGTACGAAGCCGCGCAGCGCATGGCCAGCTCACGGATGCGGCGGATGTACTGCGCGCGCTCCGCGACGCTGATGGCGCCGCGCGCGTCGAGCAGGTTGAACGAGTGACTGGTCAGGATGCACTGGTCGTAGGCGGGCAGCGTCATGCCGCCGATCGACGCCAAGCGCGCGCACTCGTCAAAGGACTTCTGGAACATCTCGAACAGCGCCGCAGTGTTGGCGTGCTCGAAGTTGTAGCGGGACTGCTCGACCTCGTTGCGCTTGAACACGTCGCCGTAGGTCATGCCCTCGACCCAGGCCAGGTCGTACACGTTGTCCACGCGCTGCAGGTACATGGCCAGGCGCTCCAGGCCGTAGGTCAGCTCGGTGCTGACGGGGCGGCACGGGAAGCCGCCGACCTGCTGGAAGTACGTGAACTGCGTGACCTCCATGCCGTCCATCCAGACCTCCCATCCCAGGCCCCAGGCGCCCAGCGTGGGGCTCTCCCAGTCGTCCTCGACGAAGCGGATGTCGTGGGCGCGCGGGTCGATGCCGATCGCCTCCAGGCTCCCCAGGTACAGGTCCTGGCTGTCGAGCGGGCTCGGCTTGAGGATGACCTGGAACTGGTAGTAGTGGCCGAGGCGGTTGGGGTTCTCGCCGTAGCGAGCGTCACCGGGGCGGCGGCAGGGCTGCACGTACGCGCAGCGCCAGGGCTCGGGGCCGAGCGCGCGCAGGAACGTGGCCGGAGCGAACGTGCCCGCGCCCATGGGGAGGTCTTGCGGCTGCAGGATGACGCAGCCTTGCTTGCCCCAGTACTGCTGGAGGGAGAGGATCAGATCCTGAAAGTACATCGGAACTCCGGGGGCGCAGACCTATAGAGTCGCGATCTCGTGGGCAACCGGGCGCGGGCTCGTTCAGCGGCGATTGCGCTCGTAGAGCAGGGCCAGCCCGCGCAGCGTGAGCACCGGGTCGACCTCTTCGATCATCTCGCTGTCGTCGCCGAACAGCGTGGCGAGGCCGCCCGTGGCGACCACCTTGGCCTTGCCGCCCAGCTCGTCGCGGCAGCGGCGGGCGAGCGCGTCGACCAGGCCGACGTAGCCGAAGAACATGCCCGACTGGATCGCGTCGACCGTGTTGGTGCCGATGGCGCGCGGCGGGCGCCGGACCTCGACCCTAGGCAGCTTGGCGGTGCGGGAGATGAGCGCCTCCTCGCTGATGCGGAAGCCCGGGGCGATGGCGCCGCCGACGTAGTCGCCGTCCGCGTTCACGCAGTCGAACGTGGTGGCCGTGCCAAAGTCGACGACGATGATCGGCCCGCCCCACTTGTCCAGCGCCGCCACCGAGTTCACGATGCGGTCCGCGCCGACCTCCTTGGGGTTGTCGGTCCGCACCTTGATGCCGGTCTTGAGCTTGCGCCCCACCACCAGCGGATCGACGCCCAAGTAGCGGTGGCAGGCCTTCTCCAGGCTGTAGACCGCCGACGGCACCACGCTCGACACGATGGCGCCCTCGATCTGCTCGAGCGCGATCTTTCGGTGGGCCAGGCCCTGGAGCATCAGGATGCCGATCTCGTCCGTGGTCCGCTCGCCAGTCGAGATGCGGAGCTGGGCGCGGAGCTCCAGCCCCTCCATCACGCCAAGCACGATGTTCGTGTTGCCCACATCGATGACCAGGATCACGCGACCTCCGGGGACCGCACGCTTAACCGGGCGTCAGCGGAACAGGCGCGGGATCAGGGACGGCTTCTGCATCAGGCCTGACACCGCCGCGACCTTGATCCCGCCGTCAAGCGCGTAGGGCTGGGCGTAGACGCCGCCGTGCGCCTGCTCCAGAAAGAGCGCCCGCGCGCGATCTGCCGCGGTCGCGTAGACCTGACCGGCCGCGCCGGGCGCCTCCGGGTCGGTCACGTCGTGGATGGCGAGCAGCCCGTTCAGCTCGCGGGTGGTGCGCGGCTCCGAGATGAAGATCCCCCACATGGGCGCACCCAAGAATCCAGCCTCGAACACCGGATGCGCCAGGGACCGGGTGGCCGTGATCGGCGCGACGTTCGCGCTGATCGTCAGCGGGTGGTTCGTGTCGAGCAGCGACGCCCCGTAGACGGCGTGGGTCTCGGCCGACAGGATCTTCCCGATGTACTGGGCGGCCTGGTAGCTGGCGCCCTGCAGCGGCACGACCGAGCAGGACACGCGGCCCGTGCCCGAAGGGATCTGCCCCGGGACCAGCACCCCGGCCTTGGCCAACAGCTTGCGAAAGGTCGAGCCCGCCGACCGTCGCTGGTCGGCCGCCTCGGCGTCGGCTGGGGACACCACCATCGCCGTCGTCGGTGAGATGAGCAGCGACAACGACTTCACCACCCCTGGCGGCATCGAGCGGACGATCCCGTTCATCGACGCCGTGAGCCGCCACTCCTGGCTCTCGCCGCCGGCGTAGGCGTACATGCCCACGTGGATCGGCCCGGCCTCGGCGAACGCCTTGAGCGTCCCGGCGATGGCGGCGGGCGCCTCCAGCAGGTTGGCGCCGCCGTCCGGGACGTGGAGCACGCCGCCCAGGTTCGGGTTGTCGAGGAGGGCCTGCGACGGCGCGCGCAGGTCGATCCACAGCACCTCGGCGCCCGCCGCCAGCAGCAGCTCCGTCGGCGCCAGCTCGGCGCCAGCGCCAAGCAGCGCGAAGCGCTCGCCCTTCAGCGACAGCGTCCCGCCCTCGCGGTCGGCGCGGTCGAGCAGGCGCACCAGCGCGGCCTCGCAGGCCTCGGTGATCACTCGGTCCACACGCGCGCCGACGATCCAGGCGCGGAGCCCTGCGCCCGTGTGCGTCGCCCCACGAGCGCTCACGCTTGGAGACAGGCGCCCAGGCCCCTTGGTCTGGATGCGCGTGGTGGGCAGCGCCACCGCAGGCTCCAGCATGGCGTCCGCGAACGAGCGCTCGCCGCGATCGTCGACGAAGCGCAGCCGACTCGCCGCGAGCTTGCGCATCGACAGCGCGATCTCCACGCGCTTGTCGCTGGCCGCGCGGATCGCCTCAAAGCGCGCCAGCGCCGACCCGAAGCCGTCCTTGAACAGCTTGGCGCTCTTCGGTAGATCGACGCCCGAGAAGACCTCGGGCTCCGAGTCCACCGCGTGCTTGAGCAGCTCGTAGAGGAAGGAAGAGCCGGAGGCGCCCTCGGGCAGCTCGACCCCACGAACTGAGTGGACCTTGGACATCGAGCCCCCTTGTTTTTACCGACCCTGGATGTGGATCCAGAAAGCGCCGCCGTCGACCTTCGTCGGACCGTCCGGGATCGCGGCGACATCACCCGGATGGAGCACGCAGATCGCGGGCGCCATGGCGTAGTGGTTGTCGTGGCGCGGGTAGTCGGTGCGGACGTTGTACGAGCGGGTCACGGTCCACGCGTCCGACGCGAC
>CAIOSP010000084.1 GCA_903861005.1 uncultured Pseudomonadota bacterium
GCTGCTCGCCAAGGGCGCGCGGGTCGCGGCGATCGACATCAGCGAGAAGGGCCTGAACGAGACGGTCGCGTTGGCGGCGGCGGGGGACAAGCTGACGATCCACCGGGTCGACCTGACCGATCGCGCGGCGGTCGAGGCGCTGCCGGCGGCGGTGATCGCGGCGCACGGCGCGGTGGACGGGCTGCTCAACGTCGCGGGGATCATCCAGCCCTTCGTGCGGATGAACGACCTGCCGATCGCGGACGTGGAGCGCGTGATGAACGTGAACTTCTACGGGCCGCTGTTCATCACCAAGGCCTTCCTGCCGCTGCTGCTCGCCCGGCCCGAGGCGCACATCGTCGCGGTGTCGAGCATGGGCGGCTTCCTCGCGGTGCCTGGACAGACCGCGTACGGCGCGTCCAAGGCGGCCATGAAGCTGATGTTCGAGGGCCTCTACGCCGAGCTGCTCGACACCAAGGTCGGCGTGTCGGTCGTGTTCCCCGGCGCCATCGCGACCCACATCGCGGCGAACTCGGGCGTGACGCTGGCGGGCATGGACCCGGACAAGCCCAGCCCCATCAAGATGACGCCGTCGCCTGAGGCCGCGCGTCAGATCGTCGTGGCGATCGAGAAGAACCGCTACCACACGTTCATCGGCAAGGACTCGAAGATGCTCGACGCGCTGACGCGGCTCATCCCCAAGCAGGCGGCGAGGATCATCTCCTCGCAGATGCGGAGCTTGCTGCCGAAGTAGCGGCACCCGCGGCGGAGGTCAGGGGCGCGCCGCCGTCCGCGCCCCTCAGGCCGTCCCTGGGTCGAGTGAGCCGGCTTCGACATTCAGGGGCCGTGGGTGAGCGGGGCAAGCTGTGCGGGCCGGAGTTCGCTTCCGGGCCCGGCGTTTGTCTGGCCTGTGTGACGCCCGCGCGGGTTCTCGTCGGGTCGTGCTAAGACATCATCTCTGTGAGGTCCCGATGCGTCGCGTGCTCTTCCTGGTCCTGCTGGCGTCCTGCAAGGTGGGCACCGCCACCATCGGCGACGGCGACACCGACTCGCCGTCCACCACGGACGGCGTGGACACGTTGGTGGACACGGATGGCGACAACACCGACACCGACACCGACGTCGTCGTCGTCGACGACACGGACCCGGACGCCGACCCTGGCGCGGACACCGACGTGGCCGACACCGACGTCGGCGATCTGGACATCGACGGCTGGACCGTGGCCGATGGCGACTGCAATGACGCCGACGACAGCATCCACCCCGGCGCGCCCGAGGTCTGCGACCAGGTCGACCAGGACTGCGACGGCGTCACCGACGAGGGCACAGTCTGCTTCGACGACGACGGCGACGGCACCAACGAGCTGGGCGGCGACTGCAACGACGCCAACGCCAACATCTACCCCGGCGCCACCGAGGTGCGTGACGGCGCGGATCAGGACTGCGATGGCCTCATCGACGAGGGCACCACGGCTTGGGACGACGACGGCGACTGCCGCTGCGAGACCGCCCCCTGCCTGGGGAGCGTCAGCCCGAACTGTGCCTCGCTTAGCGACGGGGACTGCGACGACACGCGATCCACCGTGTTCCCGGGCGCCCAGGAGGTCTGCAACCGCCGCGACGACAACTGCAACGGCCAGACGGACGAGCAGGGCGCCACCGGCGGCTCGACGTTCTACCCGGACCGTGACGGCGACGGCTACGGTGTGTCGGGCCAGACGGTCAGCGCCTGCGCGGCGCCCCAGGGCTACGCGGGCAACCGCGACGATTGCTACGACAGCAACGCCGACGCCCACCCCGGCCAGACCGCGTTCTTTGACCAGGACCGCGGCGACGGCAGCTTTGACTACGACTGCAACCGGTCCGAGGACGAGCAGTACACCGCCGCCTACCAGTGCTTCCCGGGCTGCTTCTACTCGGCGGACGGCTGGGACGGGAACGTGCCGGCCTGCGGCGACTCGGGCAACCTGGCCACGGGCTGTGTCTTTGCCTCCAGCTACCCGTACTGCGACTCCACCGCGACCACCTCCACCAAGCAGAGCTGCCGGTAGGTCGCGCCAGGGGCGGGCTCCGGCGAAGGGGCCTCGGTCCGTGGGTTTCGGCGTCCGAACATCGTCTTGACAGTCGGCGGCCCGCAGGTATAGCGGGCGCGCCCGTCGGGAGCCCCCCATGATCCGCCCCTTGTTTGCGCTGTCCGTCCTGGCCCTGGCCTTCCCTGCGGAGGCCTTCGCCGGCTCCTACCTGCGGGTGGAGAGCTGGAACATGCGCCACGAGGGCTGGAGCGGCGAGACCGACTACTTGGGCGACGCCGAGCAGATCTGGTTCGAGTTCGGCTCCTCCTCCACGTCCGCCGCCGGCTGCGACGTGGTGTTCCTGCCGGAGGTCATGAACGCCACCGTGGCGCCGGCCATTGCGGCTCAGCTGTCCACCCTGAGCGGCAAGACCTGGGTGGCCGTCACCACGCCGCTGATCGGCCGCACCACCTACAAGGAGTCCTACGCGTTCATCTACCGGTCGGACCGGGTGACGGTGGACGGCTGGGCGGTCTGGCAGGACACGGGCGACAAGTTCGAGCGCGAGCCGATGATCGTCCGCCTGCGCGACCGGGCGACCGCCGCGGACTTCACGTTCATCAACTGGCACACCGTGTTCGGCACCACCACGCAGCGCGCGGCCGAGCTGTCGGAGATCAAGAACGTCTTCACCGCCGTGCAGAACGGCGACTCGCGCGATCAGGACGTCATCCTGCTCGGCGATCACAACGCGGACGCGACGTCCAACTGGTGGACGAACTTCAAGACGCCGGCGCCTGCGGTGACGTCGCCCGTCAACCTGCCCACGTCGTTGAACAGCACGGGCGCGTACGTGTCGGCCTACGACCACTTCTGGTTCCAGTCGTCCTATTTGACCGAGTACTCCAGCTCGGGCCGCGACTACGTGCAGGATCCGGTCACCTACGTGGCCGACATCTCCGATCACGCGCCGGTCTGGCTCAAGCTGTACAGCTCGTCCGACACGGACTGATCGCTACTCGAAGTCCTGCACGTACAGGTTCGCCCCGTCGCTCAAGCGGTAGGCGCCGAACCAGACGCGGTCGGATCCGACGAACACCACGTCCGGGTGCGTAAACACCTCCGTGGCGTCCAGGTCGTCGCCGAACGGGTCCTCCGCCGGGTCGAGCACGGGCGTGACGAGCGCGGCGTCGACGGCCATCACGGCCTCGGCGAGCGTGGCGCCGCCAGCGTCCGCGACGTCGGCCTCGTGCGCAGCGTACCAGGCGTCGAGGTGCGCGCGCAGGTCGTCCGCGAAGCGCGCGGCGTCGATCGGCGTGGCGGTCTGGGGGTTGGGCTGCACGGCGGCGCCGGCGCCCCAGACGGTGGCAGGATCACAGGCGCAGAGCAGAAGGAGCGGGATCAGTCGGAACATGGGGACTCCAGTTTCCGACCGCGTATCGACGCGGCCTGGGGCCCCGATCGACACCCGCGCTGGATTTCCGCCTACACGTTCGCGCGGCGCTCCAGGCCGGTGCGCTGCAGGATCCGGCTCGCCAGCTCCTCGACCGAGCACTCGGTGGCGTCCAGGTAGGGGATGCCGTTGCGCTGGAAGATCGCCTCGGCGGCGCGCAGCTCGAACGTGACCTGGCTGGCGGAGGCGTAGCGGCTGTCGGGCTTGCGCTCCTGGCGGATCTGCTGGAGCCGGTCGGGCGCGATCGTCAGGCCGTGCAGCTTGTGGCGGTGCTTCACCAGCGCGGCGGGCAGGCGCCCAGACTCGAATTCCTCGTCGGCGAGCGGGTAGTTGGCGGCGAAGATGCCGTACTGAAGCGCCAGGTAGAGGCAGGTGGGCGTCTTTCCGCAGCGCGACACGCCGACCAGGATCAGGTCCGCGCGCTCGTAGTCTCGGGTGGCGCCGCCGTCGTCGTTGGCGAGCGCGTAGTGCGTCGCCTCGATGCGGTGGGAGTACGCGCCCTTGTCGGCGATGCCGTGTGCCTTGGCCGGCGTGCGCGACACCTCCATGCTCAGCTCTTGCGACACGGGCGTGAGGAAGGCCGCGAAGAAGTCGAGGCAGAGCGCGTCGGCGCCGCGCACGATGTCGCGGAGGTCCCCCTGGGCCAAGGTCGAGAAGACGATCGGGCGCACGCCGTCCGCGCGGCCGGTCGCCTGGATCCGATCGACGGCGTCACGCGCGGCGTCGGGCGTGGACACGAAGGGCAGGGTGACCGGGTGGTAGTCCAGGTCCACGAATTGTGCGAGCATGCTGCGGCCCAGGGTCTCTGCCGTGACGCCCGTTTGATCCGACAAAAAGAACACCGTTCGTGACACTGGGGGCTCCTTGGGGACGGTGCGCTCCTTGCATGGAGGTGGCGCATCGGGGCGTGCAATGTTCCATCGTCAGCCCGCCACGACAAGGAAATCCCCGTGACCGCTACGACGATCCCCTTCGAGCACCTCGGACGCCACGACATCGAGCAGGTGGGCGGCAAGAACGCCAGCCTCGGCGAGATGATCTCGAACCTCGCGGCGCTCGGCGTCAGCGTGCCCGGCGGCTTCGCCACCACGGCGGCTGCCTACCGGGAGTTCCTGGCCCAAGACAGCCTCGACAAGCGGATCCATGACATCCTGGCCCCGCTCGACGTGGACGATGTGCGCAAGCTGGCCGAGGTCGGCGCCCAGATCCGCGCCTGGATCCTGGCCACGCCGTTCCCGGCCAAGCTGGAGGAGGAGATCCGCGCGGGCTACCGCACCATGGCCCACGGTCGTGACGTGTCGGTCGCCGTGCGCTCGTCGGCCACGGCGGAGGACCTGCCGGACGCGTCGTTCGCGGGCCAGCAGGAGACCTTCCTCAACGTCCACGGCGAGGACGACGTCGTCCGCTGCGTGCACGACGTGTTCGCGTCGCTCTACAACGACCGCGCGATCGCCTACCGCGTGCACCAGGGGTTTGCGCACGAGCTGGTGGCGCTGTCGGCGGGCGTGCAATTCATGGTGCGCAGCGACCTGGGCGCCAGCGGCGTCATGTTCACGCTCGACACCGACTCGGGCTTCCGGGACGTGGTGTTCATCACGGGCGCCTGGGGCCTGGGTGAGACGGTCGTGCAGGGCGCCGTGAACCCCGACGAGTTCTACGTCTCCAAGGTGGCCCTGCGCGCGGACAAGCACCCGATCGTGCGGCGCACGCGCGGTGCTAAGGCCATCAAGATGATCTACGCCGAGCGCGGATCGGGCGCGCGCACGCTGACGGTCGACGTGGCCGAGGCCGACCGCGACCGCTTCTGCATCACCGACGCCGACGTCACCTCGCTCGCGCGGCAGGCGCTGATCATCGAGCAGCACTACGGCCAGCCGATGGACATCGAGTGGGGCAAGGACGGCGAGACCGGCGAGCTCTACATCCTCCAGGCCCGGCCCGAGACCGTGCAGAGCCGCAGCGGCAGCACGCTCCAGCGCTACACCATGTCCGGCAAGGGTCCGGTGATCGTCACGGGCCGCGCGATCGGGCAGCGGATCGGCAGCGGCCGCGTGCGCGTGATCAAGGACGTGCACGAGATCTCCCGCGTGCAGGCGGGCGACGTGCTGGTCGCCGACATGACGGACCCGGACTGGGAGCCCGTGATGAAGCGGGCCGCCGCGATCGTCACCAACCGAGGCGGCCGCACCTGCCACGCGGCGATCATCGCCCGTGAGCTGGGGATCCCCGCGGTGGTGGGCTGCGGCGACGCGACCGCGCGCCTCAAGGACGGCGACATCGTCACCGTGTCCTGCGCCGAGGGCGACACCGGCAACGTCTACGCGGGCGCGCTCGAGTTCGAGCACAAGGAGGTGGCGCTCGACGCTATGCCGCCCATCCCGCTCAAGCTGATGATGAACGTGGGCAACCCGGACCGCGCGTTCGAGTTCGCCGGGCTGCCGCACAAGGGCGTCGGCCTGGCGCGCCTGGAGTTCATCATCAACCGCGCGATCGGCATCCACCCCAAGGCGCTGCTCGAGTTCGACCGCCAGGACGCCGCCACCAAGGCGACCATCCTGCAGCACATCGGCGGCTACGCGGATCCGGTGAGCTTCTACGTGGAGAAGCTGGCGGAGGGCATCTCGACGATCGCCGCCGCCTTCCACCCGGAGACGGTGATCGTCCGCCTGTCGGACTTCAAGACCAACGAGTACGCGAACCTGATCGGCGGCGCTGCCTACGAGCCGCACGAGGAGAACCCGATGATCGGGTTCCGCGGCGCGTCGCGCTACGTCGACCCGAGCTTCCAGCCCTGCTTCGAGCTGGAGTGCCGCGCCCTGCGCCGCGTGCGCGAGGACATGGGCTTCACCAACGTGTGGGTGATGGTGCCCTTCGTCCGCACGGTGGCCGAGGGCGCCGCCGTGGTGGAGCTGCTCGCCAAGAACGGCCTGCGCCGCGGCGAGAACGGCCTGAAGGTGATCATGATGTGCGAGGTGCCCACCAACGCCATCCTCGCCGAGCAGTACCTGGAGCACTTCGACGGCATGTCGATCGGCTCCAACGACATGACCCAGCTGGTGCTTGGCCTGGACCGCGACTCGGCCACCGTCGCCCACCTGTTCGACGAGCGCGACGAGGCGGTGAAGTTCATGCTCGCCCGCGCGATCCAGGCCTGCCGCAAGCTCGACAAGTACATCGGGATCTGCGGCCAGGGGCCCTCTGACCACCCCGATCTGGCGCAGTGGCTGGTGGACCAGGGGATCGGCAGCATGTCGCTCAACCCGGACACGGTGGTGGCGACCTGGCTGATGCTCGCGGGCAAGACCGCATAAAGCGTGGGTTTGAGCGTCGCTGTGCTAGGTGCGGCGACGCTCGGATCTGTCGACTGAGCCACGCTTTCGCTGTATGGTCGTGCCGCGGAGGGTGACGGACATGCGCACGAATTGGCTGGTGATGGTGTGCGTGGTTGGCGCCGCCTGTACGTCCGGCGGGGCCGATGGGCCGAACCAGGCGCCCAGCGCCCCCGAGGTGTCGGTCTCTCCGCTCGAGCCGCTCTCCACGGACGCGCTCGTGGCGCACCTCGTCGCCGAGTCCACGGACCCGGACGGCGATGAGATCACGTACACCTACGCGTGGATCCGCGACGGAGTCCCGCAGACCTCGCTCACCACCGACACGGTCGACGCGGCGGAGACCAGCCGCGACGAGGTGTGGGAGGTCAGGGTGATCGCGAGCGACGGCGAGCTGACCAGCGCCGCGGGCTCCGCGACGGTGTCCGTCCTCAACGCGGTGCCGGCCGTGTCGGCCACCTGGGCGCGCCCGACCGCGACCGCGCAGGAGGATCTGGCCGTCGTGATCGCGGCGACGGACGGCGACGCCGACCCGCTCGCCGTGACCTACGCCTGGACGTTGGACGGCGTACCCTTCGCCGAGGCGACCGACACCGTGAGCGCGTTGGTGCTCGCCCCAGGGCAGATCTGGCACGTGGTGGTCACCGCGGACGACGGCCACGATGGCGTGAGCACCGCCGCGCTCGACGCGACCATCCTCA
>CAIOSP010000085.1 GCA_903861005.1 uncultured Pseudomonadota bacterium
ACTCGGAAGTGAAACGCGAGCACGCCGATGGTACTGCCAAGGCAACTTGGTGGGAGAGTAGGTATCGCCAGCATTATTTTTGAAACCCCCGGTGAGTCGGTAACGACTCCCGGGGGTTTCTCGCTTTCTGCGCCGGCCGGGTACCGGCCGGGTACCGGCCGGTCCGCCGCGACGGGGAGTCGGCGGTCGGTGGACGCTGCGCGTGTTCGGAGTCCGCGGATCGCCATCGGCCAACGCCGATCAGTCGGTGGTCGGCCCCAGGTAGAACTCGATCCCGCCGGTGATCGCGTGCTCGGGGCCCTGGACGATCGCGTACTGCCACATGTGCTCGGCGCCGACGCGAACACGCAGCCCAAGCGCGACGTTGTCGCTGTCGGACACGTTGAAGCCCAAGCGGAGCTCCTCGTGGACGCCCTGCGAGGGGAAGCGCCCGCCGACTTCGTAGGCCTTGCCGGCGTTCTTCACGAAGCCCATGCCTGGGCCCACCGCCAGGCCAAGGTCGACGCGGTCGCCCAGGCGTCCGCGCAGGACCACGTTGAACCAGTTGGTCGTTCGCGAGGCCAGGCGCTCTTCGACGTGCTTGAAGCTGTGGTCGTTCGAAAGCTCGATCTGGTATTCGACGCCAAACAGGCCCACGTACCCGCCCAGCCCCGCGGTGAGCGCGAAGCCGCCTGCGTCCAGGCTGAGCGAGTGTCGGTAGGCCGCCCCGACGAACACGTCGAGCTTCCCGTAGTCGCCGGCGTGGGCGGACGTGCTGCTCAGCAAGCCTGCGAGGCAGAGGGCGGGGAGCGTGTGTCTAGCGGCCACCGGTCACCCCGATCAGGCCGTAGATGCCGGTCACGTGGTCCAACTCCAGACCGTCCAGCTTCTGGAACCACTGCGCCTGCTCCAGCCGAACGCCAAAGAGCAACCCCTTGGCGTGGACGTTGAACTGCAGGAACTCGTGGGTGTTCTCGGACAGGGTGAGCGCGTTCGTCTTTCCCGGTCCAGGCCGGTAGCCACC
The DNA here is from genome assembly GCA_903861005.1 of uncultured Pseudomonadota bacterium. Classification (GTDB taxonomy): domain Bacteria; phylum Myxococcota_A; class UBA796; order UBA796; genus CAIOSP01. Next base: position 1,004 of record CAIOSP010000085.1, read on the forward strand.
GACGCCGCCGCCCGCGCCGATCAGCACGTCGAGCACCGAGCTGGTGGGGACGCGCAGCCAGACGTCGGCGTTCAGGGCGACGCGGAAGTACTGGCGCGCGACCTTGGGCTTCCAGCGGTTGTCGCTCACCCAGTCGAAGGTACCGCCGACGCCAACCAAGCCCGTCGTGTACCCAAGCCCCACCCGGACCGACGCCGCCTGGTCCCGCAGGGTCCACGATCGCTGGGATCCGAGCGCGAGCCACGCGGACAGACCGTCTGGCGCGGCTCCACCGCCCGTCGAGTGGACGCGCGGGGTCGGGTGATTGCGCACCACCGGCGTGACCTCGGCCACGAAGCGGTGGAGCGGGGGACCGTAGTCCGTGCTGCCGCCGCCGTAGAGTCCGCCGCCGCGGAGGCTGGGCAGCTCCATCGTGGCGAGCGGGGTGATCGGGTCGTGGCCGATCTCGTCGAGCGAGGTGCAGGATGCCTTCATCCCTGCGTCGCAGGCGGCCTTGAATGCGCCGCGCGCGCGAGGGAGGTCGACCGCGACGGGGCCGCCCTGCTTGTAGATCTGCCCGAGGTAGTCGCAGGTTGAGCTGTCGCCCGCGTGGCAGGCATACAGAAGGAGCGGCAACGCGGACGACGGATCGGACGACGTGCCGTACCCCTCGGCCAGCGCCCACCCGAGGCCGCCGCACCCGAAGTTTGACCCGAGCGAGCAAGCCTCCAAGTACAGCGCGTAGGTGCCAGCGCGGTCTTCGGAGGTCCCGAGCCCGTCCTCCTTGGCGAGCGCGAGCTGAGAGCAGGCGTTCGCGGCGCCGTGGGCGCACCCGGCCGTGACGTCGCGAACCGCGCGCGTCGGGTCGACCGGCGCCCCGTTGGTCCCTTCCAGGCGCCACGCCATGGCGCCGCCGCAGTAGGTCCACGCGCCCGCCGTGCAGGCCTTCTCCCACCAAGGGAAGGCCTCCATCCGCTTGCTGTCGTCGAACTTGTCCCCGACGATCGCGCAGGTCCCGGCGTCTCCCGCGTCGCACGCGTCGCGCATGCGCTGCTCGGCGAGCGCCTCGTCTTTGGCGATGCCCACACCGTAGAGCAGCATCGCGCCTGCCTCGGCGCACGCATGGGGCGCGCCGCCCTGGCCCGCGCGAACCGAGTCGCACTCCTGCTGCAGCTCGGTGCCGCGCGGCGAGCGATAGGCGCGGGTGATCCGCTGGCAGCCGCCTGGTCGGTCGTGGTTGCACGCGAGCTGCTGGCGCTCACGGCTGGCTGAGGTTCCGAATGGGCTGGCGCGGCCTAGCTCCAACAGGTTCCCGGACAGCTCACAGGCGCGGCCGATCTCGTACGCGCGGCACACCCGGTCGAGCAGCATGAACGTCGGTCCGATGCCGCCGATCACCGGGCGGTCGTCCGGAGCGACGTCCTCCGTCAGCTTGCACGCCGGTTCAACGTGCGACTGGCAGGCCTCGTCGAGCGCGTCCACGTCACTCTCGATCGTGTCCCTGGCGCCGAGCGCGCGCCACACCGATCCGCCCAGGTCGAGGCAGGCGCCGGGCCAGGTGTCGGCCGCGCAGGCCTTTCCGAACCGGATCGCCTCCGCGGCGTCGGTCGGGCGCGCGTAGCCCGGCTTCTCGGAGCCCCACGACGCGCCGCCGGACAGCAGGTGGTACGCGGCGTCCGGTGAGAACAGGCTCGGGACGTCGATCGTCTGGCACGCACCCGTGGCGCCGAGCGAGCAGGCCCGCGCGTAGAGCATGGTCGCGCGGAGCGGGTCGTCGGTGAGCACGTCATCGGCCAGGGCCGCGCAGCTGTCCTCGTCGTCTGACGCGCAGTCGAGCGCCAGGAAGGTGCGGCGATCGTCCTCGTCCAGGCCGGTGGCGTCCTGCTTGCGGAGCCACGCGGCCCAGCCGCGATCTTCCACGCGGGTGGCGGTGAGATCGCAGGCCGCGTCGTCGCCGTTCAGGCACTCGCGCAGCGCGGGCACCGTGCCCACGCGCAGCCGATCGGGGTCCACCGCCCAAGCGGAGCCGGACGCGGACAGGGCGACGGCGGTGAGTACCAGGAGCCTCAGGGGCACCTCCACTTGGACCGTACCGGACCGCGCGATCGCGGTCAACGTCCGGAGGAGTTGCCCCTCGCCACGGGGCCCAGCCAGCGCATCGTCCGAATTGGCTCCATCGCGATCGCGCAGAGCAGCCCGCCCATCATCGCGCCGACCACGCCGCCCGACGACACGTCGCTCCCCGAAAGGAACAGGCCCGGCACCGGCGAGCGCGGACGAAGCCAGGACTGCGCGAAGCGCTCGGGCACGTGGTCCAGCCCGTAGATGCTGCCGCGGTGCGGGCGCACGAACAGTTCGGTGGAGATGGGCGTGGCCAGCTCATGGTGGACGAGCTTGTCCTGGAGACCCGGAACGTGATCGTAGAGCTTGCCCAGCAGCGAGTCGGTCATCGCCGCCTTGAAGTCTTCGTACTCAGCACCGCGCTTGCGCCATGGCGTGCCGCGCCACTTCGCGAACGTGTCGTACGGCACGAACGTGATCATCTCGCCGGTGTGCTTGAGCTTGGGGCCCGGATCGTAGGCCGGGTCCTTCAGCGACGGGAAGCTGGTGAACACGATTTCGGGCGAGGGGAGCGGCTTGCCCGGCTGCGCGTTCCAGGTCGCCTGCTCGTGATCCCAGGTGTTGTAGTACCAGTGCGACGGCCGCGTCGCGCCGACCGAGGCGATGTCGCCCTCGAAGCCCAGGTACAGGCAGACATGCGCGGGGCCGCTCGGCGTCTTGCGGATGCCCTGCGTCCACTGCGCGTCGCGCACCTCGGGCGGCAGCAGGCGCTCGATGGTGGGGATGGCGCCAATCGCGCTCACGACCGCGCCCGCGCGGATCACCTCGCCGTCGACCATCTTCACGCCGACCGCGCGGCCGCCCTCGATCACGATCTCCTGCACGTCGGCGCAGATCCGAGTCCAGCCGCCGGCCTCCGCGACCGTGCGCAGCAGCGTCTTGGCGATCTGGCTCGCGCCGCCCACCGGGTAGTACGCGCCGTACATGAAGTGCCGCACGATCGACGCGTGCAGACCCCACGACGCGCGCGACGGCACGGCGCCGTGGTATCCCCACTGGCCCGCGACGACCGTGCGGAGCTTGTCGTTGCGGATCAGCCGCTTGAGCACGTCCGCCGTTGGCGTCGCCAGCGCCGTCTGCGCGGCGCCCGACACCCAACCGCCCATGCGCTTGGACGCCCAGCCCGGCAGCGCGCGGTCAACGTAGTACCCGCGCATCGCGTTCACGGTGCCTCGCACCTCGGCCAGGTACGCGTCGATGTCGCGACCGTCGTTCGGGAAGGCCTCCTTGAGGACCTCCGCGAAGCGCGTCGGGTTGTCCGGGAAGCCGATCTTGAAGTCGTCCGGATACCAGAACGAGTCGTAGACCGGGCCGATCGGATCCCACTTCAGGTCGTGGTTCGTGAGCGCGCTCAGGATGCGCCCGGTGAGCGAGCGCTCGTTCATCTCGCCGACCAGGTGAACGCCCACGTCCCAGTGGAAGCCCTGGCGACGGAACTCGTGCGTGTACCCGCCCGGCACGTAGTGCTGCTCGAGCACCAACACGCGCTTGCCGTTCTTCGCGAGCGCGGCCGCGGTGGTCATGCCGCCGATGCCGGAGCCGACGACGATCACATCCCAGTTGCGACCTTCGGGAGCCAGCTTGGCCCAGGGCCGCGGCGTGTGGTGAGACTCGCCGGCGGCCGTTTCGGTCACTTCTGCTCCACCTTGTGGTAGCCGCCATCATAGAAGATGGCGTCGGTCCAGTCACCTGCGGGCACGTCGCGGCCCTCCCAAACGACGCAGCGGGTGAGGCGGGCGCCGGCGCGGATGCGCGCGCCGTTCCCGACGATGCTGTCCTTGAGGAACGATCCGCGATCCAGGCGCGCGTCCTGACCGACCCACACGCAGCCCTCGACCTCGACGTGGCGGGGCGTGTTGCCCACGTTTCCGCGCGGCGTGATGGCGAACGTGGCGCGCGACAGCGGGTCCAGGGGCAAGGGCATGGTGGTGGTGAGCACCGCCAGGTTGGCCGTCAGGTAGGCGGCCGGATCGCCGACGTCGAGCCAGGTGCCCTCGTGGCGGAGCGAGCGCACCTTCCGCTGCGGGACGAGCGTGCGGTAGGCGGTCCGCACGATGCAGGCGAAGCCCTCCGGCACTAGGCCGAGCGTGCTGCGGCTCATCGCGTGGATGCCGGTGAAGTGCGTCTCGCGCGCGATGTCGCTGGCGGCCGGCGCGGACGCTAGGTCCGTGAGCAGCACCACCGTCGACGTGTTGTCCGCGCCGACCACGCCGAACTTTACGGCGTCTTCGGCGTTCGGGCGCAGCGCCATCGACGCGCCGCCTTCCTTCACCAGCGCCAGGAGCGCGGTGAGGTCGACGTCGCAAAGCACGTCCGCGTTCACCACGGCGAACCGCTCGGCGAGCGCGTCCTTCACGTGGGCGAGGCCGCCGCCGGTGCCCAGGATGTCGGGCAGTTCGGTGCTGATGGTGACTTCGCAGCCTTCATGCTCGCCAGCCCACGCGTCGAACTGCGACGCGAGGTGGTGCGCGTTGACGACCACGTCGGTGAGGCCGTGACGCGCGCACAAGGCGAGCGCGTACGACAGCATCGGCACGCCGCAGACCGGCACGAGCGGCTTGGGACGATGATCAGTGAGAGGACGGAGCCGCGTGCCTAAACCGGCCGCGAGCACGAACGCGTCATGCGCCATGCGTGAGAGCCTCAGATCACAAGGTAGGAGTGGAGGGCGTCTCGGGGGCGTCTGTGGTGGGATCGGCGGGCAGCTCGTCGAGCGCGGGATCGAGCTGGTTTTCGTCGGCGTCAGGGGGGCCGAAGCCGGTGTCGTCGACGACCTCGTCCGAATCATCCGAGTCTTCCGACCCGTCCGAGGTGCGATCGAGGCGCGGCAAGCCGTCGACGATCGCGGTGAGGTCTCCCGACCATAGCGCGTCCAGCTCATCCGGGTCGGTCTGGAACTCAGAAGGGTCCCATCCCGCGCCGTTCGAGTCGCCCCAGAGGTAGCGAGAGTAGGCGCCAGGCTCGACCGGCTTGCTGTTCGGCACGAAGTCGATGGTGCGGGTGACGTTCAGCTCGTAGCGCCCGAGCGACCGCGAGTATTCGCCCGCGCCGCGGAACACGATCGGGCCGGTGTTGGCCTGCGCGCCCGCCACGTCGTTGCGGCCGTCGCAGTTGAAGCGGGCCTGCCCGTACGCCGCGCCGCCGCAGCGGTGCACGAACGCGGTGCCGCCGCTCGTCACGTCGTCGACGTAGCCGTTCTCGGCGATCCACCAGGCGCTGACCGCCGCGTCCACCAGCTCGTAAAGCCGCTCGCGGTTGCGCACGCCGTTGAGCGGCGTGAGCGAGTGGGGCATCGACAGGCCCTGGTACTGCTGGTCGTTGACGCAGGCGTGGAAGTCGCCGCCGCCGCAGCCGGGCCAGGGGCGGATGCCCGAGACACCGTCCGGGTTCCAGGCGGCGCGGTCCAGTCGGTTCTGGATGGACTGTACGACGCCCACCGCCTCGACCAGGCCGTAGCGGCTGTGGACGACCCGGTCGCCGACCTCGGCCAGGAGCAGGCGGACCGCGGTCGCCCAGGGCGGCAAGTCGTCCACCTGGCTCATGCGGATGGAGGAGACGACGAGGTCCAGGTCGTAGACGACCGTATCGCCGCCGGGGACGCCGGTGAAGCCGCTGGTGTCCACAAACACCTCGCGCGGCGTGGCCCAGCCTTCCGGATCCGTCTCATCAATGGGGAGAGCGTACGGAGCCCCCTGGTTGGGAGACTCCACGGCGGGCACGCTGTCGGCGGCGAAGGCCGGGTCAGCGAGTCCTGCGATGACTGCGCAAAGGCAGCCCAGCGCTCGTGTCCAAGTCAGCATCGGCCCCCGAGTATTCCGACGCCCCAGCCGGATCCAGACTTGAGGGGGCGTCACCAGGCCGGTGAAACGTCACGGATCCACCGAGCTTGAGCGAAAGTCGCGCCCTACGGGGGATCGTCAGGCGGAGAGAAAGTCGTTTTCGCACACTGGTGCGGTGTCGATTTCACACTGGCCTGACATGGATCCGGCGTGGATCCGGCCCGTTCAGGGGCACTCGGCGGGGGTGTCGTCGGCCGACACGGGGGGACGTTCGAGGAGCAGGCCGGGTGCCTGGAGGGGCAGGCAGCTCGTCGCCGCCGCGTCGTCCGGGCACGGGCCGCAGGCAAGCGCGGCGTCAGGCGCCCACGTGTCGCAGGCCAGCGCGCGGAGCTCGGGTGATGCGCCTCGCAGGTCGATCGTGGTCGAGAGCTGGATCCGCTGGTGGCTGGCGTCGAAGTGGCCCGGCAGGTCGAGCGACAGGTCGCGGAGCACGACGTCGCCGCCCTCAGCGCCGCTAAGGGTGATGGAGGCGGCCTGCCACCGGACGCCTGCGTCGGTGGGGATGATCTGCATCGGATCCGACGGATCGCATGCATCTTCGGGCACGCCTGCCGCGCGAAGCCGGGCGTGGACCTGGATCCCTGCGCGGCTCACGTCGAAGGCGAGCGCCCGCCCGGAGGGGGGCCGGCCGGCGTCGAGCAGGCGGGTCAGCAGGCGTCCATCCGGCGACTCCAGGCCCTGGCGCAGCCACCACAGACCCTCCATCACCGATGCGTCGTCCGATCCGACCGCCGCCTCCACCTTCAGGCCGCGGGTGACCTGGTCGGTGCAGTAGGTGGTGGTCGACACCACCTCCAGGGTCTCCGGGTCGAGCACCGTCACGTCGATCGGCCAGGAGATCCAGGCGGACCACGCCCCGGCTTCCCAGCCCGCCTCGGGCCGGAAGAAGATCAGGGTGCTGCCGTCCGCGCCCACGCGCTGGCGGGCGACCGTCGCCGGCCGGTACGAGCCGGTGGGGCCGTCGAGCTGGATGTCCGGCGTGACCCCCGCGGCCAGACGCACCCAGCCGAGCCCGCTCGCGTCGATCTCCACGGTGGGGCCAAAGTCGAGCACGGGCGCCACGCAGTCGCTCTGGTCCACGCCAGGGCCCACGGCCGTGTCGCCGATGAACCCGTCCATGAACACGTCGGTGCCGAACGGACACCCGCCCAGGCCTGTCGCCAGCGCCAACCAACCCACTCGCCGAACCATCGTTCCCTCGGCCCGCCCCAGGCGGAGGATAGCGGATCATCGCGCGACCTGCCCGCCAAGTTGGGCCGTACATTTCCCCCCGGAGGCTTCCATGTCCACTCACCGCGACACCGCCGCGTTCATCCTCGAGCGCCTGGGCCCCGGCTTCACGACGCGCGCCATGTTCGGCGAGTTCGCGCTGTACTGCGGCGACAAGGTGGTCGCGCTGGTGTGCGACGACCAGCTCTTCGTGCGCGACGTGCCCGCCAGCGCCGTGCTCGCGGAGACCTGCGAGAAGGGCTCGCCCTACCCGGGCGCTAAGCTGCACTACGCGGTGCCGGAGGACCGGCTGGGCGACATCGCCGCCGTGCTGCGGGCGGTCGCGACGCAGGTGCCCGCGCCCAAGCCGCGCAAGAAGAAGTGAGCCGAGGGTGTGGGTGACCGCGGCGACCACGCGCGCCGCCGCCAGGATACCGCTCCCCGCTCGCCCCGGAGCCCTGATGCGCCGCGTCCTCGTCCTGTCCGCCCTGCTGCTCGCGGGCCTCGCGCTCGCCACCGATCCGCCCACGTCGCCGCCGGTGGACGCCGCGCACGCGGACGCGGTGCACGTCGCGTTCGACACGACTGAGGGCACCTGGATGAACGTCGACGTCAGCCCGGACGGCGAGACGATCGCGTTCGACCTGCTGGGCCACGTCTACACGCTGCCGATCGCGGGCGGCACGGCCACGCGCCTCACCTCGGGCACTTCCTGGAACATGCACCCGCGCTTCAGCCCCGACGGCAAGCGCCTCGCGTTCACGTCGGACCGCGGCGGCGGCGACAACCTCTGGGTGATGGACGTCGACGGGAAGAACCCCAAGCCGATCACCGACGAGTCCTTCCGCCTGGTGACGCAGCCGGAGTGGTCGCCGGACGGGCGCTGGATCTTCGGGCGCAAGCACTTCACCGGCACGCGCTCGCTGGGCACCGGCGAGATCTGGGCGTGGTCGTCGGACGGCAAAGGCAAGGGTGTGCAGTGGACCCAGAAGGGGAACGACCAGGCCGACGTGAACGAGCCCGCGATCAGCCCGGACGGCCGCTGGCTCTACATGAGCGAGGCGGGCGCCTTCGACTACAACCGCAACGTGTACGAGGGCATCTACGGGATCTCGCGCAAGGACCTGCTCACGGGCGAGGTCGAGCCCGTCGCCGACGGCGCGGGCGGCGCGATCCGTCCCGAGGTCTCGCCGGACGGCAAGACGCTCGGCTACCTGCGCCGCGCGCTCGACGGGCAGCGCACCGAGTGGATCGTGCGCGATCTGGCGACCGGCTCTGAGCGCGTCGCGTTCGGAGGGCTCGATCGCGACCAGCAGGAGACCTGGGCCATTCACGGCACGTACCCGATGTGGTCCTGGCTGCCGGACAACAAGGCGGCGGTGTTCTCGTTCGGCGGCGGGCTGCACCGCGTCCGCGTGGACGGCGTCGTGACCGACATCCCGTTCACCGCGTCGGTCGCGCGCGACGTGCGCCCCGCGGTCCGTCAGCCGCACGAGGTCGCGCCGACGTCGTTCGACGCGAAGGCGGTGCGCTGGTCGACGCTGTCGCCGGACGGGCAGACGGTCGCGTTCCAGGCGGTGGGGCGCGTGTGGATCGAGTCCGTCGGCGGCGCGCCGCTGCCGATCTCGCCGAGCGACGTGCTGGGCTACGCGCCCGCGTGGCGCGGCGACGGTCGCGCGGTGGCGTTCACCACCTGGGACGACGCCGACGGCGGCATGCTGTGGGTCCAGAACGTGCGCGGTGACCACCAGCTGGGTGCGCCCAAGCCGCTGGGCGACTCTGCGGATCTCTACACCAACCCGTCGTTCTCCGCGGACGGCAAGCGCGTGGTGTGGGCGCAGGGGACGGGCCTGACGAACCGCGGGCAGTCCGGCGGGAACGAGCCCTGGCTGCGCATCCGCTGGCGCGAGGGTGACGGCCCGATCCACGACGCCGGGCACGTGGCGCTTCGCGGCGCGGGCGATCGTCCGCCGCGCCCCACGTTCAGCGCGGACGGCGCGCGCATCCTGGTGACCGACGCGGACGGCGACGACACCACGCTGATCTCCATGGCCCTCGACGGCACCGATCGGCGCGTGCTCGCGCGCAGCGGCTACGCGGCGGAGATCGCGCCGAGCCCCGACGGCAAGTGGATCGCGTGGAAGGCGCTGCACCGCGCGTACGTCGCTGCGTGGCCGCCCACCGCAGGCGCGCCGCTCGTGTTGGGCGAGCCGGGTGACAGCGTGCCCGCCGTGCGCCTCTCCGCCGAGCTTGGCGAGTGGCTGCGCTGGTCGGACGCCGACACGCTGACCTACGCGGCAGGCCCCACGATGTACCGGGTCGAGCTGGCGAACGGCCTGCCCGAAGCCGCGAAGGCGCCCGACACCAAGCCCACCGACGCGACGCCCTGGCCGGTGCACACGCTGTCGCCGCTTGGCACGCCGATCCCGATCAACCTGCACGTGAACCGCACGCTGCCCGAGGGCGAGGTGGCGATCGTCGGTGCGAAGATCATCACGATGCGCGCGAGCGAGGTGATCGACGACGGCGTGATCGTGGTGCGCGGCGAGCGCATCGTGGCGATCGGCCCGCGCGCGAGCACGCCGGTCCCGGCGGGCGCCAAGGTGATCGACGCCAAGGGCAAGAGCGTGTTCCCGGGCATGGTCGATGTGCACGCGCACATGGGCTACGGCTACGCGGACGTGTCGCCCGAGACCATCGCGTCCTACGCCGCGAACCTGGCCTATGGCGTGACCACCACGCACGACCCCAGCGCCGACACGCACTTCGTGTTCGCGCAGCACGAGCTGATGGAGGCCGGGCGCATCGTCGGCCCGCGCATCTTCTCCACCGGCTTCATCCTCTACGGCGCCGAGAACGACGAGAAGGCGCCGATCGAGTCGCTTGACGACGCGCGCGAGCACGTGCGCCGCATCGCCGACTACGGCGGCTTCAGCGTGAAGTCCTACAACCAGCCGCGCCGCGACCAGCGCCAGTGGGTGCTCGACGCCGCGCGCGAGGAGGGCCTGCTGGTCGTGCCCGAAGGCGGCAGCACGCTCGCGCACAACCTGACCATGGTGATCGACGGCCACACGGGCATCGAGCACGCGCTCCCGGTGGAGCAGCTGCACACCGACGTGCTCAAGCTGTGGGCCGCCAACCCTGGCGTGCACTACACGCCCACGCTGCTCGTCGGGTACGGCGGCGTGTGGGGCGAGAACGCCTTCTACCAGCGCGAGGACGTCTGGAAGGACGCGCGCCTCCAGCACTGGACCGTGCCTGGAAAGCTCGAAGCGCGCAGCAAGCGCCGCACCCTCACGCCCGAAGAGGACTGGCACCACGTCCGCCTGGCGCGGACCGCGTGGGAGCTGGAGCAGGCCGGCGTGCCGGTGAACCTGGGCGCCCACGGGCAGCTCCAGGGCCTCGGTCCGCACTGGGAGATGTGGGCGATGACCGAGGGCGGCTTCCCGGCGATCGAGGCGCTCCGCGTCGCGACCTGGAACGGCGCCACCTACCTGGGCCTCGACAAGGACATCGGCAGCTTGGACCTGGGCAAGCTCGCCGACCTCGTGATCGTCGACGGCGACGTGCTCGCCGACATCCACCGCTCCCGCGACGTGTTCCGCGTGATGAAGGGCGGCGTGGTCTACGACCCCGACACCCTGGCGACCGTCTGGCCGACACAGGGCCCGCCGCTCGCGACCCCCTGGTTGGACGCCGTGACCGGAGGTCAGGGCATCCCCTGGATCGGCGAGGAGGAGATCGCGGATTAGATGGGTCTTGAAAAGCGGACTCCTCCCGGGGGATGGGGTCCGAGTTTTCTAGGGCGGCCCTGTTGCGTCGGCTGGACATCGACGGTCTGCGCGCGATCGCGATCCTCGCGGTCGTGCTCTACCACATCGACCACGACCTGCTCCCGGGCGGGTACGTGGGCGTCGACGTGTTCTTCGCGATCTCTGGCTTCCTGATCACGGGCCTGGTCAAGCGTGAGCAGGCGCTCGGCGTGTTCTCGCTGGCCGACTTCTACGCGCGCCGGGTGAAGCGCCTGGCGCCCGCGCTTGCGCTGGTGCTGCTCGTCACCATGGCCGTGAGCGTGTTCGTGCTGTTCCCCCGCGACCTGATGCTGCTCGGGCGGCACACCGCGGCGTCCTGCCTGTTCGTGCTGAACTTCGTGCTGAGCCGCGAGTCTGGCTACTTCTCCGCCCCCGCGGAGACCAAGCCGCTGCTGCACCTGTGGTCGCTCGCGATCGAGGAGCAGTTCTACGTGGTGTGGCCGGTCGCGCTGTGGGCGACCGCGCGCGTCGGCGGGCGACCCACGCGCACCGCGTTCGCCGCGCTGACCGTGGTCGCGTCGGCGCTGGTCTGTCTGGCGACGCTGCGCGTCGATCCGGTCGGCGCGTTCTACCTGCCGTGGACTCGCTTTTGGGAGCTGGGCGCGGGCGGTGTGCTGGCGCTGTGGCTCGGCCGGGTGGGGTCCCTCCGCGCGGGGCCGCTCGCGACGGCGCTGTCCTGGTGTGGCGTGTCGATGCTGGCGGCCGGGTTCACGTCCATCGGCCAGTCGCACACCTCGCTCTCGGGGACCTCGATCCTGGCGGTCGTCGGGGCGCTGATGCTGATCGGCGCGGGCACCGAGAGCTGGCTCAACCGGGTCGTGCTCTCCAGCCGTCCGATGGTGGCGGTGGGGCTCATCAGCTACCCGCTCTACCTGTGGCACTGGCCGATGCTCGCGGGCGCGGCGGTCAAGGGCGCGCCGCTGTGGACGAGGTGGGCGTTCGCGGGCATCGCGCTGCTGCTCGCGGCGGCGACCTACCTGGTGGTCGAGCTGCGCGTCAGTCGGCTGTACGTCCGCGCGTCGCGCCGGGTGGTGGTCGGGTTGTCGTCGGTCATGGCGGTTGTGGCGCTGATGGGCGTGGGTCTTGAGCAGACGCGCGGCCTGGCCTTCCTCTACCCGCCGTCCTTCGTGCACTATGACGGCTACGTCTACAAGCCCGCGCACCACAGCGTCGGCCCGTGTCACCTGGACCTGGCGCGCAAGGATCACGCGCTCGCGCCGACCTGTCTGAAGCCCCGCGGCGACGTGCCACGCGATCGTCCCGTCCTGTTGCTGTGGGGCGACAGCCACGCCGCCCACCTCTTTCCGGCGCTCGCGACGCTGCAGGAGCAGGTGCCGTTCGACATCGCGCAGGTCACGGCCGGCATGTGCCCGCCGCTTCAAGCGGCCATGTCCGGCTCCGCGCCGCAGTGCCCCACGCTCGACGCGCTGGTGCGCGACAAGCTCGACGAGGTGCACCCGGACGTGGTGGTGCTCGGCGCGCGCTGGCCGCGCTTCGACACGCCCGCGTCGCGCGCGGCGATGGTGACGGAGCTCATTGCGCTGCGCGACACGCTGACGCCGATGGGCGCGCGCTTGATCGTGGTCGGGCCGGAGCCACAGTGGCGCGCGCCGCTGCCGGAGCTGATCGCGGACCGCGTGTGGTCCACGGGTCAGGTGCCGCTGCGGCTTGGCGTGGGCGAGGGCCTGGACGCCGACGTGCTCGTCATCCGCGATCAGCTCGCCGAGATCGGGGCCGCCGCGGGCGTGGGCGTCGTGCAGCCGGTCGACATGATGTGCGTGGACGGCGCATGCCGCGCGGTGATGGACGACGCCGAGCGCACGCCGTTCTCTTTCGACTTTGAGCACGTCACCGACGTGGGCGGAGCGCCGATCGCGCGGGCGGTGCTGGAGCGCGCGGGGATCTTGCCCGCGTCCTCTCCGTAGTCGCTACCCGTCGATCGACTTCCACAGCAGCGACACACCCACCACCTGCGTGTCCGCCTTGCGCGCGGGCACCCGAACCTCGCGGATGGCGAGCGCGTCGGGTGACGTCTCGTCCGTGATGCGCGCGACCTCGGCCTCCAGCTGGGTCTGCAGCTCGGCCTCGGCCTCCTGCGCGGCGGTCAGGTCGGCCTGCGCCTGACCCACGTCCGCGCGCTGCTCCATGGTGCGGCTGGTCGAGCGCGCGGCCGTCGCCATCTTCGACACCGACGAGCGCCCGCTGCCGAACACCGCGCCGAAGATCGCCGAGCCCCACGTGGCGGCGGCGCTGAGCGTGGCCGACGTGGCCTGCGCCTGCTCCTTGTCCACGCGCGCGGCGGCCTTGCGGATCTTCTCCTCCAGCGCGTCGAGCTTGGGCTCCAGCTTCTTCTTCAGCGCCTCCACGGCATCGTCGCGGTGCTCGCGCGCGGCGTGGCTCAGGCGCGCACGGAACACGCCCTCGGTCTCGCCGGGCGTCGACGCGAGCTTGAGCGCGTCGCAGGAGAACACGGTCGCCTGACGCTCCTGGTAGATCCACGCGGCGAACGACTTCTTCCAGTCGGCCACGGCGGTCTTCTTGGAGAGGTGCGCGGGCAGATCACCGTAGGTGGCGTCGGCGTTCGCGCGGTCGGACACGTCGCGCACGTCGGTGGCCTGCGACCAGTCGGCGAGCCGATCGTCGTCGACCAGCGGGGCGAACACGCTCACGTCCTGCCACGCGTCCAGGCCCGCCTTCGCGTCGACGTAGTGCACCTTGGCGACGCCGTGCAGGAAGGCCTCGTAGGTGGTGCCGGCGCCGAGGAAACGCTCGTCCACACCCACCGGCAGCACGGGCTTGGCGGCCGCGGGCACAGCGGCGGGTGCGGCCACGGCCTTGGTCACCGCAGGCGTCGCGGTCGCTCCAGCGGCGCGCGTGAGGCGCTTGATCTCCTCGCGCGTCACGGGGCCGCGCAGGTAGCTCAGGGTCCACCGCGTCTGGAAGAGGACCGGGCCGTCGGCGTGTACGTTGTGGAGCAGGAACACCCGGTTGCCCAGGCCGGACAGCAGCGTGTCCATCGACGCGCGGTCGAGCCCCGGCGCCGCACCCTCCAGCCCGTCGAGCACGCGCGCCTTGTCGCGCTCAGTCTGCAGGCGGCCGATGAACCACGCGCCGCAGTTCGACAGGCCCTTGTAGTCCAGGTCGACCGGGTTCTGGGTGGCCAGCACCACGCCCAGGCCGAACGCGCGCGCCTGCTTGAGCAGGGTGAGCATGGGCGCCTTGGACGGCGGGTTGGCGGTGGGCGGGAAGTACCCGTAGATCTCGTCCATGAACAGCACGGCGCGCAGGCTCGACGTGCCGGGCTGCGTGCGCATCCAGCCGACCATCGCGTGCAGCAGCGTCGACACGAAGAACATGCGCTGCGCGTCCGACAGGTGCGCGATCGAGATCACGCTGACGCGCGGCTTGCCCGCGGCGGTGAACAGCAGCGCCTGGATGTCGAGCGGCTCGCCCTCCATCCACGCCGCCGCGCCCGGCGACGCGAGCAGGTTGTTGAGCTGCATGGCGAGCGCGAAGCGCTCCTTGGCGGGGAAGAACGAGTCCAGATCGACCACGCCCATGCGCGTGAACGACGGCTGCTGGATGGCGCCGATCAGCTGCGCTAGGTCGACGTCGCGGCCGTCCGCCCACGCCTCGTGCAGGATGCGGGACAGCAGGATGTGATCGCGGCTCTGGAGCGGATCCGCGTCCACGCCGAGCAACCCGAGTAGGCCCGACACCGCGCCCGAGACCTGCTCGCGCATCGCCTCTTCGTCGACCTCACCCTTTGGCGGGTCGAACGAGCGCAGGAGCGCGAGCGGTCGACCGGTCGAGCTACCGGGCGTGTAGACCGACACCTCGGCGGCGTCCTTGAGGCGCTGGATGCGCGCGGCGTCCTGATCCCACTCCGCCAGGCCCTTGCGCCAGCTGTCGGCGGTGGTGGCGGCCCATTCGTCCGGGCTCACGCCGCGACGCGCGGCCTCCTCCGCGTCGATCCACGGGCGGAAGTCGCCCGGGGCCATATCGGGGAAGGTGAGGAGCAGGTTGCCCAGATCGCCCTTGGGGTCGATCGCGATGCAGGGGACGCCGTCGATCGCGGCCTCCTCCAGCATGCCGATCGACAGGCCGGTCTTGCCGCTGCCGGTCATGCCGAGCACGACCGCGTGCGTGGTGAGCTGCTTGGAGGCGTAGAGCAGGGGCTCCTCACGCAGCGCACGCGCCGCCGGATCCCAGACCTTGCCGAGGTAGAACACGCCGAGCTTTTCGTAGTCGAGCATGGCGCATGGGCTAATCGGGCGCGCGGGCGATTCCCACTGACACGGGCCTTGCCCGACGCGTGCGGACGATCGTGAAACCATGTGACGCCCTGTCTTGCGGTGGGCGTCGTAGGAATGCAGTCCCCTCGCAGGAGATAGGATGCTGCACTTCGCCCGCGTCGTCCCGTTCTGGATGTTGGCTCTGACCGCGTGCGCCGCCGAACCGGGCGTCGTGCGCTCCGGCTGGAACGCCCAAGAGGTCACCCAAGCCGCGCCGCCGCTGGCCGCCGGTCAGGCCGAGGCCTACTTCGCGATGGGCTGCTTCTGGTGCGGCGAGAGCGACTTCGAGCCCGCGCCGGGCGTGGTCTCCGTCGTCAGCGGCTACACCGGCGGGTCCGTCGAGCACCCCAGCTACGAGCAGGTCAGCGGCGGTCGCACCGGCCACGCCGAGTCGGTGCGCGTGATCTACGACCCGACCAAGGTCACCTACGAGGCGCTGCTGACGTGGTTCTGGCACCGTGTCGATCCGTTCGACGGTGGCGGGCAGTTCTGCGACCACGGCTCGCAGTACCGCCCGGTCATCTTCCCGCTCAACGCGGCCCAGCGCGCCGCCGCCGAGGCGTCCAAGGTGGCAATCGCCAAGGAGCTGGGCAAGCCGGTCGCCGTGACCATCGAGAAGCCCGGCACCTTCTGGGTGGCCGAGGCGCACCACCAGGACTTTTGCCACCTCAACGTCGAGCACTATACGGCCTACCGTACCGGCTGCGGGCGCGACGACCGCCTGCACGAGGTCTGGGGAGGCAAGGCCCCCGTTCATCCGTAAGCCGCGGATGAGATGACGATGATGGCGTGTCTGACGCGCTGCACACCCCGGACCATGCGCGTTAGGCGCAGCCCACTGGAGAGCCAATGAACCGCACCCTTCTGACCGCCGTCCTGCTGACCCTCACCGCCGTCGCGGTGTCTGCTGAGCCCACGCCCGAGTCGATCGTGGCCTACCGCAAGGTCAACATGGACGCCTACGGCAAGCACATGAAGGCGATCGGCATGGTCGTGAAGGGTGAGGTCGAGCGCCCCGCGTGGGCCGCCGCCGACGCCGACGCGCTCGCCGCGATGGCCAAGCACCTGGGCCAGCTCTTCCCCGCGGGCACGGGCCCGGACAACAAGTCGATCAAGACCGAGGCCAAGGCCGACATCTGGTCCAAGCCCGCGGACTTCGCCGCGGCCGTGAAGTCGTTCCAGGTGGAGACCGCCAAGCTCGCCGAGCTGTCGCACGGCACGGACTTCGAGGCCTTCAAGGCGCAGCTGCCCAAGGTCGGCAAGTCCTGCGGCGCCTGCCACGACGGCTTCAAGGTCGAGGATTGATCTCCAGCCTGCTGATCGCGGTCACCCTCTCCGCGCACGCGCAGGACGCCGCGCGCGGAGAGGTGCTGGCGGCGTTTGGCGGCTGCGCCTCCTGCCACGTCTCGCCGCAAGGCGAGGCGTACGCCGGCGGCTACGCGATCGAGACGCGCTTCGGGACGTTCTACGGTCCCAACATCACGCCCGACTTCTCCCAGGGCGTCGGCTCCTGGAGTCAGGCGGACTTCCTCCGCGCCATGCGCGAGGGCCATGGCCCCACTGGCGAGCCGTACTGGCCTGCGTTCCCGTACCTGTGGTTCACGCGCGCGTCGGACACCGACCTGTGGGACCTCTGGGCCTACCTCAAGACCGTGCCCGCCAACCCGCGTCCCAACGACGAGCACCACATCAAGGCGCTCTACAAGCCCGACTTGTGGCTCTGGCGCGCGATCGCGTTCCGGCCCGGTTCGCTCAAGCTCCCCGCGGACACGCCCGAGGACGTCGCGCTCGGCGCGCAGCTCGTGGAGGGTATCGGCCACTGCGCCGGCTGCCACACCCCGCTCAACGGCTTTGGCAAGCCCATCGCCAAGCGGGCGTTCGGCGGGAACCACCAGCCGCCCGAGCGCGCGCCCAACATCACGCCCGACCCGGACGCCGGCATCGGCGGGTGGACACGTAGCGACCTGACGACCTTCTTCGAGACCGGTATGACCGGCGAGGGCGACTACGTCGGTGGGCACATGGCGCGGATCGTGGAGAACGGCACCGCCAAGCTGACTGAGCCTGAGCGCGCCGCGATCGTCGCGTATCTGCTGTCGCTTGGCCCGGTGGGCGCCGAGTAGGAACGGGGCGGCGCTGCAATAGCGGCGGACACCCACGCGAACGAACGAAGACGACCGCGTGGCGGTTCGCCTTGACGGCCCGCCGGGCCAGGGCAAGGATACCGGTTCGTGCCCAGGAGGGTGTGCATGTGGTGGTGGATGTTGGCCGCGTCGGCGTGGGCGGCGCCTGAGATGATCCCGGCGGACGTGTTCGAGGCGGCCAAGCAGCCCGACGCGCCCACGAAGATCGAGTTCCACATGGCGGACGGCACCACGCAGCACCTGACCGACCACAAGGGCCGCAAGCTCGTGCTGTCGTTCTGGGCGTCGTGGTGT
The DNA here is from genome assembly GCA_903861005.1 of uncultured Pseudomonadota bacterium. GTDB lineage: Bacteria > Myxococcota_A > UBA796 > UBA796 > CAIOSP01. The sequence continues at coordinate 18,697 of CAIOSP010000085.1, forward strand.
GGGCCCTGTCGCAAGGAGCTGCCCGCGCTGTCGGCCTGGGCCAAGGAGAACCCCAACGTCGACGTGATCGCGGTGAACGTGGACCGCGACCGCAACATGGCGGACCGCTTCCTGCGCGCGGTGCCGGTGGAGCTTCCCATCGCGTACGACCCCGACGCCAACGCGCTCGGCGGCTACGACGTCACCGGCATGCCCACCATGTTCGTGTTCGACACCAAGGGCGCGCTCGTGTTTCGCAAGGTGGGCTTCAATGAAGCCGCCGGCCTGACCGAGATCCTGACCGCCGTGCAGGGGGCCAAGTGAACCGCAAGACCGCAGCCCTCGGGCTCCTCCTCGTGTTGCTGGCGGTCGGCGTGTTCGCCGGCGGCCTGATGACCTGGCACCACGACGTGCAGCTCTATGGCGGCCAGCAGGTCGAGCTGGTGGGCTGTCAGGAGTCGACGCTCGTCAGCTGCGACGTGGTGAACACCAGCGCGTGGAGCGAGCTGCTCGGCGTCCCGATCGCCACGCTCGGCATCCCGTTCTACCTGACGATGATGGCGCTCGCGCTCCTGGCGATCCGCGGCCGCGACGAAGCGCGCGCGCTGCTGATCGCGGGGGGCGTGTTCGCCACCGGCTACTCCGTGTTCCTGGCGTACATCTCGCTGCACGAGCTGAACTACGTGTGCCTGTGGTGCATGCGCATGTACGCGATCAACCTGTCGCTGCTGCTGCTGCCGTGGGTCGGCGGTCGTCCGCCCAAGCCGAGCTTCGACTTCATGGGCGGGCTGGCGGGTGTGTACGCCGCGTTGCTGATCGTGTCGGTCGGCGGCGAGCACGCCTACCGAAGCTCGATCAGCCACAGCTCGGGCGTCGCCGTGTCCTCCACGGCGGTGAAGCTCGACCGGGATCCGACGGGCCCCGCGCCCGCGCTCTCGTTTCAGGTCACGACCGAGGACGGCAACGCGCGCACGCTGACCCTTGAGCCCGACGACGCGTGGGCCGGCAACAAGGACGCCCAGGTCGCGGTCGTGATGTTCGCCGACCTGGAGTGCCCGTTCTGCAAGCGCACCAGCGCCGAGGTCGGCCGCCTGATGCAGACCTACGGCGACCGCGTGCTGTTCGTCTTCAAGCACTTCCCGATGGACCCGACCTGCAACGCGGGCGTGAAGAACAAGCTGCACCGCTCGGCGTGTGTGGCGGCCCGCGCGGCGGTGTGTGCGCAGCGTCAGGGTCGCTTCTGGGCCTTCCACGATCTGGCCTACAAGAACCAGCACCAGCTGGGTGACGACGCGCTGCGCGCCTACGCCGTCGAGGTGGGCGTGAACGGCGAGCAGTTCGACACGTGCATGCGCTCGACCGAGGCGGACGCGGTGGTGAAGGGCGACGCTGCGGCCGGTGCGCAGCTAGACATCCACGGCACGCCGCGCATCTTCATCAACGGCAAGCTCTATCGCAGCGGCTCTACCGCCGAGGTCATGGCGACCGACCTGGAGACCGCGCTCGGCGCGTCGGCTGCGGACGCCGCGGCCCACGCCGCCGCGCTCCGCGAGAAGGTGGACTCAGCACCCCCGATCCCCGCCGACGTGCCCGCGCAGCGCTCGGTGAAGTTCGGCGACAAGGCTTTCCAGATCGACACGTTTGAGGCGGCCGTCCACGACGGCAAGGCCGTGAGCGGCAAGCACGAGATCCCCGCGTTCGACGTGTCGTGGGCCGAGGCCAAGTCCGCCTGCGAGGCGTCGGGCAAGCGCCTGTGCACTGAGGCCGAGTGGGTCAGCGTCTGCCAGAACGCCGCCGCCGTGGACGACAACCATAACGGCGAGCTGGCCGACGACATGATCGAGGGCACGGCCTACCCATACGGCGACTACCACGACCCGCAGCGCTGCTGGGACGGCAAGTCGAGCGACGCGTTCCGCCCGGTCTACACTGGCGAGATGCCCGGGTGCGTCACCCCCACCGGCGTGTACGACATGACCGGCAACGTCGAGGAGTGGGTGGGCGACTCGACGGCGACCGCGGTGCTGCTCGGCGGCGCGTGGGACACCAGCGAGGACCACGCACGCTGCTACCGCCGCAACGACAGCTTCGGCGCCGGCTACTCCAGCGTGCGCACGGGCTTCCGCTGCTGCGCGTCGGCGCCGTAGCGGTCTGCGCGTGACCCCCGAGGCCGCGCGACGTGCGTGGCCTCTACGGGAGCGTGACCTCGACCGTGCGATCGACGCCCGGGATCACCGCGATGGTCGCGGGGTCAAACGGCGGCACGTCGACCGCGAACACGAGCTTGCCCGCGGGCAGGTCGGCGGAGACGTGCAGCGGCGTCACCAGCCCCTCGCGGCCCACCAGCCCAGGTGCGAACGGCGCCTGCGCGACGATGGCGCCTGTGTCGTCGCGCACCATCAGGCGCGGCGCGCGCACGATCACGTTGAGGAAGAAGCCACCGTTCCACGCGTAGCCGCGCAGCTGGTTGCTGTGCAGCGCCAGCTCCTGGTGATCGCGGGTCTCGCGCAGCGTGATCAGCGCGTAGATCGTGTTGGTCGGTGACGCGACCGTGGGGCCCGTGTCGAGCGACACCAACCAGCGCCGTGCGCCGCCGGCGTCCTCCAGGCGGACCGCGGTGTTCGCGGGCACGCCAGGGCCGTCGTCGAAGGTGATCTGCTCCTCGGGCGTGAGGATGTAGCGCTGCACCATGTTGGACGGGCACAGGCCGGTGGCCGGCTGGAACCGCACGATCGCCGTGTCGGGCCCGAGCGTGGCCGTCGAGAGCAGCGTCGCGGGCTCGGCGCCTGGACCTAGCGCCTGTGTCAGATCTGCCTGCGTCAGCCCGCCCACGAGCGTGGGGTCCTGGTGGTCGATCACGAACACGGCAAAGCACGGCGGCGCGGCCGGGCCCTCGAACCGCGCGCCATGCGCCTGCAGCAGCGCGTCCACCGGCACGGCCTCTTCACGACGCCAGCCGTTGCCGTACTTCCACGACACCGCGGTGGTGTGTCGTACGAGCTCAGGGAGTGACATGCCAGTGTCCACCTGCGCCGCGTCCAGCCAGCGCGACATGCGCCCCCAGGCGAGCGTGTGGCCGCCCGCAGCCGTGGTCTGCGCATCCGCCGCCACCAGCCGTAGGCCGACCGACGCCGTGAGCAGCAGCGCGAGACCCGTCGCCACCGCCTGGCTGCGCGCGCGCGTCGCCTTGATCAGCGCGTCGACGCCTAGACCCGCCGCCACCGCGGTGACGGGCACGAGGAAGATCAGGTAGCGAGACACATTGCCCGACACGAAGTTGTACGAGCGCGAGCGGGCGAGCGCAATGACGCCGCCGACCAGCGCGATCGCGGCGGCGGCGGCCAGCGCGCGCGTCGACTTGGGCTCCCCGCGCCGCAGCGCCAGGCCCAGCCCGATCGCGACGAGCAGCGGCCCGATCGCCTCCAACGGTAGGAGCATGCGCACGTCGATCATCGACGACATGGCGAGCACGGTGGTGTGCGACGCGAGCGTCAGCACCGCGCCGACCATGTTGTCCCACGGCCGCGCGCTGGCGAGCACGGGGTGGGTGAGGTCCTCGATCTGCGCGGGGTTGAGCAGCTGCGTCACGTTCGTGAAGTCGTGGCGGAGCTCATGGATCATGTACGGCGTGTACACGGTCAGCGCGCCGAGCAGCGCGCCGAGCAGCCCGCGACCGAGCCGCGGCGTGCGCGCCAGCAAGAGCCCGGGCAGCATCACCATCGCGAGCACGCCCGCGGTGACGTGCATCTGCGCCGCGAGCGCGAGCGCGGCCCCCCAGCCCACCAGCGCGCGCGCGTCCTGGTCCACGAGCACGCGCACCCAGCACGCGGTGCCCACGGCCAGGAACAGGCTCATGAACGCGGGGTTCCACAGCTGCGACTGGTTGGTGACGTCGGGTGCCGCGCTCAGGAAGACGGCGGCGGCGACGGCGCCCGCGAACAGGCCGCGTCCGCGCCCGACCGTCCAGCCGATCACCGCGGCGGCCAGCGTGTCGAACCCGACCTGCGTGAGCCACGCGGCGCGCGGGCTGTCGCTCACCCACGACACCAGCCACAGCAGCAGGTGGATCGCGCCGCCTGGCGTGCCGGCGCCCACGCCGTAGGACAGCTCGGCGCCCGCGGTGGGCAGCTCGAAGAAGGGGACGTGGCTGCGGGCCAACTCGCGGTCGGACCAGACGACGTATTGGAAGTCGCCGGTGAGTTGTCGGCGCAGCGCGACGTAGGCCGTCGCGGCGATCAGCAGCGCACCCAGCGCGCGGACCACGGTCGGGTCGCGGACGTCGGCGGGGCTGGACGGGCGATCGACCATGCCTGGCGCTTCCCTCGGTTCGGTCGAGCCTAGCACGCGCCGCTCACGGGGCGCCGCCCGGCAGCACGAACTCCCGGTCGACCCGCGCGCCAGGGCGCGGCCCCGTGTTGCCCATGGCGGTCGGCTCCAGCTGCAAGCGCAGCGTCACCGTCGCGCCCGCGGGCCAGCGCGTGTCCCCGGCGAGCGGGGCGAGCGCGCCGTCGCCGCCGACCGTGCCGTCGGCGAGCACCAGTTGGCCCAGCGGCGCGCCGTCCGCCCCGGTCGCGACCAACGTCGGCGCGATCACCCAGGCGTCCAGGAAGAACCCGGCGTTCCACGCGTGGCCGCGGAGCTGGTTGCTGTGCAGCGTCCAGGTGACCACGTCGTCGTGCCGCTCCGCGGTGAGCAGCGCCAGCACGTCCCACGGCGGCGTGAGCCGACCGTCCGAGGCGTCCACGCGCAGCAGCCACCGGGTGGCGCCGTTGGCGGGCGGCAGCGGCGTCGCGGCCTCCGAGGGCGCGCTGGGACCTAGATCCTTGGTGATCTGCTCGGCGGGGGTGAGCAGGTAGCGCTGGCTCATGTTCGACGGGCAACGCGCGCGGGACGTGGCGTAGCGCACCATCCACACGCCGCCGTCGAGCGCCACCTGGTCCAGCACCTGATCGACGGGCACGTCCGGCCCGAGCGCGCGCTGCAGCTCCGCGACGCCGATCTGCGCGAGCACGCGGCGGTCGGGACCGGAGTCGGGGAGGATCGCCACGCACGGCGGCGCGGCGGACCCGGCGAACGGCTCACCCTCGGGGCCGAGCAGCGCGTCCACCGGCATCGCCAGCTCGCGGGCCCAGCCGCTGCGGCCCTCGTTGGTCAGCACGACCGCGCGTCGCGTCAGCTCGGCGCGTGACGTGCCCAGCTTGAGCGCGGCGTCGTCGAGCCAGGCCTCAGTCGCCCGGCAGCTCCGCGTGGCGCGTGCCTCCACGGCGAACGAGCGGGACGCGAGGAGTCGCTCGCCCATCGACAGCGAGAGCGCTCCGGAGACCACCAGCGCGCCCGCGACGTGCCGACGCCCGGCCACCGTCACCGCGTGATCGGCCGCGAGCCCCGCGAGCCAAGACAGCGGCCCCGCGAGCACGAGCAGGTAGCGGGAGTTGTTCGACCGCACGAAGTCAAACTCGTCGTTGGTGCAGATCACCAGCAGCAGCACACCGCACACCACCGCGAGGCGCAGGCCCAGCGCGCGCGTCACCTCCACGCGCGGCGAGCGATCGCGCAGCAACGACACGACGCCCGCGATCGCGAGCAGCGGCGCCACCGCGGCGACACCCCACACCACCCACGCGGGCCCCTGGTTGCTCAGCAGATCGAGCGGGCGATCCCCCGAGAGCGAGCGCAGCGCCGTCACCACCGACAGCAGGTAGGGCAGCGCGATCCAGCCGCGACCGCCGCCGCCTTCGGCCATCAGGCGTGTGTTCGGCCAGCCGTGCCGCGCCTCGCTGATCAGGTAGGGCGCGTAGGCGGCGATCACGCCCAGCGCGGCGATCGACCACGCGCGCGCGGCGCGTCGCGGACGGGCGCGCAGCAACGACGGCAGCATCACCACGCCGAGCACCAGCGCCGTGACATGCATCTGCGCGCCCAGCGCGAGCGCGAGCGCCCACACCACAATGCCGCGCGCGTCGCCGTCCGACAGCACGCGCACCCAGCCCACGGTCGCCGCCGCGACGAACAGCGAGAGCCACGCCGGGTTCCACAGCGGCTGCTGGTTGATCACGTTGGGGCCGAGCGTGAGGAACACCGACGCCGACACCGCCGCCGCGATCCAGCCGACGCGCGCGCGAACCGACAAGGCGATCACCAGCGCGGCGAGCGCGTCCAGCCCCACCTGAAGCTGCCAGGCGAGGCGCGGCCCCGGCGCGATCCGGTCGGCGATCCACAGCAGCAGGTGGAACGCACCGCCAGGGATGCGGCTGCCCGATCCGGTGGACAGCTCAGGGCCGGTGGTCGGCAGCGACAGCAGGTCCACCTGGCTGCGCGCCAGGTCGCGATCGGACCAGACGACGTACTGGCAGTCGCCATCACGGAGCCGCTGCAGCGCGAACGCGGCGGTGGCGACGCACAGCAAGATCGCGAGCGCGTCGAGCGCGCGCCGCGCGTTCGGGGAGTCGTGCAGGGCGTGGTGGCGGTCCAACGGTCGCTCGCTCGCGGTCTGGTCCCCCGGAGCGTAGCACGTCGCGCGGAGGCGTCTGGATCCAGGCGATTGAGGGCGATCCTTGCGTCAGAGGGCTGGGGGCGTTTTGTAGGAGGGGTGGGGGGTGCGACATGGAGACCGGTCTGGCCGTGCTGGTGGGCGTGGCGCTGTCGGCGGCGTGTGGGTTCCGCGTGTTCGTGCCCATGCTCATCGCGGCGATGGCGGCGGCGTCAGGCCACCTGACCTTCGCGAGCGACTTCGCGTGGGCGGCGTCCTGGCCTGCGCTGGTCGCGCTCGCGGTCGCCACGGTGCTGGAGATCGGCGCGTATCAGGTGCCCTGGCTCGACCACGCCCTCGACCTGATCGCGGTGCCGGCGGCGGTGGTGGCGGGCGCGCTGCTCACGGCCTCGTTCGTCGGCGACATGGACCCGTGGCTGCGCTGGTCGACCGCGATCATCGCGGGCGGCGGCACGGCCGGCCTGGTGAGCGGCGGCATGGCGGTGACGCGCGCCGGTTCGACGGCGCTCACCGGTGGACTCGCGAACCCCGTGCTGTCGGCTCTGGAGACAAGCGCCGCCGTGACGTTGGCGGCGCTCGCGGTCCTGGCGCCGCTGATGGCGCTGGGGCTGGCGCTGGTCGGCGCGTCGCTGCTGGTGCGACGCGCGCGACGGGCTCGGGTGCCTACTTCTTGATCTCGAGCAGGTCGATGTCGAACACGAGCATGCCCTTGGGCGCGCCCGGGCGGCCCTTGTAGGCCAGCTCCTCGGGGATCCAGAAGCGCGCCTTGTCGCCGGCGACGAGCAGCTGCACGCCCTCGGTCCAGCCGGCGATCACGCCGTTGAGCGGCAGGGGCATCGGACGGCCGCGGACGACCGAGCTGTCGAACATCTTGCCGTCGGTGGTCCAGCCCGTGTAGTTCACGACCACGGTGCTGTCGGCCTTGGGGTGCTCGGCGCCGGTGCCGGGCGTGAGGACCTTGTAGTACAGGCCGGTCGCCGTCTTCTTCGCGTCCTTGGGGGGTGCGGCGACGTCCGCCGGGGTGGCGGGCGGGGGCGGCGGGATGGTGAAGTCCAGCAGGGTCACGTCGAACACGAGCATGCCGGCGGGCATGCCGGGCGCGTCGTTGTACGCGAGCTCCTTGGGGATCCACAGGCGGGCGGTCTCGCCCTTGCCCATGAGCTGCAGGCCCTCGGTCCAGCCGGGGATGACGCCCTTGAGCGGGAACTGAGCGGGGCCGCGGCCGACCGAGCTGTCGAACTGCTTCCCGTCGGTGGTCCAGCCGGTGTAGTCGACCTTCACGACCGCGTCGGCCGTGGGCTTCTCAGCGCCGGCGATGGGGGTGAGGATCTTGTAGGACAGGCCCGAGGCGGTCTTGATCGCGTCCGCGGGGGGTGCTGAGACGTCGGCCGGGACGGCGGCGGCGGCGGGCTCGGCGGGGACAACCTCGGCGGGCTTGTCGGTCGGCGCTTCCGGGGTCTCAGACTTGGGGGCTTCGCCGCCAGCGCAGGCGGCGAGGAAGACGAGCAGAGCAGGGGCGAATCGCATGTGTGGGCTCCTCCAGACGCCGCGGGCTTTAACCGCGCGGTGCCGGATGTCACGCTTTCCACCGTGCGTGCGACGAGGCGCGTGCAGGGTCGATCACCCCGCCCAGCGGAGCCTCAGGTCCAGCCTTCCAGGCTCTGGTACATGGCGCGGCACAGCGCGACGCAGCGCGGCGATCGGACGTGGTGGTCCATGCGGTTCATGACGTAGGACATACCCAGTTTGTGGGTGGGGTCCGCGAAGCCGACCGACCCGCCCGCGCCGGTGTGCCCAAAGGACGCCTCGTGCGGCGAGATCAAGTGCGCCTCGTCCTTGGTGAAGCCCTGGCTGAAGCCCAGCGGCTTGCAGAGCACGCGGTCGTGGTTGGACCAGCTCTGCTTGCGGGCGACGCGGCCAATCGCGGCCTCGCTCACCAAGCGGGTGCCGTCCAGCTCACCGCCGCGGCCGAGCGCGCCGTACACACGCGCCAAGCCGTCCGCGGTGGCGACCGCGTTCATCCAGGGCAGCTCCATCGCGCGGACCGCGGGCTCGTTGAGGCGGTTCATACCTGGCTTGCCGTGCAGCGGGTTGGTGAAGGCGCGGCGCGGCGCGCTGCCCTTCCCGAACAGCACGGCCCGGTACATCTCGCCCTCGACGCCCATGCCGCTCGCGACCAGCGGCAGCATCTTGAACAGGACCCCGTCGCGCGTCACCGGGTAGAGCGTGGCCACGCGCGCGTTCTGGTCGAGCGGCAGGCCCAGGTGCACGTCGGCCTTCAGCGGCGTGAACACCTCGCGCCGCAAGAACGTGCCCAGCGACTCGCCCGCGACGCGCTGGAACAGCGGCTGGGCGTACATGCCAAACGCGGTGGCGCCGTAGCCTTGGTCCGTGCCCGGCTCCCACAGCGGCACCTGCTTGACGATCACCGACTCGACCTTGGCCGGGTCGTTGAAGTCCTCGAGCTTGAGCTTCTCGTCGACCGCGCACAGGCCCGCGCGGTGGTTGAGCAGCGTGCGCACCGTGATGTCGGCCTTTCCATCCCGGCCGAACTCGGGCCAGTAGTGGGCGACCTTCTTGTCCATGTCGATCAGGCCGCGGTCTTCGAGCATGAGGAACGCGGTGGCGACCATGCCCTTGGTCGTGGAGAAGACGACGCCGGGGGTGTCCTGGCCCCAGGCCCGGCCGGTGGTGGTGTCGGCCTTGCCGGCCCACAGGTCGACCACCTTGCGACCGTCCACGTAGGCGGCGACGCTCGCGCCGATCTCCCCGCGGAGCTCGAAGTTCTCGCGGAACGCGTCCCGGACAGGCTCAAAGCCAGGTGCCACCGTGCCGTGGATCTCGATCGACATGCCGACCTCAACAGGGCGCGTCCGTTATCCTGGCGCGGAGGCGAACGGGGGGACCGTGGTGCGGGGCTGGGTCTGGCTCAAGGGGATGAAGCAGGACGCGCGTCACTGGCGCGGGCTCCCGGCCCAGTTTGCGGCGCGGACCGGCGCCCGCGTGGTGGCGCTCGATCCGCCGGGCGTGGGCTCGCAGGCCGACCGTCCGGCCCCGCGCTCGGTCCGCGCGATGACCGACGACCTGCGCGCCCGCTGGCTCGCCGAGCGCGGTGACGACGGCCCTTGGGGCATGGTTGGGCTGTCGCTGGGCGGCATGGTCACGCTCGACTGGGCGGCTCGCTACCCCGACGACTTCGCGGTGGTGGTGCTTGGGAACACCAGCGCGGGCGGGGTTTCTCCGCCGTGGCACCGCATGCGGCCGCGCGCCCTGGCCCACCTCGTCCGTTCGTCGCGAGGCGGGGACGGCGTCGTGCGGGAGCGGGCCTTCCTGGAGGTCGTGTCCTCCCGAGATGACATCGCCCACGCGCACCACGCGTCGATCGAGCACGCGGCCTGGCAGGCTGAGATCCCCGCGACGCCGCGGACGATGGTGTCGCAGCTGCTGGCGGGCGCCACGTTCCGGGCGCCTCCCTCGGTCCGTGCGCCGGTCCACGTGATCGTGGGCGAGGCGGACCGCTTGGTGGATCCGCGGTGCGGTCGGACGCTCGCGGCGCGCCTCGGCGCGGAGCTCCACAGCATCCCCGGCGCCGGCCACGATCTCTCGCTCGATGTGCCGGACGCGCTGTTGGACGTGCTGACGGACGTGGATCGCAAATTCGTGACTGCACGTTCGCCCGGTTTGTGACGATGATGGAACCAGGAGGTGTGGCCCCAGGTCGAAATGAAGGCCGGGCGTGAGTCCGACGTCAGATGGGTGTGCGAGCCAACCTGCAGTCCCCGCGGCCGCGCAGGGACCGAATCCTCGAGGAGGCGTCATGTCCTGGAGATCGATGCTGATGGCGATCGCGGTGGTCGAGGCCGACCCGTGCTTTGGCGAAGACGGCGTGGCGACCGAGATCACGCCCGCCGACGCCGAGGCGATCCGCAGCGTGATCCGCACCCAGATGGCGGCGTTTCGCTCCGGCAACGCGGAGCGCGCTTGGGCGTTGTCGTCCGACGGCATCCGCAAGGCCTTCCAGTCCGCCGACCGGCTGCTCAAGGTCGTGCGCGAGAAGTACGGTCCGCTCGCCTCTCCCAAGCAGGTTTTCTTCGGCGAGATCAGCATCACGCCCGAGGGCCTTGGGCAGATCATGCAGGTGATTGGGCAGGACGGCCGCACGCACCACGCGCTTTACATGGTGGAGCAGGACGAGGACGGTGTTTGGAAGGTGAACGGGTGCCTCCTTATCGCGCCGCGAGAGGTTGCATTGGCCGCCTAGGACCACCTGTTTGTCCCACCCATCCAAATAGATGGCATGGCACGTGCAGTCTTTAGAAGTACGACTTGCCGCGCGGGACCCACGGCATGGGTTCACGCGGCACGTCGTCGAGGGGGGGGGGGGATCCCATGCGCTCGTTTGCTCACCAACACGACGTGCTGTTCGAGACAATGCAACAGGGCGTGGTGTACCAGGACCGCGAAGGGCGCATCAAGAGCGTCAACCGCGCGGCCGAGGCGATCCTTGGTGTGCCTCGGGCCGAGCTGGTCCAGCGCACCGCGTCCGAGGTCGCGTCTGGCTCGATCCGCGAGGACGGCGCCCCCGTGGTCGTGGGGGACTTCCCGGCGACCGTCGCGCTGCGCACCGGCGTGGCCACGTCGCATGTGACGATAGGCTACCCGTCGCCGGACGGTCGTGGCGTGCGCTGGCTCTCGATCTGCGCGGTGCCGCTCTTTGACGAAGGGGACGAGCGGGCGCACGGCGTGTACTCGATGTTCGAGGATGTCACGGAGCGACGGGAGGTCGAGCTGCGGCGCGCAGAGCAAGCCGCCGCGACGGCCCGGTTCGCTGCGATCGCTCAGGCCGTCCCGGGCGTGATCATCTCGACCTCGCCGGACGAAGATGGCGTCACCCGAGCGGAGTTCGCGACAGACGCGATCATGGACGTCATGGGCATACCCTTCGAGGCGTTCACGGAGAGTCTGGAGGCTGGCATTGTCAGGGTCGATGATCGCGACCGGCTGCGATTGTTGGCGTCGATCGTGGACGCTCGGGTGCACTCGACGGACTGGCATGAGGAGTTCCGGTACGACCACCCGACGAAGGGCATGCGCTGCATTGAGGGGTGGATGCGAGCCGTGCAGGAATTGGATGGACCCCGCTGGCACGGATTTCTGATGGACGTGACGGAGCGGCATACGGCGGAGGCCGCGCTCCGCGACGAGAAGACCAAGTACAAGGCCCTGTTCGAGGCGATGAACGACGCCGTCTACATCACCAACACGGACGGGACGATCGTCGACGCCAACCCTGCCGCCTGCAGGATGCACGGCATGACCTTGGAAGAGCTCTGCGCCCGTGGCCGCGACGGCCTGATGGTGCGGGACGCGGCCCTCCAGGCGGTCCTCGCCGAGCGGACACGCACGGGTTCGGCGGTGGGTGAGGTCGCGATGGTCCACAAGGACGGGACCGTGTTCCCCGCGGAGCTCTACGGGACCGTCCTCGGGCCGATGCCCGGCGGCTGGAACGGCATCGTGCTGGCGCGCGACATCACCCACCGCAAACACGCCGAGGCTGAGAGGCGGCGCGCGGACGCGGCGGAGCTCGCTCGCTCGGAGGTCGAGCGCATCGCGGTCGAGCTTCGTGAGGCGCAGCGCATCGCCGGCGTCGGGAGCTTCGCGGGGGAGATCAGCACAGGCAACGGCTTCTGGTCCGAGGAGATGTTCCGGATCATGGGGCGTGATCCGGCGTCGGGCGTACCCAACCTGGCGGACGCGGCGCAGTTCGCGCGTGCGGACGTGCACGAGCGCGTGATGGCGCAGATGAATCGGCTGCTGCAGACGGGCGAGCCGCTGGTCACCGAGTTCGAGCTCTCGCCGCCGGACGGCGTGCATCGTCAGGTCGTGATGCGCATGGAGGCGACACGCAACGCAGAAGGTACGATCGACGGCGTGCGCGGTACCTATCAGGACGTCACCGAGCAGCGCGCGCTGGAGGAGCAGCTCTCGAAGAGCCAGCGCCTGGACGCGGTCGGCGCCCTCGCCGCAGGCGTCGCGCACGACTTCAACAACCTGCTCGGCATCATCGTCGGGTACGCGCAGTGCGCGCAGGCCGACCTCCCCGAGGACAGCCCTACTCGCGAGGATCTGGCGGAGGTCGTGGCCGCGGGCCTGCGCGGCGCGTCGCTCACGCGTCGGTTGCTCACCTTCGCCAGCCGTGAGAACGTGCAGCCCGTGCTGCATCAGCCCGGGGACGTGATCCGGGACATGGGCAACATGCTCGGACGGCTGATCTCGGAGGACATCAGCCTCACGTTCTCCATCGAGTCGAGCGCAGGCGCTGTGTTCGCTGACCCAGGCCAGATCGAGCAGGTCCTGATGAACTTGGTGATCAACGCCCGCGACGCGATGCCCAAGGGGGGAGCGCTGTCGGTGGCGGTGCAGGACGCTGAGGTCGGCGAAGGCCGCGCGCCGATCGGCGTCGTGCCCGGCTCGTTCGTGGAGATCTCGGTCACCGACACCGGCGTCGGAATGGACGAGGCGACCAAGGCGCACATGTTCGACGCCTTCTTCACCACGAAGGCCTCTGGGAGGGGCACGGGGCTGGGCCTGTCGACGGTGCAGCGCATCGTGCGGCAGTGCGGTGGGTACCTGCAGGTGGACACGCGCGTGGGCGAGGGGACGCGTGTCGCGTTCTTGCTGCCGCGGCTCTCTGCGTCGTCTTCGGCTGACGCGACGGCGCAGGCCGCGTTGGGTCGAGGCATCGGTGGCGCGGGGACCGTGCTCTTGGTCGAGGACGATCCCGCGCTGCGCAGCTTCGCGGAGCGCGCGCTCGCTCGCGGCGGGTTCCGTGTGCTCGCGGCGGCCGACGGCGACGAGGCGCTGCGCATCGTGAACGGAGGGGCCAAGGTCGACGTGCTGCTGACCGACGTGCTGATGCCTGGCATGGGTGGCGTCGAGGTGTACCACGCGGTGCGCGACCTCGTGCCCGACGTGCCGGTGTTGTTCATGTCTGGCTACGTCGGCGACAACCAGGCGCGACACGAGATGCTGTCCGACCCGCGCCACTTCCTGGCCAAGCCCTTCGCCGCCGAGGACCTGGTCGCCAAGGTCGGTCAGGTGCTGCACCATGGCGAGAACGGGATGTTGCCGACGCCGCTCGTCGCCCAGAAAGCAACGCGGGCGCCCGGATGAACCGGACGCCCGCGCGTCTGCACCGCGCCCCGAAGGGCGAGGAGACTTAGTAGCGGTAGTGCTCGGCCTTGTAGGGGCCCTCGACCGGGACGCCGATGTAGGCGGCCTGGGCGGTGGACAGCTCGGTCAGCTTGGCGCCGAACTTGCCGAGGTGGAGGCGGGCGACCTGCTCGTCGAGGTGCTTGGGGAGCGTGATGACCTCAGGCTTCTTGCCCTGGGGCTTGGCGACGCGGTTCTCACCGTAGGCCTCGGCGTTCGCGTGCAGCTCAAGCTGCGCGAGCGTCTGGTTGGTGAAGCTGGCCGACATGACCATCGAGGGGTGGCCGGTGGCGCAGCCCAGGTTGACCAGGCGGCCTTCCGCCAGCACGAGGATGCTGTGCGGGCCGTTGCGCGGGCCGTGGGTGGACTTGAGGAACTTGAACTCGTGCACCTGCGGCTTGATCTCGATCTTCTCGACCTCGCCCGCGGCGACAAGCTTCTCCAGACCGGCCATGTCGATCTCGTTGTCGAAGTGGCCGATGTTGCAGACGATCGCGTTGTGCTTCATCTTCGCCATGTGCGACGCCATGATGATGTCGGCGTTGCCCGTGGCGGTGACGAAGATGTCCATGTCGCCGCACACGTCGTCCAGGCGGACGACGTCGAGGCCCATCATGCACGCCTGGAGCGCGCAGATCGGGTCGACTTCGGTGATGGAGACGCGCGCCTGCTGGCTGGCGAGCGACTGCACCGAGCCCTTGCCCACGTCGCCGTAGCCGAGGACGAGCGCCTTCTTGCCGGACAGCAGCACGTCGGTGGCGCGCATGATCGCGTCGACCAGGCTGTGGCGGCAGCCGTAGATGTTGTCGAACTTGGACTTGGTGACCGAGTCGTTGACGTTGATGCCGGGGAAGAGGAGCGTGTCGTTCGTGACGCGCTCGTACAGGCGATGCACGCCCGTGGTGGTCTCCTCAGACACGCCGCGGATGGCACGAGCCATGTTCGTCCAGTACTTGTCGCCCTTGGCGCCGCGCACGTCGCGCAGGAGCGCGAGGATGATCTTGAGCTCGCCGTTCTCGGTGGTGTCGGGGTTCGGCATCTCGCCGCGATCCTCGTACTCCTTGCCCAGGTGGATCACGAGCGTGGCGTCGCCGCCGTCGTCGAGGAGCAGGTTGGCGCCGCCGTGCACGGGCCAGTCCAGCGCCTGCAGCGTGCACCACCAGTACTCGGCCAGCGTCTCACCCTTCCAGGCGTAGACGGGCACGCCGGACGGCGCGTCGGCCGTGCCGTTCGGGCCCACCGCGACGGCGGCGGCCGCGTGGTCCTGCGTGGAGAAGATGTTGCAGGACACCCAGCGCACGTCGGCGCCGAGCGCGGTCAGCGTCTCGATCAGCACGGCGGTCTGCACGGTCATGTGCAGCGAGCCCATGATGCGCGCGCCGGCCAGGGGCTTGGCGTCCGCGTGCTCGTCGCGAAGGGACTGCAGGCCGGGCATCTCGTACAGCGCCAGCTCGAGCTCCTTGCGGCCGAAGCGGACGGTGGGCGCGGACATGTCCTTCACGCGGAACGTCTCGCCGGCGAAGAGCGGCAGGCCGGTGTCGAGGAAGGGGGCCTTGGCGGCGGTGGTGTTCATAGGGGTGTCCTTGGGTTGGTCCATCCGTCTATCCGGTTATACGGATGGAGGTCAAGCTCGTAGCCCGGACCTTGGGCCGCGGGGAAGGGGTGGACGGACATGTCGACAATCTACGACCGCCTGGGGACGCTCGGCGCCCCAGCCCGGGTCCGCGTGCTGCGCCTGCTGGAGCTGGAGGAGCTTGCCGTGGGCGAGCTCGCCAAGGTGGTGCAGATGCCGCAGTCCACGGTCAGCCGGCATCTCAAGGATCTGCTCGACCACGACTGGGTGGTCCGCCGCCGCGAGGGCACGGCCGCCCGGTTCGCGATGTCCGACACGCTCGACGCCGAGGCGCGCGGCCTGTGGGAGCTGGTGAAGGCGGCCACGGACGACGACCACGCCGACGACGGCCTGCGCCTGGCCAGCGTGCTCGCCGCGCGCGAGGTCGACAGTCGAACCTTCTTCGGCCGGGTGGGCGGGTCCTGGACCGACCTGCGCCGCGAGCTGTTCGGCGCGTCCTTCCTGCTGCCCGGCTTGCTGGCCGCGCTGTCGCCCGACGAGGTGATCGCGGACCTGGGCTGCGGTGCCGGCGACGTCACCGCGTTGCTCGCCCCCAACGTGCGCAAGGTGATCGCGGTCGACCGTGAGCCGCTGATGATCGCCGCCGCGCGAGCGCGACTGGGTGACGCGGCCAACGTGGACCTGCGCGAGGGCCCGCTGGAGGCGCCGCCGCTGGCCGCGTCTGAGGTCGACGTCGCCCTGCTGATGCTGGTGCTGCACCACGTCGTGGACCCGGGTGCGGTGCTGCGCTCACTCGCCCCCGCGATGACCGCGCGCGGCCGCGTGGTGATCCTGGACATGGTCGCGCACGATCGCGACGAGTACCGTCGCTCCATGGGGCACCGTCACCTGGGCTTCTCGCGCGACGACCTGGCGCGCTTCGCCGAAGGGTCGGGGCTGGCGGTGGCGCGCTACGACGTGCTCGCGCCCGATCCTGAGGGCACGGGGCCGGCGCTGTTCGTCGCGGTGCTGCGGGCAGGGTGACCGCGGGGCGGCGCTACCAGCTGCCGATGTTCGGCGCGGACAGCCACGGCTCCGCAGGCGGCAGCGCGCTGCCCTTCTGGAGCAGCTCGACGGAGATCGCGTCCGGCGACCGCACAAAGGCCATGCGCCCGTCGCGCGGCGGGCGCGCGATGGTGACGCCGTTCGCCGCCAGGTGCGCGCACAGCGCGTAGATGTCGTCGGTCTCGAACGCGAGGTGCCCGAAGTTCCGGCCGCCGGTGTAGGCGTCGGGCTGGTCCCAGTTCCAGGTCAGCTCGATCTCGGCGGTGTCACCGGGGGCGCCGGTGCTGAAGAAGACCAGGCTGAAGTGCCCCGACTCGTAGTCGCTGCGACGGACCTGTCGCAGGCCGAGCAGCGCAAAGAAGCGCACCGCGGCGGGCAGGTCGAACACGCGGATCATGGCGTGGAGGAAGCGCATCGTGGGTCTCCGTGGGGCGGCGTCTTGAACGCGACGTCGATCAGGCCCGCTCGCCGAGCTCGGCCCAGCGCGCCCACATCGCCTCGATCTGGCCGGGCAGCGCGTCGAGGTGCTTCTGCAGCGCGGGCATGTCGAGCTTGGGGTCCTTGTAGCTGGCCGGGTCCGCGACGCGCGCGGTGAGGGCGGCCTGCTCCGTCTCGAGCTTGTCGATCCGGTCGGGCAGCTCCTCAAACTCCTTGCGCTCCTTGAACGACAGCGCCTTGCCCGTGCGCGCGGCGGGCGCGGGCGCCGGCGCGGCGGCGGGTGCGGCGGCCTTGGGCGCGGGCGCGGGCGCTGCGGCGGCGCGTGCGACGGACGAGATGGCCTTGGCGGCGCTGGAGCGCTCGGACTCCTTGCGGGCCATGGCGTTGAGGTACTGCTGGCGGGACGCGTAGCGCACCACCTTGCCGTCTCCTTCGAACGCGAGGACGCCGGTGCAGACGCGATCGAGGAAGGCGCGATCATGGGTGACGATGATCGCGCAGCCGTCGTACGACATCAGCGCCTCTTCGAGCACGCACAGCGTCTGCAGATCGAGATCGTTGGTGGGCTCGTCGAGCAGGAGCACGTTGCTCCCGTGTAGGAGCAGCCGCGCGAGCAGCAGTCGCGCGCGCTCGCCGCCGGACAGGTCTCCGACGCGACGCTCCAGGAACTCGCGGGGGAACAGGAAGCGGTTGAGGAAGCTCGCCACGTGGACGTGGTTCTCGCCGACCTTCACCGTGTCGTTGCCGTCGCCCGCCGCCTCAAACAGCGTGAGCTTGGGGTCGAGCCCAGAGCGCGCCTGGTCGAGCACGCTGACCTTCACGCGTGGGCCGCGCAAGATCTGGCCCTTGTCGGGCTTCTCCTGGCCCAAGAGCAGCTTGAGCAGCGTGGTCTTGCCGACGCCGTTGGGGCCCAAGATCGCCAGGCGATCGCCGCCCACCAGCGACATCTCCAGGTTGTCGACGATCACGCGCGAGCCGAACGTCTTGCGGACGCCGTGCGCTTCCAGGATGGTGCCGCCGTGCTTGTGGCCGGTGCGCAGGTCGAGCGCGATCGACGCGTTGCGCAGCAGCGGACGTGCGGCCTGCAGCGCCTCCAGGCGATCGAGTCGGGCCTTCTGCTTCACGCTGCGC
This sequence comes from uncultured Pseudomonadota bacterium, assembly GCA_903861005.1. Lineage (GTDB taxonomy): Bacteria > Myxococcota_A > UBA796 > UBA796 > CAIOSP01. Next base: position 36,564 of record CAIOSP010000085.1, read on the forward strand.
GCGGCGGGGGAGCGCGACGCCCACTCGGCCTCGCGCGCGATCATCGACAGGCGCACGTCGTCCGCGCGCTCCAGCAGCATGCGACGCTCGGCGCGCTCCACCAGGTAGTCGGCATAGCTGCCGTCGTAGGACACACACACGCCGTCCTCGACCTCGACGATGCGCGTGGCGACCGCCTCCAGCAGGTAGCGATCATGGGTGACGATCACGATGGCGCCTTGGAAGGCCATCAGCCATCCCTGGAGCCACTCGATCGCCTCAGCGTCCAGATGGTTCGTGGGCTCGTCGAGCAGCAGCACGTCGGGCTGGTTGAGCAGCGCGCGCGCCAGCGCCACACGACGCCGCTCGCCGCCCGACAGCTTGGCGATCAGGCTCTCGCGCGGGGGCGCGCCCACGCGGGACAGCATGGCCTCGACCGCGTGGCTCATGTCCCAGCCCGCGTCGTCGATGCGCTGCTGGAGCGCGTCGGAGGTGCGGGTGTCGCCGTCGGTGAGCGCCTGCTCCCAACGCTGCAGCAGGTCCGCGTGCCAGGCGATCGCCTCGTCCGCCGACTCACCGACCGTCACGCCCGGCAGAACCGGGTCCTGGTCGAGGATGGCGACCACGCCGCGCGCGGTCACCTCGCCGTGATCGTAGGCGACCTTGCCGCCCAAGATGCCCAGGAAGGTGGACTTGCCGCAGCCGTTGACGCCGACGATGCCGATGCGCTCGCCGGCCTCGACGGAGAGGTCGCACCCACGCAGCAGCGGCCGCTGGGTCCACACCTTCTCGATGCCGGTGGCGCGGAGGATCTCCATGAACAGTCCGGGGCTAGGGGGCTTGGCCGCGCCACCTAGCCGGTCTGGGCCACTAAAGCGCGCCCTTACGGGCCGACGTCCAGCCGCTCCAGCAAGGACTCCGCGCCCAGCGAGATCAGCGCCTGCACCAGATCCCCGTGCAGCGGGGCGCGGGCGCGGTCGGCGCGCGTGATGTGGACGAAGGGGCGCTGGAGCCCGGCCTTCTCTGCGAAGAAGCGCGCGGTGCGGGGATCATGCCCAGCGACGGGGTGACCACGCTGCGCGAACAGCCGCAGCGGCACTTCGACCGGCGCGTCCAGTTGCAGGCGGATCAGCGCGTGCGAGGCGACCACACCGAGCCGCTCCCAGCGCGCGCCGGGCGCGAAGCCACGTGACCCGGGGTCATGCACCACCAAGGCCAAGGCCTCGCGCGCCTGACCGACGGCGCCCGAGACGCCGCCGTTCTGCGTGGGGCCGGTCGCCCGTCCGCCATGCACCGCCCAGGTCGTCAGCGGTGAGCCGCGCGTCAGGTGCACCACCGTCTCCACCTCAGACGTCTGCGGGAACAGATCGATCGGGCGGATCGCCTGCACGCGCATGCCGTAGGCGGCGAGCACGTCCAGATCGCGCGCGAGCGCCTCCGGACCGCACGACACGTACACGATGCGCTCGGCCAGCTGCGCGACCCGCGCGAGCGTGCTCAGATCACTGCCTCGACGCGCCGGGTTGAGGATGGCGACGTCGAACGGCTCGCGGAAGTCCAGGTCCTCCACCTTGGAGGTGACGACCTCGACGTTGTCGGGCGCCATCTCGCGCGCGGCGCGGGCCGCCTGCGGGACCTCTTCGACCGCGACCACGCGCTTGCGACCTGGCGCGAGCGCCAACGCGTAGGCGCCGACGCCAGCGTACAGATCAAGCACGGTCTGCGCGTCGCCCACCATCTCGCGCACGATCGCGTGGAGCTGTGCGGCGTTGCGCGGGTCCGACTGGAAGAAGGCGCCCGGGTGCAGGCGGTAGCGCGCCTCGCCGATGCCCTCGACGATGAACGGGTCGCCGTCGATGATCTCGGGCGAGCGACCCATGACCCGCTTGCGCTCGGGGTCGGCCATGCTGACCGCCACCGACGACAGCGCAGGCAGCCGCTCGCGCAGCTCCTTGACCGCCGCCTTGCCGCCCTTCAGGCTGGCGCCGTCACACGCGATCACGAGCTGCAGCGCGCCCGTGGCGTCCGCGTAGCGCAGGTCGATCGCGTGCACGCCGCGGCGATCCTTGAGCCAGTCGCGCACCACGCCGAGCGCCGACCGCAGCGGGCCCACCAGCACGGGGCAGTCCGGCGTGTCGAGCACCGCGTGCGTTCGCGGGTGGTACAGACCCACGGAGACGCCGTCTTTCTGCACGTCGACCGGCAGCTTCAGGCGGTGGCGGTAGGCCTCGGTGTGCGTGGCGGCCTGCACCTCGGGGATGTCCTTGAGGTGCAGCTGCGGGTACCACGAGAGCGCGTCACGCAGGCGGCCACCCTTGAGGAGGCGCTGGGTGTCGTAGGTCTCGTCGATGAGGGGGCAGCCAGGGCAGGTCTGGTAGTGTCGGCAGATCATGGCGCGTGCCTATCCTGGGGGCGCGGGTCACGCCCCGCACGGCGGCGCGGAGGGTGCGCCCGGGCGTGGCACCTCGGGGGCTAGACCCTGGGCGCCACGGGGATAGCTTGAGGGGACGGAGTGCCCATGTCCACCGCCACCACCGACCTCTCTGACGCCTTCCAGGACCTGCTCCACGTCGACCCGCTGTTCCGCCAATTCGGCGGGACGCCGTCGTTTCACGGGCCGATCCGCACCGTGAAGTGCCATGAGGACAACTCGAAGGTCCGCGAGCTCCTGGAGCAGCCGGGCAACGGCGCGGTGCTCGTGGTCGACGGCGGCGGCTCGCTGCGCTGCGCGCTGTTCGGTGGCATGCTGGCCCAGCTGGCGCTCCAGAACGGGTACGCAGGCGTGGTTGTGTTCGGCTGCGTTCGCGACAGCGCCGAGCTCGCCGCGACGCCGGTGGGCGTGATGGCGCTCGCCGCGCACCCCCGCAAGAGCGACAAGCGCAACCACGGGTTCGTCGACGTGCTGGTGTCGTTCGGCGGCGTGACGTTCACGCCGGGCGCGTGGCTCTACGCGGACGACGACGGCATCGTGGTGTCGTCCAAGTCGATCCACACCTGATCCGGCGCAGCTAGCGCGACCACAGGCTGGGCAGCGTGTCGTCCTCGACCTCGGTCGCGTACCAGGCGCGGAACGGCGCGATGAGCGTCGACATGGCCTTGGTCGCGGCGAGCGCCTCGTCGATCGCGGGCGAGAAAGGCGGCTGCTGCACGCGCTCGATCGCGGCCGCGGCAAAGCCGAGGATCTCCGACTCCCAGGCGCTGTCGTCGAGCGGCTCCAGCGGGTTGGCGGGGATGCGGTCGTAGTACTCGCGGTACTTGCCGGTGGGGCCCAGCATGCCGCGCAGGCCGTGACGGTCGGCAAGCCAGGCCTGCAGGCGCAGGCAGCCGAACTCGCGGGGGTCGTCGTCCTCGGTCAGCGGGTGGCCCCAGTCTTCCGCGTGGAAGGAGTCGACGCCGTTCGTCACCCAGTGGCACAGCTCGTGGAGCAGCATCTGGCAGACCATGTCGTCGGCGTCCAGGTCTGAGCGCGGGCCGAGCCAGAGCATGCCGCTGCCGTCAGTCCGACTGAAGATCGTCGGATCGCGCCGCACCGTCAGGCCGAGCCGACGCGCGGTGGCGAGCCAGACCAGCTCCAGCGGGTCGAGGTAGCGAGACAGGACGGGGCGTTCGTAGTCGGGCATCAAGGCCTCGGGCGGCCGCCCCTATCCGGTCGACCGGGCTCGCACCTCGGCCGGGCGATTGCGTGGCATGCAGCGTGCTCCTGCATCATCGAGGGACAATCACCTCATGCAGCCGGGCAAACCGTTCCTGACGTGCCGTGCGCTGCGTGAGTGCCTACCGTCCGCTCGTGAGGGCACCATGTTCGAAGGATTCCAGCGTCAGTGGACGCCTGCCACGCTGATCTCCAAGCTGGGCAAGCTGCCGGCGCGGGTGGTGGTGGCGGGGGAGCCGCTGGTCTTCTTCCGCGACGGCACGGGCACGCTGCACGCGCTGATCGACCGCTGTCCGCACCGCGGCGTGGCGCTGTCGAACGGGCGCGTGAACGAGCAGGGCCACCTGCAGTGTCCGTTCCACGGCTGGAGTTGGGGCGCGGACGGCGTGTGCAAGCACGTCCCGCTCAACGACCTGCCCCCAGAGACGCTCGCGACCATGCGCGCGGGTCGTGTGCCGTGCGTGGAGCGCGCCGCGATGGCGTGGGTGTTCACATCGACCGAAGACATTGAGCCCGAGCCGTTCCCTGAGCTGCCGCCCGCGGTCGAAGATCCCGCGCTGGCCTTCAGCCGCGTGCAGGAGGAGTGGGACACGCACTGGACGCGCGCGATGGAGAACATGCTCGACTCGCCGCACCTGCCGTTTGTGCACCGCTCGACGATCGGCCGCGGGCTGGTGCGCTCAGTCGCGCGCGGCGAGACGATGGAGCTGTTCGTGGAGCCCGCGGAGTTCGGCTTCACGTTCTGGAGTGAGGTCGGCGGACAGCGCATGGAGGGCGCGTTCCTCGAGTGGCGTCGCCCGAACGGCATGGTGCTCCACATCCCCGTCCCTGGGCGGCTGTTCCGTCAGCACGTGTGGTGCGTGCCGGTGGGGCCCAAGCGCGTGCGCATGATCCTGATCTCGTCGCGGAACTTCGGGCTCTACAACCCGCTGTTCAAGGTGATGGACCTGTTCAACATGCGCGTGCTGCACGAGGACCGCGACGTGCTGGCGTCGTCGGACCCGCCCGAGGTGCCGCACCCGAGCCAGGAGCTGTCGGTGCGGACGGACAAGCCGACCCTGCGATTCAGGGCGTGGTACCTGAAGCATCTCAAGGGTGATCCGGCGTTTGTGGCCGAGGACGACAGCTCCGTCGCGTAGGCGGCGAGGTTCATCGGAGCGCGTCGCGGGCCTGCCGCACGTCGGCGGCTCTGTCGAGGCGGGCGGTCCGGGGGGTTTCGCCTAAGGTAGAACACGTTCTACTTTGTCCTGGACGCCAGACTAGAACATGTTCTATTCGGGGTTCCCTACGGAGGACCTCGATGTCCGAAACGGCGCCCTCGCCTGTGAAGCCCCGCCCGCTCTCGTCCATGCCCGGCGAGAAGGGTCTGCCGCTCATCGGCGACATCGTCCGCTTCGGCAAGGACCAGCGGACCTACATCGAGCGCCTTCGGCGGGACCACGGCCCCGTCGCCCGCCTGCGCTTTGGCCCCACCGACTGGGTGGTGGTGTGCGAGCCTGAGCTGGTCCACGAGATCACCGTGTCGCGCTGGGGCGAGTTCCACAAGCCCGCGGTGAACCGCCAGGTGTTCGAGCAGTTCCTGGGCTACGGCGTCGTGTCCAGCGACGGCGATCACTGGAAGCGCATGCACAAGCTGATGATGCCGGCCTTCCACCGTCAGCGCATCGACGCCTACGCGGCCGTCATGTCTGAGTACACCGGGCAGATGCTGGACTCGTGGCAGACCGGCGCCACGCGCGACTTCCAAGACGACATGACCGAGCTGACGCTGCGCATCGTGGCCAAGACCATGTTCGACGCCGACGTGCAGGCCGACGCCAAGTCGTTCGGCGAGGCGATGAAGGTGGTGCAGCGCGTCCTGGTCGCCCACATCAACTTCCCGGTGCCCGTGCCGCGCTGGTGGCCGGGCCCGGTCAACCGCCGCAAGCAGAAGGCGATCGCGAACATTGAGCGCATCGTGATGGGCGTGGTCGAGGACCGCCGCCGCACGGGCGAGGACCGCGGCGACCTGCTGTCGACGCTGGTGCACGCGCGCGACGAGGCCGGCAAGGGCATGAGCGATCGCGAGCTGCGCGACGAGGCGATGACCCTGTTCTTCGCCGGCCACGAGACCACGGCGAACGCGCTCACCTGGTGCTGGTACCTGTTGGGCAAGAACCCTGAAGCGGTGGCCCGCGCCAAGGAGGAGGTGGACCGCGTGCTCGGCGGGCGCGCCCCCACCACCGCCGACCTCGACAAGCTCGTGTACGTCGAGCAGGTCTTCAAGGAGTCGCTGCGTCTGCTCCCCAGCGTGTGGGTCTACATGCGCGAGACCGCGAACGACCTGGAGCTCGGCGGCTACCTGCTGCCCAAGGGCACGGCGCTGTTCATCTCGCCGTACCTGCTCGGCCGCGACGAGCGCTTCTTCGCCGACCCGCTGCGCTTTGATCCGGACCGCTTCACCAAGGAGAACGAGCGCAAGCTGCCGCGCGGCGCCTACGTCCCGTTCTCGGCGGGCCCGCGCGTCTGCATGGGCAAGCAGTTCGCGATGATGGAGGCGCGCATTGTCCTGGCGATGCTGCTGCAGCGCTTCACGCCGACCAACCCCGCCGGCTACGAGCCGGAGATCGTCTGCGAGCTGTCGATGCACCCCAAGGGCGGGCTGCCGACGATCGTCGCGCCGCGTGAGAAGGCGCAGCCCGTCGAGGCGTCGAACGCCTGACGGCGCGCACGACGGCGGCCTCCCGCGTGCCTACTGCGCGGGGGGCTGCCACAGTTCGAGCTTGTTGCCCTCCGGGTCCATGATCCACGCGAACTTGCCGGACGGGTCGCTGTCGTCACGCTTGATCACCTTCACGCCCTTGGCGGTGATGCGCGCGAGGAACGCGTCGAGGTCGTCGACGGCGTAGTTGATCATGTGATCGCGCTTGGACGGCGCGAAGTACTTGGTGCTGGCGGCGAACGCGCTCCACACCAGCACCGGCGGGTGGCCGGGCGCGTCGGGCTTGATCAGCGCGCCGCCCCAGTCCTCGAACGTGAGGCCCAGCACGTCGCGGTACCAGGCGACCAGCGCGTCGGGGTCCTTGGCCTTGAAGAAGATGCCGCCGATGCCGGTGATGCGGCCAGTCGGCGGCTCGTCGGCGAGGGCCGGGACGGAGAAGAGCAGCAGGGCGAGGGTGAGGGCGCGGGGCATGGGAGGCCTCGGTAGGTTGGTCCGGGCGCATACTCGCGCGCGAGTCAGGAGGCCGGGGTCGGGGGCGTGGTGGGCGCCCACCACAGACCGGCACCCACGATCAGCGCCGCGGCGACGCCCAGCCACGCGGGAGTGCCCGGCACCACGTGGGACATGGCCGACCCGACCACACGCGCCAGGATCGCAGGCAGGACAGCGCCCCCGGAGGCCACCACCAACGCACCCAGCAGTCCGGCCTCCAGGAGACCGCGCACCGGATCGAGCGGCGCCAGCACAAGCACTGACGCGGCGGCGGCGAGCAGGCCCCCGCCGGCACGCCGCATCCAGCCACGCAGCAACAGCTCCTGTGCCGCGATCACGCCGACCAACAAGGCGGGGCTACCCATCTGCGGGGTCACGGCACCGATGAGGCGTGTGCGTGTGTCGACCCACAACGGCGACGCGGGCATGGGCCAGAGATCGGTCGCCGAGGCCAGCAGCGGCAGCACGAGGCCGACGGCCAGCGCGGCGACCCAGGCGAACCTCGAGGCCCGCACCAGCCCGACCGACTCGAACGGCTTGGAATTGCGGACCGCGAGCGCGACCACCATGCAGATCATCGCGAACATGCCCGCGGTCGGTCCCGACACCTTCGGGATCAGCTCGGTTCGCTCGGAGGCCCCGCCGAGGGCCCACACCATCGGGCCCAAGATGGCGAGCCACCAGGTCACGGCGGCCACGCCACCCATCGCCACCGCGGCACCCCAGCCTCGGCGCACGTGGATCTGCTCGCGCTCGCCCAGATCCCGCGCGGTCGCGACCAGACACGCGGCACAGGCCAGGGCGGTGGAGAGGATGGCGAGCAGCACCGGCGCCCAGCCTTCCCAAAGGTTGCCCGCCGCCATCAGCGCGCCGCCGAGCGGTACGGCGGCGCCGAGCAGCGGGTGCACCCAACCGAGCACCCATGCGGCAAGGGCCAGCACGGCGAGCAGCAGCGGTTGCGTCCTGAGAGCCACGGTCGCGCCGGCGACCACGTCGTTGGCCCGCCGCACGAGCCAGAGCCCCCCTGCAGCCGTCGCCGCCGCAACCCACGGCATGGCGACCAGCCAAGGGCCCGGGCTTTGATAGCCGAGCAGCACCGTGACCAGCCCCGCGAGCATCGCCATGCCGCCGGCGAATGCGGTCCACGCCAGCCACTTTCCGACGACGATCTCCAGCGGGCTCACGGATGCGGTCCGCAGCGGCTCCAGCGTTCGGCTCGCCCGTTCGCCGGGAATGGACTGCGCCAGCGCGCCGGTGAGCATCGACGCGGACAGGAGACCCAGCAGCAGCGAACGTTCGGGCAGCGTCCACGGCGGAGACTCGAGGTTCACCACCTTGATCTTGGTGTCCATGCTGTCGAGCGCGTTGGTCAGCGCCTTGGGGAGCAACGGGCCCTCGACGCGCCAGCCGGGCTCTTCAGGTGGGCTCGGCGGGAACATCGTGATGCGTGGCGGTCCCACGTTGCGCACTAGGTTGGGGAGCGCCGCGACCTCGGGCGGCACGTCGCCGTGGACCATGATCTTCTTCTGATTGGGAGGCGACGGCGGCGGGCGAGGGATGACCGCCACGGGCAGCAGCATCAGGGCCACGACGATCGGGAGCATCCCACCTCGCCGGCCGGAGAATTCGATGCGGAGATCCCGCTCGGCGATCGCCAGGACGCGTCTCAAGCGCATGATGCCTCCTGCGCGGCCATCCTAGCCTGCGCGCGATCGACGGCCCGCTGAGTGCTCAACCTCGGGCGACCCGTGCGGCGAACCACCAGGCGTAGAGCGGTCCCAGCAGCAATCCGATCAGGGGCGCGACGCCGAGGTTCGGGTCGAGCAAGGAGGCGACAGGGAGGGATCGCGCGAGCCACGGCTCGTAGAGACCCAGCGAGAACAAGCCCATCACGATCACGAGCCCTGCGGACATGGGACCCGCGAACCCTTGGGTCTTGCCGCCCACGCCGATGACCGCCATGCCGACCGCGGCGGCGGTGGAGCTGGCCGTCGCGCCGCTGATGGCCAGCGACCACGGCGCCTCCAGACCGACGACGGCGTGCATCATCGTCACGGACATCGTGAAGAACAGCCCCAGGACTAGGGTCGCCGCGGACCAGCGGGCCAGCGGCGTCACCCACATCGGCTGCGCCGCGGACAGCTCGGCATCCAACGTTCCGTCGTCGCGATCCCGCGCGACGGCGCCGGCACCGAAGACGACACCATACATGGCGAAGATCGCGCCGATGAACTGGATGGCGTTGGTGGAGCTGGTGTCCGACTTGGAGAGGACCGCGCGCCGTTCGTGGGTCTCATACGGACGCCACGCGGCGCCGATCTGGCGACGGATCAGACCTTCCAGCGCCTGAGAGGGCATGACGCTGCGGTCTGCCCAGAAGGTGGCTCCGTCCGTCCCGAACGCGGCATCGCCGGCACGTACGACCGCTTCGGGGGTGTCGGAGACCATCAGGACGCCGCCGGCCGCCTCGATGTCCTCTCGAAACTCAGGCGTGGCGAGCGCGGGGGACACGGCCACGCCCCGGACGCGGGACCAGGTCACCGTGGCGACCGTCGCGACCATGACGACGACCGTCAGCGCGACCGGCAACACCATCGACCTGAGCACCATGCCTTCCCGCAGGAGTCGCTGGATCATCGACCCGGTGAGCCAAGCCCAGCCACGGAAGGCTCGCGACGCGTTCACGGCTCGAGCCCCGGGTGTGCGAGGTGTACGAACGCATCGTCCAGCGTCGACTTGCCCGTGTCTCGGAGGATGTCCTCGAGCGTGCCCTCGCCTGCCATGCGACCCTTGGCGACGATGCCGAGTCGGTCGACGACCCGTTCGACCTCGTTCATGATGTGCGAGGACAGGATGATCGTCCTTCCGGCCACGGCCTGGGCGCGCACCAGCTCCAGGACATCGCGCCGACCCAACACATCGAGGCCGTCTGTGGGCTCGTCGAGCAGCAGCACCTGCGGGTCATGAATGAGCGCGCGGGCAAGCACGACCCGCCGCTTCATCCCCGTAGACAAATCGCCGCACGGCGTGTCCAGGTAGGTCCCCGCACCCAGGCGCTCCAACATCGCCACCGCGCGGGGCGCCGGATCCGACACGCCTTGGATGGCACCGAACAGCCGAACGATCTCGCGCGGCGAGAGTTGCGGAGGAAGACCCGCTTCGGCGGGCACGTAGGCCAGCCGTGCGCGCGCACCCAGCGGATCCTTGAGGGCATCGACGCCGCCGACCAGGATGCTGCCGGAGTCTGGCTGGATGAGCGTGGCCAGCATCTTGAGGGTCGTGGTCTTGCCTGCCCCGTTGGCGCCAAGGAGCCCGTAGACCTCACCAGGCTGCACGACAAAGGACAGCCCGTCGACCGCGACGACCGGCTTGCCCGATGCGACGGCGTACTGCTTTCGGACGTCGCGGACCTCGATCATCGGCGCTCCGGCTGCCGCGTTTTGTATCGTTCGGTGGGCGCCGCGGCTACGTCATGGTCCCGAGTGCCCGCTGGCTAGGTTCCGGACGGTGACGAGGCAAGGGGACGATCGCTTTGCCTCACGAACTAAGGGTTCACCGCGCGCGCGCAGCATGCGTGCGGCGTCGGTGGATCGTCTGGGGTGCGCTGATCCTGCGCGCGCGCTTCCAGCTGGTTTCAAGCACGACCCTCAGACATGCCCCGGCTGTGGCGGCCGCATGCGTCAGCTGGCGCTGGTGCTGGCGGCGAGCGGCGACGTGCTGCGCTGGCTGGACGACGAGCGAGCGAGCGAGCCGACGCGGCCACAAAGATCGACACGATCAAGCAGGTGCGCGAGATGTGCGGCAACCACGGCTCGGCGACGACATCCGAGGGGGGCGAGATGTCCGACAAGCGCACGCCGTGAGTCGGTGGTCGCGCGGCGTGTGAGGTCGCTCCGGCGTTCGGCGCCCGTGGTGGTGGCGTGACTACTTGGTGATCCGCGCGTACCGGATGAAGGCGCCGACGAGTACGTCGCCGTCCATGAGCGCGTCGTTTGTGGCGCCGACCGAGTACGCGATCCCGTTCTCTGGTTCGTTCTTGGCGGCCTGATCCACGAACGCAGCCCAGTACACGAAGCCCTCATCCTCGTCGGCGTGCAGGACGCTCTTGTTGGCGCGGACGACGGTCGAGGGGAACACGCCGAACACGGTGCCAAAGTGTGGCGTGAGCGGCGGTTGTTCGTCGGTGCGCGCCCGGTCCGGGTCGGACCAGCGCATCTCGAGCCACATCTGCGCGTGCGTGTCCTTGTCCGCGAGGAAGTCGCCGTCGATGTCGTAGGTGGACAACGTGAACGAGGGGTTGGCCAGGTTCACGACCCGCTCGGACTGGATGATCCGCTTGCCTCCGACGTCGTCGAAGCCGGTGTACCCGGACATGCCAAGGTCGAAGCGTCCCCAGCTCGTCTCGAAGAAGCCATTCACGAAGCCGACGTCGTCGCGCACCCACGCCTCGCCCGTCGCGGTCAGGCCGCCCGCGTCCGCGGCGAGCGACGCGTGCCGGCACCCCGGGATGGCGCCCATCGGCGTGGTGGCGACCACATCCTCGTCGAGCACGGTGACGGTCAGTCCCATCGGCAGGAAGGTGTCGGGCGCGAGCAGGGGGTCACCGAGGAGCAGTGTGCCTCCGACCGTGGTCTGCTGCGGCGCGCCCACCTCGCCAGCGAAGTCGATGTGGAGTGGCGTGTCGAACGTGATGTCGACGCCGACCGACGGCGGCGCGTTGGGCAGGGCGAACGCGCCGATGACCACCTCCGGTCCATCGAAGGACATGGCGGCGGTGATGGGCGTGGCGCCCGGGCGCGCGTCCAGCAGGGTGACCTGGGGCAGATCCTCCCCGCCGATGGTGGTCGTGCCCGTGACCGTGGAGGTGATCACCCCAATCCCTGCAGACTCGGTCAGCTGGTAGGACGCCCGCGTGTTCTCGAAGGGCGGATCGAACGCGCCCGGCTCCCCCGTGTTCCCTGCGTGTCCCTGGCATGCGACCAAGGCCAGACAGATCGTCAAAACCGGCTTCATGGGGTCCTCACGTGGTGCGCTCCGGGAGCAACCGGCGTGCCGCGGGCGGCACGGGCCGGAGGCGTCCGCAGGGTGGACCCGGTCGGAAGGCCGAGCCTGCATGCCCACGCGCGCGTGGCCGCAAAGGACCGGGAGGGGCTGGAGAAGGTCTGACGGCGCGTTCTGCACAGGGTCGGATGGTCATGGCGGCGAAGTTTCGGTTCGGTGCTCTAGAATGTCACCGTCCGCATCGGACGCTACCGGCCGTCAATCAGTCGGGCGCTTGCGGGCGAGATGGTTGGCTTGGAGCCCATCGGCGACGGCTAGTGGAACGTGCGCTTCCACGCGAGCGTGGTTGCCACTTTCGATGGCCGCGCCGGCACGCTGAGCACTGGTACGAAGATCAGGAAGTGCAGCGCGACCGAGACGGGCCGCGCGTGAAGCGTCGGTGTGCTGTCCACGATCGAGCCAGACACGGGCCGCGCCGGGACCAGACCGAACCGGGTTGCACCCAGAGCGATCGCGGCCACCCACCAAGCGGGCACTGTGCCCACTCCGGGCCCTTTCCAGCCCCCTTGGGCCGGGCACAGCCACGGAGGCGCCTCCACGATGGGGACCCTGACGCGATCGCGCGGACGGCGTGCCCTACTGCACGTAGCCCACCGCCCCCCCGACCCCACCCACAACCCACACCCCCATGCACCCCCGCGCCCGATCCGCTAGGTTTCCCCCAGGAGGACACGATGCGCGCGTGGGTCGTCGACGGAGCGTTCGGGCTGGACCGGCTCACCCAGGTGGGCCGCCCCGACGTGGAGCCGGGTCCCGGTGAGGTCCGCCTCCGCGTTCGCGCGGTGTCGCTGAACTACCGCGACGTGCTGATGGTGCGTGGCCTGTACGATCCTCGCCAGGCGCTCCCGCTGGTGCCCTGCAGCGACGCGTCGGGCGTGATCGACGCGGTGGGCGAGGGCGTGACGGGGCTTACGGTAGGCGCGCGCGTGTGCCCCATCTTCGCGCAGGACTGGCTGTCGGGCGACGCGGAGCGGTCGATGCTGCGCAGCACGCTCGGCGGCCCGCGCGACGGTACGCTGCGGCAGTCGATGGTGGTCCCGGCGAACGCGGTCGTGCGTGTGCCTGATCATCTCACCGACGAGGAGGCGGCGACGCTGCCTTGCGCGGGCGTGACGGCGTGGCGCGCGCTGGTGACCATGGGCGGGTTGAAGGCGGGCGACACGGTGCTGACGCAGGGCACGGGCGGCGTGTCGTGCTTTGTGACGCAGATCGGCGCGATGTTTGGGGCGCGGGTGATCGTGACGTCGTCGAGCGACGCGAAGCTGGAGCGGGTGCGGGCGCTGGGGGCGGCGCACGGCATCAACTACAAGACCGAGCCGCAGTGGGGGAAGGCCGCGACGGCGTGGACCGGCGGGCGTGGTGTGGACCACGTGATCGAGCTGGGCGGCGCCGGCACGCTGGACGAGACGCTGCGCGCGGTGCGGGTGGGCGGCACGGTGACGCTGCTCGGCATCCTGGCGGGCGCCAAGGTGGAGCTGAACCTCACGCGGGTGTTCATGAACGCGGTGCGGGTGCAGGGGCTGATGGTCGGACATCGGGCGGACTTCGAGGCGCTGCTGCGCGCGCTCGACGCCAACCACGACGTTCGGCCGGTGGTGGACAAGGTCTTCGACTTCGACGACGCGCCCGCGGCGTTCGCCCACCTGGCGGCGGCGGGTCACGTCGGCAAGGTCGTGGTGAGGTTGCCATGAGCATGCGCGCGATCGGGGGCGCGGTCGGGGCCGTCGTGCTGGGTGTGGTCGCCTACCTGGCGGCGTGGCCGGTGCCGGTCGATCCCGAGACCTGGAGCCCGCCCGCCGACGTGGGCCTGACGGGCCGCTTCAAGCCGACCGGCGACTTTGCCGGCGCGCAGGTCCTTCCGGTGGGCAAGGCGCCGGAGGACGTGGCGGTGGGCCCGGACGGCCGCGTGTGGACGGGTCTCGCCGACGGCCGGATCATGCGCTGGGACGCCGACGGCAAGGGCCCGGTCGAGGTGGTGAACACCGGCGGCCGCCCGCTCGGCCTGCGGTTCGCCCCGGACGGTCGGCTGATCGTGGCCGACACCAAGCTCGGGCTGCTCGCCATCACGCAGGACGGCGCCGTGGAGGTGCTCGCGAACCAGGTGGACGGCCGCCCGCTGGTGTTCGCGGATGACCTGGACGTGTCGTCGACCGGCGTAGTGTGGTTCAGCGACGCGTCCGCCAAGTTCACGCAGCGCGACTACAAGCTCGACATGCTGGAGAGTCGGCCGAACGGCAGGCTGATGACGTACGACCTGAACACGCACCAGTCCAAGACGGTGGTCGACAAGCTGTACTTCGCGAACGGCGTCGCGCTGGCCGCGGATGAGTCGTTCGTGCTGTTCAACGAGACGACGCGCTACCGCGTGCAGCGCCTGTGGCTCACCGGCCCCAAAGCCGGCACGCAGGACGTGCTGATCGACAACCTGCCGGGCTTCCCGGACGGCATCACGCGCGGGGACGACGGCCTGTTCTGGATCGCCATCCCGTCGCCACGCGACGCGATCGTCGACGGCCTCGCGGGCTCACCGGCGCTGCGCAAGGCGGTGGTGCGCCTGCCCAAGTTTGTGCAGCCCGCCGCCAAGCGTCACCCGATCGCGATCGCCGTGGACGCGTCGGGCCAGGTGCGGCGCGTGCTCGAAGATTCACACGGCGCCGCGTTCGCGGTCGACACCAACGTGGTGGTCGATCGCGGCGCGCTGTGGATGGGCAGCTTGGAGGACTCGGCGATCGCGCGCGTGCCGCTGAAGTGATCCGCGGCGTCGCGCGCGCGTCTGCCCCGTGGTGTGGGCGCGACGCGCGGCGGCGATCAGCGAGGCAGCGTGACGGTGTCGAGCACGTTGTCCGACAGGTCACGCACCGTGATGGTGACGCTGGTCGGGCCGAACTCGGCGATCATGTAGTGCTCGACGGTGGCGGTCTGCGCGTTGAACCACTCGGGGATGGTGTCGGTGTACAGGTCCGCGCCCGCGCCGCCGGACACGAAGTAGGTGGTGCCTTCGCCGGCGGCGACTTCGGCGTCGGCCTTGATCACCTTGCTGCGCTCGTAGATGTGGTTGTGCCCCGCGAACACGAGGTCGACGTGCTGCGCGTCGAAGACGGGCGCCCACGCGTCGCGCACGTCCTCCGCCGAACCGTGACCGTCGCAGATGCTGTACTCGGTGCGGTGGTGCATCGCGATCTTCCAGTCCGCCGTCGACGCGCCGAACTTGGAGGTCAGGAAGTCCGCCTGCGCGACCGTGATGTCCTCGGCCGTCGCGACCGTGTCGTTGAGCGACGCGACGGTGGCGTTGCCAAAGTCGATGGTGAACCACTGCTCGTTGTTCGGGAGGCTGAACTGCGCGAAGTAGTTGGACGACAGGATCTCGTGGTTGCCGTGCGCCGGCACGATCACCTTGCTGGCGAACGTGCTGCCCGCGGCGTTCCACCACGCGAGCCACTCGGCCTGGTTGGCGCCCAGGTCGACCATGTCGCCGCTGAACAGGTAGAAGTCCGGGTCGTGCGACTCCATCTTGGCGATGACGTTGCCCCAGGTCTCGTAGGCGCCGCGGCTGTCGCCGGCGATGGCGACGGTGAAGGTGTCGAAGGTGCCGGGTGCGGCGGGCGTGGTGAACTGGAACGTGTCGGACCAGTGGCCCTCGCCGCCCACCTGGTAGCTGTAGGTGGTGCCCGGCTTGAGGCGGCCGCACAGCTTGAGCTCGTGCACGCGGTAGTCGGTGCCGTCCTTGCCGCCGAACGAGAAGCTCACGCCCTTGGACGTGTGGTCGAGCGCGGACCCTTCGCCCCACTTCACCTGGCTGGCGAGCGTGCCGACGTCGGTGTTCCACACGAACGAGATGGAGTTCGAGGTGTTGGCGCCGGGCCAGCCCAGGTGCACCTGCGACGGGTCGGGGCCGACCGACGTGGAGCCGACGGACTGCGCGCTGCCGAAGGTGGCCTCGTCGGCCTGGATGCCCTGGGTGCTGGTCTCGCCGAACGCGCCGGGGACGCTGTAGCTCTCGGAGCACTGGTCGACGGCGACGGCGGGCGCGTCGGAGTCCGTGTCGTCCGCGCCGTCCTTGCCGGTGTTGCACGCGAAGGCGAGGGCGAGGAGCAGCGGCGCCCCTTGGCGAGACACGGACATGAAAACTCCGGCACAGCGAAGGTCGTTCCGTGCCATCGTCACATAACCGTCACCTTTCGGGCTGTCCGAGACTCCGTTTCAACCGCGAGAATCACCGAACCCGGGGCAGGGTGACGGTGTCGAGCACGTTGTCGGACAGGTCGCGCGCGGTGATCGTGACCGACGTCGGGCCGAACTCAGCGATCAGGTAGTGCTCGGCGATCGCCACGCTCGCGGTGAACGGCTCCGGGTGGGTCTCCGCATACAGGGGCGCGCCGGCGCCGCCGGTCACGTAGTAGACCGTGCCCTTGCCCGGCTCGACAACCTGATCGCCGCGCAGGGGCTTGCTGCGCTCGTACAGGTGGTTGTGTCCGGCGAACACCAAGTCGACGCCCAGCTCGTCGAACACGGGCGCGAACGCCTCGCGCACCGGCATGGTGGACCCGTGCGCGTCGCAGGCGCTGTAGGCGGCGCGATGGTGCACCGCGATCCGCCACGCGGCCTTGGACGCGGAGAAGATCTGCCGCATGTAGGCGGGCTCGGCGACGGTGAGGTCGTCGGCGCGGGTGACGGTGTCGTTGAGCGACACGAGGGTCGCGTTGCCGTAGTCGATCGCGAACCACTGCTCGTTGTTCGGGAGGCTGAACTGCGCGAAGTAGTTCGCGGACAGCATCTCGTGGTTGCCGTGCGCGGGCACCATCACCTTGCGCGCGAACGTGTCGCCGGTGGCGGCCCACCACGCGAGCCACTCGGCGGCGTTGCCCCCGCGATCGACCATGTCGCCGCCGAACACGTAGAGGTCGGGATCGTGCGCCGCCATCGCGGTCACGACGTGGCTCCAGTTCTCGTAGCTGCCGCGGCTGTCGCCGGAGATGGCGACGGTGAACGTGTCGAAGGTCCCGGGGCTACCTGGCGTGGTGAACGAGTAGGTGGGCGACCAGTGGCCATCGCCGCCAACGCGGTAGGCGTAGGTGGTGCCCGGCTTGAGCACGCCGCACAGGCGCAGTTCATGCACGCGGTAGGGGGCGTCGGCGCCGACGGTGAAGCTGGTCGCGGCGGTGTGCTGATCGAGCGCGTCGCCCTCGCCCCACTCGACGCGGCTGGCGAGCGTGCCGGGGTCGGTGATCCACTCGATGGAGATCGACGTGGACGTGTCCTGGGCTGGCCAGCCGAGGTGAACCAGGCTGGGGTCGGGCCCGACCTTGTTGGGGCCGACGTCGCGCGCCGCGCCGAACACCGCCTGATCGGGCGCGAACTGGGCCCCGGGCGCGCCGACGCCCTGCACGCAGGCTTCGACGGGCGTGAGCGGCGGGGACGGCGCGGCGGGCGGCAACTCGGCAGAGGTGTTGACGGCCTCGGCGAGCGGCGTGGGCTCGGAGGATCCCCACTGACAAGCGGCGGCGCACACGAAGATCCACAGCCGGCGAAGCGAGCTCAAGCGTCCCTCCCAGGGGACGCTAGGCTAGCACGGCGCCGGCGTGGTTCGGGCCCTACCCTGCGGTCGGGTCCATCACGCGGGCGACGAACAGCACGCTGCCGGTGAGCTCGTCGCGGATCACGAACAGGAACGGGTGGTTGGCGACCGTCTCCATGGCGCCGCCCTTGTCATTCACGATCACGGCGGTCGCGGCGGCGGCCTCGGTGCCGTGCTCGTCGATCTGGATCCAGGCCTCGTGGATCACGTCGGCCACGTAGAAGCCGTCGGCGGCGCCGCTGTCGGCCATGGGGGAGAGGTCCGCGAGCTGGTCGTCGAACAGGTCGGTCATGCCGAGCGTGTTGAGCGCGGGCACCAGGGAGCTGTGCCAGCGCAAGGTCAGCTTGGGCAGGCCGAGCAGGCCCTCGCGCTCGCCGTCCTCCGAGTACGCCCCGGCGATCGGCGCGACCCATGCGTCGAAGGTTGCGGCGTCGAGCTGGGCCTCCACGGTGGGCAGTCCATCGTCCAGGAACGGGATCACCAGGTAGGCGGCGACCTCGTCGTCCTCGTAGGGCAGGCGCACGATCGAGGCGTCATCCGCGGTGGTGATCCGGATGCGCGCGTCCTCGATGTCCTCGAGGTTCAGCCACATCATGTCCGTGTCGACGATGGAGCCATCCAGGCGTGTGAAGCCTCTCTTTCGGGTCGCAGCCGGGTCGAACTCGGTCCACCACTTGGCGACGAAGGTGATGGCGTTCGCGAGGACGAGGCGGGTGTCCGTGGTGATCGTGCCCTGCGGGAGCAGCTCGGGGATCTTCGCGTCAGTGTGGTCGGACACCCAGGTGTTCACGGTGCCGCGCGCGGCCTCGGGGTCGGAGTTGAAGTCGACCAACTCCATCGGCGCCTTCCAGTCGTCGGTGCAGGTGGCCAGGAAGGGCGCGGCCCAGGGCGTGCCGTCCTGCCCGAACAGCTGGTTGGCCACGGCGAGCGTGTAGCCGCGCTTCTTGGCGCCGTTCAGGTCGTCGGTGAGCGCGCCGAACGCCGGGTGCCAGGCGGCTGGGTCGAGGCCCACGTGCAGCGCGTCGGTCATCTGGGTGAGGGTGTCTCCGGCTGCCCCGGCCGACGTCATGCCGAGCGCGGCGGCGACCGAGAGCGGCGAGAAGAACAGGTTGGTGTCGCCGGTGGCGAGCTGGCCGTACATGTCCCAGGTGAAAGTGTTGTTCCCGTCGACCACGGAGCCCACGTCGCCGTCGGCGCTGGTGACGACGCGCGCGACGCGGTCGGGGTCCCAGGCGTGCGGGTCGGCCTTGCAGGCGGTGGCGAGGAGCACGGTGAGCAGGGTCAGGCGGCGCATGGGGACCTCGTTCGATGTCGTTGTACCTCCAACGGGCGTGCCAGCGCGCGCCAATCCTGAGGAGCCCGCGCCCCGCGGACTTGGCGACGCGGTTGGCGTGATTCCGCTTGCGACCGTGGTTCCCACGCGGCTACTTGGGAGGAGGGCAGGGCGGAGTCGACAATGCTTGGCAAGGGGATGCGCGCGGCGGCGCTGGCGGGCCTGGGTGTCGCGCTGGCAGGCTGCCCCGTGGACATGGGCTGGGACGTGGACCAGGGGAACGCGGCGGAGGCTGACCTGGAGGTCACGGCGCTGCCGTTCTTTGTGCTGGATGTGGACCACGGCGACGACGCGGACGCGAGCGGCGTGTTCGCGCTGCACTCCGAGAGCCGCTTCTACGTCGAGAACCCCCACGACCGCTGGCGCGCGCGAAACGGCGACGTGTCAGTGGTCCCGGAGTCCGCGGCCACGATCCGCGACGTGTCGCCCGCCCAGAACGTCCTCTCGTTCACCGCGCGCTTTGAGGAGGATGGCCCGCTGGAGCTGCAGGTGCGCCGCGCGATCGGGTCGCTGCTCGACAAGCGGACCATCGAGGTCGCGAAGGCGACGGAGAAGACCCGGCTGCGCCGCTACGCGCAGGCGATCTTCGCGCCCGACGCGCCCGACCTGGGCGACACGGTGCACGTCGCCGAGGGCGGCGCGGTCGGCGTGCTCGTCGACTGGCGGGACGCGCAGGAGCGGCCGCTGCTGGGCCGTGACCTGCTCAGGCTGAACGTCGCCGTGCAGGACCAGGACGTCGTCTCCGTCACCGACCGCGCCAAGGACGGCGGCACCGAGGGCACCTGGGGCGATTGGTTCGACCTGGAGGCGGGCGCGGTCACCGATCGGGTCGGCGTGGTCGAGCTCTCTGCGGGGCCGGACCTTGTCCGTTCGGTGGGCGTCCAGGTCCACGCGATCGGCGCGCTGGACGCGGTGAGCGTGTCGGAGATCGACGGCGTCCACGCGACCGGTCGGGATCTGGGCCCCGCGCGCTGGCTGTTCGCCGAGGCGAGCGAGCAGGCGCAGCCCGTGCTTGCGGCGCCGCTCCAGTGGTACATGGACGACCGGTGGGTGGGGCAGGGCACGTTCGCGTCACTGCTTCCGAACGTCGGTGATCGGCACACGGTCATCGTGTGCGCGCAGATCACCGCGCCCCCCAACGGCGACCCGATCCTCGACACGGACACGGACGCGGCGGACACGGACATCGCGTCGATCGTGACGCACCCGGCGATAGGCGCCGACGGATCGCCGTGCGTCGTCACCCAGGTCAGCGGCCGAATCCTCGCGGTGAGCGACGATCGCGTCAACTTCCCGCCGATGATCCGCTGCGGCTGCGACAACGCCAGCTCAGGCGTCTCGGCGCTCGCGCTGCTCGCTGTCGCGCTGCTGCGCCGGCGTCGGGCTTCCGGCTGAGGACTGACCGCGGAACGCGGCGCCTCCTCAACCGGCCGACTGTCGACGCCTAGGGCTTGCGGGGGACCGTGACCGTGTCGAGCACGTTGTCCGACAGGTCGCGCGTGGTGAACGTCACGCTGTCGGGGGTGAACTCGGCGATGATGTAGTGCTCGATCGGGTTGGCGACCTTGTTGAACCAGTCGGCCTCGGACTCCGGGTACAGCTCGGCGCCCGCGCCGCCCGACACGAAGTAGACGGTGCCGTCGCCGTTCGGGACCTCAGCGCCGGCCTTGATCGACGTGCTGCGCTCGTAGATGTGGTTGTGGCCGCTGAACACGAAGTCGACGTTGTTGTTGTTGAACACGGGCTCCCACCACTCGCGCAGGTCGAGCGCTGAGCCATGACGGGTGCAGGTGCTGTACGTGGGGCGATGGTGCATGGCCATCTTCCACGCGGCGTCGCTCGCGCCGAACTTGTCGTTCATGAACGAGACCTGATCGAACTCCTCCTGGGTGGGGAGCGCGGTGGTGTCGTTGAGCGACACGATGGTGGCGTTCGCGTAGTTCACGCTGAACCACTGCTCGTTGTTCGGGAGGCTGAACATCGCGAAGTAGTTGGTGGCGAGCAGCTCGTGGTTGCCGTGCGCGGGCACCAGCGGCGTGGTCGCGAAGATGTCGTGGCTGGCGTTCCACCACGCGTACCACTCTTCCTGGTTGCCGCCGATGTCGACCATGTCGCCGCTGAACATGTAGAAGTCGGGCGAGTAGGACGACATCTTGTCGAGCACGGCGCCCCACGCCTCGTAGGAGCCGCGGCTGTCGCCGGCGATCGCGACGGTGAACGTGTCGAAGGAGCCAGGCGCCATGGGCGTGGTGAACGCGTAGGTCTTGGACCAGTGGCCCTCGCCGCCGACGCGGTAGCTGTACTGCGTGCCGGGCTTCAGGCGACCGCACAGCTTGAGCTCATGCACGCGGTAGCGGGCGCCGGTGGTGCCGCCGTACGAGAAGCTGACGCCGTCGGTGGAGTTGGAGAGGTCGGTGCCCTCGCCCCACTGCACGACGCTGGACAGCGTGCCCTTGTCGGTGGTCCAGACAAACGAGATGGACGTGGAGGTGTCGGCGCCGGGCCAGCCGATGTGAACCTGCGTGGGCTCGGGGCTGACGGTGGGCGCCCCGGCTTCGTCGCCGATCGCCTCGACGGCGCCGAACGTGGCCTGCGACGCATCGACGGTGCCCTGCGCGATCGCCCCGAAGGGCCCGGGGATCGAGTAGGTCTCGGTGCACTGGTCGACGGCGACGGGGCCGGCGGCGTCGGTGTCGTCCAGGGTCTCGGAGAAGGTGTCGCAGCCCGCGACGAGCGCGGCCAGGACGACGAAGGACGAGAGGCGGAAGGGCTGCATGGGGACCCCGGAGATCAGAAGTTGAGGTTCATGGAGAGGTTGAATTCGTCGTTGTGGAGCGGGAGGTCTTCCAGCTCTTGCTTGACGGTGTAGGAGGCGACGAAGCGCAGGTCCTGCACGAGGCGGAACATCGGCCTTCCGGCGTAGAAGCCCAAGCCTCCGGTGATGCGCCGCGTGGCCTGCGCGGGGTCGAGCGGACCGGCGGGGGCGATGTCGGCGGTGGGGATGTAGGCGTCGCCCTGCTCCACGCGACCGAGGAGCGCCAGGTGATCCTGCGCCCACGGGACGCCAAACCAGAACGCGGAGAACTGCGCGTACCAGCCCATCTGCTTGTAGTCGGAGACCGACAGCTCCTCGAAGTCCGAGGTGCGGTACCAGAACTCGCCCTGCGCGGTGATGAAGCGCCAGTGTACGAAGCCGTCGACGTCGTGCGCGAGGATGGCCTCCTGCTGTCCGAGTGGGCCGATCGTGTTGTGCGTCAGGCTGTAGCCGACGGTGAACGTGGGCCGGAACGTCGTGTTGTCCTTGAACGACCAGTCGTGCAGCACCTCGGCCGCCATGCCCGGGCTGCCGAGCGGGCTGAACGCCACGCGGGCCACGACCATCAGCTTGCGGTTGACGTTGGAGACGCGGTTGCGGCCTTCGCCGTTGAACACGCCGACGTTCCACTCGATCAGGCGCTGGCCCCACCAGCCAAAGAACATCGCGCCGATCTCACGCTCGGGACCAAACCCGGCGATCAGCGGCTTGTCGGGGAACATCGAGCCCATGTCGCTGGTCAGGTTGGCGCGGGACGACGGCGCCTTGAACTGGCCCAGGCGCACCTGGAAGGGTGTACCGAGCGCGAAGTCGACGTAGGCGTCCTGCAGGCGCGGATCCGGCATCAGCTCGATGCTGGTCTTCTGGCGCAGCGTGAACGGGAAGTTCTTGGGCCCAGGCGCGGTGAACGAGCCCTCGAGCTCCAAGCGCATGCGCTGCACGCTGAACCCGACCTCGCCGGTGCTGCCGGCCTCGGTGTCGTCGGGCGAGAAGCGGAAGCGCGGCTGGATGTACCCGCCGAACGAGACCTTGGCGTGGGTGAAGGTGCGACCCTCCAGGTCCTTGTCGACCACGTCCCAGGCGGACGCCGAGGCGGACACGAGGAGCGCGGAGGCGATGACGAAGATCCACGACGAGCGCATGTTCACCCTGAGGCCACAAGTCAGGGCGCCTATGTAGACGTTCACGCGCGCGCCGAGTCTGGCGGCACGGAGTCGTCACCTGGAAGTCACGGGGCAGTCGCGCGTGTGTTCACTCATGGACACGCGCGCGACGGTGGCCGTTACATCCCGTACAGGCCCCAGCACACGTTGCGGCCGGTCGTCAGCGTCGCGCAGCTGTGGAAGTTGCCGACGGACAGGTCGATGAACGTGCCGGTGGGCGGCGTGGCGCGATTGTAGAGGTTGCTACCCCAGCAGGCGAGCGAGCCGACCGCACGGCGGGCGCAGGTGTGGTCGAGGCCGGCCTCGATCTGCACGAAGTCGACGCCGCCAGGCGAGTTCGTCTGGTTGAACCCGTTCACGCCCCAGCACTGGAGCGTGCCGTCGGTGTGCACGCCGCAGGTGTGCTGCGTGCCCGCGGCGATGTCCTTCCAGGTGCCGATGGGCACGATCGTCTCACCCGCGAGGTTGGCGCCCCAGCAGGTCAAGGCGCCCAGGCCGTCGATCGCGCAGGCGTGATGATCACCCGCGGTGACCTTCACCCAAACGCCGGAGGAGGGCGGCGTGGCCTGACCGCTCGAGTCGTCGCCCCAGCACTGGAGCGCGTCGGTGGCGTCGATGGCGCAGTTGAAGTTGCGGCCGGCCTCGATCGACTTGAAGCCCGCATCGAGCGGCGCGTCGATCTGCCCGTAGTTGTTGTCGCCCCAGCAGGTGATCACGCCGTCGCTGTCGAGCGCGCAGCCGTGCCGCTCGCCGGTGACGACGGACACGCCGTTGACGACGGTCGGAGGGGACGCCGCGCCGAGCGTGTTGTCGCCCCAGCAGACGACCCCGCCAGACGTGTCGACGCCGCAGGACCGGCCCCAGCCCGCCGCGATGTCGTCCAGCGCGAGGGTCGACGGGACGAGCTGCAGGGAGGCGCCGTCGCCCCAGCACTCGACGCCGCCGGTGGTGCGGGCCGCGCAGGTGTGCGAGACGCCCGCGGCGACGACCGCGTAGGTCCCCGCGGGCGGCGTGAGGTCCACGCCGGGCGAGCCCCAGCACTGGATCTGGTCGGTCGTGTCGATCGCGCAGGCGTGCTGGTTGCCCGCGACGAGCGTCGTGAACGCGCCCGTGGGCGGGGAGGTGAGGAGCGGGTCGCCCCAGCAGGCGAGGGTGCCATCCGCGTGGCGGCCGCAGCTGAACGCGCCGCCCGCCGCGATCTCGACGAAGGTCTGTCCGGAGGGAGGCGTGGTCTGGCCGCGATCGCTTGCGCCCCAGCACTGCACGACGCCGGACGCGTTGAGGGCGCACCCGTGGTACGACCCGACCGCGATCGACGACCAGGTGCCGCCGGGGCTGGCCAGGTTGCCGAGGAAATTGGTTCCCCAGCACGCGACGGAGCCGTTCACCGACAGGCCGCAGGCGTGCACATCGCCCACGCCGACCTGCTTCCAGGTGCCGGAGGGCGCGGTGGGGACGTTGCCCCAGCAGCTGATGGCGCCCGCGGACGTCAGGCCGCACGCGCCGTCCGGGCCGACCGTGACCGAGGCGAACGGCGTGGACGGAGGCAGCGCCTGCTTGGCGGCGTTGTAGCCCCAGCAGCGGGTCTCTCCGGTGGACGTAAGGCCGCAGGTGAAGTCCGTGCCGGCGTCCATGGAGATCAGGTCCAGGTTGGCGGCGCGAGCGGTGTCGGTGGCTGAGCCGCCGGCCGCGGTGTCGTAGGCGGTGGCGGTGCAGACCCAGGTCTGCCCGTTCGCCAAGTCGGTCGCGGGGATCGTGTCGCCGGGCCACGTGGTCTGGGTGGGGCCGGTGTAGGCGCCGCCCGCCACATGCGGGACGCCATTGCGCGTCCAGGTCATGCGGTAGGTGATGGTGTCCAGGTCCGCGTCGGTCGAGTTGGTGACCAGCGCGCACACCAGCGGATCGACGCCCGGGCGCGCCCAGCGCGGCGTCACACGCACGGACGGCGCGGTGGGCGAGCTGTTGAGCACGGTGATCGCGGAGGTGGTGATCGCGTTGCTGTTCGCGGTGCCGTCCGACGCCGTCACGATCGCCTTCACGCGATCGCCCTTGGAGAAGTACGAGCCCGCAAGGTGGTTGACCGAGCCCGAGGTCACCGTGATGTCGTTGACCTTCCAGATGTAGGAGAAGGTGAGCGAGTCCCCGTCCACGTCGGACGCGAGGGCGTTCACCATCAGCATGTCGGTGGTGTAGACGGTGCTCGGCGTGATCGACGCGCTGGTGAGGATCGGCGCGGTGTTGATGACGGTCACCACGGAGCTGAAGACGGGCGTGCCCTGCTCGATGCCGTCGAACGGCGTGGCGATCGCGTAGACCTGATCGCCGCGGGTGAACGCGCCGGGAGGCAGGGTGAAGTCGGTGCCGACCAGCGTGTCGTTCACCCACCACACCACCGTCGACGACAGGTGACCGGCGTCCGCCGCGTCCGGATCGGCCAAGCCGTTCACGACCGCGGTGAGCGAGTCGCCGTGCTGCGGCGTGGAGTCCGAGAGCGTCACAGACTGGGCGGTCGGCGACGCGTTGGAGACGACGCCTGGCGCGGAGTCGACGATCTCGCCAAACTCGGTGCCGTCGAAGGGCATGAGCGAGCAGCGGACGACGTCATCGCGGCTGAAGTAGGCACCGTCGAGCGTGCTGCGCGTGTTCTGCTTCACGTCGTTCACGTACCAGGCGATCGAGTACGCGGGCGGGCTGTCGCCGTCGGCGTCAAACCAGCCGGTGCCGACGCAGCTGATCGACGAGCGCTCGTTGAACGAAGCGGGCGAGAGCACGGCGGCCGCCACGGTGGGCAGCGCGTTCTGGATGGTGGTGGAGCCGGTGTACGGCGCGCCCGCGCCGCCGGCGTCGCTGCCGGTGATGATGACGCTGACGGTGTTGCCGCGGGCGAACTTGGTGGACTGCAGGTGGTCCGTCGTCGCGCCTAGGACGAGGACGTTGTTGACCTTCCACGCGTACGTGAAGGTCATGGCATCGGACTCGGGGTCACTGGCGATCGGCTGCGCGATCAGGTCTTCGCCGTCGACAGGGCGCGTCGGGAAGAACGTGACGCCGGTGACGGCGGGGCGACCGTTGCGGACGACGAGGCTGGTCGTGCGGACCGGCGTGCCGGCGTCGGTGCCGTCGGTGGGCGTGACGATCGCGTAGACCACCTGACCCGCGGCGAACGCGGACGGCGGCAGCGTAGGGCCGCTGCCTGCGGGCGCGCCGTCGACGTACCACGCGTAGGACACGGACGTGGCGTCGCCATCGGCGTCGGTCGGCCCGTTGAGGGTGAGCGACAGCGTGTCGCCGGTCTGCGGATTGGCGGTGGACAGCGCCGCCGAGGTGATGACAGGCGCGGTGTTGCTCACCGTGAGCATGCCGCTCGGGTAGACGCCGGACACGGTCGCGTCGCGCGCGGTGACGAAGCACTGGATCTCGTCGCCCTTGTCGAACGTGAGGCCGGTCAGCGTCGTGCCGGTGGCCGACACGGGGACGCCGTTGAGCTTCCAAGCGTAGGACAGCGTGACGTTGTCGCCGTCTGCGTCGTTGGGTCCGAGCGCCGCGCAGGTCACCATGGTGCCTTCGTACACGGTCGTGGGGGACAGCTCGACGCCGTCGACGGTCGGGACCGCGTTGACGACGGTGACCATCTCGTGGAACGGGCCGACCGACGTGTTGCCGTCGCTGACGGTGACGCTGACCATCAGGACGTCGCCGCGCTGGAACTCGGACCGAGGCAGCGTGTCTGTGGTGGTGGCGGCGTCGACCGCACCGACCTTCCACGACCAGACGGCGGTCAGCGGGTCGCCGTCTTCGTCGGTGGCGTCGACGATCGCGTGGGCGTCGTTCGCGGCGGTGACGGGGGACGGGTCGAACGAGATGCCCTGGATGGTGGGCGGGCCGTTGGTCAGGTCGACCGACGCGGTGCAAGGCACGCCGTCGCCGTCTTCATCGCGCGGGGTGGCGGTGACCGCCCAGGTGTCACCCACGCTGGTGAGGTTGGCGCTCACCGTGTCGGTCACGGCGTCGCTGGGGGTGCCGTTGCGGGTCCAGGCGTACGTGAACTGGACGGGGTCGGCGTCGGCGTCGTCGCCGGTGGCCACGACCAGCAGGTCGTCGCCCGCGGAGGCGCCGGCGGGGGTGATCAGGGCGGTGCAGGTGGGCGGGGCGTTGCCGATCTCGACGGCGGCGGACGCAGACGGCGAGCTGGCGCTGGCGTCGCGGGCGACCACCTCGACGCGCCAGGACTCACCGCGCGCGGTGCGGTCGGCCGACACGTTGGGGCCAGTCAGGCCCTGCACCGGATCGCCGTCCTTGAACCACGTGTACTCGAAGGAGACCTCGTCGCCGTTGGAGTCGACCGACACGGCCTTGGCGACCAGCTCGTCGGCGGTGTTGGGATCATCGGGCTCGATCGAGACCTCAGGCACCGGCGGGGGGCTGTTGCAGCCCACCAAAGAGGCGAGGATCAGCAGAGATACAGACGAACGAAGGGACATGGACCTACCTGACGAGAACGTCACCCTGGAGCGTACACCACGAGACATGGAAAGGGTAAGCGCTCAGAGCCTGGACGCCACGTAAATCGGCGCAGGCTGTGCTGAGGGGCGCAGGGTGTTCGACTGTCGGCGTTGCGGCGCGTGTGGCGTCAGTTGGGACGCGGATCGCGCCGAGGGCTTCTCCCCGTACGTCGAAATCGAGCGTCCGGACAGCCGCCTCCACCATCGGAATGGCCTTAGAAAGGTCGATGTGGTGCTGGACCCACATGGCGCCCCCCCGTCTGCGGCCGGACCGGATCCACCGCGGCTCGGCCTTGGTGGGACCCTCGGCGAACGGGTCCTCTGCGCGGCGTACACATACCGCCCGGTTGCCTGCAGGCGGGTTGAGCCCGGGAGCTCGGAGTGCATCCAGGCCCGGGCAGAGCGGGGGATCGACCCACTCCCGCGGCGCTCGCCTAAGGGATCACCCTGAGATCAGGGTGCCCAGGCGCTCGAGCGCGCGCGTCAGGGTGTCCTCGCTGGGGCCGAAGCTGAACCGCGCGAACTGCTGGTAGCGGCCGGGGCGGTCCGGACGGCGGTGGCCCGGGTTGATGTCGAAGAACTCGCCGGGGACGACGATCACCCCGACATCCAGCGCCTTGCGGAACAGGCCCATGCCGGTGTTGAGGCCCTCGGGCAGCCGAGACAGGTCGCCCCAGGCGTAGAAGCCGCCCTGCGGGGGAGCGTCGACCTGCACGCCGAGCTTGTCCAGGCCGTCGAGCAGCAGCTGGCGCTTGTGGCGGAAGGACGCCTGGATCGCGCGGGCCTCGGCGTCGGCGACCGACCGGTCGAGCAGCGGCACGGCGGCCCGCTGGAGCGGACGGGCGCAACCGCCGTCGAGGAAGCTGCCTGCGGACGCCACCTTTTCGATGATGCTCTTGGGGCCGACCGTCCAGGACACGCGCCAGCCCGGGTAGCGCCAGTTCTTGGTGAGGCCGTCCACGATCACGACGGGGTCGGTGTCGACGTCCTCGACCATGGCGGCGGCGCTGACGGTCAGCGCGTCCCCCACGTAGGTGTAGTGGCTGTAGAACTCGTCGAGGATCAGCGTGCAGCCGAGGTCACGCGCGGTGCGGACCCAGCCCTCGAGCCGCGCCCCGTGCACGATGCGGCCCGTGGGGTTGCACGGGTTGGACATCAGGATGGCGGTGAGGCCGCGGTCGAGGATCTCGTCCTGGAGCTGGGCAGCGCTGAACGCGTACTGGCGGTCCGGCGACAGGCTGATCGGGATGGAGACGAACGTGCCGAAGCTGCCGAGCAGCTCCTCGTACGCCGTGTAGTCCGGCAGGAAGTGGCCGACGTTGCTGCGGCCGAGCGTGGCGCAGAGGCGGGTGAGGGCCGCGCGCCCGCCGGGGCTGATCGACACGTTCTCCGCGGTGTACTGGGACTTCTTGCCCTGCCGGTACCGCGAGTTGTACAGCGCGGCGACCGCCTCCTTCAGCTCCGGCAGGCCGTCCACGGGGGCGTACTCGTGGTCCTCCGTGCGGATGGAGATGGCGTCCACGCGGTGCGGGGCGCCCGGCAGCTCGCCGGTCTCCGGCGCGCCCTGGCCCAGGTTGGCCCAGTTGGGGTTGTCGGGGCGATACCCGGCCTTTGCGGCCTCCGTCATCACGTAGATGACGCCGGTCTTGGGCACGGGACGAAACGCGGTGTCTGCGGTGGGATTGGCCATGTTGCCGCGCGTATCTCAGCGACCGCGCCAAGCCCACCCCAGGTCAACCCTCACCGAGCCGATGCCGACGTGTCACCGGGACGGCACCCGAGCGTGTGAGATGGCTAGCCTGACTCCTTTGATGAGAGCCTAGGCGTGAACCTAAGAGAGCGGAAGAAGGCGAGGACCCGACAAGCCCTGGGTGACGCGGCCGTGCTGCTGTTCCTGGAGCGCGGGCACGAATCGACCACCATCGAGGAGATCGCCGCGGCGTCTGGCGTGTCCCGGCGTACGTTCTTCCGGTACTTCCCGACCAAGGAGGCGGCGTTCTTTGCGTCGCATCACGAGCGGTTCGAGGCCTTCGCCTGCTCGGTCGATCAGGGTCGGGTGACTTCGAACGCCTGGGCTGCGGCCCGGGCGGCGCTGCTGGAGCTGGCCGCTCGCTACGCTGAGGACCGTCGGGGGAGCCTGGCATGGCATGCGGTCGTCGAGGCGGCGCCCGGTCTGCGGGTACAGGACGTCGCCTGCGATCGCCGCTGGGAGGCCCGCCTCCGTGACGCGCTGGTCGCCGACGGCTGCTCATCGGTGGACGCCGCCGTCCGGGCCGGCGCGACCATGGGGGTCTTTCGCGCGGCGCTGTCGGATTGGTACGGAGACGACGCCCGGACCGACCTGATCGGCGCGGTCCGGCGCGCGCTCGACTGGCTCGACCCGGCCTGGCGCGCCTAGGAGAACAGCGAGCGCACCTTGTCCCAGAGGCCCTGCTTGCCAGGGATCTCGGAGGTGGCCTCCTCTTCGTCCTCGCGGCCGAACAGGAAGTCGGAGCGCGCGTCCTCGGCGTCGACGTCGTCTAGGTACTCGAGCGCCTCGGCCAGACCCTTGGGATCCGGCAGCGTGCGGCGGCGACGCCAGTCGAGGGCGTCCTGCACCAGCCGCGCGATGTTCGCCGGGGCGGTCAGCATCATCGCCTTGGTCTGGGAGCGGTCGACGATGGCCTGGATGACGTTGCCCTCGGCCAGGCCCGACTCGGTCTTGCAGGCGGTGAGGCCCTCGTCGGCCAGGTCGACGTCGAACACGGCGTAGGCGAGGGTGCCGTCGGCGTGCTTGCGCGTGATCATGCCGGAGATCTTGGCCTCCCACTCGTACCAGTCCTCGCTGATCCACGCCTCGTGGACGGGCCAGCCGGAGGCGTCGCCCCGGGGGCCGCTCGCCTTGGCCGTACGACGGCGTCGGGAAACCTGAGCGGACTCGCGGCGCTGCTTCTGCTTGGCGATCGACTTCTGGCGACGGCGCTCTGACGGGCTTGCCATGGGGCCTCCGGGGACGCTGTTAACGCGGATCCGGGGTGGGGCCGCCCGGGGAGTTTGCTTGGTCGCTGTCAGGGGGTTGTGCGAATCGTTTGTCCGTCCGGAGGGTTGTGATAGGGTCCGCGGCGCAGGGGGTACCGCGTTTTGGACCCCATACATGTCGTCGGAGGCGATCCGTGGCGAACCGCGAGATTGGTGTTCCCGTCCTCGTCGGCTACCTCGCACTGTGGTGGGGTGGCGTTGCGGGTGTCTGCTACTGGCTCACGATCAACCATGCGCCCCTGGCGCCTGAGCTGAAGTGGAAGGAAGAGCCGATCGTCACCACCACCAAGATGGTGGTGGAGATTTCCAAGCCTGCGGCGGACCCGGATACGGCCGCCGAGGTCAACTACACCTACGCCTGGACCGTCGACGGCAAGCCCGTCGAAGGCCAGATTGGTGAGTCGATCGACAGCAAGCTGACCACCAAGGGTCAGGTCTGGGAAGTCTCGGTCGAGCCGGACGACGGCAGCAAGGGCGGCTGGCTCTGCGCGATCCCCTGGCACGAGTGCGCCGGCAACATCGCCGCCAAGCTCACCGTCACCATCGGCGACTCTGCGCCCCGCTCGCGCATTGTCTTCCGCGTGCCGGACCCCACCGGGGCCACCGCGGGCACCGTCACCAAGGTGTTCGACGGCAAGACCGACGTGACGCCTGAGATGTCCTGCGCCGACTCGGACGCGTCCGAGGCGAACGCCGCGGCGGCCGCGCTGCTGCCCGAGGGCACGCCCATCCCCGATCCGGCCACCCTGCCGGACCCCTGCACGTACACGTACAAGTGGTTCCCTGTGTCGGACACGCCGCTCCCCGCGGACGCGCCTCCGGCCTACACGGACAAGACCCTGCCCAAGGACGCTTGGAAGAAGGTCGACGCGTGGCGTCTGGTCACCGTCGCGAACGACGGCGAGCTCGATGGTCCTGAGGTTGAGGAGACGATCCGCAAGCAGTAGGGCATGATAGACGGGGGAGGGCCCTTCAAGGCCCTCCGATGGAGCCTCCGGTCATGGCATCGTCCCGTCTGTTGTCTCTCGCGCTTGTGATCTGGGTTGTCGGCTGCGGCACGTCGCGCGTGGCGCCGCAGGGTGACACGCCCGCGGACGTCAGCGGCGTCGGCACCACCCTGCCCAACGATCCCATCGCAGGCGGTGTTGTCGGCAGCGTGGACACCGACGCGAGCGACACCGACGGCGGCGGCGGCGACACCGACGTGCCCACCGCCGACGCGGTGAGCAGCGTCGCGGCGGGCGTGGACTTCACGTGCGCGACCTTCGCGGGCGGCGAGCTCGCCTGCTTCGGCAAGGACGACCTGGACCAGGCGACGCCGCCGGACGGAAACTTCACGCAGGTCGTCGCGGGCCAGACGCACGCCTGCGGCCTGGAGTCGGGCGGATCGATCACCTGCTGGGGTGACTCTGCGGGCGGCCGCACCACGCCCCCCGCGGGCACGTTCAAGCTGCTCGCGGCGGGTCCCACGCAGACCTGCGCGCTCGACAACGCGGGCAAGGTCAAGTGCTGGGGCGTCGGTCCCACCGTGCCGTCCTCCCTGGTGGCCTGGAGCAAGCTCGCCGTCGGCGACGGCTTCGTGTGCGGCCTGGCCTCCAGCGGCTCGGCGCTGACCTGCTTTGGCACCGGCACCGGCGCGACCGCCGCGCCGACCGGGCAGTACACCGACGTCGCCGCGGGCGCGGACCACGCCTGCGCCATCGACGTGTCCGGCGTCACCGACTGCTGGGGTGCGAACGGCAGCGGCCAGTCCAACGCCCCGGCCACCACCTTCAAGCGCATCTTCGCGTCGTGGAACGCGTCCTGCGGTGAGACCGCCGCGGGCGGGCTGACCTGCTGGGGCGCCGGTCGCGCGGTGAGCGAGCGCCCTGGCGCCACCGGCTTCGGCAAGGTCGCGCTGGGCCTGGACCACGCCTGCGGCGTGCGCTCCGACGCGCTGCAGTGCTGGGGCGACGGCGCCGTCTTCCAGACCACGCCGCCCGTCAGCGGCGCTAAGGAGGTCGTCCTCGGCGTCGGCGGGCACGTGTGCCTGCGCAAGGCCGACGGCACCGTGGCCTGCGTCGGCACCAACAGCTCGGGTCAGGCCACGCCGCCTGCGGGCGCGTTCACGGCGCTGGCCGCCGGCGACTACAGCACCTGCGGCATCACCAGCGCAGGCGGGGTCAAGTGCTGGGGCTCGGACGCGCGCAAGCAGGTCAGCCTGACGCCGACGACGGGCACCTACACGGGCGTCGGCGTGACCAAGCAGTCGTCCTGCGCCATCCGCTCGGACGGCGCCGTGATCTGCTGGTCGGACCTCTACAACCCCTGGGCCCCGCTCACTGGCGCCCACAGCGACATCGACGGCGGCGACTTCCACGGCTGCGCGGTGAAGGCCGACGGCACGCTGGACTGCTGGGGGAGCAACAGCTCGGGTCAGCGCACCGCGCCTGCCGGTTCCAAGTTCAAGCAGGTCTCGGCGGGCGTCGCGTTCACCTGCGGCGTCACCACCGCGGGCGCGCTGAAGTGCTGGGGCGACTCCACGGGCGGCAAGACCACGGCGCCCACCACGGGCACCTGGACCGACGTCTCGGCGGGCGTGAACCACGCGTGCGCCCTCAAGACCGACGGCAGCATCGTGTGCTGGGGCAGCGCCACCAGCGGCGGCGAGTCGGCTCCCGCCGGCACCTATGTCAGCGTGGCCGCGGGCGACGGGTTCAGCTGCGCCGCACGCAGCGACGGCCGCGTTCGCTGCTGGGGCCAGCGCGCGCTCTGATCCGCTAGGTCGCCTTGGCGCGCGGCGCCTTGGCGGGCTTGGCGGCCCACGAGCAGATCGGGCAGGTGAGCGGGTCGTGACCGCGGGCGGGACAGTGCTCTCGCCCGAAGTAGATGATCTGCAGGTGCAGGTCGTTCCAGGTCGCCTCGGGGAACAGCGCCTTGAGGTCACGCTCGGTCCGCTCCACGTTGGAGCCGTCCGACAGCCCCCAACGCTCGGCCAGCCGGTGGATGTGCGTGTCGACCGCGAACGCGGGGACGCCGAACGCCTGGGACATCACGACGCTGGCGGTCTTGTGGCCGACGCCCGGCAGCGCCTCCAGCCCCTCGAAGCTGGCGGGGACCACGCCCGCGTGCTCGGTCGCGATGCGCCGCGACAGCTCGCGGAGGTTCTTGGCCTTGGTGGGCGCCAGGCCGACCTGGCGGATGTGCCCGAGGATCGTCTCGACCGGCAACAGGGCCATGCCGGCCGGGGTGGAGGCCGCGGCGAACAGCGCGGGGGTGACCTGGTTCACCTTCTTGTCGGTGGTCTGCGCCGACAACATCACCGCCACCAGCAACGTGTAGGGATCGACGTGGTCCAAGGGGATGGGCGGCGACGGGTAGAGCTCAGCCAGCTGCTGACGGATCCGATCGGCCTTCGCGGCCTGGGTGGCACGAGACATGGACGCTCCTTGGGGCGCTCTCGTCGCATCGCCGCGCGGTTGCGTCCAGCCCGGCGATCCAGCGAGTCCTGAAAAATTATGTCGCCAAAAATCTAGGAAGTACCTTCTCCAAAACGAAAGCAGCAAAAAACTGCCGATGTTGGTGGACGGCACCCGGATCTGGGGGCATGATGGGGACGAACGGGCACACAATAGGGAGGACCGCATGTTCCGACACACCTGGCACTGGCCGCTGGCGCTCACGATGGCGCTGGCAGGCTGCAAGACCGAAGAGCCTGCCGTGAAGGTTCAGGACCCGGGCGTCGGCCTGCGCCGCATCGCGGACTGCGATGACCTCCGCACCGAGGTCGAGGGCACCGTCCTCGAGGCCCTCATCCAGAGCCGCTACGGCTACCGCGGCGGCATCTACTACCCGGGTATGGAAGACGGCGGTCAGACCGCGGGTGACGCGGCGGGCGGCGGCGGCGGCAGCGGCGCACCTGAGGCGCCCACCGACTTCACCACGACCAACAACCAGGAGGCCGGCGTCGATGAGCTGGACCTGGTCAAGACCGACGGCAACTTCCTGTACATCGCGCAGGACCGCGGCGTGCAGATCGTGAAGTCCTGGCCCGCGAACGAGACCACGCTGGTCGGCCAGCTCGAGCTCGACGGCTGGGCCCAGGGCCTGTTCCTCGTCGGCGACAAGCTCGTCGTGTTCTCGTCGATCGATGACTCCCGCGCGGACATCGACGGCGACCCGAACACCTACTTCTACGGTACGCGCCTCTCCATCGTCGACGTGTCCGACCCCGCCCACCCCAAGGTGGAGCGCAACGTGGACGTATCCGGCTACGCGGCCGACGCGCGTCTGGTCGACGGCAAGGTCTACTACGTGCTGAACCAGTACCTGGACCTGCCCATGGGCGCCTGGGACCTGGCCAACCGCACGGACATCGGCCTGCCCGACTACCCCGCGTACGACGCCCCGCAGGAAGACTGGGACGCCGCCGAGGCCACCGCCCGCACCGTGCTCGCGCCCTACGTGCACGACCTGCTCGCCGGCACCAACCTCGACACCTACCTGCCGCAGTGGCGCAAGGACGAGTCCGGCTCGTTCGAGTCGATGTACGCCTGCAGCGACATCTACGTGCCCGAGCAGGAGACCCCGCTCGCCATGCTGGCGGTCGGCAGCCTCGACCCGGCCACGGGTGACGTCGGCTCCACCGGCATCATGTCGCAGGGCTGGACCATCTACGCCTCGCAGAGCAGCCTCTACGTCGCGCAGACCAGCTACTACTGGTGGGGCTGGGCGGCCGACTTCGGCGAGACCGCGATCCACAAGTTCGCGCTCGGCGGCACTGAGCCCACCTACGCCGGTACCGGCGAGGTCAACGGCTACATCTACGACCAGTTCGCCATGAGCGAGTACAACGGCGACCTGCGCGTGGTCACCACCGACCTCATCAACTGGGGCGGCGGCGGCATCGCGGTCGACGGCGGCGGCACCACGTCTGACGTCCCCCCGAGCACCGGCGGCGGCGGCTCGAGCGGCTCCAGCGGCGGCTCCAGCGGCAGCGGCGGCACCACCACGGATCCCGTCCCCGCCGACGCGACCGTCACCGACACGGACGTCAGCGACATCGAAGAGCCCGCGGTCCCGGCGAACAACGTCTACGTCCTGCGCGACAACGGCGAGGGCAACCTCAACCAGGTCGGCCACCTGGGCGGCATCGCCCCCGGTGAGACCGTCCAGGCCGTGCGAATGATCGGCGACAAGGGCTTCGTCGTCACCTTCCGCCAGACGGACCCGCTGTTCACGCTGGACCTGTCGGACCCCGCGGACCCCAAGCAGGTCGGTGAGCTGGTGATGCCTGGCTACTCGGCCTACCTGCACCCCATCGACGAGAACCACCTGCTGGCCGTCGGTATGGCGGGCCTGGAGACCGGTCAGCTGACCGGCCTCGCGGTCAACATCTTCGACGTGACCGACCTGGCCAACCCGTCGCTGCTCCACAGCTACGACCTGACCGCGGACGCCGCGGGCCAGAACGGCTGGAGCTGGAGCTACTCCGAGGCGCTGTGGGACCACCACGCGTTCACCTACGGCCGCGACGTCCTGACGATCCCCGCGTTCACCCAGACCTGGGATGAGGCCACGCAGACCTACTCGGGCTTCTCGGGCACCATCTCGCTCAAGGCCACCGTCGCCGACGGCATCTCCGAGCTGGGCCGCGTGGACCATGAGTCGCTCGTCGATCAGAGCCAGTGCCTGTACGACTGGTGGTGGGCCGCGACCGACGTCGGCGTCGGCGGCACGGACACCGGCGGCGTCGCCGTCGAGCCCGGCGTCCCCGCGGACGGCGGCGGCGTCAGCACCCCCGGCTCGCCCGGCGGCGCCTTCTCCTACTGCGACTGGGACTACGGCTACTGGTACGCGCAGGTCCGTCGCTCGGTCTACGTCGAGGACAACCTGTACACGATCTCCGACTACGGCGTGAAGGTCAACGACCTCAACCACCCTGCGACCGAGATCGCCAGCGTGGTCTTCTACCCCGAAGTCCCCTAGTTCAAGCCTGGAACCGTGGTTCCGCGCAAGCCCCCGTCGGCCACTCCGACGGGGGCTTCCTTGCGTTTGGAGGCCGCGCTTTTCTGGCGACACCGCTCGCGCTCGCGCTACGCTCACACGGGGTACGGCGG
This sequence comes from uncultured Pseudomonadota bacterium, assembly GCA_903861005.1. GTDB lineage: Bacteria > Myxococcota_A > UBA796 > UBA796 > CAIOSP01. The sequence goes on from CAIOSP010000085.1 coordinate 72,953, forward strand.
GACAGACATGCGAAGGAATCGTTCAGGCGTCCTGGCGGGCGGGACGCTCGTCGTGTCGATGCTGGTGGCGGGCTGCGAGCCTCCGAAGTTCCTGTCCGAAGGCGGGCTTCTGGAGTTCTCGGACAAGGAGCTTGGTGCGTCGACTGCGAGCGCAGGCATCAGCTCGGGCGACGCGCTGCTGGTGGGGACGCCCGTGTGCCCCGTCTTGGAGCGGACTGAGGACGTGGACACCGACTCGCCGACCGACGCGCGCACCGCGTGCTCGGCGGGCGAGTTGACCGGCGCCGCCTGGGAGGGCGACTGCTTCTCCGCCGACGCGCCCGGCCAGATCGTCTGGCGCTTTGAGGCGGGCGGCTGCGGCGTCGATCCGCTCCCGGCCGACGACGAGTTCCACCTTCGCTCCGTGGCGCCCGAGGACGCGTCGGCCCGCATCGACTTCTGGGGGGAGGACGCCGCGGAGGCGCTCGGGCTGCAGGCCAGCGGCGACGTCGACGCGCCCGCGCTGCCTGGGCCGCACGCGGCCGTGAACGTCCTGGCCGACACGCCGACCGGGTTCGACGTGCGCCTGGACGCGCTCAACCCCGACGACAGCACGACCCCCACGGCGTTTCGCATCCCTGACGTGGTGTGGTCGATCCGCGGCTTCGGGACCGCCACGCACAGCGACGAGGGGTACGCCGTGGTCGACGTCCCGGCGGACAAGGAGGACGAGCTCTGGATGAACGTCGCAGGGGCCCAGTTCGACGTGGGTGCCGTCCGCGGCATGGTCCCCAACGACATCGACCGACTCTCGCTCGTCGCCTGGTCGGGCACGCCGGACACCAGCCCCGGGCCGGCGGCGGCGCGCGCGCTGGGCGTGACCGCCACGGGCGAGCCGGTGTTTGGCTTGGACGTGAACTGGTCGGTTCTGCACGGGCCGCTGGCGATCTCGCGCGGCCTGTACGCCGGTCAGCCCGGGTACGTGGCGGTGTCGGACGTCTGCTTCCCGCCGAGCACGCGCGGCGGACCCCGCACCGCCACGCTGCGCGCGAGCTGGCGTCACCTCTCGGCCACGGTGGACCTGGCGTGGGAGGGCAGGGCGGGGACGGCCGAGGACGACGCGGACTTTGTGCGCGATTCGAACTGTCAGGGCGCCTGCGGCTGCGCGAGCGCGCCGACGCCCTCAGGCGCATGGGCGCTGCTCGGGTTTGTGGCGATCCCCTTGCGTCGGCGTCGTCGGGCTCGCTGAGCGCGACGACCGAACCTCGACCGCCTGATCGGCGCGTCGGCGTCGTCGCGCGCGGTGACGAGGAACTAACGGACCGCGACCTCGCGCTCGTTCGCCCGGATCGCCGCCTCGATCAGGTCCGTCTTCTCGATCGCGTCGCCCGCGAACACGCCCATGTTGCCGTTCGTGTTGTACGTCTCGATCATGCGCCCGGGCAGGTCGCCGGAGAAGCCGAGCGCGTCCTCTGCCGCCTGGAGCGAGTCGTAGCTCGACACCAACCCAAACTGCGCCATGCGGTCCGACGTGCCCTCGAGCGAGAAGATGAAGTCGTTGCTCAGCAGGCTGTCGCCGGTGTGCGCCTCGACCGTGTCCTGCAGCACCTTGGCGATGATGTCCGGCGTGACGGCGAGCGACCAGTGCCCTTCGACCGGCACCTTGGAGGTGGGGCAGGGGGTGTTCTGCCTCAGGAACTTGCCCAGGTCGCCGTCCGCGCCCCAGATCAGGCTGCGCCCGCTTGACCACAGCGCGTCGAGCGTGACCTTGGAGGCGGCGCCGTCCTCGTCGATGAGCAGGTCGCACACCGACACGTCATCCGTGCGCGGCGCGGTGAGCGCGTCGGCGAAGGCGCCGTACTGCGTGGAGTCCAGGTCGAGGCCGAACGAGATCACGACAGGCTCAAGCGGGTGCGTCGCGGCGAACGCCACCAGATCGTCGAGCACCACCGACAGCGGTACGCTGTAGACGCTGTGCCAGGTGAGCAGCTCGCCGTCGCGCTCGGTGACGCGGAGGTCCAGGTAGCGGGCGCCGGCGTCCAGCTGCTCGTGGAGGGTCAGATTCTGCGTCTTCGCCCAGCCGACGACGCGGCCTTGGCTGCCGCCGTCGACGTCGCCGCCGGGCAGATTCCACAGGCTCACCAGCAGCTCGCCCGAGTGCGGCGAGATCCCGTTCTCCACGGCCACGCCGTAGGACGCGGAGTCGTGCGTGCCGGGGAACAGCACGTCGCCCAGAGTCTGCGCGCCGTGGTCGGCGTAGACGCGGTGCACCCAGCCTGCGGTGCTCTCGTCGGTGGCGACGTCGTCGACGCAGGCGGCGCACAGGGTCAGCGCGATCGGCAAGGCGAGAGAGAGACGGGAGCGCATGCGTGCGTCCTCCGCGGCGTCACACGTCCGACATCTAGCCGTTGCACCGGAGCGTGACGAGGCGGTGACGTGCGCTCATTCGGCCCAGCCGTACCTTCCGCGCAGAGACTCGGCCCAGGCCTCAGTGCCGGGCGCGTGGACGGCGGTCGTGAACAGATCCTCGTACGCGACGCTGGTGTAGCGCTCGGGCTTGGTCAGCATGGCGCGCCACACGGTGGAGACCGAGCCGCCCATGCCGCGAAGCGCGGGCGCGGTGATCGCCTCGTGGAAGTCGCGGTTTCCGCGCGGCGCGACGTGCACCAGCGCGACCGTCTGTAGGCCCAGCTCGTGCGCGTCCTCCATGGCGGCGGCGAGCAGCTGTTGGCGCAGGTGCTGGTAGAACGGCTCGTAGATCAGCTCCGACACCGGCACGCGGTCCGACACCGTGGACCAGGGCTGCGCGGCGGCCGCCGCGTAGAGGAGCGACCGATCCGTCCCGCGAGACGACAGGCGATCATCGCGCGACACGTAGGACTCGCTGTACTTCGACTCGATCAGCGCGCCGTGGCGCACGCCCGCGGGGTCTTCCCAGGCGATCAGCAGGTCCGCGCTGGTCGCGTACTGGCCGCGACGCCGCGCGCCGCGCTCCTTGAGTGGGTTGTCCAGGCCCATCCACTCGGGCTCCATCAGCGGGCCGCCCTCAATCGGCGAGACCATCTTGGCCGCGTCTGGCGCGAAGTTGCGCACCACGGCCAGCAGCGCCGCCGGCGACACGTGCGCCAGGCCCCACCAGAAGTTCAGGCAGGACACCTGCGAGTCCATGAGGTTGGGCGAGGGGCCCGTGACGGCGCGCTCGCCGTAGTCGGCGTCTTCGCCGCCGTGCCACGCGATGTCGTTCGCCGCGAAGTGGGCGAGCAGGGGCGCGCGGATCGGCGCCCAGATCGTGTGGTCTGCGGCTTCGATCGGCAAGATCCAGCCGTGCGTGCGACCGCGCCATGCGCCCGCCGCGCGCGCGGTGTCGGGCAGGTCGGGCGAGCTGGTGCGCCAGTGCGACTGACGCTTGCGCTCGCGGAAGCTGTACTCGGTGGCCATCCACACCTCACGTGGGACTATCCCCCCGCGGGTCTCGCATCCGAATTCAGGCAATCCGAGGCAAGAAACGTTCCGTTTGAGGCAGACGGCGACGGGCTAGCCGCCGCCGACTAGCCGATCGAGTCGGGCGCCTTGAGCTCCTCCGCGTCGTCCGGGACCACCGCGGTGGGCAGGAAGAGCAGGTCGCACTGGGCGTTGGCGATGACAAACTTGGCGACGCTGCCCAGCAGCATGCGCTCAAACGTGTCGCGGTCGCGGCTGCCCATCAGGAGCAGGTCGTAGTCGTGCGACGCGTCGACCAGCGCGGCGTCGGCCTCGCCGTGCTCCAGGCGGGCGATGCCGCGCGTGGTGGTCGGCAGCCAGTCGGTCATGGCCGTGAGGCGTTCGAGGTTCTTGTGGTGCGTGCGGCGCCACTCTTCTTCGGCGGTGGCGCGGAGCTCGGGCCGCAGCACGGGAGGGAAGCTGCGCTCCATGGCGTGCATCAGGTCGACCTTGCCGCCGAACACGCGGGCCCAGGTCTGCGCCTGGTCGACCATGAACTCCAGGCGGTCGCTCGCGAGGTCAATGCCGACGAGCAGGCGCGGGGCGCGCTCGCCGAAGGTGTCGGTGCGCGGCACGTAGACCGGGCACTGCGAGCGCCGGAGCACACGCACGGCCATGGGGTTCTGGAAGTACTTCTGCAGGCCGGGCGGATCGCGCGGACCCACGACCATGGCATCGTAGGTGGTGGTGAGCTTGATCAGCTCGACCGCCGGGTCGCCCGGGATGAGGCGCGCCTCGCCGCGGACATCGATGGGCACACGCTCCAGCAGGGTCGCCAGCTTGCGCGCCTTGGTGTTGCCCTCTCCGACGTGGATCAGGTCGAGCTTGCCACCGGCGGCGCGCGTGAACGCGACGGCCCGGTCGAGCAGCCAATCGTAGTGATCGTAGTTGAGGTCGAGGCCGACGGCGGTGCGCATGGGGATCCCCACCCTGAGCGAAGAGCGCGCGAGTAGCGCATACCGGCAGGATAGTCCAGACTGACCGTGCGGGTCTAGCGGCGTCTTGTCGGCGTCCTGTCTTGGATACCTGGGCGACGGGCCCAGTACCCCCACCTCACTCCAACGCGGTCGCATCCGCGACGGCCAGCCACCAGCCGTACACGTCCAGGTTCTGCGCGACGGGAGCGAGGCGCGCGAGGTCCTTGCCGTAGGTCGCGGCGGACGCGTAGACCTCGGGCATCATCTTCACGGTCTCCTCGACGCGGCGCGCGGCGTCACGGACCAGGGCGGCCTTGCCGCACCACAGCGCCGCGGCGCACAGCTCGTCAAAGTCCAGGAGGACCTCCTCGACCTGCTCGTCGGTGGACTCCTCGCCGGCCAGGCCCTCGATCGCGTCGATGTAGGCCTCGCAGTCGACCAGCGCCCACGCCTCGGCGAGCAAGGCGGCGCCGGGGCCGTTCTTCCAGGCGACGGCGTCGGCCAGCTCGGCGGTGCTGGCGCCCAGGCGCCCGGCCATGCCGGCCAGCGCGGCCAGCTCCAGGCCCTCCTCGGGGTCATCGGTGCCTTCGGCCATCAGCTCGCCGAGCTGGTCGAGGAGCAGGGTCAGTTCACTAGCGGTCACTTGGCCTCCGAGAGGGCAGCGCGGGGTTCAGGGCGCGGCGGCGCCATCGCGTCGAGCGAGACGATCGGCGTCCAGGTGGCGTGAGCGACGGCGCGCAGCACCGGCTCCGCCACGGCAGTGGGTACCCCGATGAGTACGGTCACGTCATGGCCCTGGCGGGTCACTTCCAGTCCGTTCTTGAACCGCGTGGCCCATCCGGCGACCGCGCGCTCCAGGGCGCGCGCATCCCGGTCGGAGGCCCAGCGCGACGCCCACACCGCCGCCAGCGCGCCGTCTTCGCGGCGGTAGACCTGGTAGGCGTCGCCGTCCCAGCCCGCGGCCACGTCGGCGCGCGCCGTCCACGACAGGGCGGGTGAGTGCGTGGCGAGCATGCTGCGGATCCCGAGCTCGCCCATCGCGTCGGACTCCGCTTGGCTCCAGCCCGGCCCGAGCGTGGTCGAGACGTCGTCCACGGCCGCGATGCTCGGCGGCGTGGCGTTGGGGTCCAGGTAGATCTCCGGGTGCAGGATCTGCTCGGTGGACAGGGGCGGGTGGGCGAAGGCCCGGTCGATCGCGGGCCAGCCGCCTTCGGCCACCAGCGCCCGCGCGAACCGCGTGCCCCAGCTGTACGGCGCGACCAGCGTGTTGCGGAGGATCGCGGGCATCGCGCCGATGTTCGGGTCGACCAGCTTGGGGTCCTCGCCAGCGATGCCCATCGCGAACATCTGCTGCCCGGTGACGGCGTCCAGGCCGTCGCCTGACTCCCCGCCGAACGGGCGCATCGCGAACGACGCGTCGCCCTCGACCAGCGAGAGCACGGCGGTGTCGACGTCGTCGGAGTGAAAGTAGCGGTTGCGCAGCGCCCACAGGTCGAAGTGCTGGTCCTGCAGCGCGTGCACCCACTCGTGGGCGGCGATCATGTCCGCCATCGCGCCGTTCGCGCCGGCGGGGCCTGCGTCTTCGCCGCGGCTCACCAGGATCAGGCGCAGGCGGTCGGGGTCGTAGTAGGCGGCGATCTGCTCGCTGAGCACGTCGAGCATCATCTTGAGCAGGTCCAGGTCCGGCGGCACCAGCTCGAACACGTGCAGCGCGTAGGACGCCCGGCGGAGGTCCTCCTGCGCCTCCTCGTCGAGGGCCTCTTCCTGGATCTCCACGCGCAGCTGCTCGGGCGTCTGCACGCTCACGGCAACGTCGCGGACCCTCGCAAGGTGGCGCGCGTCCTCCACCTTGGGGAGCAGCGCCAGCGCGTCGGTGACGAGCGCCGCGTCGGACGCCTCACCGGCGCTCGCGGACGTACACGCCGCCAGCAGCAAGGCCACGATCATGGGTGGTGCTCGTGAGGGCGGGGGACGGGGTCGTAGCCGCCTTCGCTGTAGGGGTGGCAGCGCGACACGCGGTGGATCGCCATGCCGACGCCGCGCACGCCCCACACCTCGATCGCCTCGATCGCATACTGCGAGCAGGTGGGCGTGAAGCGGCAGGCGGGCGGCATCCACGGGGACACGAACAGCCGGTAGCCTCGGACCGGCAGCGTCAGCAGCCAGCGGAAGAAGCGGGTCACGTCAGGCTCCGGGGGTGCGCGGTCACAGGACCTTGTAACTCAGGACGACCGGCTCACCCTTGCGCAGGACGTGGACCTCAAAGTCCTCCTTCTTGCGCTGGGAGATCCAGATCCCGATCAGCTGGAGCACGTTGTAGGTCTTCTTGCCGTTGACCTCTTGGATGACGTCCTGGCTGCGCAGGCCCGCCTTCCAGAGCGGAGAGCTGCACCCAAAGCCGCCGATCTGCCAGCCTTTTGAGCCGTCTTCGCCGTCCCACTTGTGGCTGTACCCGAGGCTGTTGAAGCGGTCCATCGACGCCGTGTAGTAGTCGATCAGGTCGCGCTGGACCGACCACGTGGCGTCCGCGACCTTGTGGATGGCGGGGTTGGGCTCGGCGCACTTGCCGGAGCGCCCCGGCTTGCGCGCGGGCTTGGCCTCGGTCCCGTCGGTGGCGTTCGGCGTGGCGCCGGTACCCTGGCCGGCGCCGTTCGCGTTGCCGTGGGTCGCGTCCGCCGCCTCGTTCGACGGGCTGGCGTTGGGGTCGGCCTCGGGCGGCGCGGGCTTGTCGGGGTTGATCACCGCGCTCGGCTGGGGCGGGGGAGACGGCGGCTTGTCGCCCGGGTTCGCGTCGGCGACGGCGTCGCCCGTGGCCTCGTCGCCCTTGTCCGCAGGGGGCGCGGTGGCGGCGGTGGGGGCGTGGGTCTCTTGCGCCGGCTCGTCGACCTCCAGCCCGTCCGTGCCGTCGGCGCCCTGGGTCAGGTCGCCGGAGAGGCCCTGCAGGCCGTCGATGACCAGCGACACCTGGCGCAGCGGCTCGGGGACAAACACCGCCACCTGCGGCACCGACGCCAGGATCACCGCGATCGCAGGCGCCGACACAGCGGTCACCAGCAGCGGCGACGACAGCGCGATCGCCAGCGCGTCGAACACCGCGAGGCGCCACGCACGCCTCCGTGCGGTCTTGTCGTCGATGGCGGTCGTCATCACCATGGCGGCCTGCTCATTCTCCCTGCGCTGCATGCGCCCACGCTCGGTACCACGAACCCCCCGGGTGCGGCGATGCGTCCCCGGATACGGGCGCGCGATCGGAGGCCTATTTGGACGAGACGGGACGCGCGCGGTGGATGGTGTTGGCCGCGGCCCTGTCGTTCTCGACGGGGGGCGCCGTCATCAAGCTGTGCGGCTGGCAGGGCCTTCAGGTGGCGGGCGGTCGCTCGCTCCTGGCCGCATTTGTGCTGCTGGTGTTGGTGCCCGAGACCCGCGGCGGCTGGACCCGCCGCACCACGCTCGTCAGCATCGCCTACGCCATGACGCTCTTCCTGTTCGTGCTGTCCAACAAGATGACCACGGCCGCGAACGCCATCTTCTTGCAGTCCACGTCGCCGTTCTACGTGCTGCTGCTGTCGCCCCGCCTGCTGGGCGAGGCCCGCCGCCGCGACGACATCGTGGTGATCGGCGTGATGGCGGTGGGCATGTCGCTCTTCGCGTTCAGCGGCGACTCGGCCTCGGCGATCGCCACCAACCCCGGCCTGGGCAACACGCTCGCGCTCGCGTCGGGGGTGTCGTGGGCGTGCACGGTGATGGGCTTTCGCTGGCTGTCCCGCCACGGCGAGGCCGGAGGTGCGGAGTCCGCCGCGGTGATGGGCAACCTGCTGGTCGCGGCCGTCGCGCTGCCGTGGGTCGGCCGCGGCATGGTGCTGGGCGGCCCGGTCGACTGGGCGTGCATCGCCTGGCTGGGCGTCGTGCAGATCGGCCTGTCCTACATCTTGGTGTCGCGCGGCATGCGCAAGGTGGACGCGCTGGAGGCGTCGATCCTGCTGATGGCCGAGCCCGCGCTCTCCCCGTTCTGGGCGTGGTGGGTGCACGGCGAGCGGCCCGCGCCGTTCGCGGTCGCGGGCGGCGTGGTGTTGATCGGGGCGCTGGTGGGCCGGGCGATCGTGGACCGGGCGAGGCGGGTCGCGGTCCCGTAGCGACCGGGGGCGCGTCCGCTCACGCGCCCCGCGCCCGTCGCATCCGCTTGGCCGCCATCCACGGCAGCAGCAGCAGCGCCGTCCCCGCCGCCAACCAAGGCGCCAGCGCCACCAGCAAGAGCGCGCTGCCGCGCGCGACCGAGCCCATCAGCCCCACCGACGCGCTGAGCGTGTGCGCGGCCTCGTCGCCGAACCCGATCGCCACCGCGGTCTCAAACGGCGTCTCCACCCGCGCGGACAGCCTGAGCGTCGACATCGCGACCTGCGCGTCGAGGCCGCGACGCTGCGCGTCCTGCGTCTCGATCTCCTCGCGCACCCGCGACAGCTCGCGCTCGACCGCGAGCACGTTGTCGAGCGAGCCGGACTGGCGCGCGAGCAGCTCGGTGAGGCGCGCCTCGGTGTTGTGCGCGTTGCGCAGGCGCGCGTCCAGGTCGATCCACTGCGCGGTGACGTCGGTGCCATGCACGGTGAGCGACTCCACCTCGCCCTGCGTGCCGACCCAATCGAGGAGCGCGTCCCACCGGGCTGCGGGCACGCGCAGGGTGATCGTCGCGTAGCTGGAGGCGCCGTCGGTGTGACGCACGTCGAGCGCGTCGACGAAGCCGCCGTCCGCGTCCACCCGCGCGTGCAGCGCCGCGTCGAACACCTTCCAGTCGTCGACGCGGATCGAGGCCGAGCCGGTGTGCACGACCTTGCGATCCAGCACCACGACGAGCCCGGCGCCGCCGCCGCCCTCGGTGCTGTCGACGGTCGCCTTGGACATCATGGCCGCCGCGGGCTCGTTGTCGGGCGAGGCGGCGCCACACGCGGCGATGAGGGTGACGAGCGCTAAGGGGTAGCGGGCAGACATCGGGACCTCCGCGAGCGCCCCGCGAGCCTTTCGGCGGGGAGTCGCGGCGGGGAAACGTGGGACGCCGACCGACCTTACAGACGGCGTGTCGTCGAGGTCGCTCGCCAGCGCGTGCCTGCGGCCGTGCTGGTCCCGGTCCTGCTCCCGTGGGACAGTGTATTTCGCCGGGTGGCGCTACCCCGCGCGACGGCGCGTGCGCATCATGCCTCAACCGCGTCTGCCGGGCCCTTCAGCCTCGGCGACCTCGCTGGAGACCTGCATGTCCTCGCCCCGCCAGATCGAGCAGCGCCACAAGGGCTCCGCCCACAGCTTCATCCGCCGAATGGTCAGCCCCGGCGACGTCGGCGAGCGCATCAAGCCGTTCGTGTTCCTCGACTACGTCAGCGGCCACGTCGCGCCCGGCAGCGGCTTTGGCTTCCACCCGCACTCGGGCATCGCCACGCTCACGTACCCGCTCAGCGCAGACGTCCAGTACGAAGACACCACCGGCCAGAAGGGCATCGTGTCGGCCACCGGCCTGGAGTGGATGCGCGCGGGCGGTGGCACCTGGCACCAGGGCTTCATCCACCCCAAGTTTGAGACCATGGAGGCGTTCCAGCTGTGGATCGCGCTGCCGCCGATCGTCGAGGAGGGCCCGGCAGAGGGCCTGTACATCGAGCCTGCGCAGGTGCCGCAGGTGGGCAACGTGCGCGTGCTGTTGGGCGAGTACGGCGGCGCGATCAACCCCATCCCCGCGCCGTCGCCCATGACCTACCTGGACGTGGTGCTGGGTCCGGACGAGTCGTGGACCTACCAGCCGCCCGCCGGCCACACGATCGCCTGGGCCATGGTGTACCGCGGTACGGCGCTCGCGAACGGCGAGGCGGTGACGCAGGAGCTGGTCGTGTTCGAGGACGGCGACGGGACGCTGACCTTCGCGACCCAGGCGGGCGCGCGCGTGCTGTTCGGCAGCGCGCAGAAGCACGAGCACCCGCTGGTGCTCGGCTCCCACTCGGTCCACACCAGCGAGGCCGCGCTGGGCAAGGGGATGGCTGGGATCCGCGAGGTCGCGCGTCAGCTCAAGCAGGCGGGGCGGCTGTAGCGGCGCGCGTCGCGGACGCGAGGTCACGGCGAAGCTCAGCGGCACCCTCCGATCGCGCGGGTGTCGCGGCGCCCGACCTTAGGTCCACGGTAGCCGCACGACGGTCGCGAGGGACGGGTATTCCTCCACCTTCAGCGAGCTGCCTTCCCACAGTCCGTTGAGCTCTGGCGAGGACAGCTTCTCGTCGATGAAGAAGCTGGGCTCGGGCCGCGGCTCGCCGCTGCGCGCCAACCGACCCATCCGGAACACGCCATCCCCCAGGCCGAAGACCTGCCCGGCCTGGCGCTGCAGCTGGCGCAGGCCCAGCTGTTCGGCCTCCTCCGGCGTCGCCGAGAGCGCCTGCGCGATCGCGTCCAAAGCGGCGTCGTCAAGGTCTTCCGGGACCAATCCATGCGCCACGCGCGCGAGCACGTCGGCGTCGATGACGCCACAACGCTCGCCCGGTTCGAACATCACGGCGACGAGGTGGTCGCCATCGAGTCGCATCGCATCGAGCTCGGCCTCGGCGTAACCCCACAGCGCTCCGAGCTCCCACGCGCCCATGCCGCGGCAGTCGGGGCCATAGAGCGCCAGGTGGATGCCCGTCGGGGTCGCGCGACCGGTCACGGAGAGCACGCTCTCTCGTACGATCCGCAGCAGCCACGGGCTCGACTCGCCGGAGTCCTCGGTCTGGTCCTCGTCTTCGTTCACAGGGGCTCCTTGGAAAGAGGACTGGCTACGGCGGGAACGCGGATGGCGTCAATCAGGGAAAAGTCTATGTACATCCAATCAAAAGCGTGATGGATGGTCTGTCCGCGAGCAAGCGGAGAGGGAGCGGGACGCGTGACTCCAGAAGACGAAGAGCGGATCGCTAATTTGGTGCGCGCGAGCCTGTTCCCGCTGCGCTTTGCCGGAGCGGCGGTGCTGGCCTCGGGGCTGCTGTGGGGCGTCATCCTCGGGACGGACCTCGTCTCCAGGCTGTGGGAAGGGTCGGACGTGCACGTCGAGGCGTTCGGCGTGCTCGGTCTCTCCGTTCTTTGGAGCGCGATGGGCGCCGCGCTGTTCGCGCGTGGCGTGCGCGTGCGGGCGCACCCGCTGTTCACGCTGTTCGCGCTCCACGGGCGTGAGGTCGAGACGGTTCGCTTCGTCGGCGCGCTCCATCGGCCGTTCACCTACGTGTTCGTCGCTCGCCGCGGGGGGGCGGAGCGCCAGTTCGTCTTTCCGGGGGCCGAGGGCGAGGCCCGCGCGCTGTTCACGAAGGTCGCGCCGACCGCGCGTGATGTCGGCACGCCGGACCGCCGAGCATCGGGGACTGCGGGGCTCCCGCAGATGCCGGTCGCGGGGCGGGATGACGTCGCGACGCTCACAGCGTTCGTGGACAAGCAGATCGCTCCGGACCGACACGTGGGCATGATGCTGGTGTGCGCGCTCCCTGTCGGCGCGACGGTGTGCGGCTTGGAGTGGTCGGACGCGGGCTGGGCTTGGCCCCCGCCAGACACCGCGCTCCTCGCGCTCGCGATTGGCGCGGCGCTGGGCGGCGTCGGCCTGCGAGGCTGGTACCGGAACCGACGCGCCGACGCGCACCCCTTGTTCGACGTGATCGTGACGCGGCGCGCGGAGATCTCACACGTCGAGGTGGTCCGTGTGTTGAACAGCTGGGCTGACAACCTGCTCGTGCTCACGCCTGCGAGCGCCACGCCGGTGAAGCTCTTCGTGCGGCGCGAAGATCGCGACGCGATGGTGGCGGTCCTCGTCGGCGCGGCCGGCGTTCAGCCGACCTACTCCGAGGCCATCCGGCGCCCTTGAAGCGTGATCGTTGCGCTCAAGCGAGGAGCTTGAGCCCTGTGTCCAGCGCGGCGCGGTCTTCGGCGTGGGCGGCCACCTCCAGGATGCGATCGGCGACCGTGGGGCCGCCACGCTCCAGCAACCGCAAGTGCGCCGACGCGAGCGCGCTCAGCAGCGACTCCGCGTCGCCGGACAGCAGCCAGCGGCGCAGCTTGGGCGCCCCGGCGGCGTGGTGTGGCAGGTAGTCGTCCACGTCGGCGGACCTTGGCGGGACGCCCCACCGCAGGTCGAAGCAGCAGAGGGTGCGCTGCCCGTCCTCCTGCAGGCCCTCGCGCAGGTGCAGCTTCCAGAGCCCCATCAGGCCTGCGAGCAGCTCCGAGCCGGTGGCCTGGACCGACGGCGTCGAGTCGCGGTCGAAGAGGTCACCGCAAGTGAGCGTCCACGGCATGGCCAAGGCTCCTGGTGCTGCTTGTCTACCTGAGAACCACCGAGGCGCGACCGCAGTAGCCGCACTGACCACCCAGCCTGAGCGCCGACCCGCAGCTGGCGCAGTGCTCACGGCCATCGTGCGTCAGCCGGTCTCGACGGACGACGTTGTGCGTGGGCCAGTCTACGACGGCGTCCATCCAGCCCTTGCCGACGAGGAACGGAACCAAGCGCCCGACGTCTGCGCGAGGGACCGCCAGCAGCGAGGCCGCTTCGTCGAAGGACACCTCGCCGTGCTCCGCGAGGCGCCCGAGCAGCGGCTCCAGCCCAAAGCCGAACAGGGGTCGGATCGTGTGGCGTCGCAGGTACAAGAACATCGGCGGGCACAAGGCCACCGCGCCCCAGAACGAGGACCGCGCGCCGACCACCAGCCCCGGGCCAACCTTGCGCGTCGCCACAAAGAACCCGACCGGCAACACAACGCACAGGAAGAAGGCCCACGCCTGCATGAGCCGACTCGCGTCGAGGATGCCCCCGGCGAACAGCATCACGGTCCAGACGAGCGAGAGCGACAGCGCGCTCCCTCCGAGCATGCCCAGGGCGGTGGACACGACCTCGAGGCCGATCGGCAGCGGCATGGGCGGGTCGCGGTGGGTCCGCCCCGCCAGCTCGGTGCCGCAGTAGCCGCACCGCACGATGGAGCCGACCGCGCGGGTGGTGCCCGCGCAGTTTGGGCAGCGCTGCAGCTCGAGGTCGTTCGCGACGGTGTCCGCGGAGAGCGCCTCGCTCCGCGCGCGGTCGATCCCGCCGGTGAAGCGCCCGCAGCGTTGGGTGTGCTCCAACAGGTGCACCACCGCCGCACGGTCGACGCCGTGCGTCTCGGCCAGGTCCGCGATCGACACGATCTTGCGCGCATCGATGTCGGCGAGCAACGCCTCGGGCCCAATGCCGAAGCGCCACCGCACCGGCTTGGGGAGCACGAGCAGGGCCGCAGGGAGCGGCGCCAGCGCCATCCAGATCGGCAACCCGAGCGCGATGAAGGGCAGGGGCACCACCGACGACACGACAAGATGGACCCAGGCGCCGCGCTCGCGGGCCCACAAACCGCTCGCGAGCTTGCCCATGAACGCCGCCGGGATCACGAAGAGGACAAAGAGCCCCGCGAGGATGCCGGCTGGCGTGCCGGCGACGCCCTTTTCGGGGTCGACCATCCGGTGGGCTTGCGTCAGCGCCTCCAAGCCGATCCCCAACCAGAGCAGGCCCGCCGCGCCGGCGAGCGCGGCCACCAGCGCAGGCACGCGATCCGCCGAGCGCCGCGGCAGGTCCGCGAGGTCGTCGGACGCCGTGGACGCGCTCAGCTCAAGCGCCTCGTTCAGGCGACGGAGCAGCGGCTCGCTCTGGAAGTCGCCGCCGAGCGTCGGGAAGCTGAGGCCCTTCGCTCTCGGGTCGCTGTCCCACGAGCGGGCGTTGGCGAACACCACCCTTCGGCGCGCGTCGTCCGTCGAGTACACCGGCAGCTCAGCGTCGACAGCCCACGCCTCCGGCCGCGTGAGCGTGAGCGGGACGCGCACTTCAAGGAACTCGACGACGGTCGCGCGCCCTCCCTCGACGTTCACGGTGACGCCGACGCGCACCGGGAACGGCGCGCCTTGGCCTTCGATGGTGAGCCAGGTGTGCTCTGCCTCGACCAGGCTGGAAGACAGCGGCGGGTAGCCGATGGACGAGGCCCAACTGTCGACGTTGGGGATGTCCACCACCACCCGCACCGCGCGTTCGGCGTCGAGGGACTGCGCCAGGCGGGTCAGGACCTGTCGTGCGGTGTGGAGGCAACGGGCACGCCAGTCGTCGGTCGCGGCCGCGCACCAGGCCTTCAGCTCGACCATGGGCTTCACGACGGCCCATGAGCCCCAGAGGAGGATCCCCATGCCCACGGCCAGCGCCGTGATCGAGCGCAGCTCACCCTCGCTCCAGGCGTCGAGCACGCCGCGCGCGCCGATGGCCACGACCAGCAGCTTCAGCACACCCAGAATGTACACAAGCGACATGAGCGCGCCGATCATCCACACCAGCGGCATGACCATGTATTCGACGACCCACAGCACCGCGCGCAACGGCAGCGTCCAC
>CAIOSP010000086.1 GCA_903861005.1 uncultured Pseudomonadota bacterium
TCCGCCGCCATGCCCTGCGCCACCGCGTTCGGGTGATGGTCGAGCAGGTTCGCCCACAGCGTGCTCGCGTCGTGGCCCGCGAACACCGGGCGAAGGTCCACCACCTCAGCGCCGGCCTCGGCCGCGATCGCGTTCAGCCGATCGTGCTCGTCGTGGAACGGGTACGCGTCCAGGTCTTGCAGCAGCGGGTAGACCGTGAACACGAGCCGACCGCCGCGCGCGTGCAGCTCGTCGGCCACGGCGGTGAGCAGGCGCTTCACCTGCGCCAGGCCCTCGACCTGCGGCGCCAGCGCCAGCTTGTAGCCCTCGGTCGTGCGGCGCGTGGTCTCGCGCGCCCACAGGCCGCGACGCACCACGTCCACCGCGGCCACCCCGGTGGGCTCGGGCGGCGGCGCGAGGTTGATCAGGTCGTAGGCGTCGCCGCCCTGGAAGCCCAGGTCGTTGAGCACGAACACCCACACGACCACGTCGGGATCGAGCGAGCCGCCCAGCGCGCCGTAGAACGTGTACTCGTCGAAGAAGGAGCGGCCCGAGTCTCCGAGGTTCAGCACGTCGGCGGAAAGCCCGCGCGCCTTCAGGCGGTCTGCGATCTGCATCGGCAGCGTGTCCGGCTCACGCACGCCCTGCCCGGCCACGAACGAGTCCCCCACCACCGCCACGCGCGGCGTGTCGGTCAGCGGGCGCACCGTGTCCGACCCAAAGCGGATGCCCTCCCACAGCGTCACCGGGCGGCCGATCACCGGCGAGTGGTGCTCGACCGGCGACGGTGCCACAAAGCCCAGCCCCAGCTCCACCAGCCACAGCGTCCAAGGCAGGGCCAGCCAAGCCGGCACGCCCGACCCGCGCCCGCCAGACGCGCGCCAGGTCAGGGCGCCGAGCCCCAGAGCCACCAAGGCCATGAACGCCGCATGCAGCACGGATCACACCCTCAGGCGCGATCCTAGCCGAGTCGGGTCAGGAAGTCCGCCCGCGGGACATCTCGATCGCCACGTCCTCGATCAGGTCCTCCTGACCGCCGACCGTGCGCCGCCGCCCCATCTCCACCAGGATGTCGCGCGACGAGATGCCGTACTTGGCGGCCGCGCGCTGCGCGAACAGCAGGAACGAGCTGTACACGCCCGCGTAGCCCAGGATCAGCGCGTCGCGGTCGATGCGAACGGGCTTGTCCATCATCGGCACGACCAAGTCCTCGGCCGCGTCCATGATCTTGTACAGGTCGATGCCGGTCTCGATGCCCAGCCGGTTGGCGACCGCGACGAACACCTCGGTCGGCGTGTTCCCGGCGCCCGCGCCCAGGCCCGCGCACGACGCGTCGATGCGGCCCGCGCCCGCGTCCACCGCCGCCAGCGAGTTCGCCACGCCCATCGCCATGTTGTGGTGACCGTGAAAGCCGATCACCGTCTCGGGCCGCAGCACGGCCTTGAGCGCCTGGATGCGCTCGGTGACGTCCGACGGCAGCATGAAGCCCGCGGAGTCCGTGGCGTAGACGATCTGCGCGCCGGAGTCCTCGAGGATCTTGGCCTGGACCGCCAGCTTCTCGGGCGAGATCATGTGGGCCATCATCAGAAAGCCGACCGTCTCCACGCCCAGCTGGCGTGACATGCCCAGGTGCTGCACGGCGACGTCCGCCTCGGTGCAGTGCGTCGCCACGCGGAAGCAATCCACGCCGCAGTCCGCGGCCATGCGCAGGTCCTCGATCGTGCCGATGCCCGGCAGCGTCAGCGCCGACACCTTCGCGTTCTTCATCTTGGGGATGACCGCGCGCAGGTAGTCCTCGTCGGAGTGCATCGGGAACCCGTAGGTCACCGACGCGCCGCCCAGGCCGTCGCCGTGGGTGACCTCGATCATCGGCACGCCCGCGTCGTCGAGCGCGGTGGCGAGCTTCACCATCTGGTCGAGCGAGATCTGGTGACGCTTGGGGTGCATCCCGTCGCGCAGGGACATCTCGTGGAGGAGGATCTTGCGCGTCATGCCATACGCTCCGCGAGCAGCTCGCCGGTCCGCACCGCGGCCGCCGTCATGATGTCCAGGTTGCCTGCGTACTTGGGCAGGAAGTCGCCCAAGCCTTCGACCTCGATCCACACGCTCACGCGGTTGCCGTCGAACACGGGGCCGTTCTTGAGCTTGTAGCCAGGCACGTAGCGCTGCACGTCCGCGATCATCGCGTGGATCGACGCGGTGATCGCCTCGCGATCGGGCTCCTCGTCGGTCAGGCAGTGAATGGTGTCGCGCATCAAGAGCGGCGGCTCGGCCGGGTTGATCACGATGATCGCCTTGCCCCGGCGCGCCTTGCCCACGACCTCGATGCCCGCGCGCGTGGTGCGCGTGAACTCGTCGATGTTCGAGCGAGTGCCCGGGCCGATGCTGCGGCTCGCCACCGTCGCGACGATCTCGCCGTACGCCACCGACTGCACGCGGCTCACCGCCGCCACCATCGGGATGGTCGCCTGCCCGCCGCAGGTCACCATGTTCACGTTCGGCACGTCGACGTGCTCGTGCAGGTTCACCGACGGGATGCAGTACGGACCGATCGCCGCGGGCGTCAAGTCGATCACCTTCACGCCGCGCGCGGTCAGCTTGGCGCTGTGGTCCGGGTGGTACTTGGCGCTCGTCGCGTCGAACGCGATGCGGATGCCGTCCTCTTCGAGGAAGGGCAGCAGCGCGTCCAGGCCCAGGTGCGTGGTCCGCAGGCCCTTCTCCCGCGCGATGCGCAGGCCGTCGGAGCTCTCGACCGCGCCCACCATCCACACGGGCTTGAGGAGCGGGCTTCGGAGCATCTTGTAGAGCAGGTCGGTGCCGATGTTGCCCGGCCCGAGGATCGCAGCGTGAATCATGTGAACACCACCTCCACGTCACCAATTCCAGGGATGGACGCACGCATCGCGTCGCCCGCCTTCACAGGCTCCAGCGGGACCAGCGATCCCGAGAGCACCACCTCACCCGCGCGCAGCGCCACGCCGAACTCGCCGAGCGTGTTCGCCAGCCACGCCACCGCCTTGAGCGGCGAGCCGAGCGCGGCGCGGCCGAAGCCGCTCGAAAGGAAGCGACCGTTCTTGTGCACGGTGACCTCCACCGCCTCCAGGTCGATCCCCACCGGCGACACGCCCTCGCCCATCACGAACAGCCCGCTGCTCGCGTTGTCGGCGACCGTGTCCTGGATCTTGATCTTCCAGTCGCGGATGCGCGAGTCCACCACCTCGAAGCAGGCGTGCACGGTGGCCGTGGCCGCCAGCACGTCCTCAGGCGTGACGCCCGGGCCCTTGAGCTCCTTGGACAGCACGAACGCGATCTCCGCCTCGGCCCGCGGCTGGATCAGCTGCTCGGAGATCGGCATCATGCGGCCGTAGCGCATGCGGTTGGTGAGCCAGCCAAAGTCCGGCTGGAACACGCCGAGCATGGTCTGCACCGGCTCGCTGGTCACGCCGATCTTCTTGCCCACCACCCACTCTCCCTCGGCCTCGCGGCGGTCGAGCAGGCGACGCGACACGTGGTACGCGTCGTCGATGGTGATGTCTGGGAAGCGCTCGGTGAGCGGCGCCACCACGGCCCGCTCGCGCAGCGCCGTGAACAGCTCGTCGCCCCAGGCCCGTCGTTGGTTCTTGTCAGCCATGGTTCAGGAAGTCCACCAGGGTTCGGTTGAAGACGTCCGCGTGCTCCACCATCACCCAGTGGCCGCACCGCGTGAACAGCACCACGCGCGCATTCGGCACACGCTCGGCGATCTTGGTGGCGCCGCTCACGGGGCAGAAGCAGTCGTCCATGCCCCACAGCGCCAGCACCGGCATCTTCAGCTCGTTGAGGCGCTCGGACTGGTCCGTCACCCGCATCGACTGGAACACGTGCAGCGGCTGGCCCTTGGCCACCGCGTAGCGCTCGGCGATCAGCTCGGCCGGCACCAGCGACGGGTCCACCACCTGCCGCTCGAACACGATCTTGAGGCCCTCAGGCGTCAGGCCGTCCGGCCCGTACAGCGCCTTCATCATGGACCGGATGCCGCGCAGGCCCATGTAGGTCTCGCGTGCCTCCAGGCCGCCCGGCGCCATCAGCACCAGCGCCTCCACCCGCTCCGGTGCGTTGAGCGCGATCCAGATCGCCTGCGCGCCGCCCTGCGAGTTGCCCACGAACGTGGCCTTGGGGATGCCCAGCGTGTCCAGCGCCCGCAGCGCCGCCCCCGCCATGACCTCGAGCGTGTACTCGCGGTCCACCGGCTTGTCCGACCGACCGTAGCCCAGGCTGTCGATCAGCAGCGCGCGGTAGCCGTGCGACGCCAGGAAAGCGCCGTTTCCACCGAAGTTGGACGGGCCGCTGGCGCCCGGGCCAGACCCGTGGAGGAAGACCACCGGGGCGCCGGCGCCCACGTCGGTGACGTGCAGATGGAGGCCCTCGCCGATGTCGACGAGGCGGGAGACGGGTTCGGACATCGGCGGCTCCGGTGCCGGTAGAACATGTTCTAGCGGGAGGAGGTGGGAGAACACGTTCGGGGGGGCGCGGCCACCTGGACGCTGGACACGAGGGCACGCCATAAGACGGGACGACGGCGGCCAGCGGTCCGCGTGAACAGGCCCGGGAAGGTCCTGCTCCACCCGACCGCGTCGCCCGACCCGAATCCGCTCACCATCCCGTGCGTCCGAAGCTGGGAGCAGGCAGAGGAGCCGTAGCTCCGCGCTCACGGTATCCCAGGCTACTTAGTCAGCGGTTCCAACGGTGGCGCAGCCACCGGCGACGTCCTGCGTCGCTGTCCTGGTCCCTGGTCCTCGCCCACGCCGCGCCGCCTCCCCCCGCTCCGTGGAGCCCGCCGTGTCCACCCCCTGCATCGCCACGTTCCACCGGACCTCCGGGGATTCGCTCCTCTCCGAGCAGCGCGCCCGCAGAGGCGCCAGCTGGTCCGACTTCCCCACCTCCCTGCCGGCGGGGACCCCTGCCGAGACGGATACGCCCGCGAAGACCACCGCGCGCCTGCAGGTGGCTGGGAAGCCGCTCGTCTACTTCCGAGGGGACGACGCCCTCGTCGATAACGCGGCCTTCTCGACGCTGGACGTGGTGGACGTCACGGTGATCTCGACCGGCGAGCGTCGCTCGCTCGGCGCCGTCACCGCGGCGGCGCGAGCGGCGCTCGGGGATCAGGGCGTGGCGGACGTGCTGATGCAGGCAGACGTCGTCCGGCTCTACGCCCACGTCGAGGGCACCGCCTGCCTCGTCGAGGAGTCCGTCGACGGGGGCGGTTGGCGGGGCCGGTTCACCGGCGAACACACCTACTTCACGAGCGCCCGCCACCACGCGACGTTCGGGTTCACCCTGCAGATCGGCGCGGACGGGGCGCTCTCGATCACCGGCAGCTGACCACTTCGCGCTCGGCACCCTCGGCCACGCGGCGCCGTCGACCCAGACGACCTGCCCTCGATCCACGGCTTCAGCTTCCGGCTCGGCGCGAGGCTAGAGCACGCGGACAACGCGCGGAGGTCGTCATGTTCGTGCTCTGGCTGTGGCTCACCGGCTGCGGGCTCGTCCCCGTTCCCGCGCCCGCCTGCGACGACCCCAAGGTCCTTCAAGACCTCAGCCTGATGGTGACCGGCACGCGCCTCATGGAGCAGGTTCGCGTCGCGCGCGCGGCGGGCGACACCGACGACCTAGACACCGACGGCCTCCCCGACCCCTTCCACGCGATCACGGCCACCGACCTGGTCGATCACGGCTTGGTGCGCGGCGTCCTCGGCACGGAGCGGATGTGCTCGGGCAAGGTCGCGGGCCCGGACGACCCGCCTCGTGTGATGGTCTGGTCCGCCGGGGTCCACCACGACCCGCAGCAAACCTGGTACGCGCGCGGGGATGCGACGCCCATGGTGTGGCTGTGGTGCGACGCGCGCCTCAAGCCGGACGCGCCGGGCTGCCAACGGTTGCTCCTCTCCGACGAGGTCTGGCGCGCGGCGTGGCCCGACCTCCCGCGCCCTGCGCCAAAGGCCGTCGCGCCCTGACCCGCGCCGCCGCTCAGACCTGCCCGCGCCGGTCCGCGCCCTGCATGTCGAACATCCAGCCCGGGTACTCCTTCGACAGCGCCGACACCTCGTCGAGCGCGCGCAGGTCGGCCTCGCTCAACCGCACCTCGGTCGCCGCCAGGTTGTCGGTCAGCTGCGCCACCGTCTTGGCGCCCACGATCACGCTCGTGACGTGCGGCTTGTGCAGCAGCCACGCCAGCGCGACCCGCGCCACCGACACGCCATGCGCGTCGCCGATCGTGCGCAGCACGTCGATGATGTCGAACCCGCGCGCCTTGTCGATCGGCGGGAAGTCGAACGCGAGCCTGCGCGACGCCTCGGGGCCCGTGCCCTCGCGCGTGTACTTGCCCGACAGGAAGCCGCCCGCGAGCGGGCTCCACGGCAAGATCGCCAGCCCCTCCTCGATCGCCATCGGCACCACCTCGCGCTCCAGGTCGCGGCCGCCGATCGAGTAGTACATCTGCGCGGAGACGAAGCGCGCGCTGCCCTTGCGCTCCGAGATCCCGAGCGCCTTGGACACCTGCCACGCGGCCCAGTTGCACAGGCCGATGTAGCGGACGCGGCCCGACCGCACGATGTCGTTGAGCGCGTCGAGGGTCTCGTCGATCGGGGTGAGCGGGTCCACGCCGTGCACCTGGTAGAGGTCGATGGTGTCGGTGCCCAGGCGCTTCAGGCTCGCGTCCACCGCGTCGAACAGGTGCTTGCGCGACGTGCCGTTCACGTTGCGCGCCTTGTTGCGTCGCGCGGCCTCCGCCAAGGTCGTCGCATCGGCGTCCGGAGGCGGGTTGAGCGTGAGCCGACCCATGCCCTTGGTCGCGATCACGATCTCGTCGCGGCGCAGGCCCAGGTCGCGGATCGACTGACCGAGCAGCTGCTCGGAGATGCCGTTCGCGTAGACGTCCGCGGTATCGAAGAAGTTCACCCCACCGTCGAACGCGACCTTCACCAACCCGCTCGCGCCAGACAGGTCGAGCGCGCCCATCGCGCGCCACATGCCGTCGCCGCCGAACGTCATGGTGCCGAGGCAGACCTCGGAGACCAACAGGCCGGTGCGGCCGAGCTTCTTGTAGCGCATGTGGACACCCCAGAGTGCGCGCGGCGCGTCGGCGCCGCGTCAGGAACGGGAGAGCGTACGGGGACGACGCGACCGCCTGGCTCGCCACCGTCGGGTTGGGGAGCGCGGGCAGTTCAAGATCCCCCACCCGTGTCCACGGTGTAGCCCGCGCAGTCCTCAGCCGCGCCCCGTCTGCGACCCGCATCCACGCGCGGCCCGTGGATGGCCAAGCCGGGATAGCGAGCGGGACATGAGCGCGAAACTCGCCATCGTCACCGGTGCGACCAGCGGGATCGGTCTGGAGACCGCCCGCGGGCTCGTGACGGCGGGCTGGGAGGTGGTGCTGGCCTGCCGCGATGTCGTCCGCGCAGAAGCTGTACGGGACATGCTGCGCGCGAGCGACCGGTCCGCGCAGGTGTCGATCGCGCGCCTCGACCTCGCCTCGTTCGCGTCGATCCGCGCGTGCGCGGCGTCGCTGCTCCAACAGCACCCCGCCATTCACCTGCTCGTCGACAACGCTGGGGTGTTCTCAGACCGGCCCACGCGCACCGCCGATGGCTTCGAGGCGACGATGGGCGTGAACTTCCTCGGGACGCTGTTGTTCACGCGGCTGCTGGTCCCCGCGCTCCGGACCGCCGCAGCGCAGGAAGGCGAGGCGCGGGTCGTGGTGGTGTCTTCTTCGGCGGCGGCGTTTGCCAGGCTCCGGCCGCACCCAGGCATGTTCGCCGACGGACCCTGCGGGTTTCCGGGGTACGCGGCCTCCAAGCTTGCGCTCGTGCATGGCGCCGCGGCGCTCGCCGCCGAGTTGGAGGGGACGGGTGTCTCGGTGAACGCCGTCCACCCCGGTGATGCGGCCACGAATATCTGGCGCGGACACAGCCTGGTGATGTGCATCGTCGGGCCGGTCATGCGTCGGGTCCTCAAGGCCCCGGCGGACGCGGCGCGCGCGGTCCTCCACGTGGCCGTCGCGCCCGACCTCGCAGGCGTGACCGGGGCGTTCTTCGGCGTTCGCGGCGAGCGCCTGCGCGCCGCCCGCTATGACGACCTCACGCTCCGGGCTGGGTTGATGGAGCAGGCGAATGCGACGTGGCATCCGTCCTAAAGATCAGCGGCGCCCTGTGGCGCGGCGAGCGCCAGGCGACACCGCAGGGAGTGAGCGCAGGCATGTCCTGATCCTCCTCCCCCTTTCGGTGGTTGACCTCGCGCAGTCCTCTGCCGCGATCCCGTCTGCGACCCGCGCCACACGCTCGTCGGGCCCCTCGAGACCGGCCAGTCAGGCGCATCCCGCCGCCGCAGCCGGGCACGTCTGACGGTCGACCTTGAGACCGGCAAGGCGAGCATCCAAAGGATCAGCTCACGTCGGGCACAGCTTCACCGAGACCCTTGCGCGTGCCGCGCACCGGTGCCCGTCTCCGGGTCGTACGCGACCGGCGGGAGCGCGAAGACGTACTCGGCGATGGCTTCACGATCCGCCTCCGAGAGCCACGCGTAGCTGTCGTGGATCTTCTCCGCCATGATGTAGTCGGGGTCGGCGCGCGACCCGTCCGGCTTGTCGCCGGTGGCGAGGAACTGCGCGAGCCCGTCCCGGGTCCAGTCGGAGAGCCCGTAGGTCGGGTCGGACGTCAGGTTGGGGTGGACCGCGCTCTTCCCGGGGTTGGTGCCCCCCGCCATGAACCGGCCCCGCTCCAGAAGGCCGAGGTTGTTGCGCGGCGTGTGGCACTGGTCGCAGTAGGTGACGCCCAACGCCAGGTACCGACCACGGTTCCAGCCGTCCGACTGGGACGGGTCCGGCTCCATCGGACCGCGGCGGAACTCCAGCGATCGCCACAGGCCGAGCAGGCCCGGCGTGCGGTAGCGTGGCCGAATTTCGTGCGGCTTCTCCTCGGTGTGCACCGTCGGCTGAGTGGACACGTAGGCCCACAACGCGTGGATGTCCGCGTCGGTCATGTTCGTGTAGGTCATGTACGGGAAGGTGGGCCAGTAGCGCCGGCCGCTCGGCGAGACCCCGTCGCGCAGGGCGCGAGTGAAGTCCTGTTCGCTCCATCCCCCGATTCCGACGGTCGGGTCTGGGCTGATGTTCGGCGCGTAGAAGGTGCCGAACTGGGTGGGCAGATCCCGCCCGCCGCCAAGGTGCTTTGCCTCGGCGAACGGCGGGCTGTGGCAGCCGACGCACGCAGCCACCCGGTACAGCCACGCCCCCCGCACAACGTCCGCGGAGGCGTCCACCGGAACCTCGGGCACGGGCACCGGGACCTCGGGCATGCGCGTCTCATGGGTGACCGTGAAGCCCGCCAACAGGATGGTCGTCAGCCAACTGGTCATCCGGTCTCCCTTCTGGTTAATCTAATGCAATTAGGTTACCGCAGGGAGCGCCGTCGCGCTAGGGAAAGTCCATGGGACGACGCTCCGGTGCCGCGCTGACCCGAGA
The DNA here is from genome assembly GCA_903861005.1 of uncultured Pseudomonadota bacterium. Taxonomy (GTDB): domain Bacteria; phylum Myxococcota_A; class UBA796; order UBA796; genus CAIOSP01. Next base: position 9,476 of record CAIOSP010000086.1, read on the forward strand.
CGATCTGGTCGCTGCCGCGATCCGGGTCCTCGAACGCGGCGGTGTCGACGCGCTCGGCACCGCCAGCGTCGCGTCGGAGCTCGGCATCCGCCCGCCGTCTGTGTACCACCACTTCGAAGGGAACGAGGCGCTGCGCTTCGCCGCGGCGACCGAGGGCTGGCGTCGCCTGCTCGCCGCGCTACCCGAACCATCCACGGACGGAAGCGTCTCGCTCGCGGAGTACGCGCGCGCCTACAGGGCCTTCGCGCTGGCGAACAGGGCGCTGTACCAGCTGATGACGAGCACCCCGTTCGTACCCACCGATCCGGCGCTGCTCGAACTCGCGGCGCGGGCCGCCGCCGTCCTGACGCCCCTGCGGCTGGAGGGAGACGACGTACTCCATGCCCTTCGCGGCCTGCGCGCGGCGATCCACGGGTTCGTCGCGCTGGAGTTGGCCGGGCAGGTGCAGCTCGCGCTGTCGGCCGACTCGAGCTTCGAGTGGCTGATCGACCGACTGATCCGACCCTAGTTCAGCGCTCCGGGAGAAGAGACGCTACGGCGCCGGCGTCACCGCCTCGATCACCACCGGCGCCACCGGCGCCGCCACGGGCTGACCTGCGGTCGGCACCGCGTCGAGCGGCGTGTTCTGCCACTGCACCCACAGCCAGTGGCCCTCCACCTCTCGCGCCACCAGCGTCGCGCGGTAGCGCAGGGTGCGCTTGTCCTCGCCGCGGGTCAGCACCTGCTCGTACTCGATCGCGCAGAAGCCCACGCGGGTGGTGGCGTGGCACGTCGCCCCGCTCAGGTAGGACTTCAGCGTGCCGCCGGTCACCTGCCGCTGCGCGAACAGCCGGTCGATCACCTTGGCCGCGCCAAGCTTGTCGTGGGCGACGAGGGCCCGGTGGTCCTGGTCGTAGTCGTAGAGGATCACCGACTCGTCCATCGACGCGAGCAGCGCCGGGGCGTCCGCGGCGTCGATCGACGCGAACAGCGACTCCAGCTGCCCGTGCAGCACCTCGCTGGACACGGCGTCCCAGGTGGAGCTGGCCGGGACCAGGCAGCCGCTCAGCGCGGTCAGGAGCAGGATCGGCAGCGCACGCATGGGTTCTCCGTTCGCCGCCCATGGTACGCGACCCGGGGCCCCTCGGCCAACCCGCAGGGAGCGACCCCGTCGATCGCGACGTTCTAGGACCAAAGCCTCCGGCCCCACCGCGATAATGTCCCGCCCTCTTTGGGGTGATCCGACATGTCTCTCTACGAACTCTTCAAGCGCAACGGCCCGAGCGGCTTTGGCTACGGCTCCACGGCCGAGGTCGTCACCGGCGGCCTCGACCTGACGGGCAAGACCATCCTGGTGACCGGCTGCAACTCCGGCCTGGGCCAGGAGGCGCTGCGCGTGCTCGCCATGCGCGGCGCGCGCGTGATCGGCAGCGCGCGCACGGTCGAGAAGGCCAAGGCCGCGTGCGACGCCGTCGGCGGCACCACCATTCCGCTCGCCTGCGAGCTGTCTGAGCCCGCCAGCGTGCACGCCGCCGTCGCCACCGTGAAGGCCGCGGGCCTGCGCCTCGACGCCATCCTGTGCAACGCGGGCATCATGGCCCTGCCCAAGCCCGAGCGGGCCTACGGTTACGAGCTGCAGTTCTTCACCAACCACATCGGCCACTTCATCCTGGTCACCGGCCTGCTCGACCAGCTCACGGACGACGGCCGCGTGGTGATGTTGAGCAGCATGGGCCACACCATGGCCCCCAAGGGCGGCATCCAGTTCGACAACCTGGACGCCACCAAGGGCTACTCGGACTGGGCCAACTACGGCCAGTCCAAGCTGGCCAACCTGCTGTTCGCCAAGGAGCTTGCCCGCCGCTTCCAGGGCACGCGCAAGACGGCGAACGCGGTGCACCCCGGCGTGATCGCCACCAACCTCGGCCGGCACATGAACCCGATCATGAACACGGTGTTCGGCTTCTTCGGCGGCTTGGTGCTCAAGAGCATCCCGCAGGGCGCGGCGACCGAGGTCTACGTCGCCACCCACCCGTCGCTCGCGGGCGTCAGCGGCGAGTACTTCGCCGACTGCAACGTCGCGAAGTCGAGCGCGACCTCGCGCGACGCCGAGCTGGCCAAGCGGCTGTGGGCGGTCTCCGAGGAGATCGTCGCCAAGCTGCCGACGGCGTAGTTCGCGCTCCGTCGGTGCGCGCGACCCGAGCGTGGTCGCGCGTCACCGCGTGTGCGCGCCACCCAAACCCGTCGCGCGTCGCCGTGACCGCGCGACGGGTCGCAGAGCGCTCAGCGCTTGCCGGTGAGTGCTGCGATTGGGTGGTGGCCCCACTCGCTGATCTGGCCGTAGGTCTGAGGCTCCCAGGTGTCGTCGTCCACCTCGCGGCCGCCCCAGCCGAACTCGAACTGAAAGCCGCTGGGCGTGAACGCGTAGAAGCTGAACATGCGGTCGTTCGGGTGGCGCCCGATCGTCTGGAAGATGCGCACGCCGCCGCGCAGCGCGCGGTCGAACGCCAGGCCAACGTCGTCCATGGTGCGCGCTTCGAGCATGAAGTGGTGCAGCCGCTTCTTCTGCGGGCCGCCGAACGCCACCGAGTGGTGGCGCGCGTTCACGTGGAAGAAGCTCAAGTCCACCTTGTGGCCGAAGAACTCGGTCACGATGTGGTCCGACAGCTTCACGCCCAGCAGCTCGATGTAGAAGCGCACGCTGGCGTCCTTGTCCACCGTGGACAGCACCAAATGGCCCACGCCCAGTTCGTCGGCGACGAAGCCGCGCGGCACCACCGGGCTCTTGAACGGCTCGCTCGCCATCGCGGGGCCCGCCGACAGCTCGATCGGGATCCCAGCCGGATCGAGCATCACGAACCGACGGCGCACACCACGCACCTCCGGGTCGGCCTCGTTCACGTCGTGGCCTGCCGCGCGCAGCCGCGCGAGCGCCGCGTCGAGCTCATCGTCGGTGAACTCCCAGCCGACGAACGCGAGGTCCTCGGCCGGCCCTTCGGTCAGCTGGAAGCGCCACGCGTGGTCGTCGTTGCGGTAGCGACCGTCGCCCACGCCCACCAGGCCGAGCACGCCCGTGAAGAATTGATCCCAGGTCGCCAGATCGGCGACCTCGAAGCCCAAGCTGCCAAGCTGCATCGCGATGTCCGCCAGGTGAGCGCGTTCGAGCGCTAGATGAAGAAGTCCGTCGTGCGACCACCGAGCTGCACGCGACCAAAGTTGCGACCCGACGCCTCGGGGCGGTTCGCGTAGTGCGCGCGCGCGCCGTGCACGTCGAGGAAGTAGCGGTGCATCGGGCTGTCGAGGAACAACGCGCGGGCGCCGCACAGGCTGAACAGCTCGTCGACCACGGCCACGCAGCGGCTGACGGTCTCAGCCGACTCCCAGCGCCACGCCACACGCTTGTCGATGGCGATCGGCTCGCCGCGCTCCGCGGCCTCCATCATCTCGTCGTAGGCCTGACGGAAGGTCAGCCGGATGCCCTTGAGCTCTGACGCCGCGCGGGCCACCGCCATCTGGCTGCTGGAGTCCTCGGCCGCGGCCTTGCCGTCCGCCGCGCCCACCTTGGTCTGCGTCACCGAGCGGTAGAACGCGAGCGCGCCCTCCGCGATGCCGATCGACGTGGTGGAGACGGAGCGCGGGAAGATCTGGCCGAACGGGATCTTGTACAGCGCCGCCGTGTTCACGGCGTTGCCGGGGCTCTTGCACTTGAAGCCGTCGGTCATCTTGTGCGTGCGGTGCTCAGGCACGAACACGCCGTCGACGATGACGTCCTTGCTGCCCGTGCCCTTGAGCGCGAACGTGTGCCAGTTGTCCTCGATCGTGTAGTCCGCGCGCGGCAGCAGAAACGTGCGCATGTCCGGCGGCTGGCCGGGCTCGGACGGGGCGAACGCGCCCAGGAACACCCACTCGCAGTGGTCGCAGCCGGAGCTGAAGGACCAGCGACCGGTCAGCTTGAAGCCACCCTCCACGCGCTCGGCCTTGCCGGTGGGCGCGTACGATGACGAGACGAGCGTGCGCGGATCCTCGCCCCACACCTCGTCCTGCGCGCGCGCATCAAACAGCGCGAGCTGCCACGCGTGCACGGCCACCACGCCAAACATCCACGCCGTCGACGGGCACGCCTTGCCAAGCTCGATCTGCACGTCGAAGAAGGTGTTGGGGTGCGCCTCCAGCCCGCCGTAGCGCTTGGGCTGGAGCATGCGGAAGAAGCCTGCGTCCTTCAGGTCCTTGATGCTCTCGGCGGACACCTGACGCGCCGCCTCACAGGCGGGGCCGCGCGCGGCGAGCGTAGGGGCCAGCGCCACCGCGCGCGCGACGAGCGTGCTGCGGAGTTGGGCGGCGTCGGTGATCGCGTCGATCTCGGCGTCGAAAGATTGCTGCGCGTTCATAGCTTGAAGACCTCGAGCGCGTTGTCGCGCAAGAAACGGGGCCAGACATGGTCGCGAAAAGGAACCTGGGGGAGCTCGGTGAAGATGCGCTCGAGCGACAGACCCATGGGCCAGTACCCCGCATACATGATCTTCTTCGATCCACGCGTGTTGGCGAAGTCAATGATCGCCTTGGGGTAGTGCATAGGGGCAAAGGCCGACGTCGAGTAGAACAGGTTGTCGTACTTGAGCATGAGCTTCACCGCGAGCTCTTCCCAGGGCTCGGCGCCGTGGCGCATGACGAACTTCAGCTCCGGGAAGAACCAGCAGACCTCGTCGATCAGCTCCACCTTCTGCGGCGCCATCGGCAGGCGCGGGCCGGGCACGCCGACCGTGCAGACGAACGGCAGGTCGAGCTCCACGCACTTGGCGTAGATCGGGTACCACTTGGCGTCGTTGATCGGCACCTGCGGGCACAGGCCCGACGGGAACGCCGTCACCGCCTTGATGTTGAACTCCTCCTTGGCGCGGATGATGGCGCGGACCTCGTCCATCCCGCGGTTGGGGTTGGCGTGCCAGCTGCCAAAGAAGCGGTCCGGGTACCGGCGCACCGCCTCCTGCGACGTGGGATGCTGGATGCCGATCATCGCCTTGGCGATGCTGAACTGGTCGAGCTTGCCCAGCGTGTAGGCCACCGGGTCCGCCTGCGGCTCCAGGTCGGGCACGTTGCGGAACATGTACTCGGCCGGCATCTTCTTGTAGTTGCGGCTGGCGTCGTCCATGAACAGCGGCTGCATGAACTCGTACCACTCCCGCGGGTCTTCGCCGGGGATCTGGAGCATCAGGTCGATCACGCCGATGTCGGTCGGAAAGGTCATGGGCCTCTACGGGGGAATCGTCCCGGCAGTAGAACATGTTCTACCCACCCCCGGCAATGGGGTTAGATAGAACACGTTCTACCGGACAGGGGCGCCATGATTTGGGACCAATCGTTCGACCTCATCGTCGTCGGCAGCGGCGCGGCCGGCATGTCCGCCGCCATCCGCGCCCACGATCTCGGCCGCCGCGTGCTGATCGTGGAGGCCACCGACCAATATGGCGGTAGCACCGCCATCTCCGGCGGCGTCGTCTGGATCCCAGACAACCCCCAGCTGCCCTCCCGCGGGATCAAGGACAGCCGTGAGGACTCCCTCACGTACCTCAAGCACATCACCAAGGGCGAAGTCCCGGTGGCGCGCCTGGAGGCCTACGTCGACGAGTCCAAGCGGGTGCTCGCCTACTTGGAGGAGAACGCCCACTTCCAGCTCGACGCGCTCGAGGAGTACGCGGACTACTACCCGGAGGCCCCGGGCGGAAAGCCCGGCGGTCGCTCCATGGAGCCCGTCCCCTACGACGCCACCCTGCTCGGCTCCGAGTTCTTGAAGCTCCGCAAGAGCCACCCCCAGTCCCAGATCATGGGCCTGTTCGGCATCACCGCGCGCGAGGCCAAGGGCTACCTGGTCCCCGGCTTCTGGGGCACGGTCAAGCTGCTCAGCCGCTTCGTGCAGTACGGCCTGCGCTGGTTCAAGCGCCGCCGCTTCCGCCGCGACACCAAGCTCCACGCGGGCAACGCGCTCATCGCGCGCCTGCGCCGCGGTCTGATGGACCGCAACGTCCCGCTCTGGCTGTCGACCGAGCTCACCGAGTTGGTGATCGAGGGTGGCCGCGTCACGGGTGTGGTCGTCAAGCAGGGCGACAAGTCCATGCGCCTGGCCGCGAACGACGGCGTCATGCTCGCGGCCGGCGGCTTCGAGCGCAACCAGGCCATGCGCGAACAGTACCAGCGCGCGCCCATCTCCACCGACTGGAACGCGGGCAACCTGCGCAACCAGGGCGACGCGATCCGCCTGGGTGCGGACGCCGGCGGCGCGCTCGCGCTGATGGACGAGGCGTGGTGGACCCCGGTCACGCGCCTGCCCAAGAGCGACTCCGCGTGGGTCCTCGTGGTCGAGAAGAGCCTGCCTGGTGGCCTGTTCGTCAACCGCGCGGGCAAGCGCTTCTACAACGAGGCCGCGCCCTACCTGGACGTCGGCAAGGCCATGTGGGACGGCGACGCCGTGCCCGACGCGTGGCTGGTGTTCGACGGCAAGTTCCGTCGCGACTTCCCCGTGGGCCCCATCGCCCCCGGCTACGCGCAGCCCGACAGCTCGCTGTCGCGCCGCCTGCGCGAGGACTTCCTCACCCGCGCCGACACGCTCGACGCGCTGGCTGAGAAATGCGGCTTCGACGTGAGCGGCTTCCGCGAGACCATCGCGCGCTTCAACACCATGGCGACCGCGGGCGTGGACGAAGACTACCGCCGCGGCGACAGCGCGAACGATCGCTACTACGCGGACGATCGCATCAAGCCGAACCCCAGCCTGCGCGCGCTCACCAAGGCGCCGTTCTACGCCATCCGGATCTACCCGGGTGACCTGGGCACCAAGGGCGGCCTGGTGACCGACCGCAACGCGCGCGTGCTCGACGCGTCCGGCGCGGCCATCCCAGGCCTGTACGCCGCGGGCAACACGTCGGCCGCGGTGATGGGTCGCACCTACCCGGGCGCGGGCGGCACCATCGGCCCCGCCCTGGTGTTTGGCTTCCTGGGCGCTGAAGCCGCCGCCGCCGACGGCGTTGCGCAAGGTCCCTCCCGCCAGCTGGCCGGGGGCTCCTGATGCCCGAGGTCGTCGCCACCCGGGGCGTCGGCCGCCCGCTCGCCGACGTCTGGACGTTCGTCGAAGACATGGACCACTGGGCGCCCATGCTCAAGGGCTACGTCGCGCACGCCAAGACCGCCGAGCGTGAGTCCGACTGGACCCTCGCGGGCGAGCTCGGTCCGTTCAGCCGCACCGTGAAGCTCAGGGTGAAGATCACCGAGTGGACGGAGCACAAGCGGGTCGCGTTCGAGCTCGACGGGATCGACGAGGCCGTGCATGGCACCGGCAGCTTCGACCTGTCCGAGACCCGGCCCGAGCTGCCCGTGCCCGCGCCACGGACGTGGTGGCAGCGTGTGATCGACTGGCTGTTTGGCGCGCCGCCGCCGCCCGTGCCGTCTGCGCCCGCGCAGAGCCACGTCACCTTTACGTTCTCGATCGAGGCGCTGGGTCCGATGGGACCGATGATCGACGCGCTGCTCGGTCCCTATGCCGAAGCTGTCGCTCATGATCTACTAGAGACGGTTGGCTCCCATTTGGAGAGTGTATGAACGCGATGCGCCCCTATCCGCGCGGCTGGTTCGTGATCGCCTGGGCCGGAGAGCTGGCCCCGGGCTCCCTCAAGCCGATGCGCTACTTCGGACGTGACCTAGTCTTGTGGCGCAAGGAGGACGGCACGCCCGTGGTGCAGGACGCCTTCTGTCCCCACCTCGGCGCCCACTTCGCGCACGGCGGCCACGTGAAGGGCGACCGCCTGGTCTGCCCGTTTCACGCGTGGGAGTTCGACGACTCCGGCGCGTGCGCGCACATCCCCTACGCCACCAAGATCCCGCCGCGCGCGCGCATCGCGTGCTGGCCGGTGGTGGAGCGCAACGGCGTGATCTTCATGTGGCACGACCCGGACGGCGGCGCGCCGGACTGGGAGATCCCCGTGATCGCCGAGCACGGCACGTCCGACTGGACGCCTTGGTACGAGAACAAGGTCACCGTGAACACGCACCCGCGCGAGATCGTGGAGAACGTCGCGGACAGCGCGCACTTCCCCGCCGTGCACCGCACCTTCGTTGACCAGTTCGAGAACATCTACGAGGGCCACAAGGCCACGCAGCACACGATCGGCAAGGCCACGCCCAAGCTCGGCGGTGTGGACCACTTCGACATCACCGCGACCTACCACGGGCCCGCGTTCCAGATCTCCGACATGCGCGGCGTGCTGCACGCCATGCTGCTGCTCGCGCACACGCCGATCGACGAGAACTCGCTCGACCTGCGCTTCGCCGTCATGCTGCAGCGCACCGGTCCGCGCACGGATGAGTTCGCCAAGTTCTACGTCGACAACCTGACCCTTGGCTTCCACGAGGACATCGCGATCTGGGAGCACAAGGTCTACCGTCCAAGGCCACAGCTGGTCGCGGAGGACGGCCCGATCGGCCGCCTGCGCGCTTGGTACAGCCAATTCTACCGGAGCGCCGATGTCGTGGGATCTTGAAGTTGATGTGGTCGCGGTAGGGTCTGGCCTGGGCGGCGTGTGCGCGGCGATCGCGGCGCACGACGCAGGCGGCAAGGTCCTGCTGCTGGAGAAGGCCCCCAAGCTCGGCGGCGTCTGCGCCTACTCGGGCGGCGAGGTCTTCGTTGGCTGCAACCACCTGATGGCTGAGTCCGGCACGCCGGATGATCCGGTGGCGGCGCGCGCCTACCAAGACTTCCTCGCGGGCGGGTACGCCAGCAAGCCCCACGCCGACATCCTGTTCGAGCAGGGCCCGATGATCGCCAAGTGGTTCGCGGACCACGCCGGCGTGCAGTGGAAGATCATCGAGGACTTCCCGGACTACCACTACCCCAAGGCCCCCGGGACCGTGGCCACGGGCCGCTACCTGGAGCCGCAGCTCTTCGACGGTAGCACGCTCGGGCCCTGGCAGAAGAAGTGCTACAGCTCGCCGCACATGCCGCCCGGCATCATGCACGACGAGCTGTTCGCGTGGGGCGGCCTGTCGGCGATGCCGCGCTGGGACTTCCGCACGATGGGCGGGCGCGTCGCCAAGGACATCCGCGGCATGGGCCCCGGCATGATGGGCTGGTTCCTCAAGGCCGCGCTCGTCGATCGTCAGATCGAGGCGCGCGTGTCCACGCCGGTCACCGAGCTGATCCGCGACGGCGCGCGTATCGTCGGCGTGGTCGCGCAGTCTGAGGGCAAGTCCATTCGCATCCGCGCGCGCAAGGGCGTGGTGATCGCCACCGGCGGCTACGACTGGAACCAGGAGGTCGCGCGCTCGTTCGAGGGCCTGCCCACCTGGAATTCCATGGTGCAGCCCAGCGTCAGCGGCGACAACCTCATGCTCGGCGCCGACGCCGGTGCCGCGCTCGCGGGCGTGCCACCGTACAACCTCGGCATGTTCTTCGGCTTCAAGGTGGACGGTGAAAAGCACGACGGCGCGCAGCTCTGGCGCGCGTCCTGGGAGGGCGGCTACCCGCACGCCATTTGGGTCGATCGCTCCGGCAACCGCTTCGCCGACGAGTCCTTCTACCGCGACTACCTTCCCAAGGTCCGCGCGTGGGATGGCGTGAAGCAGGAGCACCCGCACTACCCGCCCTTCCTGATCTTCGATCAGCAGTACCGCGACAAGTACGCGTTCCTCGCGTGGATGCCCGGTCAGCCGATCCCGGAGACGCTGGTGCAACGCGGCGAGACCGCCCGCGAGCTGGCCGAGAAGCTGGGCATCGACGCCGACGTGTTCGAGGCGACGCTGACACGCTTCAACGTGAACGCCGCCGAGGGCGTGGACCCGGACTTCGACCGCGGCACCTACCCGTGGGCCGCCAAGATGACCGGCGATCGCGCCATGAAGAACCCGAACCTCGGCACGGTCGAGAAGGCGCCGTTCTACGGGATCGCACTGTCGCCGGTGGGCGTGGGCGTGAACGCGGTGGGCCTGCGTTGGGACACGAACGCCCAGGTGGTGTCGGCGCGCGGCCAGCCCATCGCAGGGCTCTATGCTGCCGGAAACGCGGCCGCGCTCCTCGACATTGGGGCGGGCTACCAAAGCGGCCTGTCCAACCTGCGCGGCATGACCTGGGGCTTCATCGCGGGACGACACGCGATGGCGTAGGCGCACGCGGCGCGTGTCGTTCGCGCGCCTGCGTCCTCACGCGGCGATGTTCACGGTTCCGTCACGGGCTAGACTCCCCGCCGCGCCCCCGGGCGCAGTCCCGCGGAGCGCCCATGTCTCGCCCTAGTCTCGTCCTCCCGCTGACCGTTGCGTCCGCGCTCCTGTGCTGCGGCCACGCCGCCCGCGCGCAAGAGCTGGTGGTCGAGCCCTTCCTGCAGTCCATGTCGACGGACAGCACGTGGGTGGTGTGGGAGATCTCCGAGGCGGCGACCAGCCGCGTGCGCTGGGGGACGTCCGCCGACGCGCTGGACCAGAGCGCGGACGCCAGCGCCCACGCGTCGCAAGACGCGCACCAGATCGTCGAGGCGCAGATCACCGGCCTCACGCCCGCCACGCGGTACTACTACCGGGTGGAGTCCGGCAGCACGACAGGCGCCGTGCACGACTTCGTCACCCCGCCCGCGCCCGGCAGCGACGCCGTGATCCGCGTGGTCGCGATGAGCGACATGCAGCAGAACCAGAACTGGCCGACCAAGTTCCACGAGATCGTGCACGACGGGGTGATCGACTGGGCGAGCGCGCGGTGGGGCGACGACCTCGCCGCCGAGCTGTCGATGATCTTGCTCCCGGGCGACCTGGTCGAGGTCGGCCCCGACTACGGCTCGTGGGCTGAGACCTTCTTCGGACCGCTGCAGCCGCTGTCCGCCAGCGTCCCGCTGTGGCCCGTGTACGGCAACCACGAGCAGGGCACGCACTGGTTCAAGGACTACTTCCACCTGCCTGAGAACGGCAGCGTCGAAGGCAGCGAGCATTGGTGGGAGACCCGCTACGCCAACCTGCTGGTGGTGGGCCTGGACTCCAACGAGATCGGCGCGTGGGGCGACCAGATGGACTGGCTCGACACCCTCCTCACCGACGCGTGCGACGACCCGACGATCGACTTCGTCTTCGCGCAGCTCCACCACCCCTACCAGTCTGAGCTGTGGACGTCGGGCAACAACCCGCTGGTCGGCATGATGATCGAGCGCCTCGGCGAGTTCTCCACGAAGTGCGGCAAGCCGACCGTGCACTTCTTCGGCCACACGCACGCCTACAGCCGCGGCCAGTCGCTCGACGCGCGGCACCTGATGGTCAACGTCGCCAGCGCCGGCGGCGGACTCGATCGCTGGGGCGAGCAGTCGCAGAAAGACTACGCGCCGTTCTCGGTCAGCGACGACGACTGGGGATTCGTGATCGTCGAGGTGACCGCCGGCGCCGACCCCACGCTGACGCTGCGCCGCATCAGCCGCGGCGACGCCGACGTCACCGAGGACAACCGCGAGGTCGACCTCTTCACGCTGCACACGATCGATGACCCGCCCGCCACACCGCACCTCACCTCGCCCGGCGACGGCGTGGACGGCGCGTGCGTGACGCTGCGCGCCTCGGACTACACGGACCCCGAGGGCGACGCGCAGCAGGCGACGCAGTGGCAGGTCGCGCCCACCTGCGACCTGCTCGTCGCCCCCACCTACGACCTGTGGCGGCAGGACCGGAACCTGTACTTCGGGTTGGACACGCAGGCGCAGGACGACCTGGGCGACGAGTCGCTGCGCGGGCTGACGCCGGGCTCGTGGTGCGCGCGCGTGCGCTACCGCGACTCGGGCCTGGTGTGGAGCGAGTGGTCCGCGAACCACACCTTCACCGTCGCCGCCACGTCGATCACCGACAACCTGCTCCCCGACCCCAGCGCCGAGGACGAGCTGGACGGCTGGACTCGTGACGGCCACGTCGAGATCACCGGCGACACCCGCTGCGGCGCCGCGGTGCCGACCGCAGGCGCCCGCGCGTTCGGGCTCGGCGGGCCCTGCGTCACCTCCGGATCGGGCAGCGTCCACGTGGACGTGAGCGTGGGCGATAAGGCCGAGCGCATCGCCGCCGGCACCCGCGCACGCTGGGGCGCCGCCGCCCAGGGCGCCGACGCCAGCCTGACGCTCACCTTCCGCGGCACGAACAACGCCGAGCTGGGCGTCGAGACGCTGGTGATCCGCGGCGGCGAGGTCTGGTCGCGCAGCAGCGGAGACGTCGCGGTCCCCGTTGGCACGCAGGCGATCGCGGTCAAGATCGGCTCAGACGGCTTCACCCAGCTCGACGACCTCGAGCTGAGCCTGGGCTCTTCGGCCCCGCTCGACTGCGCCGAGGTCCCCATCCCCGTCGACCCGACGCCCGCGCCCGACGCGCTCGTTTGCGGGTGCGCAGACGCCCCTGGAGGCGCCTGGGGCGCGCTCTCGCTGCTGGCCCTGGCGGCCACCCGCCGCCGCGACCGCGACCGCTCGTGACGGCTCTGTCGCCCCACTGCTGCGGTCCGCAGGCGTGGCGAGGCTGAAAACAGGCTAGGCAGCGGGTGCCCTCACGGAGCCCTGATGCACGCCAACCTGATGCGCGAGCGACGATTCTGGCCCCTCTTCTGGACCCAGTTCTTCGGCGCGTTCAACGACAACCTGTTCAAGAACGCGCTGGTGATCCTGGTCACCTTCCGCGCGGTGCACGTGGGGAGCCTGGAGCCGGAGCAGATGGTGGCCGCGTCTGGCGCCATCTTCATCCTGCCCTTCTTCCTGTTCTCATCGCTCGCCGGTCAGATCGCCGACAAGGTGGACAAGGCGACGGTCGTGAAGTGGACCAAGATCGCCGAGCTGTTCATCATGGCGATCGGCGCCGCCGGCTTCATCACCGGCCACGTGACGCTGCTGATGTTCGTGCTGTTCGCGATGGGCGTTCACTCCACGATCTTTGGGCCGTGCAAGTACTCCATCCTGCCGCAGCACCTGGCGGCCAACGAGCTGGTCCGCGGCAACGCGCTCGTCGAGATGGGCACCTATCTGGCCATCCTGCTCGGCACGCTGATCGGCGGCATCGTCATCGCGCGGCAGGGCGGCGAGTGGTGGATCTCCGGCGCCTGCCTCGTGGTCGCGGTGCTCGGCATCGCCACCAGCCGCTTCGTGCCCTCGGCCCCGTCTCGCAACCCTGACCTCAAGATCCAGTGGGACCCGTTCGTCCCCACCTGGCGCCTCATCCAGCTCGCGTTCCGCAACGTGGTGATCGGCCGCAGCGTGCTCGCGATCTCGTGGTTCTGGACCTTCGGCTCCATCTTCCTGTCTACCTTCCCGGCCTACACCAAGGACGTGCTCGGCGGGAACGAGCAGATCGCCACGCTCTTCCTCGCGCTGTTCAGCGTGGGCATCGGCGTGGGCTCCATGCTGTGCGAGCGCCTCTCGCGTGAGCGCGTGGAGCTTGGCCTCGTCCCCATCGGCTCGTTCGGCATGAGCCTGTTCGCGCTTGACCTGTGGTCGATCGGCAAGCCGTGGCCCACCCCGTCGCAGCTGATGAACGTGTCGCAGTTCATGTCCACCGGCGCCGGCGTGCACATCGCGATCGATCTCGTGCTGCTCGCCATCTCCGGCGGCCTGCTGATCGTGCCGCTGTACGCGTTCGTCCAGTGGCGCGCCGACCCATCCGAGACCTCGCGCGTGATCGCCGCCAACAACGTGATCAACGCCATCGCCATGGTGGCGGGTCAGGTCGGCCTGATCGCGTTCTACAAGGCCGGCTTCCACGTCGTCGACGTGATGCTCGCCCTGTGCCTGATCAACACCGCGGTCGCCGTCTACATTTACACCGTCGTGCCCGAGTTCATGCTGCGCTTCATGGTGTGGGCGCTGTCGGTGGTGATCTACCGCCTACGTGTCGTCGGCCACGAGAAGATCCCGGTGGACGGCGCGGTCGTGCTGGTCAGCAACCACGTCAGCTTCATCGACTGGTTCGTCGTCTCGGCGTCGGTGAAGCGCCCCGCGCGCTTCGTGATGCACAAGGACTTCGTCGGCCTGCCCGTGATGAGCTGGGTCTTCAAGCAGGCCAAGGTCATCCCGATCGCGTCCGCCAAGGAGGACCCGGTGATGCTGGAGGCCGCCTTCGAGCGCATCCACGAGGAGCTCAAGGACGAGCAGGTCCTGTGCATCTTCCCCGAGGGCAAGATCACGTCGACCGGCGACATGAACCCGTTCCGTCCCGGCATCGAGCGCATCGTCGCGCGCGACGCAGTGCCCGTGATCCCCATCACCATCAACGGGCTGTGGGGCAGCTACTTCAGCCGCAAGGACGGCAAGGCCATGACCAAGCCCTTCCGACGCTTCTTCAGCCGCGTCACCGTCACCATCGGCGACCCCGTGCCCGCCGATCAGGTCACGGCCGAAGGCCTGGAGGCGCTGGTGAAGGCGCAGTGGGAGAAGGGACCGGCCTAGCCGCGCCCGCACCATGAACGACCTGCTCAACCGCTCCGCCCTCGAACAAGCCGCCGCCATTCGCCGTGGGGAGGTGTCGGTTGAGCAGCTCACCGCCGCCTCGCTGCAGCGCATCCAGGCCGGAAACGACGCCATCCATGCGTTCGTGGAGGTGGCGCCCGCGCGTGCCCTCGCCCGCGCCCGCGCGCTCGACAAAGAGCTCCGTCGCGACCCGAGCGCGCGCCGCAGCCCGCTGTGGGGCCTGCCGACCGGCCTGAAGGACCTGCACATGACGCGGGGGTTCTTCATGCGCGGCGGGTCGCGCGCCTACCGCTACCTGTGGTCGCCGCTCGACGACGTCACCAGCGCGACCGTGCGTCGTGCGGGCATGGTGGTGCTCGGCAAGCTCGCCACGTCGGAGCTGGGCATCCTGCCGACGATCGAGGTCGACATCCACCCGCCGACCCGCAACCCTTGGGACAACGCACGCACCGCGGGCGGCTCGTCTGGCGGCTCGGCGGCGGCGACCGCGGCCGGGTTCATCGCGCTCGCTCCAGGCAGCGACGGCGGCGGTTCGATCCGCATCCCCGCGTCGCTCTGCGGCCTGGTCGGACACAAGCCGACGCGCGACTTGGTCCCCAACCCGCACAAGACCTTCGAGACCGTCGGCCTCTCCGTGATCGGACCGCTCGCGCGCTCCGTCGACGACGCCGCCGCGTTGCTCGACCTGCTGGCCGGGCGCGAGCACGCCGCGGACTCCTTCCTCGCCGCCGCCCAGCGCCCGCCCGCCCCGCTGCGCGTGCACGTCACCACCGAGAACCCCGTGGTCGCGACCGAGGCGCCCATCGTCGCCGCCGTCACGCGGGTCGCGTCGGTGCTTCAGTCGCTCGGCCACCACGTGCAGGACGGCGCGCAGCCGACCGGCACCGTGGACGACTTCCTGCCCATGTACCGGTTCCTGGCCGCCGCCTCGCCCGTGCTCTTCGAGAGCAAGCTGCAGGGCGTCTCGCGGTGGCTTCGCACCGCGGGCAAGTCCGTGACCCACGCCCAGGCCATGCAGGCGCGCGATCTGTTCACGCAGCGCGCGCTCAGCTGGATGGAGGGCGCGGACGTGCTCCTCACCCCCACCGTGGCGGTCACGCCGCCCAAGGTGCACGCGACGCGCGAGATGGAGCCGGGGCCCGCGTTCTACGAGCAGGCGGGGCTCGGCGCGTACACCGCGTCGTTCAACGCGAGCGGCATGCCCGCGATCAGCGTCCCGGTGTGGGTCGACGGCCACGCGTGGCCCATCGGCGTTCAGCTCGTCGGACGCCAAGGCGACGACGCCATGTTGCTCGCGCTCGCACGCGCCGTCATGGACGCGATGGGCGCGCTCGTGGTGCCTACCGCCGCGCGCTGATCCCTGGGTCGACCGTGCCTGCGCGCCGCTTCAGCGCGGCAGGCGCGCGCAGTACCGGCGCAGGCGCCACATGTACATCTTGAAGTTCAGCGCCATCACCGGCCGGATGTACGGGTGGACCTTGCCGAACCCGCCGATCGGGTCGTAGCTCACGGTCCAGGTCAGGCGGCAGCGGTCGGCGCCCAGCGCCTCGACGTCGTAGCGCTCGCCGAAGCGGGTCCAGATCTCCTCGCTGGTGCCCAGGAACGTGAACACCAACAGCCGGCCACGCTCCCAGTCGGAGAACTGCTCGAACACCTGCGCGCCGCCCCAGAAGGTGACCGTGCGGGTGGTGCCGACGCCGTAGGGCTTGGGGCTCGTCCAGTCGACCCGACCGATGCCTGGCGCCCACTTGGGCCAGGAGTGCTCGTCCTCGAACACGTCGAAGAGCGCCTCCGCCGAACAGGGCAGCTCGACCACGTTCACGTAGCGGTGCGGCATCCGCTCGTGATCTGCGAGCGTGAGGGGCACACACGCGACCTTGGGCGGGACAACGTCAGTCGGGCTCATCGAGACTCCAAAGCGCGGGCGAGCACGGGCGCCACCGTCTGTACCCAGATCTGGCGGCCCGCGTCATCGAGGTGACAGTGATCGAGGAAGAGCGCCTCGCCGGCGACCCCATGCGGAGAGGCTGCCGAGACCGCCGCCTGCACGTCCGCCAGGTAGACCTCCTGCGTGCGCCCGAGCGCTCGCAGAATGTCGTTCTCGACGTGGGTCGACTGGAAGTGGCATCCACGAGACAGCGCGTCGTCGGCGAAGGCGGCCGCCTCAGCGAGCCTGCCGGACGCGCGCAGCGCCTCGAACGCCGACACGGTCTCGGGCGGCGTCTTGCACCACGACGGCGCGAGCAGGTTGCTGGGCACGGTCGCGATCACCACCGCCCAACCCTGGCCGCGCGCCTCGTCGACGACCGCCTGGAGGTTGGCTTGGTAGCGACGCGCGACCTCATCCGGCGGCGAGGTCTGCCGTCCGGCCTCTCCGAGCACCTCGAGCGCGGCGGCGCCGTGACCCGCGCTCCCCACGCCGTCGGTCGACGCGCCGCTCGAACCGGTCGCGTCCACCGGCGCGCCTCGCACCCACGCCAGCCTGGCCGCGTCGACCACGAGCTGCACGCCGCGCGCCGCGGCCGACGCTCGCTCCAGGCGCGCGGTCCAACTGTCGGGGCTCCCCCACCGCACCAGGTGCTGCGTGTACTCGTTGTGCGCGCTGTAGACGACCAGCGCGTCGACGTCCTTGTCGAGCATGAACTCGACGACGTGCCGCACGCCCGCGCTCCCCTGCCCGTTCCCGCCGCCGTTCACGACCTCGATCCGATCGAGGGGGACCTGGAGGCTCGCCGCGAGCTGCTGCCGGAGCGCGGGGATGTTCTCCTGGAGCTGAAAGACCGATGACCCCCCGACCAGCAGCACGCGCAGGACGCCCGGAGCCTTGTGCGTGAGGAAGCGCTGCGGCCGCAGGATGTCCCAGCCGCCCTCCGCATCGGTGAGTCCAGGCTGCGTCACCAGCGCGGTAGGGTCGGCCGGGTCCGGTACGAACGGGTCGACCTCCGCGAACTGCCCGATCGGCGGCGGGGGCGGCGGCACCACCCCGCGCGCACCCAGCTCCGCCGCGCCGAGGAGCAGCAGCGTCGTCACCAGCGAGAACACGGCTCGCTGGCCCAGCGACACACGCACGGCACCGTCGGTGGTCATCGCGTCGACCCTCCACTCGGCGGCGCGGGGATCGACCCGCGCCGACTCAGCCGAAGGCCGCGACCATCGCCCGCTTGGTGAAGAACCCGATGTCGCACTCGTCGGTCATGCCGATGCCACCGTGCATCTGCACCGCCTCCTTGGCCACGGCCAGGTAGGTCTCCGAGCACTTGATCCGCGCGAGGTCCACCCACGCGGTCGTCGGCTCGCGCGCGGCCTGCATCACGGCAGACCGGCACAGCTCGATCTGGATGAACAGGTCGACCGCGCGGTGCTGGAGCGCCTGGAAGCTGCCGATCGGAACGCCAAACTGGCGGCGCTCGTGCAGGTAGGCCTTGGTACGATCGAACGCGCCGCACATGCCGCCCAGCCACTCCGCCGCGTTGGCGACGTCCATCGCCTCGACGCCACGACGCAGCAGGTCCAGCCCGCCGTCGAGGCGCACGCCCGCCGCGCCGTCGAACACCACGTCCGCCGCGTCCCGGTGGTCGATGCGCGACAGCGGGATCACGTTCGCGTCCGACGCCTTCACGCGAAACAGGCCGATCTCGTCGCCGACCCGCGCGCTGACCACGAAGGCCTCCGCGGTGGTGCCGTCGAGCACACCCAGCTTGCGACCGGTGATGCGGCCGCCATCCGCCACGGTCGCCACTCGCGCCGGATCACGGTCCCGCGCGTGCTCCCGCCAGGCGATGCCCAGCACACGCCCGGTCTGCGCACCAAACGACGGGTCGAGCACGGACGCGCCCACCGCCGACACCATGGGCGCGGCGACGAGGCGGTAGCCCATCGCCTCGATCACGATCGCCGCCTCAGCCAGGCCCATGCCGAGCCCGCCTGCGTCCTCTGCGAACGGGATCGACGGCCAGCCGAGCTCCACTAGACGCGACCAGAGGTCCGCGTCGTAAACCTTGCCCGCGTCGCGCATCGAGCGGAACCGCGACGGCGGCGCCTCGGCGTCGAGGAACTCGCGCGCGCTGTCCGCGAGCATGATTTGATCTTCGGTAAGAAGCAGCGCCATCTAGGCTCCCTTCGGCAGGCCGAGCACGTGCCGCGCGAGGATGTCGCGCTGGATCTCGCTCGAACCGCCCTCAATGGAATTGCCGCGGCTGCGCAGCCAATGACGAGACACCGCGACGTCGCGCGGCGAGTAAGGACCGGCCTTCCAGCCCAGGCCGTCGAGCCCAGCGATGCGCTCGGCGATGTCCCAGCGCCACTGGTTCAGCTCGGTACCCGCGACCTTGAAGATCGAGGACTCAGGCCCCGGCGTCGAGCCGACGCGCAGCTTGTCGTTGTGGCGGCGAATGGTCAGCCGCAGGCAGGTCTCGTCGCGCTCGAAGCGCACGATCTCGTCCTCGATCAGCGGGTCGAGGATGCGACCGCTCGAATCGACGCCGATCGTCTCTTCGGCGTGCTTGCGCAGCCCGTAGCTCATCAGCTCGTCGGGGCGCGCGCCGCCCGCGGCGATGCTCTCGCCGACCATCTCGCGCTCATGACCGAGCAGCGCCTTGGCGATCTTCCAGCCCTCGCCCACCTTGCCGACCACATGGTCGAGCGGGACCCGCACGTCGGTGAAAAAGACCTCGCAGAACGGCGACGCGCCGCTGATCAGCTCGATCGTGCGCGCCTGGATGCCGGGCGTCCGCATGTCGATCAGCATGAACGTGATGCCCTGCTGCTTGGGCCCGTCTTCGGACGTGCGCGTGAGGCAGAAGATCCAGTCCGCGCGCTCGGCGTGGCTGGTCCAAACCTTCTGGCCGTTCACGACCCACGAGTCGCCATCGAGCACCGCGCGCGTACGCAGCGACGCCAGGTCCGAACCTGCGCCCGGCTCGCTGTAGCCCTGGCACCAGCGCACCTCGCCGCGCACGATGCCCGGGATGTGCTCGGCCTTCTGCTCGGGCGTGCCAAAGGTCAGCAGGACCGGGCCCAGCATGGTCAGGCCCAGGCCCACAAGCGGCAGCGGCATGCCGAGCGCGACCAGCTCCTCGCGCCAGATGCGGTGATGCTCAGACGACATGGCCGCGCCGCCGTACTCGCGGGGCCACGTCGGCGCGGTCCAACCGCGCGCGAGGCACACGTCGAACCAGGCACGCTCGTCTTCCGTGCGGAACTCAGACTTGCCACCCCAGTAGCCCTGGAACGGCGTCGACACCGTGTGGTGCAGGCTCTTGGGGGCGTTCTCTGCGAGCCAGGCTCGCAGCTCGGCGCGAAACGGTTCCATCAGGACCTCGACGCGGTGCGGGGGACGAGGTTCGCGATGCGTTGCATCACGCGGTACCACTGAACCATACCCGGCGCGAACATGGGCTTTCCCGTCGTGAGATAGGCGACCGACAGCTCCCGGGAGGGGTCTGCGTAGGCCACCAGGTTGGAAAGACCAAGGTGTCCAAACACACCCTTGGTGCCGAGCCCGAACAGGCTGAAGTAGTCACCGCCCATCATCACACCCAGGCCGTAGCGCATGGGCAGGCGGTAGGTGCCGTCGATGCGGACCGGCGTGACGTCGGTGACCATGCGACGCACGGTCTCGGGCTTGAGGACGCGCACGCCGTCGAGCTCGCCCTCCATGCGCAGCATCTCCATGAACCGGCCGACCTCGTCCGGCGTGGCGACGATGTTGGCGGACGGCAGCACCGCGGTGTGGAAGCCGTCCCGGTTGGTCAGCTCCACGGCCTTGTCGAAGTCCAAGCCGATGTTCGTCGTGAAGATCGACGACATGAAGCGCGGGGTCTTCAGGCCCGTGGTCGCGTGCCGAGCGACCCGCGCGGCGCGCTCAGGGTCCGTGCCGTAGGTGAGGTTCTGGATGCCGAGCGGGTCGAGCAAGCGCGCGCGCAGCACCTCAGGCAGCGGCCGCTTCATCACCAGCTCGACGATCGCCTGGAGCACCTGCCACCCGGCGATGGAGTGGTATGCGGTGCGCTCGCCCGGCTTGGACAGCGGCTTGAGATCGAAGATCGGGCCCAAGTCGACCGTACCCGCCTGGAAGGTCGCCTCGATGTCGGCGATCGGCGGCAGGTTGGGGATGCCGGCGGTGTGCTGCAGCAGGTGGCGGATGCGGATGCCGTCCTTGCCGTGACGACCAAACTCCGGGAGGTAGTCCACCACCCGGTCGTTGAGCGAGATCGCCCCGTCTTCCACCAGCGCCATGACCAAAGTCGCGGTGACGATCTTGCTCGCGGAGAACAGGCTGAACAGGCTGTCGGGCGTGACCACGTCGGTCGCCACGCCGCCCACCGGGTTGGAGAGGTGACCGATGGTGCGGTTCAGCACCAGCTTGCCGCGGTGGCGGATGTTGAGCGCGATCGCCGGGTGAAGGCCCGTCCGGTAGAGCTTGCGGACGTGGAGCCAGATGGCCTCGGCCGGAAAGTCCGACGGCTCCTCTGGCCCCACGCGCTCCACCTGGTGGGTCGGGTGGCGACTCACCAAGCGCTGGAATCCGAGACGCTTGCGTCCGATGTGATGCGGCTTCATCGCGTGCACCTGTCCTCGCCTCGATCGCTACTTGATGAACAGACGCAGCGGGGTGCCCCAGATGACGTCCAGCGCCTTGCGCAGCTTCTGCGTCTTCTCGGGCGTGTACGGGTACCAGACCGCCTCTTCCTTGGAGCCGAAGCGGTCGGTGATGATCGGCAGCGCGTGGCACCAGTTTTGCAGCGCGTCCGCGCCGTTCACGCGGCCCACGCCGCTGGCCTTACGACCCCCGAACGGCATCTCCAGCGCGCCGTAGGTCATCGAGGACTCGTTCACCATCACCGCGCCGGCGATCAGCCTGCGCGCGATCCGGTCGCCCTTGGCCTTGTCCTTGGTCCACACCGACGCGCCCAGTCCGAACTGGGAGTCGTTCGCCATGCGGATGCCCTCCTCCAAGTCCTTGACCACCATGATCGGGATGACCGGACCGAACGTCTCCTCGGTCATGACGTCCATGTCGTGGGTGACGTCCACCAGCACCGTGGCCTGGAAGGCGTTGCCCTCGCGCTGGCCGCCGGCCAACACCTTGGCGCCCTTGGCGACGGCGTCCTGCACGTGCGCCTCGACGATCGCGACCTGCGCCGACGAGATGAACGGCCCGATGTCGCGGCCGATCTGCAGCTCCTTCACCTTGGAGACCACCTTGGCGATGAACTCCTCCGCCACCGGCGCCTCGACGTACACGCGCTCGGTCGACGAGCAGAACTGCCCGGCGTTCATCATCGCGCCGAACACGCCGCCGCCTGCCGCGCGCTCCAAGTCCGCGTCCGCGCAGACGACCATCGCGTCCTTGCCGCCCAGCTCCAGCGTGCACGGGATCAGGTTGCGACCGCACGCCTCGCCGACCTTGCGGCCGGTGCGCACGCTGCCCGTGAAGGCGATCTTGTCGAGGCCCGCGTCGAGCAGCGCGCCGCCGGTCTCACCATCACCGAGCAGCACCTGGAGCACGCCGTCCGGCAGCCCCGCCTCAGCGAACAGCTCGGCGACGAGCTGGCCGGAGAACGGCGTCACCTCAGAGGGCTTGATCAGCACCGTGTTGCCGGCGAGAAGCGCCTGGACCGACGGGTTGAGCGACAGGATGAACGGACCGTTCCACGGCGAGATCACGCCCACCACGCCGAGCGGACGGTACGCGATGCGCGCCTTCTTCATGCGGAGCAGGTGCATGCCGGGGGTCTTGTCGGCGAGCACGCGCTCCGCGTTGCGGGCGTAGAAGTTCATGGAGTCGAGCGCGGCGAACAGCTCGATCATGAGCGTGTCGAGCCCGGCGCGGCCGGTCTCCGCGTACATGCGGTCGGAGTAGGCATCCGCGTTCTTGCGCAGGATCTCCACCGCGCGGAGCACGACCGCCACACGCTCACGCACCGGCGTGGCATCCCACGCGGGCTGCGCGGCGCGCGCCTTGGCGACAGCGGCCTTCACGTCCGCCGCGGTGCTCACCGCGAACGTGCCCACCTCGTGGCCGTCCACGGGGCTGAGCACGCGGAAGCGACGACGCCCTTCGACCGACTCGATCGGCTCCAGGTATCCCATGGCTACTTCGCAGCCGCGGCGGTCGCGGCCGCGATGGCCTCGTCCGACGGGTAGAACTGCTTGGACCAGACGCGGAAGATGCCGATGGGGCCATCTCCGTCACACAGCAGGGGCGGATCGACGTACACCTTGTTCTCCCAGATGGGGATGTCCTGCTCAAGCTGGCGCCGGATCTCGGCCATGAAGGCCTTGCCCACACCGCCCGTGATGCCCTTGCCGATGTCGCGCACGGTGAACGCGAACGACAGCTGCACGGTCTCCTCGTCAATCGGCAGCGCCGACGCCATGAGGAAGGTCTCCACCAAACCGACGAAGCGGGTGGTGCTGAAGCCAAAGCCCCACGCGTTCACTTCCAGGTGGCCGTCCACGCGGCCTGCCGGCGTGGTCATCGCGGTGGTGGACTTGGACACGAGCAGGTGCCCCTGACGCTCGGACGCGGTCTTGGGCATCTCGGCCGCGCCGTGCACGTAGTGGAAGTGCGCCGTGTCGACCTGGTTCTCGGCCATCTCCTGGTTGCAGGACTTGACGGTCCAAGTGCTCATGCGCGGCTCGGTCCAAGCCTCGCTGCCGACCTCAGGCAGGTCGGGGATCTCCCAGTCCGGCGCGCGTCCCGCCAGGTCGTGCCACACGAAGATGTGGCCGTTCTTCTCCTGCACGAGCCAGCTCTTCACCGTGGCGCGCTTGGGGATCTTGTCGCCGTACGGGATGTTCGTGCATTGGCCCGACCCGTCGAAGCTCCAGGCGTGGAACGGGCAGACCACGGCGTTGCCCTCCACCTTTCCGCCGTGTCCGAGGTGGGCGCCAAGGTGCGGGCAGTGCGCGTCGAGCACGTTCGCAGCGCCGTCTTCCGTACGGAAGAGCACCAGGTCCTTGGCGAACGCGCGGAGCGCCACAACCTGACCGACCGCGAGGTCCTTGGAGTACGCCACGGCAAACCAGCCAGTCGGGATCGGAAAAGGAAAGCGCCTGCTCATGAAATCTCCGTCGAACGCAACAACGTTCGCAACGCGGCAAAGAGGTGATCAAGCACAGCATCGGTGTCCTGGAGACCTCCAGTCCATCCAACCATTTCGGCAAACCAGAGATTCTGGAGCATGCGGCTGAGCTGCAGCTCCGACTCAGTCGGGAACGCGTCGGACGGGTTGCCCCGCATGACGGTGATCAGGATCTCGTTCATCGTGTCCTGGTAGTTCAGGACCCGACCCGCGAGCTCCGGGACGCCCGACGCCACCGTACGCAGCAGCGCGGCCGCCAGCTTGGGGCGGTCGCCGAGCGCCTGGGTGGCGATCGTGAAGAACGTGCCCAGACGCTCTTCAGCCGTCCCGCCCTCAAGCGGAGCGATCTTCACCGCCTCGTAGAACTGCTGGACCATCCGCTCGAGCGCCGCGGCGAGGATGTCCTCCTTGGACTCGAAGCGTCGGTACAGGGTTCCGAGGGCCACGTCGGCCCGCTCGGCGACGTCCCGGATACGGACGGCGTCGTACCCGTCGGCTTCGGCAAGCTCCATCGCCACATCCAGGATGCGGTCGGTGCGGGCGTCGATGTCTGAGTTGGTGCTCATGGGGTTCCCAAGTAGAACATGTTTCACTTTGCCGTGCTAGACGCTCGACGAACGAACCGGAGGCATACCCGTGTCTGACCCGCACCTGCTCCTCGAACGTGACGGCCACGTCGCGATCGTGACCATGAATCGGCCCGCCGCCCGCAACGCTTGGAGCCTGGAGCTCCTGGCCCGGATGTGGGACGCCTGGCAGACCATCGACAGCGACCCGGAGATCCGGGTGGCCATCCTCACGGGCGCCGGGGGCACGTTCTGCGCGGGCGCGGACCTGAAGATGATGCACCAGGACCAGTCGGACAACCCGTGGCACGCCAAGTTCCGCGAGGACCCGGAGCTCCACTGGAAGGCGATGCTCCGACACTACCAGCTCAAGAAGCCCCTGATCGCGGCCGTAGAGGGCTACGCGCTCGGCGGCGGCACCGAGATCCTGCAGGCCACCGACATCCGCGTCGCGGCCAAGAGCGCGGTGTTCGGGCTGACCGAGGCCCAGTGGGGCCTGTTCCCGCTCGGCGGGTCCACGGTTCGTCTGGCGCGCCAGATCCCGCACACGATCGCCATGGAGCTGCTGCTCACCGGCCGCAAGTTCACCGCCGCCGAGGCCCTTGATTTCGGCTTGATCGGCCGCGTGGTCGAGGATGGTCAGGCGCTCACCGCTGCGCGCGAGATCGCCGATCGCATCGCGAAGAACGGCCCGGTCGCGGTTCAGGCCATCAAGCGCAGCATCGTGGAGAGCCGCGACCTCTCTGAGGCCGAAGGCCTGAAGCGCGAGATCGCCATCGGCCAGCCCGTGTTCGCCACCGAGGACGCCAAGGAAGGCCCGCGCGCCTTCGCCGAGAAGCGTCCCGCCAACTTCCAAGCCCGCTGAAGGAGTCGCCCGTGAGCATGCCTGTCTTTTCGTTCTGGGCCCGCACCGACCGCGACGCGGTGGCCATCGTTGATCCGGACCACGTCACCATCACGGTGGGCGCGCTGCAGGACGCCGCCAACCAGGTCGGACGAAACCTACAGGCGCTCGGCGTGGCGCCCGGCGACACGGTCGCGCTGCTCATGCGCAACCGCATCGAGGTCTACCAGGTCATGCTGGCGATCCAGCAGATCGGCGCGTACCTCGCCCCGATCAACTGGCACCTCGCGGGCCCCGAGGTCGCCTACATCCTCACGGATTCAGAGACCAAGGTCCTGATCGCCGACGCCGACCTGATCGATCTGGCCAAGGACGCCCGCCCGGCGGTGTGCTTCACGACGTCGCCGTCGCCCGGCTGCCGGGACTTCGCCGAGCTGCGGACGGGCTCCACCGATGCGCCTGAGCACCGCCGCGCTGGCATGGTCATGAACTACACGTCCGGCACGACGGGCCGCCCCAAGGGGGTGCGTCGCCCCCTGCCCGCGGGCGCGCCTGAGCCCGTGGTCACCGGCTTCGCCATGTTCCTCCTGCTCTTCGGGATGTCCCCGGGCGCGGGCGTGCAGATCGTCGGCTCGCCGCTGTACCACACGGCCGTCCTGTACTTCTCGACCTCAGCCCTTCACTTGGGCCACAGCTTGGTCGTGATGGAGAAGTGGACCGCCGAGGGCATGCTGGAGCGCATCGCCCGCTACAAGGTCACGGCGTCCCACATGGTGCCGACCCAGTTCACCCGCCTGCTCTCGGTCGAGAACCGCGCGCAGTACGACGTCTCCAGCCTCAAGCACATGGTGCATGGCGCAGCGCCCTGCCCTGCCGTCGTGAAGCAGCGCATGCTCGAGTGGTGGGGCGACTCGGTGTGGGAGTACTACGCGGCCACCGAAGGCGGCGGCACGGCGATCGGCCCCGCGGAGTGGCGCAAGAAGCCAGGCTCCGTGGGCAAGCCCTGGCAGGGCGCCGACATCAAGATCGTCGACGACGAGGGCGTCGCCTGCGCGCCCAACGTGGTCGGCACGGTCTACATCAAGATGCAGCAGACGTTCGAGTACCACAAGGACAAGGAGAAGACCGGCAAGGCCTACCGGGTCGACGGCTACTTCACCGTGGGCGACGCCGGCTACCTCGACGAGGAGGGCTACCTCTACCTGTCCGACCGCAAATCCGACATGATCATCTCGGGCGGCGTGAACATCTACCCGGCCGAGATCGAGGGCGCGCTCATCGACCACCCCGCGATCATGGACATCGCCGTGTTCGGCGTGCCCGACGAGGAGTGGGGCGAGCAGGTGAAGGCCGTGATCGAGCTGCGTCCCGGCTTCCAGGCCGACGCCGCGACCTCCGATTCGATCCTGACCTACGCCCGCGAGCGCCTGGCCAAGTTCAAGTGCCCCAAGTCCATCGACTTCGTGGACGTCATGCCCCGCGACCCGAACGGCAAGCTCGCCAAGCGCAAGCTCCGCGATCCCTACTGGGTTGGGCTCGGCCGCGCGATCTGATGCGCATCCAGACGTCGATCGACATCGACGCGCCCGCGGAGCGGGTCTGGGCCACCCTCGTGGACTTCGCGTCCTACGAGGCGTGGAACCCGTTTGTGATCCGCGTCCGCGGAGCGCCGATCGTGGGCGAGCCGGTTCGGCTGACGGTGAAGTTCGGCGGCCGAAAGATGGGACGAACCCACGTCGTGAGCCGGGTGGAGCCCGACACGACGCTCGCGTGGACCATCGAGACCCAGGCTCCCTGGTGGATCCACGGGGAGCGCATCCAGCGGGTCGAACCGCTGGGCCCCGACCGCTGCCGCTACACCAACGACGAGCAGGTCCACGGTGTCATGGGCGTGATCGTGGGACCGCTCATGGGCGCGACGGTGCGTGCCGGGCTGGAAGCCGCCGGGCGCGGACTCAAGGCGCGCTGCGAACGCGCCTGATTTGACTTGCGCTCCCGGACTAGAACGTGTTCTAGTAGAACGTGTTCTACTTGGCTCCGACACCTCGGGGCCTTTTCCGATTCGGAGGTCTCCAATGGCTACGCGCATCTCGACCGTGAAGGAATACTTCGAAACCCTGAACCAGCGCTTCGTCAAGGACGCCTCCAAGGGCGTCGAAGCGGTCTTCCAGTTCGAGATTGGTGGCGAGGGCGGCGGCACCTGGCACGTCGCGGTCAAGGACGGCGAGATGAGCGTTCACGAGGGCGCCCACCCGAGCCCGTCCTCCATCGTGACGTCCACGGCCGACGACTACGTGAAGATCGCCAACGGCGACATCAACGGCCTGCGCGCCGTCATGACCCGCAAGATGAAGGTCTCGGGCAACCTGGTCATGGCCCGCAAGATGCAAAACATGCTCCCGACCGGTAACATCTAGAGCTCGCTGGCGGTCCCTTGTCCCTGCCGACCGACGATCTCGTCAGCCCGTTCACCCTCGAGTACACCTACAAGCGCAGCACAGGACCGGTGATCGGCCGGTTCCTGGCAGGTCTGCGTGATGGGCAGCTGCTCGGGGTCCGCACGCTCACCGGGGACGTCCTCGTCCCGCCCACCGAGTACGAGCCCACCACCGGCGACGCCGTGACGGACGAGTTCGTCGAGGTCGGCCCCGAAGGCACCGTCTCCACGTGGACCTGGATCTCGAACCCGGGCCCCAAGGACCCGGTGTCGGTCCCGTTCGCCTGGGCGATGGTCCACCTGGACGGCGCGAGCACGCCGATGCTGCACGTCGTGCTGTCGCCCGAGGCGTCGCTGAAGACCGGCGCGCGGGTCCGCGCCAAATTCGCCGAGACCCGCGTCGGACACATCCGCGATCTCGCCGGCTTTGAGGTGGTCACATGAGCGCGCCCGTCACGCAGATGAAGGCGCCCACGCGCCTGGAGTACCTGGTGCACGCTGGCGCTACGACCACCACCTTCTTGCACAGCATCCTCAAGGGCCAGCTGGTCGGGCGCCGCTGCCCGGTCTGTCACAAGGTCTACATCCCGCCGCGCGGCGCCTGCCCCACCTGCGCCGTGCTCTGCACGGACGAGGTCCCGGTCAGCAACTCTGGCACCGTCACCACCTTCTCGATCGTGCGCATCCCGTTTGAGGGGCAGCGCCTGACGCCGCCCTACGCCTGCGCGCACATCGTGCTCGACGGCGCAGACGTGCCGCTGCTGCACATCGTCGGAGGCTGTTCGGTGGATGAGGTCCGAGTCGGCATGCGCGTCGAGGCCGTGTGGCTTGAGATCCCGCAGCCCACGCTGGCGACGGTGACGTGGTTCAAGCCCAACGGCGAGCCGGACCGCGCCGTGAATGACCGCGGCGAGGTGGTGCCATGAGGTCGATCTCCATCGCGGGCATCGCCCAGCTCCCGAGCAAGCTCGCGGAGCACCACATGGACGCCGCCGAGCTGGTCCAAGCCGTGACCGCGCTCGCGCTCGCGGACGCCGGCATCGAGCGCAAGCAGATCGGCTTCGTGTGCAGCGGCAGTTCGGACTACATCATGGGGCAGCCCTTCTCGTTCGTGATGGCGCTCGACGGCGTCGGCGCGTGGCCGCCCATCCGCGAGAGCCACGTCGAGATGGACGGCGCGTGGGCCCTGTATGAGGCCTGGGTGCGCCTGCAGCACGGTGACATCGACACCGCGCTCGTCTACTCGTTCGGCAAGTCGTCGGTCGGCAACGTCGACGACGCGCTCGGAATGCAGCTCGACCCCTACTATGTCGCCCCGCTCGGCGTCAGCCCGATGGCGCTCGCGGCGCTGCAGGCGCGAGCATTGCTGGACGCCCGCTTCGCAAACGAGCGTGACTTCGCGCAGGCCGTGATGCGCGCCCGCCTCGCTGGCGCGCGGAACCCGAACATCCCGACGCCTACCGCCACCACCGTCGACGCGCTGCTCGCTGCGCCGTGGGTCGCGTCGCCGCTCCGCGCGCACGACGCCGCCGTCCGCACCGACGGCGCCGCCGCCATCGTGCTTCGCGCCGGTGGCCCCGGCCCGAAGATCACGGGCTTCGCGCACCGTATCGAGCCACACGCGCTCGGCGTGCGTGACCTGACCACGTCGCCGTCCGCGCGCCGCGCAGCAGACGACGCGGGCGCCTCTCGCATCGACGTGGCGGAGATCCACACGCCGTACGCCAGCCAGGAGACCATCCTGCGCAACGCGCTCGGCCTCAACGACCGCATGCTGGTCAACCCGTCGGGCGGCACGCTGGTCGCCGAGACCCCGATGGTCGCCGGCCTGCTGCGGGTGGTGGAGGCCACCCGCGCGATCCGTGACGGCGCGCACCGCGCGCTCGCCCACGCCACGTCTGGTCCGTGCCTCCAACACAACCTCGTGTGTGTCTTGGAGTCCACGTGATCCCGACCGCGGTCATCGGCATCGGACAGACGCGCCACGCGGCCAAGCGCGACGACGTGAGCATGCCCGGACTCGTCCGTGAGGCGGCCCTGCGCGCGCTCGCCGACGCGGGCCTGGAGTTCAAGGACATCGACGCCGTCGTGATGGGCAAGGCCCCCGACATGTTCGAGGGCGTCCCCAACCCCGAGCTGTTCCTGGCCGACGCGCTGGGTGCCGCCGGCAAGCCCATGTTCCGCGTGCACACCGCGGGCAGCGTCGGAGGCTCCACCGCCGTGGTCGCCGCGCACCTGGTGTCGAGCGGCATCCACAAGCGGGTGCTGTGCGTCGCGTGGGAGAAGCAGTCCGAGAGCAACGCGATGTGGGCGCTCAGCCAGACGTACCCGTTCCAGCCGCCGGTCACGGCGGGCGCGGGCGGGTACTTCGCGCCGGTGATCCGGGCGTACATGAGCCGCACGGCCGCACCGGAGCACGTGGGCTGGAAGGTCGCCGTCAAGGACCGCCTCAACGCGCTGAAGAACCCCTACGCGCACCTCCAGCTGCCGGACATCTCCCTGGAGACGGTGAAGGCCTCGCCCCTGCTGTGGGACCCGATCCGCTACCTGGAGACCTGCCCCAGCAGCGACGGCGCATGCGCCATGGTGCTGTCGTCGGACACCGCGGGCGTGAAGAACCCCGCGTGGGTGCTCGGCACGTCCATGCGGACCGAGCCGCTGCTGTTCGCCGGTCGCGACGAGGTGACCCCGATGGCGGGCCAGCTCGCGTCGAAGGACGTGTGCGCCGAGGCCGGGATCACGCCTGCGCAGATCGACTGCGCCGAGCTCTACGTGCCCTTCTCCTGGTACGAGCCGATGTGGCTTGAGAACCTGGGTCTGGCGGAGAGCGGGTGGCGCGCGGTCGACCGTGGCGACACCGAGATGACCGGCAAGCTCCCGATCAACGCGAGCGGCGGCGTGCTGTCGTCGAACCCGATCGGCGCCTCAGGCATGCTTCGCTTCGCCGAGGCAGCGCTTCAAGTGCGCGGCGCCGCGGGCGCGCATCAGCTCGACCGCGCGCGCATCGCGATGGGCCACGCCTATGGCGGCGGCTCGCAGTTCTTTTCGACCTGGCTCGTTGGCGCGGAGAAGCCCTGATGCAATTCAACCTCGCCGATCTCTTCGAGTCCTTCGCCGCGGCGTTCCCGGACCGCTTGGCGCTCGTCAGCGGCTCGACGCGTCTCACCTACGCGCAGCTCAATGAGCGAGGCACGCGCCTAGCTAACCACTGGCGCGCGCACGGCATCGGCCCTGGCGACCACGTCGGCCTGTACCTGTTCAATGGCCACGAATACGTCGAGGCCATGCTGGCCGCGTTCAAGCTGCGCGCGCGCACGGTGAATGTGAACTACCGCTACGTCGCCGCCGAGCTGGCAGACGTCGTCGCGCGGGCCGAGGTCGTGGCGATCTTCCACGAGCCCGAGCTCGCTGGTGAGGTCGACGCGATCGACCACGGCCAGTTCCGTCTCCGCATGGTGCGTGGCCCAGACTACGAGGCCTCGCTCGCGAGCGCGTCGACCGCGACGGACTTCCCGGAGCGCTCCGAGCACGACGAGTTCATCCTGTTCACGGGCGGCACCACCGGCCGTCCGCAGGGCGTGATCTGGCGCCACGTCGACCTGTTCTACGCGGCGCTTCAGGGCGGACAGCCGGGCGGCGAGCCGTTCGCGACGGCCGCCGAGATGGCGCCCAAGCTCGCCGGCTACGGCGGCGGCATCCACATCCACACCGCAGCACCCCTCATCCACGGCAGCTCGCAGCTTGCGTGCTGGATCGCCTTCATGAACGGCGGCATGGCTGGGCTCATCCCCGGCCGCAGCTTCAACCCTGAGGCCTCCCTCGACCTGTGCGCGGCCGAGGAGATCCACACGTTCAACCTGGTCGGCGACGCCATGGCGCTGCCGCTGGTGGACGCGCTCGCCGCCAACCCGGGCCGTTGGGACCTGTCCCAGCTGTCGGTCATCGCCTCGGCCGGCGCCGTGCTGTCTGGCCATGTTCGCGCACGGCTCGAAGAGCTGATCCCGAACACGATGGTGCTGAACAACTTCGGCGCCAGCGAGACCGGCCATCAGGGCTCCGCCTTCTACGAAGGCGGAAAGCCGATGTGGGTCATGGACGAGTCCCACACCGCGGTGTTGGACGAGAACCTGGACCCGGTCGTGCCCGGCAGCGGCCAGGTCGGCCGCATCGCGCGCTACGGCCACATCCCGCTCGGCTACTACAAGAACGCCGAGAAGACCGCGACGACCTTCTTCGAGAAGAACGGCGTGCGCTTTGTGCTCCCCGGTGACATGGCGACCGTCTCCGACGACGGCACCCTCATCTTCCTTGGCCGCGGCTCGGTGTGCATCAACACCGGCGGCGAGAAGGTGTTCGCGGAGGAGGTCGAGGAGGCGCTCAAGCACCACCCCGACGTGTTCGACTCGGTGGTGGTGGGTGTGCCGGACCCGCGCTGGGGCGAGCGCGTCGAAGCGCTGGTCACGCTGCGCCCCGGCGCCACGCCGACGATCGCCGAGCTCGAGGCCTTCTGCCGTACCCGCGTCGCCGGCTACAAGACGCCGCGCCGTATCTGGGTCGTGACCGACCTGAACCGTCAGCCGAGCGGCAAGGCGGACTACCGCTGGGCCAAGGCCCACGCGATCGAGCTGGGGTCGGGCACATGAAGCTCCAGGGGAAGGTGATCGTGGTGACCGGCGCCGCCAGCGGCATCGGCCGCGCCATGGTGAAGCGCTTCGCGGCGGACGGCGCCACGGTCATCGCCGCCGACGTGGACGCCGAGCGCCTGGCGCCGGTCGCCGCCGAGACGGGCGCTGAGCCCGTGGTGTGTGACGTCTCCGATCGCGCTTCGGTCGAGGCCCTCCTGAACCGCCCTCGCGTCGACGTGCTCTGCAACAACGCGGGCATCCTCGACGCGCTCACGCCGCTCGCCGACGTGTCCGACGAGCTGTGGCGCCGCGTGATGTCGATCAACGTCGACGGCCCCTTCTACGCCACGCGCGCGGTGCTCCCCATGATGATCGCGCAGGGCGGCGGCGTCATCCTCAACACCTGCTCCGCGGCCGCGCTGTCGGGTGGTCGCGCAGGCGCCGCCTACACGGCCGCCAAGCACGCGCTGCTGGGCGTGACCCGCAGCGTCGCCTGGTACTACGCAGACCAGAACATCCGCTGCAACGCCATCGCGCCGGGCGCTATCTCCACCAAGATGCACACCCGTGAGGCCCCTCACGAGGGCGGCATGGCCAAGTACGCGCCGTACTTCGCGACCGTGCCCCCGCACGGGAAGGCCAGCGCCGTCGCCGATGTCGCAGCCTTCCTCATCTCAGACGACGCCTCGTACGTCAACGGAGAGATCCTCTCCGTCGACGGCGGCTGGAACGCCTTCTAGGCACCCAAGGACACACGCCGTGCACATCGCCTACACCGCCGAGCAATCGGATCTGCTGGAGCGCGTTCGCGCCTTCCTCGCCGAGATCATGACGCCCGAGCTGCGCGCCGAGTGCGCCGACCGCGAGGGCGGTGGGCCGCTCTACCATCAGGCCATGCAGCGCCTGGGTCGCGAAGGCTGGCTGGGCCTGGGTTGGCCCAAGGAGGCCGGCGGCGGCGGTCGCAGCCTGGTCGACGAGTTCATCTTCTTCGACGAGATGCACCGTCAGGGCTTCCCCATCCCCTTGCTCACGCTCAACACCGTGGGCCCGACCCTCGCGCAGTTCGGCACGCCCGAGCAGAAGGCGAAGTACCTGCCGCAAATCCTGGCCGGCAAGCTTCACTTCTCGATCGGCTACAGCGAGCCCTCCGCCGGCACCGACCTGGCCTCGCTCACCACGCGCGCCGAGCGCGTCGGCGACGAGTACGTGATCACGGGTCAGAAGATCTGGATCTCACTCGCGGACCACGCCGACTTCCTGTGGCTCGCGTGCCGCACGGATCCCACCGCGCCCAAGCACAGGGGCATCAGCATCATCATGGTGCCGATGAACGCGCCGGGCGTGTCGTTCACGCCGATCAAGAACCTCGGCGACGCGAACATCGCCGCGGTCTATCTGGAGGGCGTGCGCGTCCCCGTCGGCAACCTCATCGGCAAGGAGAACGGCGGCTGGCGTCTGATCACCAGCCAGCTCAACCACGAGCGCGTCGCGCTGATGATGGTGGGGCCGCTGGCGCGCCTGTCGAAGGAGGTGCTGGAGTGGGCCGCCCAGACCGACGCCAGCGACGACAAGAAGGTCCTCGACCTGGCTTGGGTTCGTCGCAACTTGGCGCGCGTGGAGCAGGGCCTGGAGGTCCTGCGCCTGATGAACTGGCGCCAGGCCGCCAACCTCGACCATGGCACGCTGCTCGCGCACGAAGCCAGCGCGATCAAGGTCTACGGGTCGGAGTTCTACGTTGAAGCGCACCGCCTCCTCATCGAGGTGCTCGGCGCGCCCGGAATCCTGTCGCGCGGGTCGTCCGGCGCGCTGCTGCGTGGAGAGCTGGAGCGTCACTACCGCGCCACGCTCGTGCTCACGTTCGGCGGCGGCGTGAACGAAGTCCAGCGGGACATCATCGCCACGGTAGGCCTCGGCCTGCCCCGCGCGGAGCGCTAAGATGGACTGGTCTCCTACCGAGATGCAGGGGCTGATCGCCGAGACGGCGCGCCCCATCCTCGCCGCCAACCCCGCAGGCTGGTCTGAGCTGGCGAACGCCGAGCTGCTCGGCCTCGAGTCCATGCTCGACATCACCGCGCTGCTTGTGCAGGTCGGTCGCACGGGCGGTCGCGTCCCCGCGCTCGAGACGCTCGTCCTGGGCGCGCCCGCGCGCTCCCTGCGCGAGCTGCCGTCGGACGTCGTCCTCACGGGCGCGCTCGTCGAAGAAGGCCGTCGCGATCCTCGCGACGCCGCCACCCGCTCTGAGGGCGGGAGACTGTTTGGAAAGAAGGTCGCCGTGTCCGCGCTCGATCGCGCGGCGCTTGTGGTGGTGCCTGCGCGCGACGGGCTGTGGGTCGTCGATCCGCGAGATGCGGTCGTCGAGCCTGCGCGTGCCACCAACGGGGATGTGTTCGGCACCTTGGTGCTGGACGGCACGCCCGCCCTGCAAGTTGGAGACCGTGAGGCCATCGCGCCGTACCTGAACCGGGTCCATGTGGGCGTCTGTGCGCTCCACCTTGGCCTGGCGCAGAAGGCGCTGGAGCTCACGGCCACCTACGTCGGTCAACGCGAGCAGTTCGGTCGCAAGATCGGGACGTTCCAGGCGGTCGCGCAGCGCATCGCCGACGGCGCGATCGATCTGGCGGGCATGGACGCGACGCTGATCCAGGCCGCGTGGCGTCTGGACGCGGGCCTCCCGGCCGATCGTGAGGTGCTCATCGCACGCGCGACCGCCGCCGAGGGCAGCCACCGCATTGTGGCGGCCGCTCAGCATCTGCACGGCGGCTTCGGCTTTGACCGCGACTACGAGCTCCACCGGTACTTCCTCACGTCCAAGACGTGGGAGTTCCTGCTGGGTGGCTCCAATTCGCTCCTCGACTCGCTCGGCGATCTTCTCGCCGAGCAGGTCCGCTGATCTTCTCTGTTCCTCTTCTCTTTGTCGCGAGCTGATTCATGAGCCCTGGCGAGCAAGCGCTGTCTGACGTGTTCAACCCTGAGACGGCCGTCCACCCGCTGGACCTGACCGACGCGGTCTACCACACCGAGAACCCCTGGCCCGTCTACAACTGGCTGATGGACGAGGCCCCGCTCTACCAGGACTCAAACGGCTTCTGGTACGTCTCGCGCTACGACGACCTCAAGGCCCTCGCCATGGACCCGGTCACGTTCACGTCGACCGAGGGCAACCGGCCCGGTCTCCCCAACGACCACTCGTTCATCCACCTCGACGGCAAGGGCCACCACGCGCGTCGTGGGCTGATCCAGCACCTGTTCACGCCGGCCGCCATCAAGAAGCTCGACGGCCACATCACCGACGTCGTCGACACGCTCCTCGACGAGGTGATCGAGAGCGGCGAGTGCGATTTCGTTGAGGACGTAGCGGCCAAGCTGCCCATGCAGCTCATCGGCGAGATGACCGGCACGCCCCCCGAGATGTGGGACGAGATCCGCGGCTGGCTCGACGTGTTCGTCACCGGCGGCCAGGGCCCTCAGTACGTCACCGAGGACGTGAACGAGATGTTCCTGCGCTTCGGCGCGCTGCACATGGATCTGGTCGACGAGCGCCGCGCCAACCCCAAGGACGACCTGCTTTCGCTCTGGGCCAACGCCAGCATCGACGGCGAGCCCTTGACTGACGACGACATCCTGTGGGAGCACACGATGATGACGGTCGGCGGCAGCGAGACCACCCGAAACTCGGTTTCGGGAGGCATCCTCGCGATGCTCGAGAACCCGGATCAGCGTGAATTCCTCGCGCAGAACCCCAAGGCCATCGGCAACGCCATCGACGAGATCCTCCGCTGGACGACGCCGTTCATCGGCATGTCGCGCACGCTCACCCGCGACGTCACGCTCCACGGCAAGACCATGGCCAAGGGCGAGCAGGTCGTGCTGCTGTGGCCGGCCGGCAACCGCGACCCGCGGCGCTTCGAGAACCCCCAGAAGTTCGACCTGCAGCGGCAGTTCACCCACCGCATGCTCGCGTTCGGCCTTGGGCACCACGTGTGCCTGGGCGAGCACCTCGCGCGCATGGAGACCCGCATCGTCATCGAGCGCCTGTTCGCGCGCATGCCGGACTTCCAGCTCAACGGCACGCCGGAGAAGTCGCAGTCCAGCTTCATCCGCGGCCTCAAGACCCTCCCGCTGCGCTTCACCCCCGGTCCCCGAGTGCGCTCATGAGCGTGTTTGCTTCAGACTTCCTCCAGGGCAAGGTCGCCTACATCAGCGGCGGCACCCGCGGCATGAACCTGGCGATCGCGCGCGCCTACGGCAAGCACGGCGCCAAGGTCGTGGTGGTCTCGCGTGATCCGACGCGCTGCGCCGAGGCCGAGGCCACGCTGCGCGCCGACGGAACCGACGCCATGGCCTTCTCGTGCGACGTCCGTGACCCGACGCGCGTGGCAGAGACGCTGAAGGCCACGTTCGACGCCTACGGCCCCATCGACATCGTGGTCGCCGGTCAGGCGGGGAACTTCTACTCCCCGGCCACCAAGCTCTCCGCGAACGGTTTCAAGACGGTCATCGACATCGACCTGAACGGGACCTACCACGTGTTTCACGAGGCATGGCCCTTCCTGCGCAAGCCTGGTGCGAGCCTGCTCGCCATCACGGCGCCGGAGGCGGTGAAGCCGCTGCACTTCCAGGCGCACGTGTGCGCCGCGAAGGCCGGCGTGAACCAGCTGGTGCGCGTCCTCGCCGTCGAGTGGGGCGCGGATGGCGTCCGCACGAACGCGATCTCGCCGGGTCCCATCGAGGGCTCGTGGGGCATGGCGAACGTCGCGTCGCCGACCCCGGACCTGGTGGAGATGATCCGCCGCGCCGTGCCGCTCAAGCGCTGGGGCCGCGAGGAAGACATCGCGAACGGCGCGCTGTTCCTCGCCTCTCCGGCGGCGTCCTACGTGAACGGGATCATCTTGGAGGTCGACGGCGGCATCACCAACGCCAGCCCCGAGACCCCGCGCTACCAGTCCACGACGGACATGGAAGCCGACCCGCGCGTGCGCCGCAAGACCTGATCGTCCAGCCCCAGATAGGGGCTTGCATGCCGTGGCGCGCCGGTCGATACTGGCGCCCACGGAGGACATCATGCGTACCCTTTGGCTTCTCGCGATCCTGGCCGGCTGCTCCACCAAGGACGGCACGGGCGACACCGACGTCGACACGACCGCCGACACCGACGTCACCACGGACGGGCTCACGCTCACGGACGTGATCACGGTCAACACGGCTCCGGTCGGCGACTTCACCTGCTTGCCTGCGGCCGGGACCTGGCTCACCCAAGCGATCGACCCGTCCTGCATCGTCGACGTGCCCATCATGGGCCGCGTCGAGGACTTCGAGTCGGGCGACGGCGTGGGCAACCTGACGGTCGAGCTGTGGCTGTCCGACAACCTGAGCGGCGCCGCCGACGTGACCATGACCTCGGATGGAGACGGCAACGTGTCCGGTGGCAACGCATCGACCTGCCAGCCGTGGACCTCGCGCGTGACGTCCACCGACGACAGCACGCTGCCCACCATCCAGGAACACTGGTCCGACGGCCCTGGCAACCCTATGGGCGCGTACTTCAACTCCGTGTCGTCCAGCACGCTGGCCCTCATGACCACCCTGCTCGGGGTCACGCCTGACCCGGCCATGGGCGTCATCGCGGGCACCGCCTACGACTGCGGCGGTGAGGGTGGCGACAGCCTCGCCGAGAACATCCAGGTCATCGTCCGCGCGGCCGACGGGACGTACCCGGCCACTCAGGACATCCGGTACTTCTTGGACGAGTTCCCCAACCGCCAGCAGACCTCCACCAGCGGCGACGGCCTGTGGATGATCGCGAACATCCCGCCGGGCGACGTGGTGATCGAGGCCTACGCGGCGCCCGACGCAGACCAGCCGGCGCGCCTGATCGCGCAGACCAAGGCGCAGGTCTTCGCAGGCGGCCTGATCGTCGCCGACATCTACACGGGCTCCGAGGACGGCGTGCACCTGCCCGCGTCTTGCACCGTGGACTGCGCGGCGGCCCGCACGCGGTGACAGCGGCAGGGGACGAATTACGGGATCCCGCGGGTCACCTCACCTCCGGCCCTGGAGCCATCATGCGTCCCCTGCTCACCCTCACGGCCCTCCTGATCACCTCACAGGCGTTCGCCGGCGACCTCGTCCTCCAGAAGGCGGGTGGCGCCGGACCCGCCGACGCGATCCGGCAAGCCAACGCCCAGTCCGACAGCTGGGACGAGGCCGTCAGCCAGGCCGTGCTTGCCGCGTACGACACCAACAGCTCTGGCGACATCGAGAGCAAGAAGGAGCTCAAGCTCATCGACTGCGAGACGTGGCTCGCCATCGACGCGGGCGTGCAGGCCAAGTGGACCGGCAGCGGCGCGCGCGCCATCTATGGCTTCGCCAAGGGCTACGGCTGGGTCGGCTACGCGTGGGGCTTCAACGAGAAGCTCCGCAAGAGCGCCGACAACGCCATGAAGAAGTGCGGCATGGAAGACTGAAACGAACGTGAGCCGCCCGTCCTCACGCGGACAGGCAGGCTCCGCACGCCCGCGTCAGATCACGCCGCGGCGCTCCTGATCCCGCTCGATCGACCGGAACAGGGCGCCGAAGTTGCCTTCGCCGAACGACTGATGGTTGTGGCGCTGGATGAGCTCGATGAAGATCGGGCCGAGCAGGTTCTGAGTGAAGATCTGGAGCAGGTAGCCCTGGTCGTCCCCGTCCACGAGCACCTGCGCTGCGCGGATCCGCTCGTGATCCTCTCGGACGTTCGGTACACGGTCGAAGACGTCGTCGTAGTAGGTCGGGTCGATGTCGAGCATCTCGATGACGCCCGGATCGAGCTTGTCGATCGATCCGAGCAGGTCGTGCGTGAGGAAGGCGAGGTGCTGGATGCCCGCGCCCTTGTACTCCCGGAGGTACTCCTCGATCTGGCTGCGCTCGTCGTCGCCCTCGTTGATCGGGATGCAGAAGCTGCCGTCCGGTGAGCGGAGCGCAAACGACGTGAGCCCAGTCTTGGCGCCCCGAATGTCGAAGTACCGGACCTCGGTGAACCCGAACACGCGCTCGTAGAAGCGCGCCCAGTTCTTCATCGTCCCCTTCGGGACATTGTTGGTCAGGTGGTCGATCGCGGTGAAGCCCTTCTCGGGGATGATCACGGCGTCGGGCGCCGCCTTGAAGGTTCGATCCAGCAGCCCGCCGTGCTTGTCCCAGTCGTCCACGAAGTAGATCAGGCTGTCGCCGATGCCATGGACCGCGGGCGTGTCGAAGGTGGTGCCGCCGCCCACGTAGGGCCGCGCGCCACGACGCACGGCGCACTCAAACGCCAGGCGGGCGTCATCCACCCGCCAGCCCATCGCGCAGATGCTCGGGCCGTGCGCCGTCCGGAAGCGCTCCGCGAAGGTGCCCGGCGCCTTGTTGATCAGGAAGTGGATGTCGCGCTGGTGGTAGTGGTCCACATCGAGCGCGCGGTGCTTGCGGGTCCGGGAGAAGCCGAACGTCCGGAGCTGCACGTCCATCAGCGTCGGATCGGGCGTGGAGACCTCGACGAAGGCGATGCCACGGAGGCCACAGGGGTTCTTCGCTTCCATGGTCATCACTCCTTCTTCATCCAGGATTTCCAGTAGTCGGCGCGAAACACGGCCCGGGCCGCCGGGGTCGGCTCAAGCGGTCGACGCGTGTCGATCATGACGGCCTGCTCGTCCGTCCGCTCCTTGTTCACCGAAGCAAGGACCGCGCCGGGCTGGGGCCCGTGGTGGATCCCCTGCGGGTGGAACGTGATCATCCCAGGCCCCACGCCCTCACGGCTGAAGAATGACCCGCCGTGGTAGAACAGGACCTCGTCGTAGTCGATGTTCGAGTGGTAGAACGGCACCTTCAGCGCGGTCGGGTCACCGACCTCCAATGGGCGCGGCAGGAACGTGCAGATCACGACGTTGGTGGCCGCGAACGTGATGTGCGCGGTGGGGGGCAGGTGGTAGCGCTCCGACGTCATCGGCCGGATGTCGTCGATGTGCAGCCGCCAAACGGTTAGATCGCCCTTCCAGCCCAGCGTCGTGATCGGGTGGTGCGGGTAGGTCAGCGTGGTGATGCGGCCCAGACGCTGCACCTTGAGCTGCCAGGGGCGCTCAGCGTCCGGCAGAGCCGTCAGCTCAGGCACGTCGATCACGGCCGGGTCGAACAGCGCGTGCTGGCCAACGATGCCCCGGTCCGGGATCTTGACCTCGTCCGCCGTCGCGATCACCAGGAAGGAGGATGGCTCCCGCGGAATCACGCGGTAGACCGTGCCGCGCGGAATCACCAGGTAGTGGCCGGCCCGCCAGTCGATCACGCCAAAGTCGGTCTCCAGCGACCCGGCGCCGCGGTGCACGAACAGCACCTCGTCCGCGTCCGCGTTGCGGAAGCAGTACGGCATGGGTGTCTTGAGCGTCGCGAAGGCCAGGTCGACGTCGGCGTTGCGCAACATCACCACGCGCCCCGCCACCCAGTCGTCCACGTCCAGGCCGGGGAGCGCGTCGGTGGCGAAGGCCTCCGGGCGCAGGTCACCCTCGATCGCCGTCCAGTCCACAGGAGGGCTGCTCCGGTAGAGGTGCGCGGTGCGGCCGAAGAAGCCGTTTCGCGCATATTCTTCTTCGACCGTGCCTTCCGGGATGCCCACGTGGGCCTGACGGGCGACCACGCCACGCGACCAGTACATGCCTACCTCTCGCGGCAGCCTAGACTGCATCTAGATGCAGGAATAGAATAAGATATGGCATGACTCCATCTATGGATTCGATTGAATGCGCGTGAGCCTGGATCAACTTGAGGCGTTGGAGGCGATCGTCCGACAGGGCAGCTTCGCCGGGGCCGCGACGTCGCTCCACAAGGCCCAGTCGGCCGTGAGCTACGCGGTACGGCAGCTGGAGGAGTCGCTCGGCGTGCTGGTGTTCGACCGCTCCGGGCACCGGGCGACCCTCACGCCCGCCGGCGTCGCCATCCTCGACGAGGCCCGGATCGTGCTTTCCCGGGCGCGCCGCATCACCTGGCTGGCCGACCACTTCGCGGGCGGATGGGAGCCACGCCTGCACGTGGTCGTCGACGGCGCGCTGCCGATGGGGCCCCTGCTGCAGGCGCTCAAGCGGATGAGCGACGAGGGCGTGCCCACCCACATCCAGCTGCGCACGGAGTACCTAGGCGGCGTTCAACGTCGATTTGAGGCGGACGGCTCCGACCTGATGATCGCCAAGGAGTTCCGACGTGAGTCTTGGATGGAGGTCCGGGCGCTCGCCGAGGTCACCATGGTGCTGGTCGCGTCGCCCGAGCACGCCGTCCACCAGACGTCGGAGCCGCACGACACCACCTCGCTCCAGCGCTTCCTGGAGCTCGCGGTGCACGACTCGTCGGACGAGACGTCCGCCGTGGACACCAACGACATCGGGGGCGCGCGGGTGTTCTACTTGGGCGACTTCAACGCCAAACGCGACGGCCTGCGGATCGGGCTTGGATTCGGCTGGGTGCCCGAGCCGCTGGTCGCGGATGACCTGGAGACCGGCGCCCTCAAGCTCGTGCGCTACACGCCGGGGGCCACGCGCCGGTTCACGCCTTGGCTGGTCACGCGGACGGACCGACCGCTCGGGCGCGCCGCGCAGCGGCTCACGGAGCTACTCACGGTGGCACTTTGAACGGGACCCTCGACCTGAGGCGCCGGATGGTGCACCATGGCGCCGCACGAGGTGACGTATGCGAACTGCCGCACTCCTGATCACGTTGGCCCTGAGCGGATGCACGACCGACGAACCCAAGCCCGATGAGACCGCCGGCGCGGTGGCCTGGGACGAGGCGTCGAACACGCTGACGCTCCGCCGCGCGGACAAGACGCTGCTCACCATCCCGCTGTCCGGCTTTACCGTCGCGGTGACCGACGCGTACAACGACCTGCGCTCCTACGACCCCTTCTGGGACGACTACACGGTCACCTGGCTCAGCCCGCGCTCCGCGAGCGTGACCGCGGCGACGACCACCACGCTGGTGGTCGATCTGGCCTACGACCAGGGCCTGCACGCCACGCTCACGGGCACCGAGGAGGCAGACGGCCGCTGGAACCTCACGCTGGTCCCCAACGACAAGGCCAAGGTGGTCTACTTCAAGCTGAGCGCGGGCGTGAGCCCGACCGAGCGCTTCTACGGCCTGGGCGGTGTGCTCGACACGCCCGACCACCGCGGCAAGCGCCGGGGCATGCAGACCGAGCTCGATGTGGAGGTGGAGAGCAGCTACAACGAGGCGCACGTCCCGATCCCGCTGCTGATCGGCACGAAGGGCTGGGGCCTGTTCGTCGAGGACCAGCACCCGATGGTGTGGGACGTCGCGACCGCCGCCGCCGATCAGGTGGACATGACGGTGGGCACCGGCAAGGATTCCGCCGCGGGTCTGCACTTCCACCTGTACACGGCCGAGCAGCCCATCGACATCACCGCGCACTACTGGGCGGACACCGGCGCGCCCAAGAAGCCGGCGCCGTGGGCACTCGGCCCCCTCGTCTGGCGTGACGAGAACAAGGACCAGGCCGAGTTCGAGAACGACCTGGACACCATGCGCGACCTGGACCTGGCCGCGAGCGGCGTGTGGATCGACCGCCCCTACGCGAGCGGCATCCAGACCTTCGACTTCGACGCGGTGAAGTTCCCCGACGCCGACGCCGCGATCGCCCACGCGCACGCCAGCGGCTACCGCGTGGCGCTGTGGCACGCGCCCTACCTGTCGGAGACCGAGTCCCCGACGCTGTACGCCGAGGCGCTGTCCAAGGGCTACTTCCCCGAGATCATCCCGCCCGTGTTCAACAACTGGGGCCCGGCGATCGACTTCACCAGCCCAGACGCCATGGCCTTCTGGACCGAGCAGGTCCGCAAGTACACCGACCGCGGCATCGAAGGTTTCAAGCTGGACTACGGCGAGGACGTGGTGGTCGGCGTCACCGGCGGCCGCGTGCCCTGGCTGTTCCGCGACGGCACGGACGAGCGCACGATGCACGCGCAGTACCAGGCGCTGTACCACCAGGCCTACTCGGACGCGTTGCCGGAGGACAACTTCCTCCTGGTGCGCGCAGGCACGTACGGCGATCAGACGGTCGCGAGCGTGATCTGGCCCGGTGATCTGGACGCGGACCTGCTGGCCTTCAAGGAGCCCGCGGTGGACCGCAACGGAGACGCCTACATCGCCGTCGGTGGCCTGGAGGCGAGCCTCGTCGACGCCCTGTCGCTCGGGCCGTCCGGCTACCCGTTCTACGGCTCCGACACGGGCGGCTACCGCCAGTCGCCGCCGGACAAGGAGACCCTCACGCGGTGGTTTGAGCAGACCGCGCTCTCCACCGTCATGCAGATCGGGAACAGCTCGAACGACATGGCGTGGGAGCCCACCGAGATCAACGGCTTCGACGCCGACATGCTCGACTGGTACCGCGACTACACGCGCCTTCACCAGCGCCTGTTCCCCTACCTGTGGAGCTACGCCAACCAGCTGGCGACCGGTGGCCGCCCGATCATGCGCCCTATCGGCCTAGCCTTCCCTGAGCTGGAGTCCGAGCCGGGCGACACCTACATGCTGGGCGACTCGCTGCTGGTCGCGCCGGTGGTCCGCCGCGACGCGCGCGCGCGCGACATCACGTTCCCCCGCGGGTCGTGGGTGAACTGGTTCGACGGGTCGGTGGTCGACGGCGACCAGAGCGTCACGGTCGACGCGCCGCTCGAGTCGCTGCCGCTCTACCTGGCCGCGGGCGGGATCGTGCCGCTGCTCCGCCCGACGATCGACACGATCTCTCCGGTGGAGAACCCGGAGGCGGTGGACTCCTACGCGACCGATCCCGGCGTGCTGTGGGTGAGGCTCACGCCCGGGCCGCTGTCCGAGTTCAACGTGTTCGACGCGTCGCGGATCGAGCAGGAGCAGACGGACGGCGCCGTCACGCTGTCATGGACCGAGGGCACCAAGTTCATGAAGGGCGCCATGATCGAGTCGATCGCCACGCCGCGCCCGGCGACCGTCACGCTGGACGACGCGACGGCGCTCGCGGAAGCGGCCGACCAGGACAGCCTGCCGATCACCGGGGGCTGGAGCTGGTCCGCGGACGCCGGCGGCACGCTGTCGATCCGCATCCCGGCGGGGAGCCACAGCGTCCGCGTGGAGTGAGGCCTCACGGACCCGCGCGTTCGGATTGCACGCGCGGGTCGATGAGCGTGCGCGCTAGATTCCGCGCCGAGAGGTCCACGTTGCGTGTCCCCGTCGTGCGCGCGGTCGTCCTACTCGTGGCCTGCGCCCGCGAGGCCGCGCCGGGTCGCCCGGACCCGGAGGCCGACGCGTCCCCACGCCCCACACCTCCGCCGACGACCGAGGCGCCATGGCGTGTCGAGTCCGATCAGGCGTACGCGTATCTGGGGACCTCGGTGGCCTCCGCCGGGGATGTGAACGACGACGGCTTCGCCGACGTGGTCCTGGGCGCGTGG
Source organism: uncultured Pseudomonadota bacterium (assembly GCA_903861005.1). GTDB lineage: Bacteria > Myxococcota_A > UBA796 > UBA796 > CAIOSP01. The sequence goes on from CAIOSP010000086.1 coordinate 53,897, forward strand.
GGATACGCCCATGGCGAGGACGGCGAAGGCCAGGCGTCGGTGTACGAAGGCTCCCCAACGGGCCTGGCCGCCGTCCCGGCGTGGACCGCCGAGTCGGACCAGCCTTGGTCGGACTTCGGGAACTCCGTGTCGTCTGCGGGCGACGTGAACGGCGACGGCTACGACGACGTGATCGTCGGCGCGCCCTTCTTTCCGGGGTTGCAGGTCGCGTTCGGACGCGCCTATCTGTACTTGGGCGGGGCGGATGGCCTCTCGCCCAACGCCGACTGGATCGCCGAAGGCGACCAGCTCTCCGAGGCGTTGGGGTGGTCGGTGGCGGCGGCCGGCGACGTCAACGGAGACGGCTTCGGCGACGTGGTCGTGAGCGCGGTCGGCCATCAGAACACCCTGGCGGCGGACGGTGTGCACTCGGTCGGGCGCGTGTACCTGTACCTGGGATCGGCAGCCGGGCTGTCCGACGCCCCCGCGTGGACCGCCGTCGCACCCACGCCAGAGGCGCACCTCGGCCACTCGGTCGCGGGCGCTGGCGACGTGAACGGCGATGGCTACGACGACGTGGCCGTAGGCTCCCAGCCGGCACAGGGAGAGACCCCCGCGGCCGGCGTGTACCTGGGATCGGCGACCGGGCTGTCTGCCGCACCCGCGTGGGGCGCTGAGCGGCCGGGTCCTATACTGAACCTCGCCGTGCAGGTGGCGTCCGCCGGTGACGTCAACGGGGATGGCTACGGCGATCTGGTGGTCGGGGTGGACAGCAACTTCACGCCTCCAGGATCGGAGAGGAACGTGCACGATGGACACGCCGATGTGTTCCTCGGCTCAGCGAGCGGGCTGTCGCCGCTGGCCGCCTGGACCCTGCCCTCCGACAACCAGGACGCGACCGTAGGCAGAGCCGTCGGCTCCGCCGGTGACGTGAACAACGACGGCTACGACGACCTGCTGATCGGCGTGCCCTACGCCACGAACCCGGAGTTGGACGAGGGCCAGGCGCGCCTGTTCCTCGGGTCTCCCGCAGGGCTGGCGGTGGAGCCCTCGTGGACCGCCGAACCAGACCTCGAGGCCGCGTTCTTCGGAGACGCCGTCGCCTCCGCCGGCGACGTCAACGGCGACGGACGGGACGACGTGGTGATCGGGTCCAGCCTGTACAGCCGCGACGAGCCGGACGAAGGAGCCGCGTTCGTCTACCTGCGGGCGGGGGATGCGCCAGACGACACCGACCCGCCGAGCGACACGGACCCGATCGTCGACACCGACGACGCAACAGCCGATGACACGGACCCGCAGCCTACGGCGCCCAAGTCCACGTGTGGGTGCGCGACCGCGAACGGCGCATCCTCCGTGAGCCCCGCGCTCGCGCTGGTCCTCACGGTGGCCTCGCGTCGCCGGAGACGCCCGATCACGGGTTGAACACGACCGTCGGCTCGGGCGTGGCGATCTGGTGGATCCAGACGTCGTCGATCCACGCGTCGACCAACGCGCAGTCGCCCGAGCGCGCCGTGAGCACGATCGACTTGGGCGTGCCGTCGCCAACGATGGGCTCCGAGACGACCTCCGTCCACGGCAGCGCGCAGGTGCTGCAGGCAGACAGCCCGCAGCCGTAGTCGGTCACCGCGGCGCCGACGCTGTAGGCGTTGGAGTTCACCGACGTGCCGCCGCTGCAGAAGTCGTAGTGCTCGCCGCTCAGCAGGCTGTTGTAGGACAGCTCCCAGGTGCCCACGGGCAGCGTGACCGCACGCCCGACCGTGGCGCGGATGCCGTTGTACGGGGACACGTAGCAGCTGGATTTGCCGAACAGGTGAATGGCCGTGACGCCCGTGTTCGTGGTGCCCAGCTCGCCGTTGCACTCTTCCGTCGAGCCCGGGTCCACGTTCTCGCAGGCGCCGGTCCACGGCGCGATCGTCACGTCGTCCCAGGTCTCCCACAACGGGAAGACATGGCGCGGGTCGCCCAGGTCGTTGAGGGTCGCGTCGCAGGCGTCCGCGTAGATCGTGCTGTCGCCGGGCGGGAGCAGGTCGATGCGAACCCAGACCGTGCCCGCCCCGCCCGCGCTCGCGTCGACCCAATGGAACAGGCTCGCTCCGGTGGCGTCTTCGAAGGCGAGGTTCGACAGGTCGGCCGCGAGGCCGTGGAACGCCGGCACGTCGACGTGCACCGCGTAGCTGTCGAGCGTGGTGTTGCCGCCGTTGGTCACCACGATCGGGAAGCGGCAGCGCAGCGAGCCGTCGCCCGTGTCGACGGTCACGACGTCCGTGTCCGGCGGCGCGTCGGTGTCCGCGACGAGGTCTGTGTCGACGGGGGAGCCCGTGTCGTCCTTGACCGCGATGCCGACCGGAATGACGCAGCCCGACAGGAACACCAAGGGGATCAATCGGCGCACGCGTCCTCCAGCAGGAGCCGCAGAGTACAACGCATGAAACCCCAACGCAAACCGTCAGTCTGCGAGGGTTCGCACCGGCTCGATGCACACGTCCTTACCGTCGACCAGCGCGTCCCACTCCGCGAGCGGACGCGAGGCGAACACCTCGGTCCACGCCGCGCGAACCTCAGCCGCGCGTGCGCCGCGGACGTAAGCGGTACCGGACAGATCGGGGCGCTCCACGAGCACGCAGCAGGCCTCGTAGAACTCGGGCTCCAACGGGGAGAAAGCGATCGCGCGGCCATCCTGGGTGGCGAACACGCCGCAGCAGGGCGCGTCTCCGCCGATGGCGCCGAGGCCCTTGCGCATGTCGTGGCCAGACTTGGCGATCGCCTCGCTGAAGAAGCCCAGGCGTCGGACCTCTTCCGTCATCGAGACGTCGATGTGGCAGCCAAGGCCGGTGCGCGCCACGCCGCGAAGGGCGGCGAGCACGTAGATGGCGCCGGGGAGCGACCCGCCCGCGACATCGGCGATCTGCGCGCCGGGGACGTAGGGCGTGACGCCGGCAGGCGCCAGGAGGTCGAGCACGCCGGAGCGCGCGACGTAGTTCAGATCGTGCCCCGCGCGCTGCGAGAGCGGACCGGTCTGCCCGAAGCCCGAGATGGAGCACAGGATGGCCGCCGGGTTGGCGGCGTGGATGGCGTCCCAACCAAAGCCCAGGCGCGCGAGCACGCCGGGCCGGAAGCCCTCGACGATCACCTCGGCGGACTGAATCTGCTCCCACACGATCGCGCGGCCTTCGTCGGACTTCAGGTCCAGCTCGAGGATGCGCTTGCCCACGTTCAGCGCGGACCACACCACGCCCTTCTTGTCCTCCAGAGGGGGCAGGAACTTGAGGCCCTCGCCGCCCGGAGGCTCGACCTTGGTCACGTCCGCGCCCATGTCGACGAGCATGCGCGTCAGCAGCGGACCCGGCAGGTAACGGGACAGATCGAGGACACGCAGTCCTTCCAGCGGTCGGAACGAGGCGTCCACCAGGGACCTCCGTGATAGCCGTCGGGGCGACGGGCGCGGCGCTTTGGGCCGGGCTAGAACATGTTCTACTTCTTCTTGGGAGGCTGGTCCAACATGCAAGACGCATGGATCTTTGACGCTGTCCGCACGCCCCGTGGCCGCGGCAAGGCCGGAGGCGGACTCAACACGGTCGCGCCGATCGCCCTCGCCCGCACCTCGCTCCAGGCGATTCGGGATCGCAACTCGCTCGACACGTCGCTGGTGGACGATGTCTACCTGGGCATCGTCGAGCCCGTGAACGAGCAGGGCAGCAACCTCGCCCGCGTCGCGGTCATCTACAGCGGGTACGACCAGAGCGTCCCCGGTGTGCAGATCAACCGCTACTGTGCCTCCGGCCTCGCCGCCGTGAACATGGCGGCGGCGCAGGTCATGGCCGGTCAGGCCCGCATGACGATCGGCGGCGGCATCGAGTCCATGAGCCGCGTCCCGATGGGCTCCAGCCGCGGCGCCTGGGCGACCGACCCGCAGGTCTCGATCTACACCAAGTTCGTCCCGCAGGGCATCAGCGCGGACCTGATCGCCACCAAGTGGGGCTACACGCGCGAGCACTGCGACGAGATCGCCGTGATGTCGCAGCAGCGCGCCGCCGCCGCGTGGGCCGAGGGCCGCTTCAACAAGTCGATCATCCCGGTGAAGGATGACAACGGCATGACCCTGCTCGCGCGCGACGAGCACATGCGCCCCGACGCCACCGTCGCGGGCCTCGGCAAGCTGCCGCCCGCGTTCCTGCAGATGGGCGAGTCCTACGGCTTCGATGCCGTCGCGCAGCAGCGCTACCCTGAGATCGAGCAGATCCACCACGTCCACCACGCGGGCAACAGCTCGGGCATCGTGGACGGCTCCGCGGCGGTGCTGATCGGCCGCAAGGACGTCGGTGATGCCCACGGCCTCAAGCCGCGCGCGCGCATCCGCTCGTTCGCGTCGATCGGCTCTGAGCCCACCATCATGCTCACCGGCCCGTCCCTCGCCGTCGACCGCGCGCTCTCGCTCGCGGGCCTCACGGTCAAGGACATCGACCTGTGGGAGATCAACGAGGCGTTCGCCTCGGTGGTGCTGCGCTTCAAGGACGCGCTCGGCCTGGACATGGACCGCGTCAACGTCAACGGTGGCGCCATCGCGATGGGCCATCCGCTGGGCGCCACCGGGGCCATGATCCTGGGCACGCTGCTGGACGAGATGGAGCGCCGGGATCTGCGCTTCGGTTGCGCCTCGCTCTGCGTGGGCGCGGGCATGGGCATCGCCACGATCATCGAGCGGGTGGACGCATGATTCAGGTACTCGCAGACAACGACGGCGTCGTCACCCTCCTGTGGGACACGCCGGACAAGAAGCAGAACGTCTTCAACGCTGAGGCCATGACGGCGCTCGCCGACGCGCTCGCCCAGGCGAACGCGATCGAGGGCGCGATCGGCATCGTCATCGCGTCGGGCAAGCGTGACTTCGTCGCCGGCGCCGACATCACCATGCTCCAGGGCATGGCGTCGCAGGCCGACGACGTCCCCGCGCTGTACGCGGGCGTCGGCACGCTCTCCAAGCTCCTCCGCGACATGGAGAAGGGCAAGCTCCCCGTCGCGGCGGCCATCAACGGCACCGCGCTCGGCGGCGGCTTTGAGCTGGCGCTGGCGTGCCACCGTCGCTTCGCGGCGAACAACCCGCGCGCCGTCATCGGCCTGCCCGAGTCCGGCCTGGGCCTGCTCCCGGGTGCGGGCGGCACCCAACGCCTGCCGCGCCTGATCGGCGTGCAGCCGTCGCTGCCGCTGCTGATGGAGGGCAAGCGCCTCTCCCCCGCCGAGGCCAAGGCCGCCGGTCTGGTGGACGAGCTGGTCGAGCCTGACGCGCTGCTGGAGACCGCCAAGGCGTGGATCCGCACCAAGCCGTCGCCCCAGCAGCCCTGGGACAAGAAGGGCTTCAAGTTCCCGGGCGGCTCGTCCGAGGACGCCGGCGTCGCGAACATGTTCATGGTCGCCGCCGCGCTGTACCAGGCCAAGACGTTTGGGAACTACCCCGCGGGCAAGGCCATCCTCTCGTGCGTGAACGAGGGCAGCCGCCTGGACATGGACAGCGCGCTCGAGATCGAGAAGCGCTACTTCGTCGGCCTCATCCGTGACCCGGTCGCGCGGAACATGATCCGCACGATGTTCGTGTCGCTGGGCGACGCCAACAAGCTGGTCCGCCGCCCCCAGGGCGTGGAGAAGCTCAAGGTCACCAAGATCGGCGTGCTCGGCGCGGGCCTGATGGGCGCGGGCATCGCGTACGCGGCCGCCAAGGCCGGCATCGACGTCGTGATCCTCGACACCACCGAGGAGAAGGCGAACGGCGCCGTCGACTACGCGACGAAGATCGAGGACAAGGCGATCGCGTCCAAGCGTGGGACGGAGGAGCGCAAGGCGACCCTGCTCGCGCGCATCCACCCCGGCATCGACTTCGCGGCGCTGCGCGGCTGCCAGTGCGTGATCGAGGCCGTGTACGAGGACCGCGCCGTGAAGGCCGACGTCACCCGTCGCGCCATCGCGGTGGTTGGCGGCGACGCCGTGTTCGGCTCCAACACCAGCACGCTGCCGATCAGCGGTCTGGCCGAGGCCTCCTCGCACCCGGACCGCTTCATCGGTCTGCACTTCTTCTCGCCCGTCGAGAAGATGCAGCTGGTGGAGGTCATCACCGGCCGCTCCACCACGCCCGCCACCCTCGCGCACGCGCTCGACGTGGTGACCGCGCTCGGCAAGACGCCGATCGTCGTCCACGACAGCCGCGGCTTCTACACCAGCCGCGTGTTTGGCACGTACATCACCGAGGGCATCTCGATGCTCCGCGAGGGCATCAAGCCCGCGCTGATCGAGAACGCCGGCAAGATGTCGGGCATGCCCATGCCTCCGCTCGCGCTCGCCGACGACGTCGGCCTGGGCCTGATGGTGGCGGTCGGCCTGGCGACGCAGCGCGACCTGGGCATGGAGGCGCCGATCAACCCGTCGACGCCCGTGCTCGAGGTGCTGGTGCACAAGAACCAGCGCACCGGTCGTCGCGGCGGCGGCGGCTTCTACAACTACGACGGCAAGAACAAGTCCCTGTGGGCCGGTCTGGCCACCGAGTTCCCGGCCGCCGAGACGCAGCCCGATGTGCAGGAGCTGATCGAGCGTTTCTTGATCGTGCAGGCGGTGGAGACCGCGCGCGTGATGGCCGCGGGCATCGTCGACGCGCCTGAGGACGCGGACGTGGGCGCCGTGCTCGGCTGGGGCTTCGCGCCCTGGACGGGCGGTCCGCTCTCGTACATCGAGACGATGGGCCTGGGTAAGTTCATCGCCAAGGCCGACGACCTCGCGTCGCGTTTCGGCGAGCGCTTCCGCCCGCCCACCGCGCTGCGTGAGATGGCCGCCGCCGGGTCCAAGTACTACGCGTAAGGCCGCTGGCGCCCTCCGACCCACGAGCGGTCGGCGGGCGCCGCGCCAACGCGCCAACGCGGTCCGAGGGACTACGTGGAAGGCGCCGCGCCGAATTGGCCGGTCTCCCATACAAAATGGCCGTGGCCACATCGATGGAGACACCGGACGTCGTCGTCAGGCAGACTGTCTCGTCGAGGTGTGCCATCCGCTCCCTGTTCCCGCCTACCGCCCTGGCGTGGCTTCTCGTCATCGCGCTGCCCGTCGAGGCCTTCGCCGTGCCGCCCGCCGTCGTCGACGCGGACCACGACGGCTCGCCCGCCGGCGCGGGAGACTGTGACGACACCAACCCCGACGTGCACCCCGGCGTGACCGAGGTCGCGGACGGCGTCGACCAGAACTGCAACGGCGTCGTGGACGAGAACACCGACGTGTCGGACGACGACAGCGACGGGTACTCCGAGCGCGGCGGCGACTGTGATGACCGCGCGCCAAGCCGCGCGCCTGATCGGAAGGAGTCCTGCGACGGGATCGACGAAGACTGCGATGGTCGGATCGACAACGGCACGATCTGCTATGACGACGACGGCGACGGAGAGTGTGAAGGCCCGACCTGCGTGAACGGCGACACCGTAGGCGACTGCGACGACACCAACGCTGGCGTCGCCAAATTCGGCACGGAGGTCCTTGGCAACGGGATCGACGACGACTGCGACGGCGTGATCGACCTGGGCGCCTACGACCCGGACGAGGACGGGTTCTCGCACACAGGCGGCGACTGCGACTCGTCGAACCCCGACATCCACCCGGGCGCGGTGGAGCTGCCCAACGGGGTCGACGACAACTGCAACGGTCGCGTCGACGACGGCACGGACGCCTACGACGACGACGGGGACGGCTTCAGCGAAGAGAACGGCGACTGCATGGACGCCGATGACATGGTGAACCCGAACGCCGTCGAGGCGATCGACGGCGTGGATCAGGACTGCGATGGCCTGATCGATCAGGGCACGACGGTGACCGACGACGACGGCGACGGCCGCTCCGAGCTGGGCGGCGACTGCGACGACACGAACGAGGACGTTCACCCGGGCGCCGTCGAGGTGGCCAACGGCGTGGACGACGACTGCGACGGGCGGGTGGACGGCGGCGTGGGCGACGAAGACGGCGACGGATACCCCGCCACGGGCGGCGACTGCGACGACGCCGACGGCTGGGTGCACCCGGTTGCGCGCGAGTTCTGCGACGAGGTCGACAACAACTGTGACGGTGTGATCGACGAGGGCTGCGACGCGGCCGACGTCTACGTCACGCCGCCATCGAGCAAGCCCGCCGCGTGCGCCGAAGTCGGCGGTCTGACGCCCACGCCGGCCTGGGTCGCGTTGGCGCTGCTCGCGCTGCGTCGGAGGCGCGCATGAGGCGGCTCCTCTTGGTCGCGATGTGTGCGGCCTGCCACAGGGAAGTGTTGATCGGCTCGAACGCCAAGGTGACGGTGGCGCCGCAGCTCGCCGACCTGGGCCTGATCGTGCTCGGTGAAGAGGCGACCGCCGACGTGCAGCTCGACGTCACCTTTGGCACGGTCGAGATCCTCGACATCACCGTCACGCCGACGCTCGGCGACGGGTTCGACGTGGTCGCGCCGCCGTCGGACATCGACGCCGACGTGCTCAACCCGCTCACGATCTCCTTCCACCCCACCAGCGCGGGCTTCGCGTCGGCGGTGGTGGAGGTGACGACCGACGCGCCGCTCCCGCTCGTGTCGTTCGAGGTGCGCGGCCGGTCCGCGTTCGCCGACCTCCGCGCCACCCCCGCCATCGTCGACCTGGGCATCGTCCCGGCGACGGAGACCGGCTCGGGCAGCGTCGGCCTGGACCTCATCGGAGACCGCGCCGTAACGCTCGCCGGCGCCACGACGTCGGACCTGGCCCTCAAGGTCGACACCGCGTTCCCCCTCCCGATCGGCGTTGGCGGGCACGTAGACGTCGAGCTCTCCTACTCGGCGCCCGACGACGAGCCGTGGGTGGGTCGGGTCTCGTTCATCACCGGCACGGCGACCGTGCCGGACGTGGTGCTGGTGCGTGCGAACGACTGCGGCCGAGGCCTGCCCGAGGCGTACGACGTGGACGGCGACGGCGTGTCGGCGTGCGGCGGCGACTGCGACGACCACAACCCGCTGATCCGCCCGAGCGGCGTCGAGCTGCTCAACAACCTCGACGACGACTGCGACGGCACGATCGACAACCGCACGTCGGGCAGCGACGACGACGGCGACGGCTACTGCGAAGACCCCGTGTGCGTCGACGGCGCCAAGGCCGGCGACTGCGACGACAGCAACGCGGACATCTTCCCGCGCGCCACAGAGCTCGCCGACAACGGCATCGACGACAATTGCGATGGCCTGCTCGACCCGAACGCCGCCGACCTGGACCACGACGGGTACTCGATCGAAGGCGGAGACTGTGACGATCGCTCCTCGTCCATCCGACCGGGCACGCCGGAGTACCTCAACGACGTCGACGACGACTGCAATGGCCTGATCGACGACCGGACCACCGTGTTTGACGACGACGGCGACGGCTACTGCGAGAGCCTGAGCGCGTGCATCGACGGCACACTGCCAGGTGACTGCGCCGACAACAACGCGCAACGCGCGCCCAACGTGACCGAGACGCCCGACCACCTGGACAACGACTGCGACGGTCGGATCGACAACGACACGAACCGCGGCGACGACGACGGCGACGGGTTCACCGAGCTTGGCGGCGACTGCAACGACCACGACGCGACCGTGAGCCCGGCGTTCAGCAACTGCCCCTAACGGACCGCGAAGGTCGACCACGGCGTCTAGACTTCCGCCTGCCTCTCACGCACCTCCGATAGGCTCACGGCCATGGAGGTCGACATGAGTCAGGCAGTCTTTCAGTGGCTTCTCGCTTCGGATGGGTACTTTTTCGCCGCGGCGGCCGCGGGCATGGTGGCGACGCTCGTCTGCCTCACCACGCTCCTGGTCGCCGTGATCCAGCGCCCGATGGAGCGGCCGACGACGGGCCGCCGGGTCGCGTGGATGGGGATCGCGACGCTGTCCGCGGCGCCGTCGGTCATCGGGATGGCCGGATGGCGTGCCACCCGGCTCTGGCTGGACGCGCTGGCGATCGAGAACGGTCCCACGCCGTGGCTGTACCCGAAGGCCTACTCGTACGCGAGCCACGGGCTGATTGTGGGCGCTGGGCTGACGCTGGTGTGCTGGTGCCTGGTCGGGCTCGCAGCCGTGCGCGGAACCACCCCCGCGCCCGGAGACGACACCGCGCGGCGTGTGCGCACCCTGACCACCGTGGTCATCGCCGGTCTGACCCCCTTGGTCGTGTGGACGACATTGACCTTGATCAAGTCGGAGGCCTTGCTCGCGGCCACGGGCGAGATGGCGCCCGATCAGATCCCAGTCTTTATCGGCCGGGCCCAAGCCGCCTGGGACGCGTGCGCGCGCGCCACGATGCTCGCGGCGCTCGCGTGCGCCGTCGCTCCCGCGTCGGTCCTGTACTGGCCTCGCGAGCCCCGCCTCGAATGACTCGTGGTCGACGCCAGAAGCCCGCTGGCTGACCGTCCCGCGCGCGCACGTCCACCCGACGCGCCGTTTCCAAGCCGGTTGACCCGCGAGCCGAGCACAAGTAGAACATGTTCTACGGAGTGCACATGGCCGAAGGTTACGACGTCATCGTGGTGGGTGCGGGTTCTGCTGGGTGCGCGATCGCCGCGCGCCTGACCGAGGACCCGTCGCGCAAGGTGCTGCTGCTGGAGGCCGGCGGCAGCGACCGCACGCGCATCTGCCGGGTGCCGGGCATGGTGTCGGTGATCCACACCGTCCCCGAGGTCAAGAAGCGCTTCGACTGGGGCTACAAGACGGACCCGCAGGCCGGCATCATCGACCGCACCATCCCGTACACCCGCGGCAAGGTGATGGGCGGCAGCTCGTCGATCAACGGCATGGTGTTCATCCGCGGACACCGCACGAACTACGACGGCTGGGCCGCCGACGGCTGCCCGGGCTGGTCCTACGACGACGTCCTCCCACACTTCAAGCGCCTTGAGGACTGGGAGGGCGACGCGGGCACGCTGCGCGGCAAGGGCGGCCCGATCCAGGTCTCCCGACCCACGGGCATCTCCCCGGTGAGCGAGGCGTTCCAGTCCGCGGTGTCAGGCGTCACCGGCGCGCCGATCCTCGACGACTACAACGGCGCCCAGCAAGAGGGCGTGGGCCTGTTCCAGCTGTCGGCGCGCAAGGGCGTTCGCTACTCGTCGTCCGAGGGCTACCTGTACAGCCAGGGCGGCGCCGCGACGCGCCCGAACCTGACGATCAAGACGGGCGTGATGGTCGAGCGCATCGTGTTCGAGGGTGACCGCGCGACCGGTGTGCAGGTGCTCGAGGGTGGCACGTCCAAGACCCTCAGCGCCGCCGAGATCGTGGTGTCGGGCGGCGCCGTCGGCTCCCCTCACCTGCTGATGCTGTCGGGCGTGGGCCCGGCCGCCGAGCTTCGCCGCCACGGGATCGAGGTCCGCGCGGATCTGCCTGTGGGCGAGAACCTCCACGACCACATGTTCTTCCCGATGACCTTCCTGGCCCCCAACGCGGGCCACCGTGGCACGCCGTGGCACTTCTTCGGCGGCATGTTCAAGGAGATGATCACCGGCGGCACGTGGTTCGGTCGCTCGGTGTTCGAGTCGGTCGCGTTCATCCGAACCGCGGCGGCGGGGGCGGCGCCCAACCTGCAGCTCCACAGCCTCCCGTGGGCCTACCCGGAGAGCCAGGACGACAGCAGCGTGCGCCCGGTGGTCGACCTGCGCCCCGCGTTCACGCTGTTCGCGACGCTGATCTACCCGGAGAGCCGCGGCGCGCTGACGCTGCGCTCGGCGAGCCCCACCGACGCGCCGCACATCGATCCCAAGTTCCTCGCGTCGGCCGCGGACCGCAAGGTCATGACCGACGGCGCGGAGATCTGCCGCGAGATCATGAAGCACGCCTCCATCCGTGACCAGATCACGGGCGAGCTGTCGCCGGGTGACAAGTCCGTCGGCGACATGCTCAACGACGAGGTGCACAAGCGCGCCTTCACGGTCTACCACCCGGTCGGCACCTGCCGGATGGGCAGCGACGACCGCGCGGTGGTGGGACCGGACCTGCGCGTGCGCGGGATCCGCGGGCTGCGCGTCGCGGACGCCAGCATCATGCCCAGCATCACCGGCGGCAACACCAACGCCCCCTCGCTGATGATCGGCGAGGCGTGCGCCGCGCTGATGCGCTGAGGTCCAAGGCCGGGAGTTCGCGAGGCGGCCCCTGACGCATGTCCCGGCCCGTCGCGTCCGTCCCCACCGCTCATGAGGGCGCGCGCCCGCGGCGGGCGGCCGCGTGCCACTCATGTCCCCGGAACGGAGGACCCTGAAACGCCTGCACCCAGACGTCCAGACCTCACGGCAGCAACTTCTCGAAGTCACACGCGCCGACGAACGCTCCGTCGCGCGCACCCACATTCGCCGACATCGCCGCAGTCGCGGCGAGTGCGGTCTCGCCTGGCAGGTCGTTGAACACGACGTTGATCTCCTGCGGATCGGTCGTGACCACGGTCACCGACACCGAGCCTGACTGCGCGACGTACTGGTTGTCGTGCTCCCGGTCGCGCCCGATCGCAGCATAGATCTGGCCTGTGGCCAGTGCGTTCAGGTCCGGATTGACCGTCAGCGTGACGTCCGCCGTCGGCTTCTCGAACAGCACCAGCTGCAGGCTCCCGACGCCACCGGCGTCTGACGCGCTGAGCCGCAACTTCAGGGTCTCGAGCTGGCAATTCAGCGACGGGTAGATCGCCGGGTGCTCCTCTTCGTCAAGCCACCAGACGTTCTGCGGGGTCGACGGGACGTCGGTGTCGACCACGTCCGTGTCCGCGACGTCGGTGTCCACGACGTCCGTGTCGGCGGTGTCAGACGTTGAGGCGGCGCAGCCGGTGAGGAGCGCGAGCGTGAGGGCGCGAACGGTGTGCATCATGTTCCCCTGGGTTCGACGACAAAACTCCCATAGTCGCGGTTTGAATTCAACATCCGGAATTCCAGACGGGACCCTCACGGCGACGCCGGTCCGCAGGCCGGACGCGGCCGGTGACGCCGGCCCCCCACCGTCCCGCCGGGTCTTTGGGGTCGCGTGCCGCGCGCTCACCTGACGGGGCGGCGCCAAGCCGATGGGGAGGTCCCTCGATGCATCCTGACCACTTGGCTCCCGTTCGGCTCCGTCGGCCTTGGCCGGCCATGGTACCCCCGTTAATCCGACCGGATGTGCATCCGTGGTCAACCGCTGCTTGTCGCCTGCGCACTGCTCTGGAATCCGCGCGCCGCACCTGCGGCGACCGGCGACCAGCTCGTGCTGGTGGGTGGGGACGCCGAGCTGCACGCCCACCCGGACGAAGCCTCCGAGTCGTTGAACCTCGGCCTGCGCGCGGACGGCTCGGACCGCTTCAGGGATGCCGTGCCGGTGGTGTACGTCGCGGAAGCGGACAGGTGGACGCACGTGCGGTGGGGTGGCCTGGAGGCGTCCGCCGCAAGGCCGATCTGCCCGACAGTCCCCGCCGAGCCACACTGGCTCACGCTGGATCTGTACGTGAGGACCGATCAGCTGCTCACGGTAACCACCCGCGCGGTGTCGCTGGAAGCAGGCGCGCTCACGGTCGAGGCGGGGCTGCCCGTGCGCCATGAGACCGGGCAGGACGTGCTGGTGCTCATGGCCTGGGAGGCGCGCACCACGCTCCCTGGGGACGTCCTGGGCACGCGGTGGCAACGCCCCACCCGGGTCCCCTCCATGCCTGACACCGTCGCGCGCAGGATCCAGGTCGACGCGCCGATCGCTGTGGGCGCCTCGTCGGTCAAGGCGACGCGTGGTGATGTCGGCGTGGACGGCGAGCGGACGGACGGCGTGTGGGTGGACGGCGTGAACGGACCCGAGGGTGTGCTCACGGTGGAGTTGGGATGCCTGACCGCGATCGCGGAGTGGCCGCCGGCGACGGAGCAAGGTTTCGACCTGCGGTCCCAGGGCAGCGGGGTGTTCGGCGGCGCGCTTGGCGGCCTCCACGAGAGGCAAGTCGAAGTCGGCCCCGGGACGCCACTCACCTGGTCGGACGGCAGCGCCGCCGGGACCGCGATCCGCAGGTGGACCTTCTGGGCCGCCGAGGCCACCCGTCCTGACGGATGCGCCTGCGTGGCCGTGTCGACGGGCAGCGCGTGGTCGGCCCAACGCTGGCCCGCGCTCACCGTGTGCGCGCCCGCGCCGACCGGCAGTGAGCCACCATGATGCGACGTCGGATGTTCCAATGTTCGGCGTGCCTGGGGTCGATGATCGTCGCCTGCACGCCAGCCCCACCCGAGGCCACGTCTCCGATCACCGAGGACGTCGCCGCGGCGCAGCAGGTTCGGGATGAGATCGCGTTCGCGTGGGGCGAGTACGCGGACCTCGCCTGGGGTCGCGACGAGCTGCATCCGCGGACCGCGACGGGCAGCGATTGGAGCGACGCAGGCGCGCTCGGCCTCACCATCGTCGACGCCGCGGACACCCTCGCGCTCGCCGGACTGGACGAAGAACACGACCGCGCGGTCGACTGGCTCGTGTCGGATTTGGATGTCGGGCTGAATGCCAACGTCTCCGTGTTTGAGACGAACATCCGGGTGCTCGGCGGCCTCCTGTCCAGCTACGCGACCGAACATGAACCGATCCTCCTCGACAAGGCGCTCGATCTTGGCGACCGCCTCCTCCCCGCGTTTGATACGCCCACCGGCATGCCCCGCGCGACCGTCAACCTGGCGACCGGCGTCGCGGCGGGAACCGAGTCCAACGTCGCCCAGATTGGCACCTTCGTGCTGGAGTTCGGAGCCCTCTCACGTTGGACCGGGGACCGCCGGTTTGAGGACGCTGCGCGGACCGCGCTGGACGCGCTGGAAGCCCGTCGAGACCCGGTCACCGGGCTGCTGGGTTCGGCGTACGACGTGGACACGGGCGAGCTGACCCTGCCGCTCGCGCAGACCGGCGGGGGCACCGACAGCATGTTCGAGTACCTGCTCAAGGGGTCGCTGCTGTTGGACGACCCGGCGTTGCGCGCGCGCTGGGATGCGACGATCGCGCCGATCCACGAACACCTGTCGGAGTCCACGCCCGATGGACTGTGGTACGGCTACGCCGATCCGACGACGGGCGACCTGACCTTGCCCCTGTCGGGGGCGCTGGCCTGCTTTCTGCCGGGGACGCTCGCGCTCGCGGGCGATCTGGAGCGCGGCGTCGCGCATGGCCTCGCGTGTGATGCGGCGCGCGAGCGATTCGGGCTGCCACCCGACGCGTTCGACTACCGGTCGTGGTCGGTGTTTGCGGGAAACTACGAACTGCGCCCCGAGATCGCCGAGAGCTACTTCTACCTTTACCGACTCACCCGCGACGAGGCCTGGCGCGTACGCGGCAGGGCGATGTTGGACACGCTGATCGCGCGTTGTCGCACGGAGCACGGCTACGTCACGCTCACCGACGTCCGCACGGGCGCGCAGGGCGACCTGATGCCGAGCTTCTTCCTGGCTGAGACGATGAAGTACCTGCTGTTGCTGTTCAGCGACGGCGACACCGTGCCGCTCGACGCCTGGGTGTTGAACACCGAGGCCCATCCGCTGCCGACGGCTGAATTCACCAACCCGTGAGCCGAGCGGAGGCGCGTTTCTCGCGGGAAGGCGTTGTGGCCATGTCGTCGTGAGTCCCGACTCGCTCGGCGTCTCTTGCGGGCTGAAGCGCAGGGCATCCTCCTGGCCACGCGGCGCCCGCTCGAACGCGGACACGCCGGTCGACAGATCCCTGCGCGTCCGGCAACCGCGCCAGGTCGACGTCACCCGAATCGCTCGGCACGTGGCCTACCGGCTGACCTGCCCCAGCTGATCCCCCACGCGTGGATCAGCGGATCGAGCGAGGAGCCGGCATGCCCGTCGCTCCACCGCGTGAACACCCACACGCCGCCCAGCTGCGTGTCGGTGATGCCGTCGCGCGACCACGCCGTGGCGATGGCACGATCGCCCTTGATGTAGGCAGCACAGTCCGACATGCGCCACGGTCCATCCTCGTCCAGGGGCTTCGCGGGATCGAGGATGAGCGGATCTCCGTCGTCCGGCGCCGGGTCCTCGTTGGGGTGCAGGAGCACGTAGTGGGACGCGACGGTGTCGTCGTAGGTGCCCATCTTGATCATGACCAGGAAGCGGCTTCGCGTCTCGGGCGCCAGGCTGCGGTAGGCGCGAACGAGCGCGGACGTGTCGCACGTCATTCGGGGCCAGCCCGCCACGCCCGGCAGGTACTCCTCCTTGAGGCAGAGCTGCACGTCGCCGTCCGTGACCTCGGCCACCAGGTCCGCGTAGAGCGTGGTCATCGAGAGGCCGGATCGCGTGTAATAGAGCAGCTTGTGCGCCCAGCTGTTGAGGTTAGGCGGCGTCCACGGGTCGCTTGGGTACGGCGCCAGCAGCGCCAGCACCATCGCGAAACAGGTGAGCTGGCAGCCCTCGTTGCCGATCGAATTCCCAGTCTTGAATTCGCGAAGCAAGCCCTCGGCATCGGCCGCGGACATGCCGTCCAGCTCGGTGGCGGCCTGGATCACCAGGTCGCGGACCCCAGGTCGTCACCCCACGTTGGGTCGTCCTGGCGGTACGGCAGGCCGATCGCCTCCGGATCCAGGCGCACGCCGGTGGGGTCCGGCGTCGCCGCCGTCGCGTCCTCGGCACATCCGCCGACCATCGCGCCCACGCCCACGGCGGCGCCGATCCCCAGCGCGTCGCGGAGGAAGTCGCGGCGGGAGGCGTGGGCGGGGGTTGGCGTCTTGTGTTGGCTCACGTCGGCACTCGTGTGGAAAGCAATGCGGGAGACGGGTTCACACGCACGTGGCTGAAACGCTCTACCGACTGTGCATCTCGAGCCTGACGTCGAACCGGCTCCCGGTCGTGTCGCCTTTCGAGGGCACGGTCACGAGCTTCATGTCGAAGTTCTTGTACGAGTACGGCAGTCGATCGTCCTCGATGCCCACGCACATGTAGTCGATGGTGGGCAGCGCCTCGCGTGCCTGCAGCACGCCGACGAAGGCCAGCCCGTGCTTCGGCTCCTTGGGCGGGCCGGTGCAGTCCAGGATCTGCTGAGCCGTGGCGTCGAACAGGCGAGACGCCGCGACGCGGTCCAGGTTGGACCGGATCGTACCCTCGTAGGTGTCGTACGCGCGCCAGAAGCTCGTACCGAACACGAATTGCTGCTCGAAGCCGGGAATAGGCTGAGCGAGGCGGTAGTCGCTGACGCGGTCGGACTCCTCCTTCGTCGCCGGCTCGCCTCGCACGTGGGCGAACAGGTCGCCGTAGTCGTCGATCACGGTGAACAGCGCCTTGCAGAAGGCGGGCTCGTTCGGCGGGCCCGCGCGGGGCGGCATCCGCGGGACGTCGCTCTCGGTCGACGTCTGGTACTGAGCGCTCGCCCGGGCCTCCTCCTCCTCCTCCAGCAAAGCGTCCAGCAGGGAGAACGGCTTGGGCGGCGCCGACGCCGGCGCGACCGGCTGGGTCTGTGCAACCGGACGCGGCTGCGCGGGGTCGACCAGGGTCGACCAGATCATCGGCTCATTCATCACCGGCTGGGGGGTGGCTCCCCAGCTTACCTTCAGTCGGCGACCCACGAGCGCGGGCGAGAGCCCGAGCGTGTCCGGTGAGGCGAAGGTGGCCTCTATGGCCGGATCGTCGAGTCGGAGGCGGATCCAGGTCGGGTGCCCGGGGACGCCGATCGCCGTGAGCACGCCCTCGGCGGAGCCGACCCTGGGAACGAGGAAGTAGAGCAGTTCGATCAAGTCGCGCGCGCGCTGCTCTGCCGCCTCATCGGGGGGTGATGCGGTCGTCTCGACGGCAACCGGCGCCGGCGCGGGGTCCGCTCCGGCGGCCGGTGAGCCACCCAGGAGCCCCGCGCCGCCGTGCTCGGCGAGCCAGGTCTGGGTGTCGATGTCGCCGGAGCCCTCGACGCCCACCGCGAACAGCGCATCGTTCATGAACGACAGGCTCACGACCGCGTTCGTAGCGGTCATCCACGAGTCGTTGAACACACCGTCGCAGGCCACCGTGTCGGACGTCCACGGAGTGCCGAGCTTCGCCTGGGCGTCGGCCCGGCTCATCCCGAAGGTGACCCCGAAGGGGGGTGGGTCCGCGTAGTCGCCGTTGGGACAGGCGCCGGTCGCGCGACCGGTGCTGAAGTCGAGGCGGGAGACGGTGAAGTCCGACGAGCCGGCGTCGTCGAACTGCACGCACAGGCCGCGGGCGGCGTAGCGTGAGGTCCCGCGGCCGTCGGACTTCGCGCGCGGCTGCTGCCGGAGGTGGTGCCGCTCGAGGAGCTCGACGACGTCCTCGCTCGTGCGGGCGGCGCCGAGGTAGCCGAGCGGCCCGTCGCCGATCAGGTGGGTGTCCACCGGCTCAGGGGGCGTCGGCTGGGCGAGCGCGACCGACGCGACGAGGAAGAACAGCATGCGGGCCTCCGAGGGCGGCATCCGGTGCATAGTCGGCCGCCGCCGCCGCTACCATCCCGCGCAGGGTCCGTGGCGAGAACCCTGCTCCGTCGCCCGCGACTACTGCGCGCCGCCGAGCCGCTTCAGCACGCTGTCGGCCTCGGTCGCGATGTCCTTCACGATCTCGCCCGCGGGGACCAGGGAGTTCATGCGGCCGACGATCTGGCCGACCGGACTGCCGGCGAGCGGCTTGTTGCCGGAGTGGTAGATGCGCTCGACCGCCTCGGCCTGCACCATCCACTGCAGCGGGATGGGGAGGAAGCCCGGACCGGTCTTGTCTTCCCACGCGTCGGTCCACGCGGTCTTGAGCTGACGCGCCGGCTTGCCGCTGATTGCGCGGCTGCGGAGCGTGTCGCCCGAACCGGCGGCGAGCAGCTTCTGGATCGCGACATCGGGCATGTAGGGCGCGCCCTCCTTGGAGGTGAGCCAGATCGATCCGCACCAGCCGCCCTGCGCGCCCAGGCAGAGCGCCGCGGCGAGCTGACGACCCGAGCCGATGCCGCCCGCGGCGAGCACGGGGACGTCGCCGACCGCGTCCACGACCTCAGGCACAAGCACCATCGTGGCGATCTCGCCCGTGTGGCCGCCGGCCTCGGTGCCCTGAGCGACGATGATGTCGACGCCCGCGGCCTTGTGCGCGATCGCCTGCTTGACCTTGCCGCACAGCGCCGCGACGCGCACGCCCTTGGCGTGGGCCTGGGCGATGGCCTCGGGCGGGGGCGTGCCGAGCGCGTTCGCGATCAGCGCGATCGGGTGCCGCAGGGCGACCTCGAGGTGCTGCATGCCGCGCTCGATGCTCCAGCCGAGCAGGTCCTCGCCGCGGCGGACGTAGTCGTCCGGCAGCTCAGGGACGCCGTGCTTCGCGAGCAGGTCGGCGACGAACTGGTGGTGCGCCGGCGAGATCAGCGCGCGCAGCTTCTCCTCGTCCCAGTCCTCACCCTTGCCCGCGTAGGACTGCGGCATGACGGTGTCGACGCCGTAAGGGCGGCCGCCGATGTGGGCGTCGATCCATTGCAGGTCTTCTTCGAGCTGCTCGGGGGTGTGGGCGATCGCGCCCAGCACGCCCATGCCGCCGGCCTTGGACACCTCGACCACGACCTCCTTGCTGCGCGTGAACGCGAACAGCGGGACGTCGATGCCGAGATCACGACAGAGCTTGTTCTTGAGCATGGTGTTCCTCTCAGGTTCCGTAGACGGGAGCCGCGGGTCGTGCGGCGGCGAGCAA
>CAIOSP010000087.1 GCA_903861005.1 uncultured Pseudomonadota bacterium
AGGGAGGCAGGGGAGTAGGATAATTGGGGTGGGGGTGGGAGGCGGATACAAGACGCAAAAGAGGAGGCAGTGCTGGAGGAATTGTGGTGGTAGTGAAGGGGGTGGTGAGTAGCTGGTGGTAGTATGGGTGATAATGGTCTCGGAGGCGGCGGCGGCGGCAGCAGCAGCGGGTTCTGGTGGAGTGGTGGATGGGGGTGGGGATTATGTGAAAGGGGCTAGGAGACTTCGGGTGGTGGTTTGGGTGAAGGTGGTGGGTGGTGTCTAGTTTGCGAGAGTAGCAGTTCAAATTTTTGATCAGGCGTCAGTCGCAGTGGTGGTAGTAATGAAATGAAAAAGATATTAGAGCTAATGGTCGTGGTGGTGTTGATGGCCGTGTGACATTTTTTCTGCAGAGATGGAGGTGATGGGGTGTGCGGTATGGTGGTTGGGGTGTATGGTGGTGTTTGAAGTGGTGTTGGTGGTGAAGGTAATAGTGGTTGTAGTGGCGGCGTCGCGGCGGAGCCCCACCACGTAGTGCAGACGCGGTGGTTAGGCTCGTAGCGCTGGGTTAGTCTATGGGAGGGTTAGCTGCCGGGGCGGTCGGCGGTAAATGGCGTTCGACCATGATGCTATCGTTCCAAAGATGACTAGCTTGTCAGAAAATCGCGGCAACGATGGGTTGGGCCCGTTGGTTCCCGGAGTCAGTGTGTCCACGTCCCTCGCACACCGCATCCTACAGAGCTTCCGCATGCGTCACGCGGGGGCCACGTCTGTCGCGACCTACTTCGTCGCGCGGGGCTTTGGTGCGCGCGCGGCCGTCGATCAGGCTCTCGCGCGTCTCGCGCGGTCCGGTGACCTGCAGCGAGTGGACCGTGGCGTCTACCAACTCCCACGTCGCCACCCGCAGTTCGGCGTGCTGGCAGCGCGCACGGCCGACGTGGTCGACGCCGTCCGGCGCAGCCAGGGCAGCACGACCGTGAAGGTGCAGCCCGACGGGGCGTTCGCAGCGAACCAACTCGGCCTGAGCACTCAGGTTCCGATGCAGGCCATGTGGCTCACCTCGGGTCGGGGTCGCACCACGCGCATCGGCCGCCAAGTCCTTCGCTTCGTGCACGACACGTCGCTGCCGGTATCACTGCTCGGAACCACTGCAGGCCAGGTGATTGTGGCGCTGCGATGGCTCGGTCCGGATGGTGCCTCGCCGCAGGACCTCCAGCGCCTCGGGCGCCAGCTGTCCGATGCCGACAAGGGACGCCTCGCCCGCGTCGGCCCGCGGCAGCCGGTGTGGATGCGTGCGGCGATCGGTCAGCTCGCCCACGGCGGTTGACGGAGGCACAGGAGCACCCGCTGTTCGTGGCGCCCGAGGAGCGTGTTGCTCGCCCACGTGGGGCGGTGCGCGACTGAGGTGCTCGCGCTGGGCTCCATAGCCGGGCTGACCGACGACCTGTTCGTGGCGTGCCACAGGTAGACGGAGCATGCTTCGCGGGTCTGGGACATGTGGAGGACGCTTGAAGTGGCTGGAGTTCATCGCGGAGATGACCGCCGCGGTGGCTTGGCCGGGTGTCGCAGTCACTGCCCTCCTAGTGTTGCGAAAGCCGCTCTTGAGCCTCGTTCCGCTCCTGCAGCGTGTGAAGTACGGGGAGTTCGAGGCGGAATTCGGTGCGGAAGTCAGGGAGCTGGCGGCTGAGGTCGCCAAGGCTGACCTGCCGGCCCCCGGAGCAGTTCCCGGCGCCATCGTGACCACCGAAGTGGACGGCGAGATCGCAAGGCTCGCCGAGGTGTCGCCGCGAGCTGCGGTACTGGAGTCTTGGCGTACGGTGGAGGTTGGCCTACTTCGGGCGATGCCGAACGTCGCCTCATCGCGAAGCGGGCAGCCGGTCGCAGCCATTCACGCGATTCGAGTCCTCCAGCAGCACCGGCTTCTGGACCAGGGCATTGTGGGATTGCTGCATGAGCTGCGGTCGCTGCGGAATCAAGCTGCGCATGCACCTGAGTTCGCTGTGACGGTCTCCACCGCGCTAGAGTATGCGGCCGCCGCGAAGCGCGTCGCGAGCCATCTCGATACCATTAGAATGTCAGCGTAGGTTTACGTCGGAAAGATGGAGCGATCACGATGTCCAAAGCCTTGCAGAAGATCATGAAGACGAGGCTCCGGGCCTTGAAGGAGATCGCGGAGGTTACCGTGACCGTCTCGGAGGACCTTGGCCAAATCAACATCTCCCACAAGCTGCACCACGTTGCCGACTTCCGCTTCACCTGGGTCGATGGAAACCACTATGTGGGGTACTTCGTGCCAGCATCTGGCGAGCCGAGTCAGGCTGTCATCGCACTATGGACCCCGTTCGAGGCTGTGAAGTTCCTCGTGCTGTACTCGTCGATGGTCGAGCTTCGCGCGAAGCGAGAACGACCCGAGACCTAAGCGATCGGCAGTACGGTGCGCCGACTTATGGCGTGCCCGGTCCGCAACGGGCGCTGGTATGCCTTTGCCTGCACGATTCACGAGCTGGCGGCTCGGGACGACGCAGCGATGGCATCCGCGTTTCCAGACTCAGCTGCGCGTTCGACCTGGGAGCAGGTCGTGGCCTCGTGCGACGACGCCGAGCGGGTGCTTCGGGTGCACCTAGCGGCCCGAAGCCCAGCCTGATGTGCCTCGGCGTGGCGGGGGCGTACCCCTAGGCGCACGTTCGTGGCGCGTAGTGCCGCGATGGGTGACACCTTGGACCAACAATGCGGGGCTTGCCTGCCCGGCCGGGAGGGACAGTGGGCGGTGACCAGTTGGGCGTGGACGCAGGTCGGAGCGGCGGCACGAAAGCTTTGGCGGCGAGCTTCGTCGAAGGGCTGCAAGGGCGCGCCCAGACGGTCTGGGATTCTTGGTCGGCGCACACTGAAGCGTTCAAACGGCTCGAGGCAGACGCCCGCGCACATCTGCTTTCGACTGAGCATGAAGTAGAGCCGACGGACGTGAGCGTTGAGGTTGTTGGCGTTGCCAACGGAGCATTGGCTGCGGAGGCACTGCGCCAGTTCGACGCGATCGTGTCCGCACGCGCAACCGGCTTGCCTCTGCCGGCTGGCGCATGGTCGTGGATGGACCAATTCGCCGTGAGTTGCCTCGCCTTGGCAGAGCCGCTGCGGGCCGCGCACGCGGCAGGAATACGGGCGGCTTTGGCAGAGCCACCGGGCGGCTGGTGTGGTGGCGGGAGCGTGATTCGTTCGGGTAGCGACCCATGGCTCAATGTGGTCCTCAGCTCGCCGTTCGGGCAGGACCACGGGCGCGGGGCTGCCTACGCAAAGGCGGCGAGCGCAGTGCTGCGGGAGCGCGGCATGGACGTGGCGCCGTACGCTTGGCTGGACTGACCGAGGGGGGGGGCAACACCCCGGCGGGTCTACCTGGTGCGGAGGCCGCCGCTCGCGGTCGTCGTGTCGTGGTGCGTGTCGGTGCAGCGGGGCGGCCCTGCGGCCGATTCGCCGACGCGAGCGCGGACCAGCCTATGGGTCGGTCCGTGGATCTTTCCTGGATCTTTGACCCCGCGCGACGGCCAATCCGGACAAGGTGGCTCTGAAAAGAACCAAGGTAGCTCCGTTCTGCGAAGGTGGCCGGACGCGCAAGCTCGGCCTCATAACCCGAAGGTCGTAGGTTCAAATCCTGCCCCCGCAACCAGAAACGAAGCCCGCCGCGCCGCAAGGTTCGGCGGGCTTCTTGCTTTCGGTCCCCGAGGGTTGCGGACCGGGGCAATGGCGTTCTATGCTCCTGGCATGAGCAAGCCCGCCACCGACGCCGAAGCCATCTACGACGAGCATATTGCTTCGCTGTCGCAGCACACCAAGCTGCGTCTGCTGACGCTCATCGCGGCCAAGCTGGAGACCGCGGCAGCCCGCACCCCCGTGCGACTCCAGGACCTCTCGGGCCTCGGGCGTGACGTGTGGGAGGGGACAAGCGCCGACGACTACGTCCGCGAGCTTCGCGGCGAGTGGCAGGCGCGGGAGTGACGTGGGGCGTCCGTCGGCTCGGATGCGACACGGCGCCGTTGATCTACCTGATGGAGAGCCACGCCGACTTCGGGCCGCCCATGGTCGAGGTGGCGCGTCGGGTCGACGAGGGCGCCTTTGAGCTCGTCTGCTCGACGATCACGCTCACGGAGGTGTTGACCCGTCCGATGCGCGTGGGGCGCCAGGATCTGGTCGACGCCTACCGCGCTCTGCTCGAGCACCACGGAAATGTCGCGCTGGTCGACATCGACGCTGAAGTCGCGGTGCGCGCTGCGGAGCTTCGTGCTCGTCACAACCTTCGCACCCCGGACGCGCTGCAGATCGCGGCGGCCATCCACGCGGGCTGTGATGCCTTCCTGACGAACGATCGTGACCTTGCGCGGGTCGACGAGATCGTGGTGGTGCTCGTGTCTGATCTCCTGACACTTGAGCGCCGCTGACAAGGTTCGGCAGGCTTCTTGCATTGGGGCGCCAATTGCGTGGCCCGGGTCACGCGGTCCGGAGCGCGACTGTCTGGTTCGAACCGCGCTACCCGTGACGATGCGCGCGGCTACTTCACGACAAGCGCGAGCGCGGGGAAGACATCGGCGTCCCCCTTGACGGTCGTGAACCAACCTTCGCTGGAGAGTTCCTCGCAAGCGTTGAACCCTCGGGGATCGAACGCCGTGTGGAATACGGGTCCGTCGAGCGGGACGAACAGGTCGACCTGGGTGACGTCGGGGATGCCGTCGGCGCCGTCGACGAGTTGCACGGAGGCGGGCATGCAGGGGTGTCCGGCAGCGAAGGTGTAGAGCTCCTGGAAATGGGGCGGCTCGCCGTTGCACGCACCGTCACTCTCATATTGACGGGCGGCGCCGAACGGCGTCCGCGCGGTCCAAGCTGGTTCGAGCGGCGCGCAGCGCAGCGTTTGGTCGGCGGCGCGCACCGGTTCGCAGCGTGCTCCGTCCGGCAGTCGAAACGTCGATTCGACCACCAGCGCGCCGGCGGACAGCTGCACCAACTCCAACCCATCTTCGGTGGTGCGTGTCTCGACCAGCTGGGGTGCTACCCCTTCGGACAGCGGGACCGCTTGTTGGAGGCACGTCGAGAAACGTCCAGCACCCGCCTCTTCGACCGGCGGACTGAATCCCCAAGTTGCTGCAACACACTCGCCGGAGGGCCCCGCACGGTAAGCAGCAGTGGTCGCTTCCGGCCCTGAGGTGCCTAGGACGAATTGCTCACCGCATTCGTCCGTCGCGACCATGACCTGGCCCTCCGCGACGCACTCACCGTCGGGAAACCAAGCGCGCTCGGTGCATGAGTCGTCGGTGAAGGCGAGCTGGAAGGGCCAGACAAACGCGCCTCCAGACAGGCAGCGATCGCCCACGAGCCAACACTCCTGCTCGCCGTGTCGGACGCCGCTCACCCACTCGGAGCCATCCTCGCCACGGTACACGTCGACGACCAGATCTGCGGTCGCCTCCACCGATTCCATCTCGAAGCGGACGAGTCCGGACTTCTTGACCGGCTCCAACGTCCATCGATAGCCCAGCGCAGAATTCAGCCCGTCGCGGCCTCGATTGCACTCTTCCCGGCTGTGGTACACATGGCCATACTCGATCGGCGCGCCGATCTTGAACACGGCGACCGCCTGCCCACGCGACGCGCCCCAGCCCCGGTAAGTGACGAGGTCGCCAGCGCGATATTGCTCGTTCGCGATCATGGCCAGCGTGGTGCACGCGTCTTCGACGTATCCGATCGTCGGGGGCACTGAGTTGACCGGCAGGCAGTAATGGCCGTCCGCGAAAGGTTCGATCGTGCACGGTCGACCGGAGGTGGACTCCAGGAACCGCCTTGGAGACTCAAGCGAACCGTGCGCCCACGATTCGAGCAGCACGAACGGTGCGGGCGCTGGAGCGGTGTCGGTGTCGGCGCCGGCGGCGTCCGTGTCTGGCGGCGCGTCTCCTTCGCGCGTGACGCACCCGGACGCGGTCAACTCGAACGCGAGCAGGAGGAGATGACGCCCGAACTTGATCTGGTGCACGTGTCTCCCCGTTTGAAAACCGGAACATGGCAGAACGGTCGTGTCGAGCGCGGCCGAAGGCTTGGCGGGCAAGGCGAGGTGGATGCGCGTTCGGGGACCGCCGTCCCGGTTGCGGCCATGTACCCGACCATGTGGAGCTACTCGGACGCTCGCGGTTCGTGGATGGCGAACACAGTCGCGGCGTCATCCTGGTCCAACCCCGCCAGCCAGTTCGAAAATCGTTCTGGTTGCCCAACCAGAAACGAAGCCCGCCGCGCCGCAAGGTTCGGCGGGCTTCTTCGTTTCGGGATCCGCCGACGAACTGCACACCGAAACCTCTTGCGGGTCGGTGCGGGCGGCTCTACTCTGCGGCCCAGATGAGGCGGCTATGACTCGCTCCGATTGCCAGTGCTTCGTCCATCCCTCCGACCACGCGCCCCGTGTCACCGGAGGAGCGTTCGGGCCTGCGCCAAAGTTGATCGCGAGCAGCGTCGCATGCGCGCTCCTCCTGTCGGGCTGCGGTGGTGCGGCGCCGGACTCGTCCGGGTCGGCCGACACCACCGAGGACACGCCAGGCGCCGGTGGCGGCGCGTACGACTGCGGAAAGCTCGTGGAGGAGACCGTGCCCGTGGCGCGGCTTCCATTCGCGTTCGACCCGTCGGTCTTTGAGTCGGTCGCGGGGGACGAGAACGGGTAGCGGCATGTGGTGGAACGGCGACAGCGTCGCGGTGACCGTGACAGTGCAGTTCTCGCTCGACGCCGTTGGCCACCAGGGCTGGTCTCGCCCCGACGCCTCCGACCCGACAAAGTGCGCCGAGCAGTGGTGGGTGGCGTCGCACGCCTCCGTCGCCGTCGACGGCAACGACACCGCCCTTACCGCGGACAGTATGGTCTATCTGGACGCGGGCGTGCCCTCAGGCCTCGTCCCGTTCCATGGCGGCGTGGGCGTGTCGAACGGGTGGTGGCCATCAGCGACTCGCTGGCCACCTTCCGTGAGCGACGTCGTCGAGGCGTCGTCCAGCATCGGGTTCACGTTCGAAGCCAACGGCTCGATGTCCGGACTCGGCACGATCGTCCCGGTCCATGGCGGCGCGCCCGCGGACACCGGCGGCGGCGACTCTCCCTACGTCGAGATGTTTAGCTTCGCGGGGGCTGCGAAGTAGAGCGCCCGTTTGGACTGTCGGCCGCCAAAGAACGACCCGGTGGCCGCGTGCCGGAGATGTGCGCGCAAGAAGTCGCCGTCGTCTCGCAGCGCTAACCTTCGTGCGTGGGCCCCACCTGCGGCGCCCGCTCCCTCAACCACGCCGCCAGCTCCGCCTTCCCGATCCCGTCTGACGCCAGCGCGATCATCCTGTCGTAAAGCTCCACCTCGTCCACCCGCAGCGGCGCCCCGTTCACGTCGAGGAACGTGCCCATCGCCACGGCGGCGATCCGCTTGTTCCCGTCCACGAACGGGTGGTTCTTGATGAGATGGAAGGCGTAGGCCGCGCCCATCTCCCACAGGTCGGCGTGCAGGTACACGCCGTCGAAGGTGGACTCGGGCGCGGAGAGCGCAGACTCGAGCAGGCCCGTGTCCCGGACGCCTGGGCTGCCGCCAAACACGTCGATCAGCCTCGCGTGGTAGGCGAGGACGAACCGCTTCGACAGGAAGATCACTGCGCGAGCTTCCGGATCGCGTTCGGGTGCGCGGCGACGAACCGATCCGCGGCGGCCATCAGGCGATCGAAGTCGGGGTCGAGCTTGGTGATGGTGATGCGTCCGGCCTCGGCGTGGACGAGAACTTCGTCGTCACGCTCTAGGCCGGCCTCCTTGAGCAGGTCGGTGGTGAGGACGAGGCCGGTGCTGTTGCCGATGCGCTGGAGCGACTTCTGAGCGAGGGCCACGGGGACTCCGGGTGTTGTACGTATTGTAATACGCCGCCTGGGCGTGGCAACGCTCAGGAGGGGCCTTCGTAGGTCGTGACCTCGGCGACGCGGGCGATGTCCTGCTCGTCCAGCCCCGCCAGCCAGTTCGAAAATCGTTCTGGTTGCCCAACCAGAAACGAAGCCCGCCGCGCCGCAAGGTTCGGCGGACTTCTTCGTTGCGGTCGCCTCACCGGCCCCGGCGCGGACGCACCGTACCGTCAGCACCCACGATCTCGGTGCTCGACCAGACGCCGTCCACGCACGCGCACACGGCCTCGACGGGCTGGTGTTGCTCGCAGTCGTACGAGTAGATCACGAAGCGTTCGGGGAGACGAACCTGCTCGCGCTCGGCGACCTCGATGGCAAACTCACCGAGCGGCTGGTCGACAGGCGCGGCGTGGCTCTGCTCCCAGACGAAGAGCGCGCACGGGCCGTCCTTGCCCTGCCACTGCGCGAGCGCCGAGCCACACTCGGGACAACGCGCAGCCCCGGACGGTACGAACCAGTCGAACATGCCCATCGCGTCCTCCACGCTCGGCCAAGCAAGCCGACGGTTGAGCTCTACGTCATCGCGCGAACGCCTGCGGCGAATTGCGGGAGCCCGCAGCGGTCCAATGCGTCGAGGACGTCGCTCAACGTCCGTGGCGGATTCCGCAGGTCAGCTGCTTGCCTGCGCAGCACGGCGTCCACGGCCTCGGTTTCGCCCAGCCTCAGCTCGCACACGAACGCGTCGGGGTGCACCGCGATCAGGCCGAGTGGCTCCAGCGCGGAGGCGGGGAAGTCACGCAGGTTGAAGGTGACGATGACGCTAGCCTCTGCGTCGAGCGCGGTGGCGACGACGTGGGCGTCGTTCGGATCGGGGAGCGGGCCGACGCGCGCCGGCGTGAGCGCGGTCGGGGGTACGACGGCGTCGAGCACCGCCTCGTTCATGCGGCGTCGCGTCACGGCGAGCCTCGCCGGATCGAGCTCGGGACGGTCCTCCCGCAGATTGCGGAACACCTCGTCGAGGATCGCGTCCGACCAGCGCGCGATGACCAGCTCGTCGACGGCGAGCCGGATCAGCAGGTCACGCAGCGGGCTCGGGTAGAGGACGCAAGCGTCGTAGACGGCGACGACCGCCACGGATCAGTACCCGAGACCCAAGTCCTGGGCTTCCTGGGTGAGCTCCGCTGCGGCCACGCGGGCGCGCGCCTTGTGGGCGTCCTTGAATGCCAGGAGATCGACGAGCGGGATGCGGCGATGGGTGCCGACCATGCGGCAGGGGAGCTTGCCCTCGTCGATCAGGCCGATGACGAACGGACGAGACACCTGGAGCAACTCGGCGGCCTGCTGCGCGGTGACCTCGGCCGCGACGGGCACCACGGCCACCGCGTCACCCTTGGCGAAGTGGGCGAGGACCTCGCGCAGGAGCACCAGCGCCTCGGCCGGGAGGCGGATTGGGTCACGTCCGCCTGACGCGAGCAGGTCGACGTTCGTGCCGGGGTTCAGGGCGGCGAGCGCGTGGAGGGCGTCGTCCGACTGGCTGGCGACGGTGGCGTCGGAGAGGTGCAGGTCGAGGTGGGTCATGGGTGGCTCCCGCTAGAAACCTATCTCACATCTGAAACATCCGCATCAACTGAATCAGACGTGAGGCGCCCAAGAAGGCCATAGCCGGTCAGGTTGGCCAGAACCTCGTCGCCCAGACCCGCCAGCCAGTTCGAAAATCGTTCTGTCCACCCAACCAGAAACGAAGCCCGCCGCGCCGCAAGGTTCGGCGGGCTTCTTCGTTCGCGGCCCCGGGGCCATCGTGGCGGCGACGGTTCGGATGAGAGGCCCGCGGGCGGACAGCTGGGGTTCGTCAGGTACCGCACGTCCCACGGGGGCTCACATGGAGCGCGCCGCGAGGACTTCGATCAGCTCCGTCAGCCGGTCACGCGTCCGCGCGTCGGCCTCGTCTGTCGTCGCGCCGCGGAGTACGTCGAGCCAGGCGCCTTCCTCGATCTCTGATACACGCCGCGTGTCGGGGGAACGGGGTGCTGCGGACGTTCCTCGGGCGAAGAACAGACCGGCGTGGCTACGGGCGCCGTCGCCGCTGCGCTCGATCTGCAGCCACAGGGAGACCTCGTGCATGTGGTCCGTGATCGTCACGGCGTACGAACCCCCGTCGCGAATCAGCTCGCACTGCTTTAATCGCCACATGGCGCAGCCTCGGACGTGGCCCGGCGCTCATCGTGGATGCGGCCACGATCAGGCAGTGTCGGTGGGTCACCAAAGGGTAGCGACATCGTACCCCTCGACCTTCCCGTCCCGCGTGGCGAAAACCATCCGCTCCGTCATCGCCTGCGCGACGAGCATCCGGTCGAAGGGATCCTTGTGGATCATCGGCAGTTCGGAGGCGCGCAGCGCGTGCTCCGGTGTCACGTCGAGCACGCGTAGGCCGCCGTCGACCACTGCGCGTCGCACGAGCTCGCGCAGCGGCACCGGGAGCGAGAGACGGCCGATCGCAGTCTTGATTCCGAGCTCCCACACGGTCGCGGACGACAGCCACGCCTCGCGGCCCGAGTGGAGCGCGGCCCGTACGTTCGCGCCGAGCTGGTCGTTGTCGTCGAGCGCCCAGAGGAACGCGTGCGAGTCCAGCAGGATCGGCCGCTGCTCATCGGACGGGTCAGCCACCGAGATCCTCGAAGCCGGGTAGGGGCGCGTCGAAGTCCGGGCCGAGCACGACCTGCTTTCGGAACAGGCCGACGAGAGACCGCCCATCGTGGCTCGGCTCGGGGACGAGGCGGATCACGGGCACGTCGCGGCGCGAGATCACCACCTCCTCGCCGGCGAGGGCGCGGTCGATGAGCTCGGACAGGCGGGCCTTCGCCTCGGCGAGGTTGACGCGTGTCATCGGGGCCTCCTTCTACATGACCATGTCACATGGTCAGAACGGGGCGGCCACGGAAACCTGCTCGCGGCCGAGGAACGTGCGACCGAGGACGCTGCTGCTGCCGAGCAGATCGGCTTCCTCGGCGACGCCCAGCCCCGCAAGCCAGTTCGAAAATCGTTCTGGTTGCCCAACCAGAAACGAAGCCCGCCGCGCCGCAAGGTTCGGCGGGCTTCTTCGTTTCGGGTTGCGTAGCGTAGCTGCCCAGAGTGGGCTGTTTCTCCACCGGAGGCCCCCCGCTCGCCGGGCGCGTGGCGCACGCCGGGGTTCGGGGGGTGAAAACGTGGCCCGCTCTTTGCATTTTGTGACGCGCCATGCCGCCCCGCGCATGGGTGGGGGTGCCTTGTGATTCGTGTCCCTGGACTCGTTGTCGTTGTTGTCGTCTCGCTCGCATGTGTGCCGCCTGCGCCGGAGCCGCTGGTGGCCGATGTCGGCACGCCGACCGGCGACTCCACCGAGGTGACGATCGGCCCCGACGGTGGAAAGCTCTCGGCGGGCGCGCTGACCGTCAGCATCCCGGCAGGCGCGCTCGAGCGGGAAACCCTGGTGAGCGCGACCCCGATCTCTTCGACGGCGCCGGGCGCGCGGGGGCAGGCGTTTCGCCTCGAGCCGGAGGGCACAACGTTTGCCGAACCGGTCACGGTGACCTTCACGTATGGAGACGACGACCTCGCGGGCACCTCGGCGGAGGCGCTCCTGGTGGCTTTCCAGCACGGCTCTGGGGTGTGGGCGATCCCCGTGGACGTCACGGTGGACGGCGCCGGCCAGCAGGTCTCGGTAGAGACCACACACTTCAGTGACTGGAGCATGGTCGCCGGCGCGCAGCTCCGTCCGCCGTCCGCGACCGTCAAGACGAACGGCACCTTGGAGCTCAAGGCGCGGCTCTGCTACGGGAAGGCGCCGGAGTTCGACCCGGAGCTCGGGTCGCTCCGGCTCGGGTACGGCTGTGATCCGGACGAGGATCTCGCGCCGGTCTTGCCGACCGTTCGGAGCTGGTCGGTCAACGGCGTGAAGGGCGGCGACGGCGCCCACGGGACAGTCGCCGGGAAGTTCGACACGGGAACGTTCACCGCGCCCGGCAGCAAGCCGTCTCCGGCCACGGTCGCGGTCAGCGCCGCCATCGACTTCGGTTCTGGCGGGACCGCGCTGCTCGTGTCGAACGTCACGATCTCCGAAGGCTCGACCATCCTCGTCGAGGCCCGCTACGAGCAACAGGATCAGCCGCTCACGAGCTTCGTCGCCGCGACCGTCACCGATGCGTTCGAGTTCACGATGCCGTGGCCGCTGGAGAGCGGCACCTACTCGGTGTCGAACCTCACCGGAGGGGGCGCTGGCGCTGTCGTTGACACACGTGGCGGGTGCATCACGCCCGCGCTGGACGGCGCGTGGGACGAGCTGTTGGCCCGCAAGGCCACCCTGACCGGGATCGACCTCGTCGTCGAAGGCGACCACGTGGCGCCTGCGATCACCCTGGGTGTGGGAGAGGGCGATTGCGCCACGGACACGCGTGTGGAGCCCGCACAGACGACAAAGACAGCGCTCTTGGTCACGCTCCCCATCGAGTTCTTCACCAGCGGGAGCCCGCCCGCCAAACCGTTGGTCGCCACGCAGGACGGGTGGACGTTGACCTACACCACCCAACCCTAGGCGCGCTCTCGCGTGCGCTTCTCTCCCTCGCGGCACGCGGGACAGTGTAGTGTGCCTCCACGAACGCGTTAGGGTCGAGGCCTCCTGGAGCGCCGATGCACAACCGCCTTGTGTCGATCGTGGTGGCTGCGCTGACGATGGGTTGTCCGGCCAAGGTGCCGATCGCACCCAGCTTCCAGCCGTACGGCGAGGGGCCTCTCACGGAGCCAAGTGCGCCCACGGGCGACCCGGTGCAGGTCGCAGCGATGCGTGACCAGCATGGCTGGAGCAAGAGCGACACCATGGGCTGGCTGTGGGCCGACGACGGCGGCGGTCCGCCAGCCAGCGAACTTGGAGCGTCGCAGGGAGCGCGCGGCATCCAGATCATCACTCTCCCGTCGGGCGTCTCTGAGGCGATGCTGACCATGGTGTGGGTCGCGTACACGGCGCCAGGTGATGTCACTTGGACCGTCTACGCCGTCGGCGCCGATGGCGAGCCCGTTGGCGAGCCGCTGGCCCGCGTGCGCAGCCGCGACGTACACAACGCGCCGGTCGCGTCCGCGCCGATCGGGCAGACACCCGTCTGGACCGAGGTCGACTTTGGTGACGGACCGACCGTGCGCTCGCCGTTCGCGCTCGTGTTCACGGCGGACGCCGGCGCGCCGATGGTGGGAGCCTCTCCGGCCGAAGACGGCGCCGTCCGATACCAGGGGGTCGGCGCGACCACTTCGCAGCCGGTGCCCTACAAGGCGCACGTCCGCGTGCAGGTGCTCGCGTACTGAGCGTGGCGTCCGTCGGCGCTGCGGCGAACAGCTCCGATGAGGTGCTCTCCATGAACGCGCTCCTCCTCCTCCTCCTGTTGGCCGGCTGCGGTAGCGCCAGGACAGGCAGCTGCGACCACGCTGGGGCCACGTGCGCCGAGTACGACGGCGAGCACGCGAACCTCATCGTCCTCAAGGAGTTCTGCGACGGCACGTTCACCTGGGGTGGGACGTGCGACCGCAGCGGTGACGTCGTCGGCGAGTGCCTGCGAAACGGCGACTCGGTGATGACCGTGACCGTGTACTACGCCCCGGACTTCGATCCGGACTCTGCGGAGACCGACTGCACCGAGGTCCAGGTCGGCGCGTTCACGCCGGGCTGATCCGGGGACAGAGGCTGAGGACTGCCAGCCATGTCGGAGATCACGGGTTGAGCCCCGCCAGCCGGTTCGAAGATCGTTCTGGTTGCTCAACCAGAAACGAAGCCCGCCGCGCCGCAAGGTTCGGCGGGCTCCTTCGTTTCGGCTGGCAGGCCGACGCTGCCGACTCGGTCGATGGCTGGAGTGTCTGCGGCGACGCTACGCCCTTCGGGTGCCCGACCGCGCGCTGAGCCGACGCCGCCGTCGCCTCGCCGGCCACCCGCTCACGTCCCCCGCGTCGCGCGCACCGTCACGTCCGCGCCCGGCTCGGCGCGCAGCAACAGCAGCTGATCCTCCGCGTCCCACGTCCAGTCCGTCGCCCCGTCGACCACGATCGCCGGCGTCGCGCCCAGGTGCCGCGTCGGCAGGTAGATCTCGCTGACGCCGTCGGTCATGTCGGCGAGCTCCAGATCGAGCGACTCGGCGACAGGATCCCAGACGAGCGAGCGCACGGTCCCCGCGATCGCGCGCGGCACGGGGCGGTCGATGACCGACACCCAGTCGTGCTCGCTGCCGTCGCCGTAGAGCGCGGAGAACTCCTCCGTGTTCCACAGCGTGCCATCGGTCTGCGACACGTCCCACATGCTGCCGTTCGCCAGCTGCTCGTCGAGCGCGTCGTACACGACGCCGAGGTACTCCGCCTTCGACGGGTTGGTGTTGTGCACGCCGAACTCGTCGAGCATGCTCGGCGTGCCCCAGGTGTCCGCGAGCTCCAGCGCGTGCGGCACGTCGAGACGGATGGCGTCGGCGTTCACGGACGGGCTGTTCAGGCCGACCGTGATCGCGTTGTAGTAGTGCGGCGCGTAGACCACGCCGTCGAGGTGCGGCTTGGCGAAGCGCTCGTTGACGGTGCCCAGCGCGTCGCCCGCGCGGCCGTCCAGCAGCAGCGCAGGCTCGTCGCCGACGACCTCGCGGATGGCGCCGCCCATGACGTCGTAGAAGCCGGGCAGGACGGTCTGCTCGAAGTCCTCCTTCGTCCCCGTGCCGGACGGCGGCTCGTTGATCGGCTCGAACGCGACCACCGCTGGGTGGTCCTTGACCGCGGTCGCGACGTGCCTCCATGCGGCGACCATGTCGTCGCGCAGGCCGTCGTCGTTGTCCCAGAGGCGCTGCATCGCGCGGTTCGCGGCGCTCGTCGGGTCCAGGTAGGCCAGCCCCCACCCCGGGAAGCCGGGGCAGGGGGCTGGGCCGGCGGCGGCGATCTCGTCCGTGATCGCCCACAGCGGGAAGCCGTCGCCGCAGATGCGACGCGAGAAGATGTCCTGGTGGAACTCGACGATGACGCCGAGTCCGTGCGCATCCGCAGCGTCCATCATGGCCAGGTACTTGTCGAGGTAGGTGTCGTCGTAGGTGCCGCGCGTCGGTTCGAGCGGCTCCCACATCAGCGCGAGCCGCACGACGCCCGCGCCCAGCGCCGAGACCCTGCCGAAGAACGCGTCGGCCTGATCCGTAAACGGGACGGCCTCGTCGACGTCGAACGGAAAGAAAGGCGGCAGCTTGGACCGGCCCCCAACGGCCACGCCGCGCAGCATCACCGCGCGATCGAGCGTGTCGCGCAAGGTCAGGCCGTCGACGTGGACGGTGCGCCGCTCGACGAGGGGCCGGGTCAGCGCTTGGGTCGCATCTGGCGTGCAGGCGGCGAGCAGGACGATCAGGGGGACGAGGCGTGTCACGGGCACTCCGAGGTGTGCATTGTACATGCGGAGGTGGCCCTCCCAGGCACGATCGGTGTGACCTGCTCTGCAGGTGTCAGCGACACGCCTCGCGTCGGTCCGCGGTCAGCACGCGGGTACGGCCGCGGTTCGATGACGGGGCGTCGCGGCGGGAGACGACGTGTGGTCGACCTTCGGAAGCGGGGAGGAGCTTGAAATGCCTGTGCTCCGCCTGGGGTGAGCTGATCCTGCGGGTCTTCAAACAAGACCCTCAGACCTGCCCGGGCTGCGGCGGCTGGATGCGGCAAGTGGCGCTGGTGCTGGCGGCGAGCGGCGACGTGCTGCGCTGGCTGGACGACGAGCGCGCGGCCCAGGGCTGCCTGGTTCTGCTCGGGGCGCGTGCGCGCGGAGACCCACAGGCGACGTCGTCGGTTCGGTGACGGGGCGGGGCGGGGGAGGACATCGAGAGGCAGCTGCGGCGCGGTGACCGCGAAGGCCGAGGTGCGCGCGCGGGTCGGCGGGCGGGTTTGCGGTCCCGGTCGGCGCCGAGCGGAAGGGCTCGACAGGGCGGTCAGCCAGGGGTGCAAAAGGGGATCGCGGTCGCCGACTGGCTGGGGTAGAGCTTCGGAAGCGGGGGGAGGAGATTGTTTTGCCTGTGCTCTTCAAGACGAACATCCTCGAGCGGCAGCCCTACACGCCGCCCGCGGCCGCACCCACCTCGCCCGCGGCCACGGGACCCGGCGGCGCGGCACCGGGGAACGGCGGCGGCGGCGCGTCGACCGGCGGAGGCGGCGATGCCAGCACGCCGTAGCCGCGATTTTGCGCGCGGACTCACGGCGGCCGTGCTGCGACTCGGGCTCGCGCTCCCGCTCCTCGCGCCGACCTGCGCGCAGGAAACCGCAAGCTCAAAGCCTGCTAATCCACATCCTGATGTCAAAATGAGCGATCCGCAGATGGCCACGTACGCGAAGTTCACGGCGACGCAAGGGGGCGCCGGCATCGCACCCGTCGAGAACGAGTCCCTCCGTATCGGGGACTTCCGCTTCTACCTCATCGAGCGCGGCGCGGGAAACCCCGACCTGATGGCGGCCGCCCGCGCGGACGGCTCGATCGTCCGGTTCGACCAACCGGCTGGCTGGTATGCGCTCCTGACAGCCGGGCCCGCCGAGGAGGTTGCGGCCCGCGTCGCGTTCCTCGATCGCATCGCGAACATCGCGGTCCCGACGTGGACCTACACCGACCCGCGCGTCGCGAAGCTCGTGGAGAAGCCCAAGCTCGAGACTGCGGCGGACAAGAGCGTCACCTTCACGATGTGGGTGGTGACGCCGCCCGCGATGAGCGATCCATTCCGCCTCGTCATCCACGCGAGCCCCGCGGGCGGCGCCACCTTCACCCAGACCTACTGGGAAGAGCTGGCGAAGTGAGCTGACGTGAGCACCTTCTGGGACGGAGGCGGTGGAGTTCAGCGCGTTGGAGTTCGTGGGGCGCCTGGCCGCGCAGGTGCCGCCGAAGGGGCAGCACCTGCTCAGGTACCATGGGGTGTTCGCGCCGGCATCGAAGCTGCTCACAGGGATTTCAAGCTATCGACACTCGTACCTAAGGACTACCACAGACAGTCCTCAGCCACGCTCCCCTTCTGCACCCCCTGATCCCGACCCGGTCGGAAGGACCCGGGGGCGGCCGGCCGCGACCGCGCGGCCCTGCACACTGCCGCGCCGACCACCGCGCGCAGCTCCTGCGTCGCGGCGGTCGTCGCGCGGGTGAGTGGGGCGCGCAGAAGGGGATCGCGGGTGCGGACGGGCTGGGGTAAACCCTCGGGAGCGCGGGGAGGGGCTTGAAATGCCTGTGCTCACCCGCCGGGTTCTCCACCCGCGGCGTCCCCGGTGTCCACCGACCTCGCCGGTCAGTAGTGGGTCGCCGCGGCCGGACAGGCGTACGGGCTCGGTCCGCCGACCGCGCAGTCGTTGGTGGCGGGAATCACGGCCCGGAGTCGGTCCTGGGTCAGGAGCCCGAACAAGAGATCGGTCCCGCTCCCCGTGATGCCGAGATCGATCCACGCCTGCCGGGTGGCGGGGTTGGCCGCCCCCGACACCGAGAACGCCGCCACGCCACCGGTGTCGGTGATGAACCACCCGTAGTCCCTCAACGCGACCACAAAGACCTTGGCGGTGCTGCGCTTCACCGACGTGTAGCCGCGCGCGTCCAGCCACGACTCGATCTCCGCGTCGGTGATGTCGAGCGCGAACCGGATCCCTTCCGGGATCGAGCGGACGCGTTGTTCGTCGAGCGGAAGCGAGCTGGGCACACACGACGTGCACGGCGTGGTCCACTCCAAGCCCCCTGCCGGCGCGAGCGCGAACCCACACGTCGACCCGGCCGCGCTCGTCGACAGCTCCGCGGGTGAACACGCGGGACCGAACAAGGTGTTCGACGCCGACATCATCAGCGCGTGCCGTATCTCCCCTGCCACGACCTCTTCCGGCGTAACCACCATCGCGTAGAACTGGATCTGCACCCCGCGCGACGGGAACGTGCCGCCGTAGGTGCGGTAGTCCGCGACCTGTCCGCTCGGCGACTTCACCAGGTTGCCCGAACCGACGCACAGGTCGGTCGATGCAGAGTACCCACCCGCCGCCAACCAGCACTGGCTGTCGTTGTAGATGCCCCAGAACTGCGACGGCTGCACGAGACCCCACAGATTCCACTCCCGGCCCGTCGCCGCGTCCAGGATGATCATGGACCCGTCGGTGCCCTCCATCGCGCGCCACTGCGGGTTCCACGGGATCGTGTCGGTGTACCCGAGGTTCGTCCCACCCCAGCCGGCGCGCAAGCGCACACGCCGCACCGTCGTCGCGTCGGCGGCGTTGTACACGGGCGGCGCGTAGTCGGTCGCGGGGTCGAGCCCAAAGTCGAGGACGTGGTCCCCACGCCGGGGGTCCACCACCGTCGGGTCGGCGTCCCGATGGTTCGAGTAGAACCAGAATCGTTCGACGTACTTCGCGCTCTCGCTCCAGGTCGGCAGACCACACGCCGGCGTGTTCCAGGCTGCGCTCGGCGCGTACGGTCGCGCATACGTGTACGGCACCACCCGGCGTCCACAACCTGGCATGTCCGTGTCGCCCACGTCCGTGTCCGCCGCGTCGGTGTCGGCCGCGACGTCCGTGTCTTCGGGGCGATCGGTGTCGGCCGCGGCGTCCGTGTCTTCGGCGCCGTCGCTGTCGGCCGCGACGTCCGTGTCTTCGGGATCCACGACGCCGTCGTGCACGCTGGCGGGCACGACCGGGCAGCCGGTCGTCCACCCCGCGACGAGCAGGCACAAGGGCGTCCGACGATCCATGCCGTGCTCCATTCCGACTCCGGATCGTAGCACAAGGGTTGGCGTGACCGGAACCTGTCAACGTGAACGGAACGTGTCAACGTGAATGAGACACCGGGGATCGAAAACTACTGAGCCACGGAAGGCTCCAGCGCCGGTCGAGACGTCGGGACCACGGGGGGGCTCCGCCCTTCGGCCCTGCGTCCGTGACGACGCTCCGCCGCGGCGGACCCGAGACCGCCGACGCTCCACACGAACAAGGGACAAGGGAACAACGGATCAAGGATCAAGGGAGCGACCTGAGGAGACGGAAGCCGAGGTAGTAGTCGCGGGCGCCGGGGTCGAAGTAGTCGCGGAACGCGACGCGCGCGTTGGACGCGGCGTAGTCCCAACTCCCACCACGGATCACCCGGTACGACCCGGAGGCCGGGCCCGCGGGGTTGCTCTGGGCGCCGGCCGTGTACGTCGAGGCGTACCAGTCCCAGGTCCATTCCCAGACGTTCCCGCTCATGTCACAGAGGCCGTACCCGTTCTGCGCCTTGCCGCAGGCAGGGTGCGGCGTGCTCCCCGAATTGACGAAGTACCAGGCCACGTCCCCCACCACCGCGCTCCCCGAGTACGCCGAGATCGTCCCGCCGCGCGCCGCGTACTCCCACTCGGCCTCGGTCGGCAGGCGGTACCCCGCGCAGTCGTACGGGCTGCCGCTCACCGTGTTCACCGTCACGCCCGTGCACGTCAGCGACGACGCGCTGGCGCTCCCCGTGCACC
>CAIOSP010000088.1 GCA_903861005.1 uncultured Pseudomonadota bacterium
GCGAACCAGTCGGGCGGCGGCGGGACGTCGAAGATCAAGGCAGCGCCGCCGACGTGGACGGCGAAGGTGGGTCGGGCGTTCGTGAGCTCGACCTGGAGGAAGCCGCCCGGCTGATCGTCGGACCTGTGGTGGTGAATCCAGGACCGCAGCGTGGGCAGTCGGAGATCATGCCTGCGGGCGAAGGCGACCTGGGACTCGCCGCTATCGCGCCATGCGCGGACCCAGGAGAGCTGCTCGTCGGACGGGGTGTGCTTGGCCATGGAGATCCTCTGCGTGAGCGCGGAGGATCACCGGGCGGACCGACGGGATCAAGACGTCGTAGGTTGGACGCTTACGTCAGCGGCCGTGCGCGAGCCCGATGGCCCCCGCCGGAGACCCCGAGGCCACCACGCTCGGCTCGCATGACCACGCCCGCTCACGAGACGACGCAAGCGACGCCGATGTTTCCCTTCACCAGGATGGTGCAGGGGTGCGCCACGCGAACACGAGGACGCGCCTGATCACCGACGAGCACCTCGGCGGCGACGGGCTTCGCGGCAACTCGGCGGAACCTTGCACGCCGCCCAGGGTAGGGTGCTCGGGGGTACGACCAATTGAGCTTCCTGTGCACGTCGCCCCGCCTCAGCCTCAGGTGCCCTCGGCGCACTCGTCCCAGCCGAAGGCGTCCGCGTCACCCTCCTCCGGCG
Organism: uncultured Pseudomonadota bacterium; assembly: GCA_903861005.1. Lineage (GTDB taxonomy): Bacteria > Myxococcota_A > UBA796 > UBA796 > CAIOSP01. The sequence goes on from CAIOSP010000088.1 coordinate 687, forward strand.
CCGCCGCGGTCCAATTCGGCGGCAGGGTCGGGCTGCCGAAGAGCCACCTCGCACCGTCCGGATCTACCGCAGCCGTGACCAGCTCGTGGACGTCGATGCCGTCGAGACAGAATGCCCGACGCTCGATCACGCAGGTCCGAGTGGCATCCGCGCGAATGCCGGTGAGGACCATGCAGCGGTCCGCTAGGCATTCCGACACCGGCATGTCGGGACAGGCGGTCAGGTCGGTGTCGGCGTCGTCGCGCGCGTCGTCGGACGCGCACCCGAGGAGGAGTACGGCGAGCAGGCGGAGGCGCTTCCCGGGCGTGCGGGCGAGAGGACCGGTCACGAACCACATGGGGTCACCAACTCACGTGGAGCGCAAGCGCTAGGTTGCCCGCGGTGGAGCTGTACGAAGCGCGGTCAATGGTGAAGGTGTACGTCCCGGAGGTGGACGCCGTGAACTCCACGGCCTCGAACGACTGCTGCGTCGATGCGCTCGACGCGACGACGGTGCCGCTCGGGTTTCGGACCTGAAGGTTGAAGTCGAAGTTCGGCTCGAGGTTGGCCGTGACGTACGTCCCGCGCACCAGCCACGCGATGACAACGCGGTACGTCCTGCCCGAAACGAGCGGGTAGCTCTCGACGACGTCGTTCTTGCCGTCGGAGTCGGAGTCGGAGCTGAAATAGGCGGTCGGGCTCCCGGACCAGCCGTGGTAGTACCCGTTGTAGTAGCTGTTGCCGAAGTTCACGCGGCCAGCGCCCTCCTTCTCCTTGACCATGGTGGCGTTGGCCGTGTTCATCTCCCGGGCGCCCGACATCAAGTAGGCCTTCACCGCCTCGGGCCTCAAGCGAAGGTGCGAGTAGGGTTCCATCAGGCTCGCGGTGAGGCCGGCCATCAGGGGCGCCGAGTGGCTGGTCCCGTTGTTAGCTGAAAACCCAGCCGAGACGATGTTCACCGCAGGGGCCACCACCTCCGGCTTGCTCGCCTGCGTCTCGGGATCCTTCCAGCACGAGCCGCTCCAGATCTCTTCCGGATTTGCACCGTCGTCATAGCCACCAGCGGCGATGACGTTGTACCCCTTGGCGCGATCCGCAATCCAGAGGTTCCCACTGGTGTCGGCGCAGTTGACGGAGTTTCCGGCCGCCTGAAAGTGAGCCACTCGGAAGTCGTAGACGTACTCGTCCCAGTCCTCCGAACACGACGTATAGGTGCCGTCGAGGGTGTACGAATTGCTCGACAGCGACGACACGAACACGCTCGGCGAGCCCATCGTGTCCACGTCGTCGCGCAGCCTGCAGGAGAGCACCCCCTTGGCCCAGAACACCTCGACGTCGGGCGCGGCGGCCATGATGTCGGCCACCATCTGCGTGGCGTGCTGCGTGATGGAGTCGCCTCCCGAGTACACCATCGTAAAGTCGCCCGCGTCGATCGCGGCGTTGGACTCGTCCGGCCTGCCATCGCCGTCGTTCATCCAAGCACCGACGTCCGTTCCGTCGTAGCCCAGGTTCGACGCTGTCGGCGTGATGTCCATCGACTCCAGCGCCGAGGTGAGGTCGACCGTGTCCGTCTTCGTCCCTTCGAACTCCACCAGGGAGAAGGCCGTCGGCCGGGCCTCGAGGAGGCGCGCGACGTCGTCGGCCGCGATCGACACGGCACCGTACGCCCCGTCGACCCACACCACCTCGGCATCGAACTCCTGCGCGAGCGCACGCAACGACTCGGCGGCGCGAGCGTTCCGCTCGCGGTTCCTCGCTCGGATCGCGTCGTGGAAGGTCGCGTTGAAGTCGTCGGCCTCCTCCGCGGACTTTTCCACCCCGTCGATGCGGCGCGAGACGACCTTCCCGTCGATGATCGCGCCCCCAAGCTCGTGATCCGGGAAGTCCAGATCGACCTCGGGTGGCCGGACGTGCACGGCGATCACCTGCACGCCGGCGCCTCCTGCGGCCGCCCATTCCGCCACATCCGGCGCGATGGGGGATCGACGCGACACCGCGTTCGTGTCGGCGACGCCGCCCGAGTCCACCTTCGCCTGCTGCCCCGGAGTCGACGCGGCAGAAGGAGGCGCGGCTTCGGGCGACGACGCACAGGAAACCGACGAAAGACACGCCAAAAACGTGAGCAGATGTCGCATGCCGCCCCCCTTCGAGCTCGGACCGTACCTTGGGCCGTCGGCGACCGTCAACCTTCGTGGTGGTCGTCACGTGAACGCCATGCTGATCCGGCATGTGGCCAGTGCCTGATGATCCAACACAAGTTCGGCGTGCTGTGACCGCCCTGGGTTGCGGTTCTCCAGCGGGTGCGTGATCTGCCGGGCGCACAGGATTTTGAAGATGCTCGCGCCGCTACCTGAGAACTACCACTAGCAGTCTCCAGGTGCGATCCCCGTCTGCGCCGCCGGTTCACCGCCTCGCCGAGCGCCGCGGAACGGTGGTACGAGGCCTTTGAACTCTGGGCATCGGCCGCCGGACACAGCTCTGCGCCGACCTTTGTGGCCCTCGCTCCGCGCGTCGATGTCCCGACTTGCCCAGCCCCGTCATCACACGTTGGCCGAGCCCCGCGGGTCCCCGCGCGCCCGCGCCCCGAGCAGGACCA
>CAIOSP010000089.1 GCA_903861005.1 uncultured Pseudomonadota bacterium
CGACTTCGGGCTCTGAGGCTCGCTGAGTCGGTGTTCGCAGGGATGATTGAACGGAATTGGGGGTTGAACCTCGTGAGGCCCCTCGACGACCCGCGGCTTTCGTGGGATACTCGCGGCCCTCTGGGGATCTCCATGCGCACCTCTCTGTCGTTCCTGTTCGTCCTCTCTACCGCCTGCACCGCCGGTCCTGGCAGCACCGACATCAAGGACGGCGACGGCACAACCGATCTGGGCATCGACACCGATCTGGGCGTCAACCACGGCGACACCTCGGACGGCAGCTCGGGCAACGACACGGACGTGATCGACACCGCGGTGACGGACACGTCCCCGGGCACCGGCCCCGGCGGTGGTGAACCGGGCAGCGGCGGACCGGGTGGCGGCGGCCCCGGCGGCGGCGGACCTGGCACCGACCCCGGCGGCGGCGGTCCTGGCACCGGCCCTGGCGGCGGCGGCCCTGGCGGCGGCGGTCCGGGCGGCGGCGGCCCTGGCGTCCCCGGCGACACCGGCGGCGCGACACCCGGCGACACGAACGGAGCCACGGACACCGGCGCCCCGCCGGACACCGGCTCCTGGTGGCCCGTCGACACCAGCCCCACGCCGATCGACACGGGTGTCGTCGACACCTGGCCGATCTTCGACACCAGCCCCTTCGTGGACACCGGCCCCTTCGTGGACACCGGCCCCATCGTCGACACCTGGATCTGGGACACCTTCACGCCCTAGGCCGGTGCCCGCTCCAGTCGATCGACGCCTCGGTCGACCGGCGGTGCGCGCCTCGGAGCGCGGCGCCCGGCCTGACCGGTGCGCTCAGCGCTTGGCGAACGCCGCGTAGTCCTTGCCGCCCATGCCTTCGGCGATCGCCTCGTCCATGCGCGCGGCCACGCCGGGCAGCACGGTCAGGCCGGGGCCGCCGGTCTCAAGCATCAGCCGCACGTCCTTGCGCGCCATCTCCAGCGTGAACGAGGCGCTGGCGGTGTCGCTGCGGACCACGCGCTGCGTGATGCCGCCCAGGTTGGCGCCGGGGTTGAAGTGCGCGAGCAACTCGCCCACGGCGTCGGGCCCCAGACCCTGCGCGGCGGCGATGGCGAGGGTGTCGCCCATCACGCCGGAGAAGCTGATCAGCATGCCATTGCCCAGCAGCTTGTGGATGGCGGCCAGCTCGGGGCGCTCGCCCACGTGCCAGACGCTGCCGGTCATGGTCGACAGGGCGGGCGTGAACTCGGCAGCGTCGGCCGCGGGCCCGGCGACCAGCATGAGCCCGGTGGCGCTGCGGGCGTTCGACGGCGCCATGAACACCGGGCAGTGCAGGTAGCGCACGCCGTCCGCGCGCAGGCGGGCGAAGCGCGCCGCGACCTTGTCGGGCAGGTTGGTGGAGTGGTCGAAGATCGGCACGCCCGCCGCCAGGCCTGGGCGCAGCGCGTCGACGACCGCGTCCACCGCGGTGTCCTCGGCCAGGATCAGGTGCACGCGCGACACACCCGCCACCGCGTCTGCGGGTGTTGCCGCGAGCACCGCGCCCCGCTCGACCAGCGGCGCCAACTTGGACGCCGTGCGGTTCCACACGCGCACCGACACGCCCTTCGACAGCAGGTTCTCGACGAAGCCAGAGCCAAGCAGGCCCGCGCCCAACACCGCGACCGTGTCCATGAAGCCTCCAAGCGCGACCGCTATCCGGCGCTACCCGGCGGGGCCGTGTCACTTTCGGCCCGCGCGCCCCGACGCCTCCAGGCGTGCGCCACGCCGCTGATCGATTAGGTGCGCGACCCGATCGGGAGGACCAAGCGCCATGACGCGTCCGTGGGTTGTGCTGAAGTACGGCGGCACCAGCGTCGCCACCGCCGAGAACTGGGGGCGCATCGCGCGCCGCGTCCAACAGCTGAGCCCCACGCATCGCGTGTGGATCGCCGCCAGCGCGGTCTCCAAGGTGTCGGACCGCCTGATCCAGGCCACCGAGGAGGCGCTCACCGACCGCCCCATGGAGTCCTACGCCTGGATCAAGGCCCGCCACGAGGAGCTGGCGGCCGAGATGGGCCTGACGGCCGACGAGTTCGCGCCCTGCCAGGAGCTGCTGGTCGAGCTGCTCGCCCTGCTCGACGGCATCCGGCTGGTCCGTGAGGCGTCGCCGCGCCTGCGCGCGCGCGTGCTGTCGTTCGGTGAGCTGGCGTCCACGTCGCTGGGCGTCGTCATGCTGCGCAAGGCCGGGCTCGACGCCACCCGCGTGGACGCGCGCAAGCTGCTGACGTCCGACGTGCCCACGCTCACGCCCGACGCCACCCGCTACCTGGAAGCCCACGTCACGCCGCGCAAGGACCGCGCGAGCGCCGAGGCCGCCGCCGACGGTCACGCCGTCGTGCTCACCCAGGGCTTCATCGCGTCCACGACGGAGGGCCACACCTGCCTGCTCGGCCGCGGCGGCAGCGACACGTCCGGTGCCCTGTTCGCGGCACTCCTGGAGGCCGAACGCTGTGAGATCTGGACGGACGTGCACGGCATGTTCACGACCGATCCGCGCCAGCTCCCCGCCGCGCGCCTGATCACCCACCTGCGCTACCGCGAGGCCGAGGAGATCGCGGGCATGGGCGCCAAGGTGCTCCACCCGCGCTGCTTGGGCCCCGTCGCGTGGGCCGGCATCCCGCTGGAGATCCGAAACACCCGCGACCCGGACGCCACCGCCATCACGCACATCGGCCCTGAGGCCGACGACGAGCCCGCCGTCCTCGCCATCGCGCGGCTCACCGGCGTGCCGCTGGTCAGCGTGTCCACGCTCGCCATGTGGGGCGCGCCCGGCTTCCTCGCGCGTGTGTTCGCGCCGTTCGCCGCGCGTGGCATCTCGGTCGACCTGGTCGCCACCTCGCAGTCCACCGTCACCGTCACGCTCGACCATGTGCCGGATGGGCTGGACGGAACGACGTTCCGCGGCCTGCTCGACGACCTGCGCGAGCTCGGCACCGTGCGCGTGGTGCCGGACTGCGCGGTCGTGTCGATCGTCGGCCGCCACATCCGCACCGTGCTGCACCGACTGGGCGAGTCGTTCGCCGCGTTCGAGAACCGCAACGTGCACATGGTGAGCGCGTCGTCTGAGGACCTCGCGCTGTCCTTCGTCGTCGACGCCGAGGACGCCACGCGCCTGGTGCGCGAGCTGCACGGTCGCCTGCTCGGCACCGGCAAGCGCGCGCCGTGGCTCGGCCCCACCTGGTCCGAGCTCACCGGCGAGGGCCGCGACGAGGGCCCCGCGCTTCCGCAACGTTGGTGGGTGGAGCGCCGCGCTGAGCTGCTCGGCCTCTGCCAGAACGGCCAGGCCCGCTACGTCTACGACCTGCCCACCGTGACCGCCCGCGCCACCGCGCTCGTCACCCAGCTGCCGCACGTGCAGCGACGCTACTACGCGATGAAGGCCAACGCGCACCCCGACGTGCTCCGCGCGATCGTCGACGCGGGCTTTGGGATCGAGTGTGTGTCGTCGGCGGAGATCGCGTGCGTGAAGCGCGTGCTCGGTGAGCAGGTGCCACTGCTGTTCACGCCGAACTTCTGCCCCGTCGGTGAGTACGCCACCGCGTTCGCCGCGCACGCCGACGTGATCGTCGACGGGCCGGACGTGCTGCTACAGGCGCCGGACATCTTCGCGGGCCGCGCGGTCGGCCTGCGCATCGACCCGGGCGCGGGCCTGGGCCACCACGACAAGGTCCGCACCGCGGGCGCGCACACCAAGTTCGGCCACCCGCTCGACGACGTCGACAGCTTCCTGGCGATCGCGGCGCAGGTGGGCGTTGCGGTCGTCGGCCTGCACGCGCACGTCGGCAGCGGCATCCTGGACGCCGGCGCCTGGGCGCGCACCGCGCAGACGCTCGCCGACCTGCGGCCCAAGTTCCCCGACCTCAAGTGGATCGACCTCGGCGGCGGCATGGGCGTCGTCGAGCGCCCGGGCCAGGACCCGCTCGACCTGTCCGCGGTGGACACCGCCCTCTCCACGGTCGACGGCCTCAAGGGCGTCGAGGTCCGCATTGAGCCGGGCCGCTACCTGGTGAGCGAGGCGGGCGTGCTGCTCGTCCCCGTCACGCAGGTGCGCACCAAGGGCGACGTCACGTTCGTCGGCGGCGCCACCGGCATGAACTCGCTGATCCGCCCGTCGCTGTACGGCGCGTGGCACGCCATCCACAACCTGACGCGCCTGGGCGAGAAGGCCACGGGCGTCGCGCAGGTGGTGGGCCCGATCTGCGAGACCGGCGACGTGCTCGGCCGCGACCGCGTGCTGCCGCCCACCGTCCCCGGCGACGTGCTGCTCATCGAGAACGGCGGCGCGTACGGCGCCGTCATGTCGTCGCACTACAACCTGCGCGCCCCCGCCGACGAGATCGCGCTGCGCTGATCGGAGGACGGATGATCGACGCGCTCGACGGTGTCCCGCTCACCCATGAGCGCGTCGCTCTACAGACCTCTGGCGTAGACGGGCCGCTCCACCTGCACGTCGTCACCGCGGGCCCGACGGACGGCGCGCCAGTGATCTTGCTGCACGGCTTCCCCGATGCGTGGATTGGGTGGTCGAAGCAGATCCCGGTCCTCGCGCGCGCGGGCTACCGCGTGATCGTCCCGGACCAGCGCGGCTTCGGCCCGTCCGACAAGCCGCGCGGCCACGCGGCCTACTTCATGCGCCACCTCATCGACGACGTCGTCGCGCTGCAGGACGCGCTGTGCGGTGGCGCGCCGACGCACGTGGTCGGCCACGACTGGGGCGGCGGCGTGGCGTGGGGGCTCGCGGCCACGCGGCCCGAGCGCGTGCGCACGCTCACCATCCTCAACTGTCCGCGGCCCGAGGTGATGAAGCGCTTCGCCGTCCGCCACCCGGGCCAGATCGCCCGCAGCTTCTACATGGCGCTATTTCAAGTCCCATGGATCTCCGAGCGCGTGCTCGCCGCCGGTCGCCTGCGCTCCGAGGTCCGCCGTTGGCACAAGCGCGCGCCGCACACCGACGAGGAGTGGGCCGAGCTGACCGCGAACTGGTCGTCGCCCGCCACCGTCCTGCCGATGCTGAATTGGTACCGCGCCGCCTTCCGCGACCGCGCGATCGAGGAACGCGTCACCGTCCCCACCGTGCTGGTGTGGGGCACACGCGACGACGCGCTCGATGAGGCGATGGGTCCGCTGTCGCTCGCCACCTGCGACGACGCGAGGCTGGTGATCGCGGAGAACGGCGGTCACTTCGTGCAGCGCTCGCGGCCCGACGTCGTGAACCCGGCGATCCTCGAGCACCTCGCGGCGCACGGCGGGCCTGATCCGCTCGTCTACAAGATCGTGCGCGCCGACGTGTGGGCGGCCGCGCCCGACCCGTGGCCCGGCTCGCCCGACGACCTGCGCGACGGCTTCGTCCACCTGTCGACGGCCGCGCAGGTGGAGGGCACGCTCGCCAAGCACTTCGCGGGGCAGCAGGGCCTGATCGTGCTCACAGTCGACCTGGCGCGCCTGCCCGCGGACGCGGTCAAGTGGGAGCGCTCGCGCGGCGACCAGCTGTTCCCGCACCTGTACGTGGGGCTGCCCAAGGCGGCCATTGTCGGCGTCGAGCCGCGCTTAGCCTAGGCGGCCGCGCGCCGACCCCGCGCGAGCGCGGCCGCGATGCGCGCCAACTGCCCTCGATCGTTCGCGGCCGCGGCGGCGCGTCGACCGCGCGCGCTCAGCGCAGGTTGTACAGGTCCAGCGGGTGGCCGGGCAGCGGCCCGATGATCCGGTAGATCTCGCCGGGCAGCGGCTTCTTGTACACGCCGTCGATGCGCGGCGGGTACTTCGGGAACAGCACCCAGCCCGTCGCGGGCGCGCGCAGCTCAGGCGTGCCGGGCGCGCTCAGCAGGTCGCCCTCCTGCACGGTCTGGAAGTTGGTCAGGCCGGGCCGCAGCGCGAGCGCGTCGCTGGTGAACAGCTCGCGGTGCGTGGTCTGCAGGAACGCGATCTCGGGCCTGGCCTCGGCCGCCGCCGCGAGCGTGGTGGTGCCCGCCGCCACCGCGTCGGCAATAGCCAGCGTGTCGACGATCGCCTTGTAGGCGCGCTCCTCGCCGCCGTTGCCGAACCCGCGCTGCGACACCTCGATGGTGATGCCGGGTTTGCCGCGCAGGCGCACGTACTCGTCGGCGCAGCACGCGCCCGCGCTGAACGAAGCCTCCGGGCTGCGCGTGACCCACATGGGCGTCGCGGCGATCGCGCGCGCCCAGTGCCAGCCCTCTACGCCGAACGGGAAGATGTAGAACGCGTTCGACGTCTCCTCGATCGTCTGGTGCAGATCGATGAACACGTCGGCGTCGTCCAGGATGGGGCGGAGCTGACGGGCGCGGCGGCCTTCGTGATCGTCCGCGGCGCTGTCGACGAACACGCGGTTGAGGTCGGACTCCAGGAAGCGCACGCCAGCCAGACCCGCCTCAGGGTTGCCGACGAAGAACGTGACGCGACCGCCGAACTTCAGCGTGCCATGGTTCAGCTCGTCGATCACGCGCAGCACGGCGGGCAGCGAGCCCACCTCGTCGCCGTGCACCAGGCTGCCGAACACGATGTGCGTGCCGTGCACGCCGCCCACGTGGTCCGACACGCGCTCGTACGCGTAGGCGCCGGGCTTGCGGATGCGGTCGAAGGTGGCGAGGTGCGCGCGGAGCGTGTCGCTCATGGGGTGCCTCCAGGGGGCCCCGCGCTCTAACGCACTCCGCCGCGGCTTTCCGTTCAGAACCCGCGCGAGCCCAGGACCAGCACATTCGTGACCTGCACGGCCGCCGCCCGGTCCGCCCACGACCACACCAGCTGGTTGTCCGCGTCCAGCGCGACCACGTGCGGGCCCGGCAGTGACGTGTCGTGCCCGAACCAGTTGGCGCACACCGCCACGTCGCCGTCCAGCACCTCAAAGCCGCTGAACCACTCCAGGCCCGCGTCCGGCAGGGCCACAGCACCACCCCACTCCCGCACGATCGCGCCGGACGCGTCCAGCTCAAGCAGGCGCTTGTCGTCGCCGGTGGTCGCGAGCGTGTCGCCATTGGCCAGCCGCTCCGCGACGTAGCCCTTGCCGGGCAGCGGCGCGGTCCACACCTCGGCGCCGGTCGCGTCCACCTCCACCACCCGATGCCCGCCCGAGCTGGTGGTGAACAGCGTGTGCCCGTCGTCCAGGCGGCGCACCAGGCGCAGGTCGTCGTAGCCGGGCGCCGTCACGCGGCTGACCTCCACGCCCGCGTCGTCCACCTCGACCAGCGCCACGTCGCCGCCGTCCTGCTCGCCCAGGAGGACATGACCGTTCGGCAATAGCCGCGCCGACGTCACGCCGGACTGCGTGTCGAGCGTCCAGGTCACCTCGCCGGTGGACAGCTTCACGCGCGCCGCGCCCAGCTCGTGGCTGACCAGCACCTCGTCGTCGCCCGACCGGGCGATGTCGCGCGGGTTGATCGGGAGCTGCGTGGTCCAGCCGCCGCCGCCGATCTCGTCGACGTAGACCAGCTTCATCGCGCCGTTGTCCACGGCCAGGAACGAGAGCTGCGGCGGGCCGTCGTAGGGCAGGTCGGTGTCCTCCGCGGGGAGCGGATCGGACTTGGCGCAGCCAACGCACAGCAGGAGAACCACAACCGAGCGCATCCGACCTCCGAGGTCCGACGCATAGCCCGCAGAGGGAGGAGAAGTCACCGACCCCGCCCGTACACCCAACAGGGACGCCAGCGTGGGCACGGGGGGGGTCGGCGACACACGATTCACTTAAAGCGGGCGCCAAGCGGATGAGGGGCTCAACGAACGAACGCCGACTTTCATGGCCGCCCGTCTGATTTTTCGGACACCCCCCTCCCCCGTTTGGGTGGGTCAGGTGTTGTCGTCGCCATGAATTCAGGGTGCGTCGGACAAGATGTTTGGAATGCCGGACAAGCGGCTGCTACCGAACGCTGAGCCACGCCTCACGCACGCCAAGCTCGTCCAGCCAAGACTCAAGGTAGCCGCGGTCAAGCCGGTCGCCCCACGCCTCGACCAGACCGGCGACGTCGCGCAGCTGGCGCTCACTTCCGCCCGACTTCTTCGACCACTCCAGCTTGGCGAGGATCGTGTCCTCGACCGTCGCGACCCACACCGTGGCGCTGCCGTACTGCACCGGCACACGCCGATCAAACTCACTGCGACTGAACGGCCGACGCTTCAGCGGCATGAAGTCGATCTTCACGCCCGTGTGCTCGTCGATGACGTTGAACGGGCGTTGGCTGAGGATCGACTCCAGCGCCACGGCCTGATCCAGATACCAGCGGCTGCTCGGCAACCGCGCGGCGAGGTCCGGGATGCGCTTGCCGGGCAGATCGATGACTACGCCGATGTCGTTGGTGGCGCGTGGCACGCCGTGGAACGTGCTCGCGTGTGACCCCGCCAGCATCCACGGCACCTGCGCGTCGTCCAGCGCCCGCGCGACCTCAGTCAGCACGTTGAGGATCACGGCGAGAGCAATCGCTTGTCCGGCCACGTCGCCCGCGCGACTTCCGCGCCGTGCACCATGTGCACGTACGCTCGGATCACCTCGTGCGGCGTGTACTCCGGGTGCCGGTGGCGAATGCCCGACAGCGCGCCCTCGTAGACCGCCTGGGAGAGTGCAAGCCCCAGCTCGGCGCGTCCCTGGGGACCCAGCCGCTCATACGCGAGCATCTGGCGACGATGGATGTCCGGCGTGGTGTCTTCGGCCTGCACGGTGCGCTCGAGCCTCGGGGCGACCTGGCCTATCACAGTGCCGCTGGGAGGGTGACTCGGGCATCCCGGGGGAGCCATCGCCGCGGGGGCAAGATCAGGTGTTGTCGTCGCCGTCGCAGTTGCTGTCGATCCCGTCGCCTGGGGTCTCCTTGGCGCCCGGGTGGATGAGCGCGGAGAAGTCCCAGCAGTCACACTTGGTGGGGTCGTTTTCGTCGGTGATGTCGGTGTCGTCCGTGTCGTCGCTGTAGACACACGCCGGGTAGCCGTCGTTGTCGGGCTCTTGTGGTTCCATGATCATGCCGTACTCGGCCTGACAGCCCACGCTGCCGTCCGCGATCGCCAGGCCGAGCAGCACGGTCGCGACCACGGCGTGCCGGGCGGTGCCGTGGCGCGCCTCGGCCGCGCAGTAGGCGCAGGTGGCGGCGCCGCGCAGCTGGGTCCCACACTTCACACACGCCAAAGCGTCCCTCATGCAGAGACTCCGATCACCCAAACAACTGTACCCTGCAGGTTTGGACTCCGCAGCGTAGAGTGCGCGTATGGTTCGACCCGATCACCGCAGGCTCCCGCTTGGTGCGGCCCCTCGCCCCCTCTACGTGGTGTGGGAGGTCACCATGCGCTGCGACCAGCCCTGCCTGCACTGCGGGTCGCGGGCCGGGTCCGCGCGCCCCAAGGAGCTGACCACCGACGAGGCGCTCGCCGTGTGCGACCAGCTGGTGGCGATGGGCGCCCACGAGGTCACGTTGATCGGCGGCGAGGCCTACCTGCGCGCCGACGCGCCCCGCCTGGTCGAGTCGCTCTCCAGCCGCGGCGTGCTCGCCAGCATGCAGACCGGCGGTCGAGGCCTCACGCGCGACAAGCTCCAGCGCTTCCGCGACGCGGGCCTGCACGCGCTCGGCGTGTCGGTCGACGGCCCGCCCGAGGTGCATGACGCGCTACGCCACAGCCGGGGCAGCTACGCCGCCGCCATGGGCGTGATCGAGCACGCGCGCGAATTGGGCCTGCCCGTCACCTGCAACACCCAGATCAACCGCCGCTCCGCCGACCACCTGTGGGAGGTGTCCGCCGCCCTGCGCGACCGCGGCGTCCGCTCGTGGCGCGGCCAGCTCACCGTGCCCATGGGGAACGCCGCCGACCGCGCCGACCTGCTGCTCGAGCCGTGGCGCGTGGTGCCGCTGATGGACACGCTCGCCGCCATTCAGGTGGACGCCGTGCAGAGCCCCCGCCCGCACGAGCTGCCCCACCCGCTCCGCACGTTCAACGTCACCATCGCCAACAACGTCGGCTACTACGGCCCGCACGAGACGCTCCTGCGCTCCGCCCCCGGCGGCATGGCCACCCACTGGACCGGCTGCACCGCGGGCGTCGGCGTCATGGGCATCGAGTCCGACGGCACCATCAAGGCCTGCCCGTCCCTGCCCACCGCGCCCTACGCGTCCGGCAACGTGCTCACCACGCCCATCGCCGACGTGTGGGACACGTCGCCCACCATGCGCTTCGCGCGCGACCGCACCGCCGACGAGCTGTGGGGCTTCTGCGCCACCTGCGACTACGCCGACGTGTGCCGCGGCGGGTGCAGCTTCACCACGCACACCACCTTGGGTCGGCGCGGGAACAACCCGTGGTGCTACCACCGGGTGACGACGCTCGCGCGGGAGGGCAAGCGCGAGCGGCTGGTGCAGGTGGAGGCGGCGAAGGGCGAGCCGTATGACTTTGGGCGGTTTGAGATCGTGGAGGAGCCCGTCGAGTGAGGCGCCCCGCCCGCTCCCGCGAACCAACGTGTCGTGTGCTAGAGACCCACATCTTGTGCTTTATTGGGGGGAGTCCATGCGTTCCACGATCTGTGTGCTTGCGTTTACTCTGACCGCGTGTGGCAGCCCAGACTCCGTGGTCTGCGGCGACGGCACCACCGAGGCGGACGGCGTCTGCACCGCGGACCCCGTCGACGACCCCGCGCCGCCCACGCTGGACGACGTGCTCGCCGAGCTGCCCGCCTGCACGTCGACCACCGGCAACGGCCAGATCGACCTCACGACCAGCTGCGCGGGAGGGGTCTGCGCGGGCATGTCGTACTCCGAGATCGTGGACGTGCTCGGCGAGGGAACGTGCGAGGGGTACGGCACCTTCTGGTTCTGCGACTGGTCCGTGGGCATCACCGCCTTGGTGAGCGGCGACGAGCTGGCCCCCTTCCCGGAGGATGTGCCGTACAGCATCGACCTCGACGAGCGGTACAAGGGGACCACGAGCGACGGCCTGGGCGTCGGCTTCCAGTTCGCGTGCTTCCTCGACGCGCTCCCCAAGCCGGACGCGGTCTACTTCACCCTCATCGGCGCACGCTTCGCGCCCGACGACCTAAGCTGGTTCGGCGCCCCGAACTTCAGCGTGGAGGACCGCGTCGGGGCCGGCAAGGACGGCAACAACCCAGACGGGTTGGTGGACTCGCTGACGCTGCGCAAGCCCTACACAGGGTCGGCGGCGCAGTGAGGGCGACGGCGCCTCGGAGGGTCCCCATGCGCGCTCGCCTCGCTTTGATCGCGATCACGCTGGTCGGAGGCTGCGCCATCACCGACGTCGGCACCGTCTGCTTCGTCGTGCCCGCCGAGGCCGGTGGGCGGCTCGAGGTCAGGTCCATCCTCGTGTCGGGCGACCGCGGTCCACACGACTTCGAGTGTCACGTGGACGGCGAGCCGAATACGCTGACGGTCGGCACCACCGCGCGTTCGACGTACGACCCGACGCCGTTCACGTCGCTCGACATCGCGATCGAGTCGACGGCCGCCTGCACAAGCGCCGCGCTCATCGCGGGGCCGGGGTCGGTCACATTCGCGGGCAAGACGCTCGACTTTGTCGTGCCGGGTGACGGCGCGACGGTGACGTGCTTCGATGGGGTGGACCGCACGCCGCTCGCGCAGGACACGGACGTCGCGAGCGACACGGGCGAGGAGCGAGACACGAATCTCGGGTCGGACACCGACCAGGACACCGATCGCGCGGACAGCGATTCCGACTCGGACCTCGGTGACTCGGACCAGGACACCGACGCGATCGACACCGACGTGGACACCGACGTGGACACCGACGCGGTGGACACCGACGTCGCCCCGTTCTGTGGCGACGGGCGCATCACCGGCAATGAGGAGTGCGACGACATCTACGACTTCATCCCGGGGGATGGGTGCACGGGGTGCGTCGTGGAGGCGTACTGGTACTGCTACGGGGAGCCTAGCTACTGCGTGGTGCTGTGAGCGGGCGCGGCCTGGGGCGACGGCGGCGCTGAGTCACGCGGCGACTGCTCAGCCGGACGCGGCCTTCTTGCCCTTCGCGCGGCCCGTGGACTTGGGCGGGTCCGGCCTGAGCGAGGCGATGTCGTCGTCCACCTCGTCCGCGTCATACCCGAACGCCGACACGCCGTGCGCGCCCAACGTCCGAACGAACGTCCAGCGGTCCTGACCGACCAGACCGGCGCCATAGCCGACGCTCATCGCGCCACACCGGACCTGCTCGACGACCCATAGCACCCGAAGCGCCTCCGAGAGCGCGCGCACATCTGACTCGCCGGGGCGCAGCGCGTCTCGTGGCAGAAGGACTGGGATCGTCAGATCATCGGTGGCCATGACCCCGCTCTATCTCGATCTCCCCCATCCCGCGCAACGGCGTCGCCCGACGGAGCCTGTCCTACAAGCCACAATCCGCGGTCGCTCTGGTCGCGCCAGGGGGCGTCCGCAAGGGTCCAGCGCGATGCACGGATGCGAACGCACGTCGCTTCACCCACGTCCTGGGCTACGGGCTCGCGGACCCCGCACGCGCGACGTAAACTCCCCCCATGCTCCTCCCCCTCCTCACCTCGCTGGCCCTCGCCGCCGCCTGGCCCAACCTCGACACCCCCGCCCGCTCGCTGTCCTCCGCCCCGTCGGACGCCGCGGTCGTGGTCGGCGTCGAGCACTACGACTGGCTGCCGCTGAACCTGGACGCCACGCGCGACGCCGAGCTCTTCTCCAGCTGGCTGCTGTTGAGCCGCGGCGTGCCGGTCGACCGGGTCACGCGCCTGACGGACCCCAAGGCCGCCGCCTGGACCGCCGCCATCGAGCGCGCCGCCGCCAAGGTGGGGCCGGACGGCACGCTGTGGGTGTACTTTGCGGGGCACGGGGCCATGGCGCCCATGGACGGGGTGCACGCGCTGCTGATGTCCGACGCGCGCGCGAACGACGCCAGGGTGTCGGTCGAGGGGCTGCAGCGGGCGCTGTCGCAGGTCACGGCCAGGCAGGTGGTGCTGGTGCTCGACACGTCGTTCTCCGGCGTGGGGCGGGAGGCCAAGCCGCTGCGTGACGCGCGCACGGTGGACGCGCCGCCGCCTGAGGAGGCGGCCGATCCGCGCGTGGTGACCTGGCTGGGCACCGGCGCGTACGAGCTGCCCGCGGTGCTCGACGACGTGCACCACGGCGCGTTCACCTGGCACGTGGTGGGCGCGCTGCGCGGGTGGGCGGACGGGGCGTTCGGCGCGCGCGACGGGGTGGTGTCGGTGGAGGAGGCGCAGACCTGGGTCCTGCGGCGCATGAGCGCGCTGGGCCTGGACCAGACGCCGTCCATCGACGACCGCGCGGGGGCGCGGCAGCTCACGCTGTCCACGCTGGACGAGCCCGAGCCCGACCTCAACGGCCTGACCCTCACCGACCGCACCGCGTCCGACCCGGTGCTGTCGCAGCAGCGGGCGCAGCAGCTCGCGCGGTCGAACGTCCACTCCGAGTACGAGCGGCAGGTGCGCGAGCAGTTCCAGAAAGAGGCCGACGAGGCGTGGCGCGGGACGTACACGTTCGCGCGCGGCGGCACCGACCAGGGGCTGCAGGCACTGCGCGACTACCTCGCGCGGTTCTCGGCGGTGTCGTACTCGCTGCCGGACGGGACCGACCTGACCTTGAGCGCGTCGCAGGTGTCCGAGGCGCGGCGCCTGCTGCAGACGAACGGTCGGTCGGACAAGCCGCTGCTCGACGTGGTGCGCATCGACCCGGGCAAGCTGCGC
>CAIOSP010000090.1 GCA_903861005.1 uncultured Pseudomonadota bacterium
ACGGACCGGTGCTAGGTCGTACAGTCCCCTACCAGGTGGTGGCGGCGACGCCGTCGACGCAGCCCTCAATGTCCACGAGGACGAGACACCATCCATCCCAACAGGGAGAGCGCTGACGCGCGAGGCGAACCGCCACGCGCCCCTCAACCGAGGTCCGGACGACAGCGCCTCGCGGGGTCCGATGGGACGCCACCCCTCGTCGAGCGTCAGCGTGCGCCACCGGACGCGATCACCTTGGCGACCTCCCCCAGCGCGGCGGCCACGGCCGAGGTGTGCCGCCATGCGAGCGCGATCGTCCGCGACGGCGCGGGATCGCGGAGCGCGCGCGTGACCAGCTTCGCCCTGCGCGCCTCGGTCTCCACGGACATCTGCGGGAGCAAGGTCACACCCGCGCCCGTCGACACCATCTGCGCGAGCGTCGGCAGGCTCGTGGCGCGCAGCTCATCCTCCTCAGCGCGAGCGGCCGTGCACACGGCGAGCGCCTGGGTGCGGAAGCAGTGCCCGTCGTCGAGCAGCAGCACATGCAGCCCGGCGAGCGCGTCCGCGTCCACCGCGCCACGCCCCTTGGCGAGCGGGTGGCTCTTGGGCATGGCCAGCACGAACGGGTCGGTCCGTACGGGCACCTGCACCAGATCGCCAAGCTCAGGGACCACGGCGAGCAGCGCGGCGTCCAGTGTGCCGTCCTCCACGCGGCGCAGGAGCACCTCGGTCTTGTCCTCCACCCAGGCCAGCGTCAGGCGCGGGAACGCCGCGTGGAGCGCCGGCACGATCTCGGGCAGCAGGTAGGGCGCCACCGTGGGGATCACGCCCACGCGCAGGGTGCCCGCGAGCGGGTCTTGCAGGCGGCGCGACGCGTCCACAAGGTCGTCCGCCTCACGCAGCACGCGGCGCGCCCGCACCACCAGCGCCTCGCCCGCCAGCGTGACGCGCACGCCGTGGCTGTCGCGCTCGAACAGCTGCACGCCCAGCGCGTCCTCGGCGGCAGCGACCTGCGCGCTCAGCGAAGGCTGGGCCACCCGACAGCGCTCGGCGGCGCGACGGAAGCTGCACAGCTCCGCGACCGCGACCACATACTGAAGCTGGCGGAGCGAGACGGCGTGAGGGCTCGGGGAAGGCATAGCTTCTACCTATCGTTACCACAGGTGACGCGTTTGACCGCCACGCGGGAACGCTACGGCGCGCAGGTCTTGGCCACCACCGGCAGCGCCACCACATTGGCGAACGTGAACGAGCCGGCGTCGTGGCCGGCCGTGTCCAGGCAGACCGGGTCGGTCGACGCGTTGGCCGCCACCCAGTCGCCCGACGCGCACGCCCAGCCGACTAGGGTGTCGTCCGGCGCGTCGCTGTGGAGCACCGCGACCTCGACCGCGTCCTGGCCGAGCGTGGCGATCGTCGTGGCCGTGCCGCCGCCGACCACCGGGACGTTGTCCCACACGACCGACACCGTGTCCGCGCGCTGCACGAGGATCAGCGACGCGTCGACCGGGTAGCCGGCAAGGAAGCGGCCGGCGGTCCAGCCGTTGAGCGTGAGGTTGGACCAGCCCGCCGCGACGAACGGCGCGTAGGACTCCATCTCGGCGACCGTGGGCGTCCAGTCGTTGATCGACGAGCCGCCGGGGGAGAGCCAGCCATCCGTGCCCACGGTGAGCACGTCGTAGTCCACGCCGCACACCCGAAACCACGGCGCGCCGCCGTCGAAGGTGACGCGGCCGGTGGAGACGGTGGTGGGCAGCGGGAACACGACGTCGCGATCGCGCCCGTCGAGCGCTGCGTCACAGTCATCGTCTACGCCGTTGAAGCGCTGCTCGGGCGCGAACGGGAGCACCGCGTCGTCGCCGTCGTCGCAGTCCCCGCCGCAGATCGCGTAGCCGTCGCCGTCGTCGTCGCCGTCGGTGACGCTGTCGTGCTCGGCGTGGCCGTCGCAATCCTCGTCCACCGCAGTCCCGCAGTCCTCGACCGCGCCGGGGTGGATGGCGGCGTTCGCGTCGTCGCAGTCGTCGCACGCGCGCACGCCGTCGCCGTCCGCGTCGACCTCGTTCGCGGGCGTCATGCCGTCGCAGTTGTTGTCCACGCCGTCGCACACCTCGGCACCGCCGCGGTGCGGGTTCGCGTCGTCGCAGTCGACGCACGCGGCCAGACCGTCGTCGTCCGCGTCCTCGTCGGCATTGCCATCGCAGTTGTCGTCGACGCCGTTGCAGCGCTCGCCCGCGCCGGGGAACACGTCGGCGTCGGCGTCATCGCAGTCAACGTGGTCGGTGGGGATCCAGTGGTCCGACCACGTGGTGAACCAATCCGCGTCGCAGATCGACGCGAACGCGCCGCCCGTGCGCGCGGACAGCTCGACCAGTCGCGGAGACGGCGTGGCCTTGTGGCCGTTCACGTCGCAGCCCTCCCAGCCGCCCGAGATCACGCTGAACACCGCGCTGGTGTCCGGACCGCCGGCCCGCATCAGGTCGACGACGTGCTCGAGCGTCGTGGCGCTGAAGTCGTCCTCGTCCGACAGCGCCCACACCGCGAGCGAGGCGCCGCTCCTCCGCCAGCCGCTGGTGGAGAGGAAGGTGTCGAGCTGCTGGAAGGGCCGCTCGTCGTCACTGCCCACCGCGCCGCGGGCCACCGCGCTCGCGAACGCCGCGCGCGGGTCGGCGAGCGTGGGGAGGATGGTCGCGCCGAACTGCGTGCCCTGGCTGGTGCTGATGACGGCGATCCGCCAGTCGTAGGCGCCGGCGGTCAGCTGGTCGAAGAAGGCGCCGGACTGCGCGCCCATCGACACCTGCTCGTCGGACATGGAGGAGGAGTCGTCGATGATCACGACGATGTCGAGCTGGCCGCCGGAGGACGGGCACGAGATCCAGCCGTCGCCGTCCAGATCTGCGTTGTCGATCACGCCGTCGCAGTTGTTGTCGACGCCGTCACAGACCTCGACCGCGCCCGGGTTGAGGTCGCCGTCCGCGTCATCGCAGTCGCCGCCCACGCCCACCGAACCGGCCGGCGGCTCGCACCCGGTCTGAGCGGCGACGTCTGCGCCGTAGCCGTCGAGGTCGGCGTCCGTGTACCAGGTCTGCGAGGCGCAGTCGGTGTCGTCCACGACGGTGTCGTCCGTGTCCTCAGACACGACGTCGGTGTCAGAGGGATCCAGGATGTCACCGTCGGTGTCGTCCGTCTTCCCGTCATGATCCGGCGCATTGCAGGCGCAGACCAACGCGGTCCAGAGGACAAGGTGACGACGATGCATGAGGCGCTCCGAGGGTTTCCCGCCGACGTAACATCGGCACATCGGCGGGAACCCTGACGGAGCGACGAGCTACTTGCCCTTGGGCGCCGGCTCGGTGCGGGCCTTGGCCACGTCCTCGGGGAAGCACGGACCGAAGTCGTTGCCCCAGGAGGTGCGCTCGAAGGTGATGACTCCGGCGATCTCGAGGTCCGACAGGTTGCCCTGGGCCGGCATCACGCCGTTGTACTTCACGCCGCCGACTTCGATCTCGCCGGTGAGGCCATGAACCACGAGGCCAGCGTGGTGCACGCAGGTGCCCATCCAGTCCTTCTGGCCCTTGAGGGGCGGGAACGCGGGGGGCGTGCCCTCGCCCGTGGGCTGGTGGCAGGTGGTGCAGGCGATGCCGCCGTTGCCGCCGGTGCTGTAGACAGCCTCGCCGATCTTCTGGAGCGCGGCGAGCTTGCCAGCGTCATCCAGCGTCGACAGGTCGACGGGGGCGGCCGCCGGGGCGACGACCGGCGCGGGCGGCGCGGGCGGGGCTTCGGGAGCGGGCGCGGGAGCCGGGGCGGGCTCGCCGCCCGAACAGGCAGCGCCCATGGCGATCAGCGAGGCGATGACGAGTAGACGCATGGTGTTCTCCGAGAGCCGGGCTGGGTGGGTGCCGTCCGGCGCGGCGGCGTATATGCCGCTTTCTGTCACCCGTCGCATGGGTGCATCCTTCGATGTCACCCTCCTGGCCCATGCGACCGCCGAAGAGGCCCCATGCTCACCCTCCTTCTCATCGGCCTGGCCGGCGCGGCCCCCACGCATGACATCGTCCCCGCGGACACGTTCACGCTGGATGAGGTGCATGGCCTCGCCGTCGATCACACCGGTTCAAAAGCCATCTTCGTGCGCGCCAGGTGGGACGATGGCCTGGACGTTCGCAAGGAGGATCTGTGGCTGCTCGACCCGCGCAGCCGCGCCACGTTGCGCCTCACGTTCGGCGCGGCCGACGCGCACGCGCCCGCCTTCTCTGCGGACGACGCGTGGGTCTACTACCTGACCGCGGATGACCAGGGGAAGGCACAACTGCACCGCGTCTCGGTCGGCACGCAGGCCGACCAGCAGGTGACTCGGATCGACGGCGGGATCGACGCCTACGCGCTCGGCGCGGACGGCGCGTCGCTGTGGTACCTCACGCACCAGGACGAGCCCGTACAGGACGCGTGGACCTCGCTGCGCGCGCGCCTGGACAAGGTCACCTACACCGACCGCACCGAGACCCGCAGCACGCTGCACAAGCTGGACCTGCGCACTTGGCGCACGCAGGAGGTGTGGTCGCCGCCCAGCTACGTGGTCGACTTCGCCGCGTCGCCCGACGGCGCGCGCCTGGCCGCGATCCTCGCGCCGGACGACGCGCTGATCACCCACGAGGGTGGCTCGCGCGTCCTCATCCACAACGTCGACGCCAACCTCGACATCCCGGTGCCGGATGCGCTCTGGCGCGCGAACGCCAAGTCGCCTTACGGGTGGATGCTGGGCCTCGCCTGGTCCCCGGACAGCCGCGCGCTCGCGTTCCGCGTCGACTGGGACGGCCACCCCGGCGAGACCTACGTCGCCGAGCTGGCGGGCGACGAGCCGTTGGTGTGGGCGGTGCCCCGCCCGCATGAGGTGTCGGCGCAGGGCGACGTGCTGCAGTGGGTGCCGGTCTTCTCCAAGCGCGAGCTGTGCTACCGCGGATCCGACGCGGCCCGCACGCGCATCGTGTGCGTGAGCAGCATCCGCGCCGGCACCACCGGCGACGTGCGCGTGTTTCCCAGCGGCGACGTCGTCGTCGACGACTTCACGTTCAGCGGTGACGGCCGCGACATCCTCGCGCTGGTCGGCACGCCCGAGCGCTTCCCGGACCTCTACCGGCTCCCTGCGCGCGGCAACCTGCTGCTCCCCAGCCAGATCACCACGCTCAACCCGCAGGTGGTCGACTGGAAGCTCCCCCACCTGCAGACGGTGTCGTGGACGGCGGCGGACGGAAAGCACGTCGAGGGCATCCTGGAGACGCCTTACGGCTGGGACATCAGCCAGGGCGCGCTGCCCATGGTGGTGCAGATCCACGGCGGCCCGACCGCACATGAGCCCTTCCGCCGCGTGTTCGGCATTGGCGGGCGCACCACGTTCTCCTCGCAGGGCTGGGCGGTGTTCTCGCCGAACTACCGCGGGTCCACCAGCTACGGGGACGGCTTCCTCACCGACCTCGTCGGCCACGAAGACGACGTCGACGTGACCGACATCCTCTCCGGCGTGGACATGCTGGTGGAGAAGGGTATCGCCGACGAGGACAAGCTCGCCGTCATGGGCTGGAGCAACGGAGGCTACCTGGTGAACGCGATCGTCACCAAGACCGACCGCTTCAAGGCCGCGAGCTCCGGCGCCGGCGTCGCGGATCAGGCCATGCAGTGGGCGACCGAGGACACGCCCGGCCACGTGGTCAACATGGTCGGCCTGCCGTGGAGCAAGCCGGAGTCGGCGATCTCCGCGTCGCCGATCTACGCGCTGGGCGCGGTGAAGACGCCGCTGCTGCTGCACGTGGGCGAGAACGACGAGCGCGTCCCGCCGGTGCACGCGCAGGCGATGTTCCGCGGGCTAGACGTCTACCTGAACGTGCCGACCGAGCTGGTGGTCTACCCGGGCGCCGGACACGGCCCCGTGAAGAAGTCGCAGCGCCTCACCAAGATCAGCTGGGACGTGGCCTGGTTCGACAAGTGGGTGCTTGGCAAGGAGCCGACGCCCTAAGGCGCGCTAGGACGCCGCAGCTGGACGCGCGACCACCAAGCGGTGCGTGGTGCGGCCAACCTTGTCGATCACCACGTGCTCGACCACGTCCAGCCGGGCGTCTGCCAGCGTGGCCAGGAACGGCTCTTCGTAGGTGACGCGGCCGAAGTCGATGCTGGTGACGCGCACGAGCATGGGCTTGAGCTTCTCCATCAGCGGGCTCTTTCGCTCATGGAACGTTTGCGTGAAGAAGATGCGACCGTCCGGCTTGAGCAGGCGGACGGCGTCGTGCAGCGCGCCGATGGGGTCGTCGAACAGCATGAAGCTGGCGGCGAAGTAGATGGCGTCGTACGGCCCGCCGCTGTGGGCGTTGAGGGGCACGTGCTCCACGCTGACGCGGCGGGTCAGGCGGGCCTTGGCGATGCGCTTCTCGGCCTGCTTCACGTAGTCCGGGTCAATGTCGACGCCGTGGATGTGCAGGTCGCGCTCGGCGATCAGGTCGGCCTGGCTGACCAGCGCCCCCGCCGTGCCGACGCCGACGTCCAGCATGTGCGCCCCGCGCGGAACACGGCCGAGCACCTCCGCGTACCAGCGGCTCGTGAGCGACACGATGGAGCGGTCGTAGATCCAGGCGCGCAAACGATCTCCCCAGCCGGTTTGCCCTGACCCCGCGAGGGAGGAGCGCGGGGAGCGTAACGGGCTCGCGTCGACGCGTCCCGCGTCCGCGCGCCGTAAGGCCATCCCCACCCGGACGTTGTAGGGTTGGGCAATCCTTTTGCCGTTCGAGGAAAGTCATGCGTCGCAAGACACTGCTGATGGTCTCCGTCCCCGCGATGATGGCGGCCAATTGTCACAAAGCCCCGGCCGACGACGCCGCGGTGGAGGCCCCGTCCGTGGGCGCCACGGTCGGCACGCCGGAGGCGCCCAGCGGGTCCGCGCCGGTCGGCCTGGACCTGACGCTGTCTGAGGGCACCCCCGGCGCAGGCGCCACCGACGCGCCGCCGGTCCCTGCGACCACCACGCTCGCGGGCAGCCTGATCGACGCCATCCTCCTCCGCCTGCCCGCGCTGGACATGGCGCCGCGCGCGGCGTTCGCCGTGCGTCCGGGCAGCAAGCCGCCCCCCATCGCCGGCCAGACCGTCGACGTGTCGTTCCCGCCGGACGCCGCGTCCGACGTGCCCGGCACCAACCCGGGTCCGCTGCACGTGCTGCGTTGGGCGCCCGAAGGCGACGTGCCGCTGGCCAGCCATGTCAGCGTCACGTTCGATCAGCCCGTGATCCCGCTGACCACCCAGGACGCCGCGTCACGGCTCGTCCCGGCGGTCTTGGACCCCCAGCCATCCGGCAAGTGGCGCTGGGTCGGCACGCGCACCCTGCTGTTCGAGCCGGACCTTCGCATGCCGATGGCCACGACCTACACGCTGCGCGTCCCCGCAGGCACAAAGACCGCGAACGGCACCACGCTCGACACCGCGTTCGAGCAGCACTTCTCCACGCCGCCGGTGCGGCTGATGGGCCACACGCCCACCAACGACCCGACGCCGCTGCGTCCGGTGATCGCGCTGACCTTCGACCAGCGCGTGGACGATGCGGCGATCGCCGCGGCCGCCAAGATCACCGCCAACGGCAAGGCGGTGTCGTTCCATGTGGCGACCACGCTGGAGATCGCGGCCGACGACACGGTCCGTCACCTGGCGGAGTCCACCAAGCCCGACCTGTTCGTCGCCTTGGTGCCGGACGCCGACCTGCCGAACGCCGCGCGGGTGGACGTGACGCTGCCCGAGGGCACGCCGTCCGCCGAGGGCCCGCTCAAGACGACCGGCGCGCAGTCGTTCAGCTTCCACACGTTCGGCCCGCTGAAGTTCGCCGAGTCGCGCTGCGGCTGGGACTCGCCCTGCCGTCCAGGCCGGCCGCTCTACGTGCGGTTCACGAACCCCCTCGACCCCGACACCGACCTGGACAAGCTGATCACGGTCGAGCCCAAGGCCGAGGGCGGCACGCTGGCGATCGAAGGCGACGCCGTGGTGCTCTACGGCGGGACGCAGGCGAACACGACGTACAGCGTGACCGTGGGCGTGGGCGTGCGCGACGTGTTCAGTCAGACGCTGACTGAGGCGGTCCGTGCCTCGTTCTCGGTGGGCGCCGCCGAGCCCGCGTGGCCCAGCCTGTGGGCCAGCGGCGATCCGCAGATCCCCGACCCGTACGCGCCGCCGCGCGCGGTGTTCGTCGCGCAGGGCATGAGCAAGATCCACGTGCGCGTGGCGAAGGTGACAGCCAAGGACTGGTTCTCGTACGTGGAGCCGAACCGGGAGAACTACCAGGAGCCGCCGCCGCTCCCGGGCACCGTGGTGCTCGATCAGGTGCGCACGATCTCGGGCGACACCAACGCGCCGTCGCTGTTTGAGGTGGACCTGTCCACGCTCGCGAACGGCGGCGTCGGGCAGTTCGTGGTCGAGCTGAGCTCGCCCACCGGCACGCCGCGCGATCGTCGCCAGTTCACGCGCACCTGGGTCAACGCCACACACCTGGGACTGGCCGCGTGGGTGGACGTGAAGGACGCGCTGGTGCAGGTCACCGACCTGTCGACCGGTCGTCCGGTCCCCGGCGCCGCGGTGGCGCTGGGTGGCAAGGTCATCGGCACCAGCGACAAGGACGGCCTGGTCGCGTTCGCCACGCCGCCGGACACCGACAAGGCGCCACTGCTCACCGCGACGCTTGGCGCCGACGAGGCGTTGATGACCGCGTCCGGCGGCCCGTCGATCTGGGGCGCATGGTCGCCCGGCGGCCGCGGCGTGGAGGGTGCGTTCTTCGTGTTCGACGACCGCGCGCTGTACCGCCCGTCGGAGACCGCTCACCTCAAGGGTTGGCTGCGTGAGATCGACTTTGGCAAGGGCGGCGGCCTGCGCGCCCCGCCCGTGGCCGGGCAGAAGGACGTGTCGTGGATGCTCACCGACGCGCAGGGTGTAGAGATCGGCCGCGGCACCACGCCGATCGACGGCCTGGGCGGCTTTGCGTTCGACATCAAGCTGCCCGACACGCCCAACCTGGGCACGGCGAACCTGGAGCTCAGCACCGGTACCTACGCGACCAACCACAGCTTCGACATCCGCGAATTTCGTCGCCCGGAGTTTGAGGTGTCGGCGTCGGTGGAGGACGCGGGGCCGTTCGTGATCGGCACGGACGCGGTCGCCGCGGTGCACGCCAGCTACTACGCGGGCGGCGCGCTGCCTTCGGCGCCGGTCACCTGGAACGTGTCGGCCGTGCCGTCGTCGTGGACGCCGCCGGGCTGGAACGACGGCTGGCGCTTTGGCGCCTACGAGCCGCCGTGGTGGGGCCGTGGCTGGTTCGACGAGGGCCGCCGCGTTGGCGAGCCGACGCCGTCGTGGACGTTTGAGGGCAAGACCGACTCGTCGGGCACGCACCGGGTGAAGATGAACTTCCTGCGGGTGTCGCCGCCGCGTGCCACCAGCGTGGTCGCCACCGCCACCGTGATGGACGTCAACCGCCAGGCGTGGACGTCGACGACCACCCTGCTGGTGCACCCCGCGTCGATCTACGTCGGCGTGAAGACCGACGTGAACTACGTCGAGATCGGCAAGCCGATCACCGCCGAGCTGGTCGCGGTGAACCTGGACGGCGAGGCGACCGCGGGCGTCGCGCTGCACGCGGCGCTGGTGCACGAGAAGATGATCTGGCGTCGTGGCCAGTGGACCACCGAAGAGGACGCGCGGCTGCTCTGCGAGCTGACCAGCGCCACCACGCCCTCGCGCTGCACTTTCACGCCCGACAAGGGCGGCTCGTGGAAGCTGATCGTCACCGCGGTGGACGGCGCGTCGCACCCCACTGAGACGTCGACCCAGGTGTGGGTGTCCGGCGGCGACACGTGGCCCACGGTCGCGGGCGTGGAGCAGGAGAAGGTCACGATCATCCCCGACAAGGAGACCTACGCGGTGGGCGACGTCGCGCACCTGCTGATCGCCGCGCCCTTCGCGCCGGCGGACGCGCTGATCACGTGGCGCCGCAGCGGCGTCGTGCACAGCGAGACGCGCCACCTCGACACCACCAGCGCCACGCTGGAGGTGCCGATCGACGAGGCGTTCACGCCCAACCTCCAGGTGCAGGTCGACCTGACGGGCGCGAACCGTCGCAGCGTCCCCGGCGGCAAGGTGGCCGCCGACGCGCCGCTGCGCCCCGCGTATGCGTCCGGTGAGATCACGCTGTCGATCCCGCCAATCAAGCACGGCCTGACCGTGACGGTGACGCCGGCCGCGCGGGGCGTCGATCCGGGCGCCAAGACCACGATCGACGTAGAGGTGCGCGACGCGAACGGCGCGCTGGTGCCGGGCGCTCAGGTGGCCTTGGTGATGGTCGACGAGTCCGTGCTCGCGCTCACCGGCTACAGCATCCCGAGCCCGATCGAGACCTTCTTCCCGACGCGCGATCCTGGCGTGGAGGATCACCAGCAGCGCGGCTGGGTGCTGCTCGCCGATCTGGCCAAGCCGAGCACGAGCGGCGGTCAGGCGAACGGCGGCGCGATGGCCGACGGTGAGGAGACGACCGCGGTGCGGGGCGGCATCATGCGCAAGAGCGAGCGCGTCACCAGCGCCATGCCGTCGATGGCCATGATGGACGAGGCCAGGCCGATTATGCCGCCGCCCGCGCCGGAGCCCGGCAACGCGCCGAGCACGCCGATCGCCATGCGCAGCGACTTCCGTGCCGACGCGCTGTGGGCGCCCGCGATCACGACCGACTCTCGCGGCCACGCGACCGTGCCAGTCACCCTGCCCGACAGCCTGACGCGCTACCGCATCACCGCCGTCGCAGTCGATCCGGGCACGTCGTTTGGCGTCGGCACCGCCGACGTCACCGCGCGCCTGCCGGTGATGCTGCGCCCGAGCGCGCCGCGCTTCCTGAACTTTGGCGACCACGCGGAGTTGCCGCTCGTGGTGCAGAACCAGACCGACAAGGCCATGACCGTGGACGTCGCGGTGCGCGCGGACAACGCCACCGTCGACGGCGCGGCCAAGGCCGGTCGTCGCGCGGTGGTCCCGGCGAACGATCGGATTGAGATCCGCGTGCCGATCGCCACGGTCGACGCGGGCCGCGCGCACTTCCAGGCCGCGGTCGTCAGCGGAAACTACGCGGACTCGGCGTCGTTCGACTTCCCCGTGTGGACGCCCGCCACCAGCGAGGCGTTCGCGGTGTACGGATCGCTCGACGGGCCCGCGGGCCTGGCGGCGCTCAAGCAGCCGGTCGACTTGCCCGGTGACGTGTGGCCGCAGTTCGGCGGCCTGGAGATCACCACGTCGTCCACGGCGCTGCAGGCGCTCACCGACTCGTTCCTGTACCTGATCGACTACCCGTACGGCTGCGCGGAGCAGATCGCGTCGCGGGTGCTGTCGATCGCGGCGCTCAAGGACGTGCTCCAGGCGTTCGACGTCGCGGGCATGCCGTCCGAGGCCGAGATCAAGAAGAGCGTCGGGCTCGACCTGGCGGAGCTCAAGCGCCGTCAGAACAACGACGGCTCGTTCGGCTGGTGGGTGCGCGAGACCCGCGGCGAGCCGATGGTCACGCTGCACGTCACGCACGCCCTGGTGCGCGCGAAGGCCGCGGGCTTTGAGGTCGACCCGATCGTACTCAGCCGCGCGCTGGATCGCGTCCACCACATCGATGCCATGTTCGACAAGTGGTGGAGCGAGGACAGCCGTCGCGTCGCCCGCGCCTACGCGATCCGGGTTCGGCAGCTCGCCGGCGAAGACACCGTCGCCGAAGCGCGCAAGCTCTACGCGGACGGCGGCGGCACCAAGCTCCCGCTCGAGGCGCTCGGCTGGATCCTCCCGTCGCTCGCCAAGGGCAAGGGCACCGAGCCCGCCGAGATCCTCACCCACCTGCACAACCGCGTCACCGAGACCGCGGCGACCGCGCAGTTCGTGGAGCGCTACGCCGAAGTCGACGACGCGCTGCTGCTTCACGGCGACCGCCGCACGGACGGCATCCTGCTGGAGGCCATGCTGGAGGTGTTCCCCACTGACGACGTGCTGCCCAAGATCGTCACCGGCCTGCTCGACGGCCGCGTGGCCGGTCGCTGGTCGTCCACGCAGGACAACGCGTGGGTGCTGATGGCGCTCAAGCGCTACTTCGAGGTGGCCGAGAAGGTCACGCCGGACTTCGTCGCGCAGGTCTGGCTGGGCAGCGGCTACGCGGGCGACCACACGTTCAAGGGCCGCACCACCGAGCGCGCGCGCATCGACGTGCCGATGGCGTGGATCGCGGGCGCCAAGGGCGACGACGACCTGACCGTCGCGCGGCAGGGCGCCGGTCGCATGTACTACCGGCTGGGCCTGAGCTACGCGCCCAAGTCGCTCGACCTCAAGCCCGCGGAGGCCGGGTTCTCGGTCACCCGCAGCTACGAGGCGGTCGACGCGCCGTCCGACGTCACGCAGGACGCGAGCGGCACCTGGCACGTGAAGGCGGGCGCCCGCGTCCGCGTGACCGTGACGATGGCCGTCCCCGCGCGGCGCTACCACGTCGCGCTGGTCGACCCGATGCCCGCGGGCTTTGAGGTGCTGGACCCGGCGCTCAAGGTCAACGGCGACGTGCCGATCGACGCGCCGGACACGTCCGATCCCTGGGAGAAGGTCGGCTGGTGGTGGGGCCCCTGGTACGACCACCAGAACCTGCGTGACGAGCGGGTCGAGGCGTTCGCGACCACCGTCTGGGAGGGCGTGCACACCGAGCGCTACGTCGTCCGCGCGACCACGCTGGGCTCGTTCGTCGTCCCGCCGGCCAAGGCGGAGGAGATGTACCACCCCGAGACCTTCGGCCGGTCCGGGACGGATCGGGTCGTGGTGGAATAGAAGACGTTGCAGCGTTAGGCCCGCGGCGAGTCGTCCGCGGACCTTTCCGCCCCCTGCCTAACTTGGAGACCCCATGACCTTCCGCCTCCCGATGGTGCTCGCCTTCGGCGCCATGATCGCGATCGCCTGCAACACCAAGCCCTCCGGCGGCGACGACACGGACGTGTCGGACACCGACACCGTCGACACCACCGTCGAGGACACGGACGTGGCCGACACGGACCTCGTGGTGTGCGACGCCACCAGCGACACCGACACCACCGTCGCCTGCGGCGAGTGCCTCGCGTGCGCCGCGCCGACGACCTGCGCCACCGAGTTCGCCGCCTGCACCGCCGACGCCGAGTGCGCGGCGCTGTTCACCTGCGTCACGGGCTGCACCACCGGCGAGGCCTGCATCGTCGATTGCATCGCGGCGCACCCGGACGGCCAGACCTACCTCGGCCCGCTGCAGACCTGCGTCACGGGCGCATGCCCGAACTCCTGCGGCGCCGGCGCCTGATCCACGACGGGGCCGCGTTCCGGCGCGGCCCCGCTAGACCAGCGGCCATCCGGCCCGCAGGTCGATGACCCGCACGCGGCGCAGCGCGTCCAGATCGGACGCGCCGCAGCAGAACGCGATCACGCGCAGCTCGAAGATCAGCGCCTCGATCGCGGCCACCGTCTCGTCGACGCCAAGCACCGCCGCCTCCAGCAGCGGCTTGGCGAGCGCGACGGCGTCCGCGCCCATCGCGAGCGCGACCGCCAGGTCCATCCCGGACCGCAGGCCGCCCGACGCGATCAACACCTTGTCGCCGAGGTGGTGTCGCGCGATCCGCAGCGACGCGGACGTCGGCACACCAAAGCCCGCCAGCGCCTGACCGGTGTGCTGACGCTTGGCGTCCGCGCCCGCGCGCCAGCTCTCGACGGCAGCCCACGACGTGCCGCCGGTGCCCGCGACCTCTACGCCCGCGATGGGCAGCTGCGCGAGCTTGTGGGCAGCGCGTGCCGAGATCCCCGCGCCCACCTCCTTGAGCACCACCGGCACGCCGATCTGGGGCACCAGCTGCCGGATGGTGTCCACCAGGCCCGAGAAGCGGGTGTCGCCCTCGGGCTGGATGGCCTCCTGCAGCGCGTTGAGGTGCAGGTTGATCGCGTCGGCGCCTACGTCGCGCACCAGGCGGCGCACGTCGTCGGCCTTCACCCCGTAGTTCAGCTGCACCGCGCCCAGGTTGCCGAGCAGCAGCGGCAAGCCCGGCGCGGCCTCGCGCACGGCGTAGGTGGAGGTGAGCGAGGGATCGACGAGCATCGGGCGCTGCGAGCCGAGCGCCATGCCCACGCCGGTGCGCTCGGCGGCGATCGCCAGGGTGCGGTTGATCTGCCCGGTTCGGTCGGTGCCGCCGGTCATCGCGCCGATGATCAGCGGCGCGCTCAGGCGCTTGCCAAACACCGTCGTCGACAGGTCGACGTCGACCAGATCGATCTCCGGGAGCGCGTCGTACTCAAGCGTGAAGTGTCCCAGGCCCACCGCCGGGCCATGCCCCACGACGTCCTGCTGGAGCACGATGTCGACGTGGCGATCCTTGCGGCGCTGGATGTCGTCCGACATGCGAGGGACCTCTAGCGCTCCCGAAGGCGGGGGAGCAGCTCGACAAAGTTGCAGGGGCGAACGCGGCTGTCGAGCTGGTGCACCAGGATGCCGTCCCACGCGTCGCGCACGGCGCTGGTGGAGCCGGGCAGCGCGAACAGCAGCGTACCGTCGGCCACGCCGCCGCACGCGCGCGACTGGATGGTCGAGGTGCCGATGATCGCGTACGACAGCCAGCGGAAGAGCTCCCCAAAGCCAGGGATCTCCTTGGTCCACACCGCGGCGAAGGCCTCGGGTGTGACGTCGCGGCCGGTGATGCCGGTGCCGCCGGTCGAGATAACCACGTCGACCTCGTCGTCGGCAACCCAGGCGCGCAGCGCCGCCTCGATCGACACCCGGTCGTCCGGCACGATCAGGCGACGGGTGATCTGGTGGCCCGCGGCGGTCGCAAGCGCGATGAGCTGATCGCCCGAACGGTCGTCATCCAGGGTGCGGGTGTCCGACACCGTCATCGCGGCGATGCGCACCGGGATGAACGGGCGCGTCGTGTCGATGCGCGTGCTCACGGCCTGCGCCCCGTCACGACTCGACCTCGTCCGCGCCCCGATCCAGCTGCGGCCCGCTCAGCGGACCCAGCTTCACCCAGGAGAGGTCCTCACAGCGCGTCAGCACCTTGGTGCGGCGCGTCATCACCTCGACGCCGGTGCGGGTCACGCGGACGGTGTGCTCGAACTGGGCCGACAGCGAGCGGTCCTTGGTGAGCACGGTCCACTCGTCGGCCATCAGCTCGGTCTGCCAGCCGCCCAGGTTCACCATCGGCTCGATCGTGAAGATCATGCCGGGGCGCATGCGCGGGCCGGTGCCGGCGCGGCCGTAGTGCGCGACGGTCGGCTCGGTGTGGAAGGTGCGGCCGATGCCGTGGCCCGTGTACTCGCGCACGACCGAGCAGCCCTTGCTCTCGACGAAGACCTGGATGGCGTGGCCGATGTCGCCGATGCGCTTGTCCGGCTTGACCTGCGCGATGCCGATCTCGAGCGCCTGACGGGCGACCTCGACCACGTGGCGGGCCATCGGCGACGGCTCGCCCACGTAGAACGTGGCGCTGGTGTCGCCGTGAAAGCCGTTCACGTTGGGCAGCATGGACGTGACGTCGACGTTGAGGATGTCGCCGTCCTTGAGGACGCGCGCCTCGGGGATGCCGTGGCAGACCACCTCGTTGAGGCTGGTGCACACGCTCTTGGGGAAGCCCCGGTAGTTCAGCGGCGACGGGTAGGCGCTGTGCGCGATCGTGTAGTCGTGCACGAGCGTGTTGATGTCGTCGGTGGTGATGCCGGGCCGGATGTGGTCGGCGATCATCTCGAGCGTCTCGGCCGCCAGCCGACACGCGGCGCGCATCTGCTGGAGCTCGGCGCCCGCGAGGAGGTCGGTCTTGGACATCGGGGCCTAGCGAGGCTGGAGCGCGCGGGGAGGGTCCGCGGGCAGGAAGCTGTAGACGCGCGTCACGCGGGCGTGCCAGACGCCGCCCTCGCCGTTCCAGCCGGTCACGGTCTCGGACCGCGAGGCGTGCGGGATGAGGGTGGACGGCTCGACCACCCAGGTCTCGGTCGTGCGCTCGGCGCCGGCGGGGACCAGTAGGCCCTCGGGCGCGGCGCCGCCCTCCTGACGACGCAGGCCAAGCTCCACGCAGGCCGCGCCCGGGCCCTTGTCCGGGCACCACTGGAGCGGGTCCACGCGGCGACGGACCTCGGCGGGTGAGGCCTCACCGGTGGCGGCGGACGCGGCGGACGCGTCCGCGAAGAAGTCGGTGCTCAGCTTGAGCGACTGCTTGTCGAACGCGCGGAAGATGCGGTCGATCTGGTCGAGCGGATCACCGGCCACGAGCGCGGCCAGATCAGGCTTGAGGTGCTCAGGCGGCGTGGCGACGGTCTCCACCGGCGCGGGCGCGGCAGGCGCGGGCGCGGGCGCGGCTGCGGCCGGAGCAGCACCGTCGACAGGAGCAGCACCGTCGACAGGGGCGGCGCCGTCCACAGGAGCAGCGGGCTCCGGCGCAGGCGCGACCGGCTTGGGGCCCATGTTGGCCTCCCACGGCTGGACGAGGCGCGCGCTGATCGCGACGGCGTCGGCGTCCGTGCGGGGGGTGGTGCGGACGATCACGGCCTGGCGACCCGCCACGACTGGCGATCCGCTGGAGCGGTCAAAGGCCCAAAGCGAGCGAACGACGCCCGAGTGGACCTCCTTCTGGCCGTCCGGAGAGACGACCTCAAGCTCCCACTGCTCGATGACGCGCCAACGGGACGCGTCCGGCCAGCGGAACTCAAGAGAGACCTGATCCTGCGCAAACGCAGGGCCAGCCCAACCCCAAACCAACGGCAAAACCAAAAAACGCTTCAAGGAAACCCTCCCGGCCGCCCGAGTGGAGCCGGGAGTATTCCGCGACGGCGCAGCGTGCACCGTGCCTGCGAGCCTTGGCCCTACAGGCTGCGCAGGTAGGTCTCGAGGTCCTCGCGCTCGGCGGTGGTCAGCTGGGACGTGTGACCCATGCCCACCTCGTCGGCGACGTCGATCACGTCGGCGAGCGTCTCGGCGGAGCCGTCGTGGAAGTACGGCGCGGTGGCGGCGATGCCGATCAGGCCCGGCGTGTTGACCGAGACCTCGCCGACCATCGGGTGGAAGCCATTGTCCGTCAGGCGCTCGCTGCTGTGGCAGGTGGAGCAGGCGGTGTCCGCGCGCTCGAAGATGGCCTTGCCGCGAGCGACGGCCGCCTTGTCCTGCTCGACGGGGAGCACGTCGCGCGACCAGTCGATGTAGGCCGCGACCTGCACCGTCTCGGCGTCGACGATGCCCTGGCCGCCCATGCGACCCTGGCTGGTCAGGAACACCTCGTGCGAGACGCTGCCGACGTTGTTCGTCCAGGTGATGGGCGCGGTCTTGGAGACGGGACCGGCGAGCGACGGGGTCTGACGGACGCCCGAGTCAAAGGTCCAGGTGAGGCCGTCGTTGCGACCCTCGAAGTGGCAGGTGGCGCAGGACACGCCCGCGCCGGCCGAGGCCATCGTGGGGAGCGACGAGCTGAAGAACATCCGGCGGCCTTCGAGCACGTCGGACGAGAGGATCGACGGATCCAGGTCGCGGTCGATGCCGGCGAACAGCGTGGCGGCCGCGAACAGGTTGCCCGAGTCGATCGAGTCCGCGACCAGCTGGGTGGTGCGCTCCGTGTCGAACTTGCTCATCGTGCGGCCCAGGAAGTTCCAGGTCCAGGCGGTGCCGTCCAGGCCCACGATCAGGCCGGTCGTGCCGTCGTCCGTACCGACGAACACGCGCGTGGTGCCGACGAACTGGCCGTCGCCAGAGAAGGGGTCCTTGGGGTCGGTCCCGGGGGTGCCAGCGACGACCGGGTGCGTGGGGACGACCGCGACGGCGGCGCCGCCCTCGACCGTGGCGAGCACGGTGTTGCCGTCCGGCGAGAAGGTCAGGCTGGTGAGGTAGCCGCGGACCGCGCTGCTGGTCTCACCCAGGAAGGCCGCGTCCACCGGAGGCATCACGCCCGGAGGCACCGAGCCGTCCGCGCTGACGGTGCCGTCCGACACGTCGGTGATGTGGGTGACCTCCTGCTCCGCCGAGCGGGCGGCCGTGCCGGAGACGAGGACCGCCTGAGCGGTGCCTTCGCGGGGCGAGCCGTCGGCGTTGAGCTCGATCACCACGACCGCCGGGTTGAACCGGGTCAGGCCCTGGGGGTCACCGGCCGCGTAGCCGTCGCCGCCGCCCTTGGACGGGTCGTCGACGGCGCCGCTGTTGGGGTCGGTGTTGCCGTCCTCCATGGGGTCGGCCGGGCCGACGGAGGGCGCCGAGTCCACGTAGAGCATGGGGATGGCGAGCGCGCTGCCGTTCGGCGAGATCGTGGGATCACCGGTGACGCGCGGCTGGGTGGGGTTGATCACGCCGGTGTTGAAGTCACCACGCTCGATGACCGGGGTGGCGACCTCGTGGATCTCGCCGGTGGCCAGGTCGATGCTGTAGACCGTGCCGCGCATACCGCAGGCGACGTATAGGGTCTGACCGGAGCCGTGGATCGCGAGCCAGCGGGGCTGGTGCTCCAGCTTGAAGCGGCGCGTCACCTTGTGGGTGCTGGTGTCGATCTCCGCCACCTGGTCGGCGGTGGAGAGGGCGACGTAGACGTGCTTGCCGTCCGGCGACGCGACGATGCCGTAAGGCTCGCCGCCGACCGAGATGCGGTCGGTGACGCTCATCTCGCCGGCGCTGGTGGCGATGACCGCGACCTGGCCCGCGGCGCGCAGGGTGACCCAGAGGTCCGAGCCGACCTGGACGATGCGCGTGGGCTCAAGGCCCGCGACGAAGGACGCGACGCTGCCGGAGGTCAGGCCGACCGTCATCACGGTGCCGTTGTCCGAGTCCGCGACGTAGACGGTCTCGCCATCAGCCGACAGGGCCATGTTGCTGCTTCCCGAGCGGAACGAGGGCTCCACGTCGGCCTTGCAGCCCGCCATGAACGCCAGACCGACCACGCACGAGTTCCCTACCAGCTTTGCAAGCCGCATCCGATCCTCCCAGCCCGTTGCCACCACGGACCGACACATTGCCTGCTACCCAAAAAGAACGCAACTGAAAACTATGGTCAACCCTACCAGGACATCACAAACGTCGCGCCGCCCCCGCCCTTGAGCAACATGGGCGCCGCGCCAAACGAAGGCGCGCGGCGGGTGTGGTAGAGCTCGTCGTGGACCTCAGGCGAGATGTCCCGCCTGGAAGCACGCACGTTCAGCGCGAACTGGGTGAGCACGCAGGCGTAGCCTGCGAGCCCGACCACGGAGCCGACGATCAGCACCGGGTAAGCCGCGATTCCGATCGGGATCAGCGTGGCGCCCGTGAAGATCAGGCTGAACCCCACCCATCCCGGCACGACCGACAGCCCGGTCACCTTGCGCAGCCCGTGCCCCTCCACCAACACGCCGACCATGAGCGTCGGCAGGTGCGCGCCGATCAACGTAAAGCCGGTGATCAGCATGGGCAGGCCGGCGGGCCTGCGCTGCTCAAAGACTTGGTCGTACTTCCACTTGTCGAACGGGTCGCCGTGGTAGTCGTACACGCTGAGCGCGCCGAACGGCGTCATGGCCGCGCCCGTGCCCAGCAAGGCGAAGGACGCGTAGCTCAGCGCGCGGCCGCGGTAGACGATCTTGGGCCGAGCCGTCGGATCCACAAACCGGAAGCGCGGCTTGTGGACCTGGGCGGTGGGGGCCGAGGCCCCTTCGTCGGCGGCCGACGCCACCGTGCTGAACAGCATGACCCAGACGACCGCGAGCGCGGCCAGCCAACCTCTCGTCTTCATCAGTCCTTCCTGGCCCCGCCACGGCGGAGCCACGTGCCCCGCCCCAAGCCTAGCCGACAAGTCCAGGATCCCCAAGCCCGATCACACGCCGGGCGAGGTGTTCGCCGAGCCGGGTGACGATCTCGTAGTGGATGGTCTGGGCCCACTCGGCCAGGTCCTCGGCGCTGACGCGCTCGCCGCCGTCCACGCCCAGGAGCGTGGCCTCCACGCT
Source organism: uncultured Pseudomonadota bacterium (assembly GCA_903861005.1). Taxonomy (GTDB): domain Bacteria; phylum Myxococcota_A; class UBA796; order UBA796; genus CAIOSP01. Next base: position 19,939 of record CAIOSP010000090.1, read on the forward strand.
GTCGCCGCAGTCGGGGACGCCGGTGATGTCGACGATCACGTGGTTCATCATCACGCGGCCGAGCACCGGGCAGCGTCGGCCCTTCACCAGCACATGGGCGCGGTTGGAGAGCAGCCGCGGGTAGCCATCCCAGTAGCCGACCGGCAGCACGGCGATCCGCGTCTCGTCCCGGCAGCGGTGCGTGCAGCCGTAGCCGACGTACGCTCCGGCGGGCACGGTCTTCACCAGCTGGCTCGGGCAGCGCCACGACAAGGCCGGCCACAGCTCTGGCACGTCGCCGAGCACAAAGCGGGCGCTGATCCGCGTCTCGCGGCTGGGCCACAACCCGTACAGGCCGATGCCGACTCGGACCATGTCTAGGCGAGCGTCTGGAAGGACCAGGACCGCCGCGCTCGCGCCCGCGTGCCGGATCAGCGAGGTGGGTCGACCCCGCGCCGCCAAGGCGGCCGCGAGCGTGTCGGCGCCGGCGTGGAAGCGCTCCAGCTGGGTCCGCGCCCAGGTCTGCTCGGTCACGTCCTCGGTGTCCGCGAAGTGCGTCAGCACGCCTTCGACCACGATCGCGTCGCCCCCCGCGTCCAGAAAGCCGAGCGATCCGGCGAGCGTCTCGGGCAGGAAGCCTTCTCGGGACAGGCCCGTGTCCAGGTGCACGTGAACCCTCAGCGGCCCCACGCCCGCGGCCTTCACCGCCGCAGCCGCCGCCTCGAACGACGAGTCCGCCGCCACCACCGCGACGTCCGCCTGGGCCAGCGCGACGGCGGCGCCGGGGCTCACCGCCCCGATCACCAGCACCGGCCGGGCGGCCCTCCCCTGCCGACGCTCCCAGTCCCGCAGGGCGAGGCCCTCGTGCGGGGTGATGACGAAGATCCAGTCGAGGCGGTCATGGACCGCCGCCAACACCTGCGCGAAGCCGTGCCCGTAGGCGTTCCCCTTGAGCACCCCGCCCACCCGCGCGCCGTGCGCGAGGCTGCGAAAGACCGACACGTTGTGGGCAAACGCGGCCGCGTCGATCGTGAGGACCGACGCGACGTCAGGGAACGTGGACAGCGCCGTCATCGGGGCCCTCCGAGGGCGGTCGGTGCGTAACACGGGCTCGGCTTCGCGAACGGGCTCCAGATCCGATCGAACATGCACGAACTTTCCACACGTTGCAGGCCTTTCCCTGTGGACGGTCGGTCGTTCGATCGCGTAAATAGCGCGCGTACGCCCCCCCTTGGAGAATCCATGCGAGCTTTCCCGTTCGTCTTCGCCCTCGTGTTGGCTGGTTGTAAGGGCCAGATCTCCACGGACAAGGACACTGACGCCACGAATGACGACGCGCTGGACACCGACGTCGCCCTGGGCGACACGGACATCAACGCGGGCGACTCGGATCTCCCCGGCGACACCGGCGCCGTGGCCGACACGTCTGACACGGACGGCGCCTCGGGCGGCGGCCCCGGCGGTGGCGGCGGCCCCGGCGGCGGCGGTCCTGGCGGCGGCGGCCCCGGCGGCGGCGGC
>CAIOSP010000091.1 GCA_903861005.1 uncultured Pseudomonadota bacterium
CCGGTGGGGCGACGGCGCGTCTTATGGCCTCGCGTTCGAAGGCCACCTCTAGGCGCGCAGCTGCGCGCAAGGCGCTAGCGTCCATGGACCCGATCGTCGCGCAGTTCTTCTCTGAGACGCTCCCTGTGGTGGGCGCCGCCGTGCTCCTGTGGGGCTTGGGTGGGGCGCTCGTGGGCGCGGCGCTCGGCGCGGGCGTTTACACGCTCCTCGCCCGCCAAGGCTGGTGGGCGGTGGACGGGCGCGCCGCCGGGTTCGTGCGCGCTCTCTCGATGGTCGTGGTGCTGTCGTCGGGTGTGATCGGCGTGGGCGCTGCGCTGGCGGCGGTCGGCACGCGGGTCGGCGCCGAGCCCGCGCTGCGCGACAGTCACGTGGGCAAGGACGCGTTCCCCGCCTACGGCAAGCTGGGCGCGGACCTTATCGCGCTGGTGACGTGGTGGGGCCCGGAGATCGCCGACCCGACCAAGCCCATCCCACAGCCCGAGTCGGCCGTGTCCTTCCTCAAGGCCTGGCGCGAGTCGGGGACGGAGATCCCCGTCGTGCAGGTTCACGCGGCGATGGACGGGCTCACCACGGCGCTGCGCGGACCGGAGGGTGACGAGGTGGCGAACCGCCTCCTCCAGGCGGTCGAGAAGGGCGTCCCGCCGCAGATGGCGGCCGGGCTGAACCAGGGCGTCTCCCAGGTGATCGACGCCGTCCGCGGCAAGCACGCCGCCCTGCCGATCGTGCAGCTGGCGTGGGCCTCTCAGCGGCTGGAGGCCGCGGCCGCCGAGAGCGGCGACAAGGCGGCGATCTCGCGCGACGAGCTGGGCAAGCTGGCGTTGGAGGGGGTGATCCTCCCGGTGGCGCTCCAGCCCTTCGGCTGGGTGCTGGCTGGCCTTGTCGCGGCGCTGGAGGTCGTGCTGTTGGCGTCCAACATCGTCTATCTGCTGTTCGTGGCGCTGCTCCGTCGGATCCTTGCCAAGTGGACTAAGGTCGATTGAGGTTGGCGTAGGATTCGGGTATTGTGGCGGGACTTGTGAGGTCCGCCCCATGCGTGCGAGCACGGCAGGGTTGTTGGGAATGTTGGCGCTGGCCTGTCAGACGCCGGGCAAAGACGGGCAAGACGGCCCCGGTCCGCAGCCCACCTGGGCGGCGTCCTGGGACGCGGCCTCGCCGGTGTTCCGTCGTCTGACGGTCACCGAGTACGAGAACGCCGTGCAGGACCTGCTCGGCGTCGAGGTGGTCACGGCGGTCGAGCCGGACGTCGTGGTGAACGGCATGCGCTCGCTCGGCGCGGGCAGCTCGTCGATCTCGCAGCGTGGCGTCGAGCAGTACGAGGCGGCGGCGTTCAACGCGGCGTCTTCGGCCCTCGCGGACCCCGAGCTGCACGCGTCGCTGGTGCCGTGCGCCCCGCAGGCCACGGTCGACGACGCGTGCGCGGCGCAGTTCGTCGAGCAGTTCGGCCGGCTCGCGTGGCGTCGCCCGCTGGAGCAGGCTGAGGTGGATCGGCTGACGGGCATCGTGCACGACGCCGCCACCGTGCTTGGCACCTTCGACGACGGCGTGGAGTACGGCATCGCGGCCATGCTTCAGTCGCCCAACTTCCTGTTCCGCGTGGAGCAGGGTGAGGTCGGGACGGACGGCGTGCGTCGCTACACCAGCTGGGAGATGGCCACGCGCCTGTCCTTCCTGCTTTGGGACAGCGTGCCCGATGAGGCGCTGCTCGACGCGGCCGCCGCGGACGAGCTGACCACGGACGCGGGCCTGTCGGCGGCCGTGGAGCGCATGCTCGCGGATCCGCGCGCGCGCCGCTACGCCGACGACGGCGGCGCGGCGGACACACACGGTGGCTTGGCGGCCTTCTTCGACGACGCGTACCTGCTCTACGGGCTGGAGTCGCTGTCGAAGGATCCGCTGGTCTACGAGGCGATGAGCGCCACGCTCGGGCCTGCCGCGCACGAGCAGACGCTTCGCGACCTGGAGTACTGGGTCTTCGACACGGACAACGACTTCCGCGACCTGTTCACCACGCGCATCACGCACCTGAACCGCGAGCTGGCGTCGGTGTACGACGTGCCCGCGCCCGCGCGCACGGGGTTCGCCCGCACCGAGCTCCCCGAGGACGGCATCCGCCGCGGCCTGCTCGGCCAGGTCAGCTTCCTCGCGCTGCTGGCGCACCCCACCACCACGTCGCCCACGCGGCGCGGCAAGTACATCCGCGAGCACATCCTGTGCGAGGTGATCCCGGCGCCGCCTGCGGGCGTGAACACGTCGATCCCCGAGCCCAGCGGTGAAGCGCCGACGCTGCGCGATCGCGTGGCGCAGCACCTGCAGGACCCGTACTGCGCGGGCTGCCACAAGCTGATGGACCCTGTCGGCCTGGGCTACGAGAACTTCGACGGCATCGGCCGTTGGCGCGCGATCGAGAACAACACGACGATCGACGCGAGCGGCGATCTGGACGGCAACTCGTTCCACGACGCGTGGGACCTGGGCAAGCTCATCGCCGAAGAGTCGCACACGCCCAAGTGCGTCGTGAAGCAGCTCTTCATGTACGCGCTCGGCCGCCAGCCGACGGACGCGGACGACGAGGCGCTCGACTACCTGAACGAGACCTTCGCCTGGAGCGGCTACCGCGTGCGTCACGTGCTCAACGAGCTGGTGATGTCGCCCGCCTTCCGTGAGGTCAACGAGCTGGACATGACGGTGGACGACACCGACGCCGACACCGACGGGGGTACGCCGTGACGCGCAAAGGGATCGATCGTCGTACGCTGCTGCGGGGCATCTTGGGCGGCGCGGCCGTCAGCATCGGCCTGCCTCCGCTGGAGCTGTTCATGAACAGCCACGGCACGGCTTGGGCCTCAGGCGAGGCGTTCCCGACGCGCCTGGGCTTGTTCTGCTGGGGCAACGGGAACATCCCGTCGCGCTGGACGCCAGCCGCCACCGGCGTGGACGACGCGTGGGCGCTTTCGGAGCAGCTGGCGCCGCTGCAGGACTTCAAGCGCTCGCTGGCGGTGGTCACCGGCCTCGACATCCTGCTGCCCAACGTGGCGCCGCATGGTTCGGGCGCGGTGGGCATCCTCACCGGTCGCAAGACGCTCGAAGGCCCGGGCGGCAGCACCTATCCGAGCCCCACGCTCGATCAGGTCGCGGCCAACGCGATCGGCGCGAGCACGCGCTTCAAGTCGATCGAGTACGGCGCCAAGGCCGGGGGCGGCTTGTCCTACGGCGGTCCGTACGCGCTCAACCCCGCGGAGGAGTCGCCGTACGCGCTCTTCCAGCGGCTGTTCGGCGCCGGGTTCACCTTGCCCGGCGACACGCCGATCATCGACCCTGCGTGGGCGCTGCGTCGCTCCGTGCTGGACGCGGTGGGCGAGGACAGCGCCCGCATCCGCGCCCGCCTGGGCATCGCCGATCAGCGTCGCCTGGAGCAGCACCTCTACGGCGTGCGCGCGCTCGAGCTTCGCCTGTCGCGGCTGGAGCAGGACCCGCCCGATCTGGCTGCCTGCACCATGCCCACGGAGCCTGCGCCCGAGTACCCGGACCTGGAAGGCCGCGCGCAGCTGCGCGAGAAGAACCGCGTCATGTCCGAGCTGGTCGCCATGGCCTGGGCCTGCGATCAGACGCGCGTGGTCAGCAACTTCCTCACGCACCCGGTGAACGACGTCCTGTTCCCCGACGCGCCCATGGGCCACCATCAGCTCACGCACGACGAGCCCGGCGATCAGCCCGAGGTCCACGCGATCGTGAAGCACGTGATGGAGTGCTTCTCCGACACGTTGGCGGCCTGCGCGAACATCGCCGAGGGCGACGGCACCGTGCTCGATCACTGCGCGTGGCTGGCCACGTCCGAGGTGTCCCTGGGTCGTCTGCACAGCTTGGAGGACTACCCTCTGCTGATCGCGGGCAGCGCGAACGGGCGCCTGTTGAACGACATCCACGTCCGCAGCGCGGGCGGGGAGAGCACGTCGCACGTCATCCTGTCGGTGCTGCGCGCGGTCGGCGTCACGCTCCCGTCGTGGGGCGAGGACGACAACCTGGTCACCGATGGGTACGCGGCGATCGAGACCTGACCTGCGGCGTCGCGGGGCCACGCGCGAACGTGGCCCTCGCGAGCGCACGCGTCACGCGAAGGCGCTCCAGGGCACGGCCTGCACCAGGCCCGCCACGCTGAAGCTCACCTTGGACTTGTCGTCCGAGGCGCGGATCTCGGTGATGGCGGGCTTGATCAGCAGCACCTTCACGTTGACGCCAGTCAGGTTGGTGATCTTGCCCTTGGCGATCGTGCCGCGGATCTGCTTGCTGTAGATCACCTTGTGGCCGTGCACCTCGGCCGTCACGTCGCGGTCGAGCGTGACGGTGAAGGCGCCGGTCTTCTCGTCCAGCGTGTTGGCGGCGATCACGTCGGGGAGCAGCTTGGCGGGAAAGCCGTAGGCGACCATGTTCTCGCGGACTCGGGCGGTGGCGGCGGGGTCAGACATGGGGGCTCCGGGTCAGTGGCGCGTGCGCGCGGCGACCAAGCGTCGCTCGGCGTCGGCGCGGGCGGTGGAGACGGCGTCGGCCAAGCTAGCCTGGCCGCGGGCGCGCAGCAGGTTGTGGTCGCCTGCGCGGGCGAAGCGGGCCTTGTCCCAGCCGAAGTAGGACTCGTTGAGCGCGTCCGCGGCGAAGCGCATGGCGAGCTCGGTGGCGATGCGCTCGGTGGACGTGACGACGGCAGCCCACTCGTCGTCGGTGGGGCCCCAGGCGGCGGCGGCGCTCGCGTAGCCGCGCATGGCGGCCTCGAAGATGTCGAGGTCGAACGCGGCCTGGGCGACGTCCTCGCCGGCGGTGCCGCACCAGCTGCGCATCGCGTCGCCCAGCTCGGCGCCGAGCGTGTCGCGGGCGAGCGTGTCGAGGTCGATGAGCGTGAGCGCGTCGTGGCCATCGAAGCGGACGTTGCTGATCTTCAGATCGCCGTGGATGACGCGCAGCGGCAGGTCGGGGATCTGTGGGGCGAGGACGCGCCAGCGCTCGAGCAGGCCCTGGGCGAGCGGCGCCACGGCGTCGTAGAGCGCGTGGTCGCGGTGCGCGTCCAGCGCGGCGGCGAGCGTGGCGGCGTGGCGGTTTGTGTCGTGCGGGCCGGGCCGGACGTGCTGGAAGGTCCAGTCCAGATCGGCGACCGCGCCGTGGAAGCGCGCGACGAGCGCCCCGGCGGACCGCGCCTCATCAGGGTGGGTGATCGCGTCGACCGTGCGCGCGCCGAGCCAGGTCAGCACGCGCCAGACGCCGCCGTCGTCCTCGTGCCACAGGCCGCCCGCGCGCGTCCGGACCAGCCGGGGCGTGGGCAGGCCCTTGGCCGCCAGGTGCGCCGTCACCGCGTCGATGTCTTCATGCACGGACGGCTTGAAGATGCGGGTGTTCAGGCGCTGCAGCGCACCCAGCGGGCCGTGGTCGCCGTCCACACGCCAGGACGCGTTGATCAGGCCGCTGGTGAGCGGCGTGGCGCGCGGCGGCGTGGGCCAGTCCCAGGCGCGCAGGATGGGGTCGAGGTTGTGGCTCATGCTCACCCGCCTACCATGGGTGGCCGCGCGGGCGCGAGGGCCCGCCGACCGCGCGATCAGAGTCCGCCGAAGTCCACGCCGGTGAGCCCGACGCTCATGTCCCACAGGCGCGTGTGCGACGCCTTGTCGAGGGCGGCGGCGGTCGGCGTGCAGCGCTTGGCGGCCGCGCCCCACATCTCCATCAGCCCGTCCGGACCGTAGTACTCGCCGCCCTTCACGTCGGGCGAGGTGACGGCGTGGAGCTGCGGGATGGCGCCGCGCGCGGCGGACTGGCCGAGCAGGTTGTTGCCCAGGTTCATGATCCAGCCCTTGAACGCGGAGCCCTCCATCTTAGGGGCCACGCCCTGCAGCTCGGTCGACGCGTAGCCAGGGTGAGCCGCGAGGACGATCGTGCGCTTGCCGGCGGCCCGCAGGCGGCGCTCCAGCTCGTAGGTAAACGCCAGGTTGGCGAGCTTGCTCTGCCCGTAGGCCGACCACGCGCCGTAGTGGCGCTCGCCCATCAGGTCGTCGAAGTCGAACTTGCCCATCCGGTGCGCGGTGGACGCGACGTTCACGACGCGCGGGGCAGGCGACGCCTCCAGCAGCCCGAGCAGCTGCCCGGTGAGGGCGAAGTGGCCGAGGTGGTTGGTGCCCAGCTGCATCTCAAACCCGTCGGCGGTGAGCGTGCGCGGGATGGCCATCAGGCCCGCGTTGTTGAGCAGCACGTCGATCGACGTGAAGTCCGCCTTCATACCATCGGCGAACGCCTTGATGGAAGCTAGGCTCGCCAGGTCCAGCGTGCGCACCGACACGTCGGCGCCGGGCGTCTCCGCGAGGACCTTGTCGACCGCCGCCTGCGCCTTCTGCGCGTTGCGGCAGGCCATGATCACCGTGGCGCCCGCGGCCGCGAGCGCGCGGACCGACTCAAAGCCGAGCCCGCTGTTCGCGCCGGTGATCACCACGCGCTTGCCGCGCATGTCCTGAGTCATGCTCGCCTCCGATGTCGCGCCGCTATCTCGGCGGCGCGACCGGGGCTGGCTTGGCCTAGAACCCGACGGCGAGACCGGCACGACCCATCAGGTCGGTGCCCTTGTCGACGGTCGTGTTCGGGCCGTGGACGATGGCGTGGAAGCCGCCGACCACCGACCAGGCGCCGGCCTGCGCGGGGATGAAGCCCAGCGCAAGCGACGCGTCGAGGCCGGTCTCGAGGTAGCCGAACGCGCTGTCGACGCCCGCGGACTCGTAGTACTTGGACGCGGACAGACCGACGATCACCGGCACGGCGAAGCCGAGCGTGGCCTTGTCGGACGAGACGGCGGTGACGGACGGGTAGATCGACGGCTCGACGTAGATGCCCTCGCCGGTGCCGCCGTCGGCCTGGCCGGACAGCTCAAACGCGGCGACGATCTTGGGGTTCACGCCGGTGAAGACGCCATTGGTCTTCTCCGACACCCAGGCGCCGTCCGCGACGTTGAGGATGACGTCGAACTCATGCACCGTGCCGAACTTGCCGTTCGGGCTGGTGTAGCCGGCGTACATGGCCTGCAGGCCGACCGCGCCCGCGAACGTGGAGCGCAGGGCGACGTAGTAGTCGGTCTCGTAGTGGCGCTTGGGGCCTGCGGCGCCAGCGGCATCCGGATCCAGGTGGAGGCTGGCCCAGGTGCCGACCGCGAGCGACAGGCCGGTGAGGCCCGTGTCGCCCGAGTACAGGTTCAGGCCCAGCTCGCCCCAGGGCTGGAAGATCGCGCCCGTGGTCTGCTGGTTGATGCCGCGGAAGATGTAGGCGTTCGTGCCCACGAAGCCGATGCTGCCGACCCACATGGACCCTGCGGCGGGCGCCTCCTCCTCTGCGGCCTCGTCCCCGTCGTCTTCGGCGACGACGGCTTCGACCACGGGTGCGACCACGGGTGCGACGGTCGCCACAGTGGTGAGCTCGGCGGCGGGCGTGGGCTCCTCGGCGCGGGCGGTTGTCTGGATGGCGAGGGGGAGTACGAGCACCAAGGCGAGCCTGGAGTACGACATGTTCGGGGACCTCCGAATGCGGCGGCGACATCCGCGTGGGTTTCCCGGACGGAAGTCCGACCGGGGCGGCTCCATCTCTCCACCACCCGTGCCAATGCGTCCGAACGATGCAACGCCGATCGTCCACCGCTTAGGTTTGGCGTGGCTACCGATACGTAGGAATCAGTCGAACTGGTAACGAAAATGTAGCGCGCTGGCAGGGCGAGCGACATTGGCCGTAGCCCCGCCCACGCCGGCGCTCGGGCGTCGGTGGGCTTCCTGCCTCATCATTCTAGGGTTGAAGCCTAGAACTCGACGTCGCCCTCGTCGCCCAGATCGATCTCGGCGCCGCCCTCACCGTGTCCGCGTCGGACGATGCCGTCCTCAGACAGGGTGCCATTGGACTCCAGGTCGGCCCACACAGAGGGGTCGATCTGGCCGATGTGCGCGAGGATCTGCTCGTAGGCGGCGATCTGGCCAGGGTTGGCGGCGCGCCACGCCAGGCGGTCGGTGTCCATCTGGGCCAGGTCGGCCTCGATGGTGTCGGGCGTGAGGACCACGCCGAAGTTGGGCTCAAAGGTGCCCGACTTGCCGGCGACCGACTCCTGGATGCGCTCCAGGGTGTTGTCGCCCAACAGCTTGGACTGGTGCGACAGGTCCGACCACCAGGGCGTCGGCTTGTCCGTGGGCAGCATGGGGAGCGGGGACTTGGCCGGGCTGTGGTAGGTCTCGAAGTCCCACAGCGGGATGCCGCGCTTGAACGTCTCCTGCGTGAGGAAGCGCTTCCACTCCTTGTTCACGTCCCACAGGTTCGACGTCTTGAGCATCTCGATCTGGAGCGCGTGCTCCGCCGGGATGGCGACCATCACCTTGAGGCCCGCGGCCTGCGCCTCGTCGAGGATCTCCACGAACAGCGCGCGCGTCTTGTCCGGGCCCTCAAAGAGCCGGTACATGTTCGCGCGAAGCAGCGTGGTCTTGACCATGCCGCGCGTCTCCATGGACGACGTGTGCTCGGGCTTGGGCTTGTCGAAGATGGGCAGCCAGATGCCGCGCAGCTTGGTGGACCACTCGATGGCGTCGAGGCTGGTGAGGCCCCACGCCAGGTAGTTCAGGCGGTTGCGCTCCGGGTTCAGCCGCGACTGGGCCCAGTCGTGGTTGTACATGCGGCCGTCGTGGAACATGTGCAGGTCGACGAAGAGCAGGATGCCCTTGAGCTTCGTCTTGGTGGTGATGAAGTCGACCACCGTCTTCTGCTCGGCGATGCTAGTGCCGCCGAGCGCGCCGTTGCACAGGCGCCACTTGCCCCAGTTGGGCATGTCGGTGCCAAAGCCAAACACCACGCGACTGGAGCCCAGGAAGGCGATGTCGCACTTGCCGCGCATGCGCTCTGCCGCCGCCACGCGCGACCAGGTGAGCGGCGCGTAGCCCATGTTGGGCAGATGCATGTGGCGGAAGATGCCGTACGGGTCGATGTAGACGTTGAAGCTGGCCATCAGCGTGGTGGCGAGCACCGACGTCAGCACCGCGGTGCGGAAGTACTTGCGGAAGTCGGCGAGCGTCGGTTCCATCAGAACGCCCAGTAGATGAAGGGGCTGGCGCGCTCGATCACCGGGATGCACGCGAAGAAGAGCAGGCCGATGATCACGGCCCAGCGCTGCGTGGGGCTCCAGGTGAGCGACGGGCGCCAGTGCAGGCGGTCCGTGCCCTGCACCAGCACCGACTGGTACTTCTCGAGCCAGCGCTGCGAGGTGGGCGCCAACTGGGTGAGCGCGAACGCCGCCAGGAAGGCCAGCGGCAGGTTCTGCTCCATCGTGCCGATCCCGGTGTGGGACAGGCCGGTCATGGTGCGGAACATCACGCCGGCGTCCCCGAGGGTGAGCGAGCGGAAGAAGATGAAGCCGATCATCCACGCGAGGGTGGTGAGGAGTCGCCCGGAGACCACCGCCGCGCGTCCCTGGCCCTCGCCGCCGCGCAGCTTGCGCCACCCGTGGTTGATCAAGAGGAACAGGCCGTTGGCCGCGCCCCACGCCACGAAGCCCCAGCCCGCGCCGTGCCACAGGCCGCCCAGCACCATGGTGAGGAACAGATTGGCGTAGCGCCAGAAGGTGCCGTTCCGGCTGCCGCCCAGCGCGATGTACAGGTAGTCGCGCAGGAAGCGGCCGAGCGTGACGTGCCAGCGGCGCCAGAAGTCGATCATGTTGTTGGCGCGGTAGGGCGCGTCGAAGTTCAGCGGGAAGACGATGCCGAACATCCGCGCCAGACCGACCGCCATGTCGGAGTAGCCGGAGAAGTCGAAGTAGATCTGGAAGTGGTAGGCGAGCACGCCCGTCCAGGCGCCGACCATGGTGGGCGTGTGACCCGCGTGGATCATCCCGAAGTACTTGTCGGCGTGGACCGCCATCCAGTCGGCGATCAGCACCTTCTTGGCCATGCCGACGGCCAGCATGGTGAAGCCCACCGCGCGGTCGACCGACGTCGGCTTACGCGCCGCGTGGAACTGCGGCAGCATCTCGCCGTGGTGCACGATGGGGCCCGCGATCAAATGCGGGAAGAAGGTGACGAACAGCACGTAGTCGAGCGAGTCGTGCGCGCGGGTCAGCCCGCGGTACGCGTCCACCAGGTAGGCGATCTGCGTGAAGGTGAAGAACGAGATGCCGAGCGGCAGCGCGTACTGCGGCAGCATCAGATCGTAGCCGAGCAGCGTCTCGATGCTGTGATCGAGGAAGCCCGTGTACTTGTAGAAGCCCAAGAAGAACAGGTTGAGCGCGACGCCCAGCTTGAGCAGGCGCAGGCGCGCCTCGGGGCTGCGGAGGTCCGACGAGACCCAGCGCCCGAACACGTAGTTGCCGGCCGTCGAGGCGAGCAGGAGCACCAGGTAGGGCGGATACCACCAGCCGTAGAAGACCAGCGACATGGCCGCGAGCCAGCCCATGGCGGCGCGCCCGCCCCAGCGACGGATCACCCATTGGTGAACCGCCAGCGTGACCGGCAGAAAGACGAACAGGAACTCGTAACTGTTGAACAGCACGACGCGATGCTAGCCCAGGTGGAGGTGGGTGGCGATTCCTACGTGCGTGGGGGCAGATCAATTGTCTAGAGAGCGTCTGTTTGTCGGCCTCGGCCGCAGGGTGCCGCTGATGGCGGCGGCCCTGGTGTCGGCCTGCGGGATCGGCGCTTCCCGTGCGGCGCCCTCGGTGATCGATCGCGAGCTGCTCGCCCCGTACGTCGCCGCGCTCAACGCGGGTGACACCGAGCACGCCTGGCGCGACTTCACGACCGACGGGTACCGCGCGTCCACCAACCTGATCGCGTTCGAGGCCGGTCAGGCCCGCAACCGGGACGAGCTTGGCGCGTCGGTGCACGTCACCCAGCTGCCGGACGACCCGGCGCCGCTCGCCGAGCCGGGCCACCCGCCCATGCTCCGTGTGACCGCGCGCTGGGAAGGGACCGACGCGACGTCGGTAGTCGTGCTCGATCTGGTCGACGGGCCGCCGTGGCGGATCGAGCGGACCTGGGCGTGGCCGGAGACCGGCTTGGGCACCGAGCGCGTCTACTAAGCGTTGTTGGGTCCGATTGTGGGGTCGTCCCTCGCCGACTCGGGCCCGTTCTCGACGGCGTGTCCGGGGCATTTCGACCTACCCGAACGGGTGAGGAATTGCGGCAGATGCGCCCATCAAGGCACACGCCCGGCACTTTGTTCGATTTTTCGTGAGCACCTCCACGCGATTCAGCCTGCACGGCCAGGATTCGCAAGATGCCGGTTCTTCGAACACTTTCGATCGGAAGGCCGGAAATCCGGACCGGTCGTTGCCCTACGATCCGCGCGGCGGCGGCATTGTAGGGGGTTTCCAACGCGGTGAAATGCGCTAGTGTCTCAACGTCCTGGCCATTCCCCGTCGGACGAACCGCGGGGCAAGCCATACGGAGGACCCGATGAACAAGACCGAGTTCGCGCAAAAGCTGGCTAAGAAGGGCGGCCTCTCCCAGGCCAAGGCTCTCGAGATCCTCGACCTGATCTTCTCCGCGAAGAAGGGCGAGGGCATCGTCGCCTCCGAGCTCGATGGCGGCGGCAAGGTCACCATCCCCGGCTTCGGCACCTTCGGCTCCAAGAAGCGCGCCGCCCGCCAGGGCCGCAACCCCTCCACGGGCGCCGTGATCAAGATCACCGCCAAGAAGTACGCGTACTTCAAGCCGGGCAAGACCCTGCGCGAGCGCGTCTCCAAGTAGTCCGACTCGCGGGCTGACTGCCCTCGGGCGGGCAGCCATCGCGGACCTACACAACCGCCGGTCCTCTCACGAGGCTCGGCGGTTTTGTGCTTTCTGGGTCAGCTTCCACTCGCCCCGTCGCGCTCGGCTTCGTCCTGCCAGAGCAGCCGGCTGGAGCGATCCGACACCGCCCACGCCCACGCCCACTTCACGAACACCACGACGCGGTTTCGGTGGCCGACCAACGTCATCAAGTGGACGAACACCCAGATCAGCCACGCGACCACGCCCGAGAGGTGGACCTTGCCGATGGCCGCGACCGCGAGGCTGTAGCCGACGGTCGCGAGGCTACCCTTGTCCAGGTAGCGGAACTTGCGGTGCGGCTTGCCGGCGAGGTCGTCCAGGATGGCCTGCGCGACGTACTGGCCCATGGTGATCGCGACCGGCGCCACGCCCGGCAGCGGCGCCTCTCGACCGTGCGCGTAGTTCGCCAGATCGCCGATGACGCGGACCTCAGGGTGGCCCGGGATGGAGCAGTCCGGCTCGACGATCACGCGGCCCGATCGGTCGAGCGGCGCACCGAGCGCGGCGCCGAGCGCGGAGCCACGGACGCCCGCCGCCCACACGATCGTCGCGGCCTCGATGCGCTCCTCGCCCAAGACCACCACGCCCGCCTGGATGTCGCGGACGGGCACGCCGGTGCGCACCTCGACGCCGAGGCCCTCCAGCTGCTTGCGCGCGCTGGCCCGGAGGTCGGCGGGGAAAGGGGGGAGCAGGTCCTGGCCTGCCTCGACCAGGATGACGCGCACGTCGCGCGGGTGGATGTGACGGAAGTCGGTGGGGACCGACGCGAGCGCGATCTCGCGGATGGCGCCGGCCATCTCCACGCCGGTCGGTCCGCCGCCGATCACGACGAACGTGAGCTGCTTGGCGCGCTCACGCGGCTCGTTCAGCAGGTCGGCGCGCTCGAAGGCCATCAAGATCTTGCGGCGGATCGCCAGCGCGTCGCCGATGGTCTTGAGGCCCGGCGCGTGCGCGGCCCAGGCGTCGTGCCCAAAGTACGAGCCGCGCGCGCCGGTCGCGACGATCAAGTGGTCGTAGGCCAGCTCGCGGCCGTCGGCGGTGATCACCTTGCGGTCCGTGTCGACCGCGGTGACCTCGGCCAGGAGCACGTCCACGTTGGGCTGCTTGGCCAAGATCACGCGCAGAGGCTCGGCGATGTCGGACGGCGCGAGCGACGCGGTCGCCACCTGGTACAGCAGCGGCTGGAACAGGTGGTGGTTGCGCTTGTCGATCAGCGTGATGCGCACGGGCGCGTGCCGGAGCGCGTGGATGGCCGCGAGCCCGCCAAAGCCGCCGCCGACCACGATGACGTGAGGGAGAGTCAAGCACACCTCCACCGTCCGGGGGGGGCGGCATGTAGGTCGACCGCCCGTGCCGCGCCAAGACGGTGACGAACCGTGGCGCGGGGGCTCGGTCGGCCCGGGTGCAGGCCGCGTGCTACGGGTCAACCGAGAGCTCCCCGACCGATGCACCCGTCGAACCTCCGTCGCCGCTTGGCCCGCCTGCTGGGCGTGCTCGTGCTCCTGGTGGGGTTGGCGGGGGTGTTCGTCCGGGTCGCGCCGACGACGACGTGGGCGGTGCCGGTGCGGGCGGGCGACACCCTCGACGGCTGGACGGTGGACGACGTGCGACGCACGCCGTTCGAGGTGCGCGTCGAGCTGAGCCGGGGCGACGTCCACCGCGCGGTGCGTTGGGTAGACTGGTCGAACACGGAGCGGCCGATCCTCGCGCGCGTCGGGCACGTCACGTTGGTGGCGGACGACCCCACCGCGTCGACGCTCCCCGACACGCTGATCCGGCCGATGGTGGCGGCGATCACGGCGCGGCAGGACAGCTGGCCTGCGCCGCCGCCCTTTGTCGCGCCGAAGACCGTGAAGATCCCCGTGCGCGCCCAGGTCGAGAGCGCGCTCGCCGAGGGCGTGATCGTCGCGTGGCTCGCGGCGATGGTCGGCCTGGCGCCCGAGCTGGCCGGTTGGCTCGGCGGCGTGGGCGCGGGCGCGTGGTCGGCGCTGGTCGCGATGATCGTCGCGCAGGTCGGCTTCGTCCGGTGGATGGGGATCGGCGGCGTGTGGCACAGCAACCAGCACGGGTTCGATCGCATCGCGGACGTCGAGCAGGGGACGCCGCCTGCGGTGGCGGCGCTCGGGCTGCTGCACGGGCACGGCTACTACGCGCTCTTCCAGCCGCTCTTCTCGATGTTTGGCGGGCGCGTCAGCGTGTTCACGCTCTCGCAGGGCGTGACGGCGGTGGGGCTGGTCGCGCTGTTCGCGTGGCTGTTCGGCTTGTGGGGCAAGGCGCGCCCGGCGCTGCTCGGCGTCGCGTTCGCGGCCTCGCTGCCGATCGTTCTCCGGCTCTCCGCGAGCGAGGACATGTACGTCCCGACGGTCGCCTGGACCTGCTTCGCGCTGGCGCTGGTGGAGGCGTGGCTTCGGACGGGGTCGATGGCCGCGCTGGCGCTCGCGGTCCCCCCGTCCGTGCTCGCGATGCAGACGCGCGCGGAGCTGCTGCTGCTCCTGCCGGTGTGGGTGTTGCTGGGCGCTGCGGTGCGCAGGCCGGATCGACTCCGCGCGGCGCTCACCGACGGGCGCGCGTGGGCGATCGTCGTCACCGCGGTGGGGCTGCTCACGCCGCGCCTGCTGGAGATCGTGGCGTCGCCGCCGCCGTCCGACCTGCGCCGGACCGCGCTCGATCCGATGGCCGACCCGCGGCTGGTGCTGTTGGCGGCGCTGGCGCTCGTGCTGGTCGCGGCGCACCCGTGGCCTCGCGCGCGGTGGGAGACGCTGCTGCCGTCGTCCGGCACACGACGCGCGCTCGGCGCGGTGGGTCTGCTCGCGCTGGTTGGCGGCGTCGCGGCGTACGCGCTCGCCCTGCGCGCGCAGGGTGGACCACTGCAGCGCACGTGGCAGCTGCACGCTGCCTTCGATCCGTCGCTGGTCGCGCCTTGGGTGGGCGCGCTGGTGGCGCTGGGCGCGGGGATCTCGGCGCGGACGTCGCCGCGGCGAGTCGTCGCGCTCGGGCTGTCGCTGCTGATCGCGCTGTGGATCTACCTGCCGCAGGTCGACTGCCTGTCGACGTTTGTGCGCACCGGCCTGTCCACGGTCCCGTTGCTGGCCGCGCTCGCGGCGCCCGCGCTGGACGCGATCGTCGCGCGGCTGGGGGGGATGGCGGGCTCGTTCGTCGTCGGCGGCTTGTTGGCGAGCGGCGTGGTCTATGAGCGGCCCTGGATGACGGCCCGCGACGCCAAGGCCGCGTACTGGGATCTGGTGGAGGCGATCCGCGCGCGAGTGCCCGAGGGAACGACGGTCGTGTGGCTGGCCGACGCCGACGCACCCGCGGCCGCGACGCACCTGTCGATCAAGCCGGATCGCGCACGGCTGGAGCACCACCTGGGCCCGGCCTGGGAGACGGCGTCGCTGACCGCGTGGCGCGCGGGACAGGTGGACCCCAAGGCGCGTGTCGTGTTCGCGCGCACCCCGGACTGCGGTCGCGTGCTCCTGTCCGCGCGCGGATCGCTCGGGCTCGCCGGAGATCGGGAGGTTCGCTGGCGCTACCTGGACGTGTCGCGACTGGCGACGACCGCGCGCATCACCGTGGACGGCGTGGGCCCAGAGTGGATCGACCCCGCGTGCGCGGCGGCGCTGGAGCAGGCGGGCCCGCCGCTTTGGAGTGTGGTGCCGGACGCCCGCAACGCCGGCAGCATCTTTGAGACGGCGGTCGGCGCGGATCGGACGGTCGGGCTGTACCCGGTGTCGACGGCCCCGCGGGCGCCGGAGGGCTCGCCCGCGCCCGTCGGCGGAGTCGCGCCGCCGCCCCTTGCGCCGTCGGATCGCTGACAGGTCGCGACCATCGGTCCGCTTGCGGGGCCGATAGAGGTGTCTACGATGAACCGTGCGCAGGCATCTCGCCCCCGCGCACGCTCAACCCTCGAGAGGACCATGTTCAACGCGCTTAAGACCACCTTCCTGCTCGCTTCGCTCGGTGGACTGCTCATGGCCGCCGGCTATGCGCTCGGCGGCGCCCAGGGCATGCTGCTCATGCTCGTGGTGTCGACGCTGATGAATTTCGGCACCTGGTTCTTCTCCGACAGAATCGTGCTCGCGACATCGGGCGCCGTGCCGATCGAAGACCCTCGCCTGCGCTGGCTGGAAGATGACGTCGCCGACCTCGCGCAGCGCGCCGGGATCCCCAAGCCTCGCGTGTTCCTGGTGCCCCACGAGCTCAGCCCGAACGCGTTCGCCACCGGTCGCTCGCCGGCGCGCGGCGTGGTCGCTGTGACCGCGGGCCTGCTGCAGACCCTCGATCGTCGCCAGATCCGCGGCGTGCTCGCCCACGAGCTCGGTCACATCAAGAACCGCGACACGCTGATCAGCGCGGTCGCCGCCACGGTGGCGTCGGCGATCAGCAGCCTCGCTCGCATGGCCTTCTGGTTTGGCTTGGGCGGTCGCCGTGACGACGATCGCGGTAGCCCCCTGGTGGGCATGCTGGTCATGATCCTCGCGCCCTTGACCGCGACGATGATCCACTTGGCCATCTCGCGGACCCGCGAGTACGGCGCCGATGCCGCGGCGGCGGACATCACCGGCGACCCGCAGGGCCTCGCCGACGCCCTGGAGCGCATCGCCTTCGGCGGCGCGCGCCACCCCATGGAGACCGGCACGCCGTCGACCCACTACATCGCGAACAACTTCGCGGGCGGCATGGGCAAGCTGTTCAGCACCCACCCGCCCATGGAGGAGCGCGTCGCGCGCCTCCGCGCCATGCGGACCGAGCTTCGCTGACTTCGCGTCCGGGCGTCGCCGGATTAGGACATCTGGGATGACGCCTGGAGGCTGCGTGGTGCGTTGGATGCTTCCCATGCTCTGTGTCGCGTGCGCTGCAGGCGCGCCCGGCACCGACGCGCCGCCCACATGCGGCGAGGCTGAGTGCGCCCCGGCCTGCGCCGAAGCCGACGCCAAGGTGGTCGTGCCCGCGGGCGGTGACCGCCTGACGGCCTACGAGGCCGAACGCCTGACCGGGGACCGCATGGCGCTGCGCCGCGGCCTGGGTCCGCGCGGCAACTGGCCGCTGCTCTGGTGCGCCGGGTCGAGCACCTGCGAGCAAGCGCTCGACCCGTTGAAGACCACCGATCTCCCGGCGGGCTCCTACGTGGTCGCGCTGCCCCTGCGGGTGCCGTCTGCGGGCACGTGGCAGGTGGTGGTGGACGTGGACTGCGACGACGGGGGACCGCCCGATCAGCACGTCTCGCTCTTGCTCTCGGCCACGTCCGGGGTGGGGACCGGGCCCTTCGTGCCCGTGACCGTGCCCGCCGGGTGGGCGGGCCACTGCAGCGCCACCGTGAGCGGGCCGGACGGGAGGATGCTGGGCTCGGCGACCGCGGCGTTCTCCCTGTTGCCGCAGCCGCTGGTGGTGCTCACGGCGGCGCAGCTGGCGGTGGAGCCCCCGGTGGCGACCGCGCCGGAGGTCGTGCCGCCGCCGGTTCCTGTCGATCCCGCCGCGTCGCCGCCGGCCGAGCCCGCGGCGCCGCCGGCTCCCGCCGCGCCTTCGGCTCCCGCCGCGCATCCGGCTCCCGCTGCGCCCGCCGCGCCGGTGAACCCGCCTACGGGCAGGCCGTCACCGTGAACAGGCCGATAGGCAACGGTGTTTGACCTAGATCTTCGAGCCCGCCGTCCCACGGTGGCGTCTCGATGATCTTGTCCGCGCGCAGGGTGCAGGTGGTGGCCGGGCGCTCGCCGTGCCACCGGTCGCCCACGCCACGCCACACGCGGTCTCCGACCTGCAGGGGCTCGTCGTTCCCCCACGCGGTCAGCGTCACGTGGCAGACGGCGGCGAAGTAGTGCGACATCGTGTTGAACGGGTCGCGCGCACGGTCGTAGCGGACGCGCGCCCCGACGGGCAGCGCGCAGAGCTGGGCGCGCGCGAAGGTGTGCTCGACGGCGTGGGCGAGCGGCGGGCTGAAGGGTCCGCTCGCCAGGCCCAGCCCGAGCAGCGCCACGGTGGTGGCCGCGGCGCGCACGGCCATGGAGCGCGCGGCGATCGGCTCCCACGCGAGCCCTGCCAGCAGCGCCCACGTCACCATCGTCGGGAGCTGGAAGCGGGACGTGTCGGTGTAGCGGTGCAGGCCCACATAGGGTGCGGTGCCTGCCAACAACAGCGCGATCGCGGCCAGCCCGAGGCTCCGTGTGCGCGGCCTTCGGATGAGGCGCCACGCGCCGAACGCTGCGACCGGCACCAGCCAGAAGGGGGTGAGCGTCGGGTCAAACACGACGATGGAGCTGCCTCGGCCGAACAGCGGGTTGCCGATCGTCGCCAGCTGCTCGAGCTCGCTGACCGGCAGCAGCCCTGGCGGCGCGTGCGCCAGCTCCCAGCCCCGGGCGGCGACCGGTCCGAGCGCCAGCAGCAGCGCGCCCCAGCGCCGAGTCAACGCCAGCGCGACCAGCAGGGTCAGCACGACCACGCCCTGGTCAGGCCGGACGTTCGCCAGCAGGCCCGCCGACACCGCGACGAGCGCGGCACCGACGCGGTCGCCCCGGGAGAGGCCGAGCAGCGCCGTGGCGTGAAGTGCTGCGATCAGCACGAACAGGGTCTCGGTGGTGCCCAGCGCGACCGCCAGCGGCAGCGTGGCCGCGAGCAAGGCGGTGACCCGCGCCACCCGCGGCGTGGCCCCGGCGTGCGTCGCCACCGACCACAGGCAGGGCGCGACCCACGCCGACAGCAGCCCGTGGATCAGGTGGAGCTGGTCGGGGTGCGGGCCAAACAGCGGCCGGAGCACATCAAGGACTGCGTTCCAGCCCGCGCCGTACAGCAAGCTGGGGGACTCGGTGCCCGCGTAGGTCATCAGCGCGCCGTACGGGTAGCCCACGCTCATCAGGATGTGCGGCGGCGCGACGACGAAGCGCACGGCGAGCGCGAACAGGCCCCACGCCCAAGGCTCCACCCGGCGCGGCAGCGCCCACAGCGTCAGCGCGAACCACGCTACCGCCAGCGCGCGCAGCATGCCGACCATCTCGTCGGACGGCGGGCCCCACGGCGAGGGCTTGGGCACGGGCACGTCGATCGGCGCGCGCGCCCGCAGCGACGCACAGGCCCGCTCGACGGCCTGGTGCACGACCGGGTCCAGGTCGCGCGGGGCGCGCAGGTCGTAGCCGTTCGCGCGGCACGTGGGCTCCGGCGCGTGCTCGTCGGGCCCGGGCGAGCGCGCCAGCACCACGGCCACGTCGTTGACCGTGAAGTGCAGCTCGCCCTCAGCGGACGAGACGAGCCTGACCTGGGCGCCGTCGGGTGGGTCGTCGAACACGCCGGCGTGCGCGTCCGTCGACGCGCCGAGCGCCGCGAGCACCAGCCCGGCGAGGGCGGCGCGGCGCGCGCGGGGCAGGGCAGCGGCGGTCAGCGCGGCTCCATCGGGTGCGGGGCGCCTAGGCGCGGCCGCGGATCCAGCGGTCGCGGCGGGCGATGGCCTCGGCGGACGCGAGCGCGTCGACCTCAAACCAGACGGTGGACTCGGCGCGCGGCTGGAGCTTGACCAGAAAGGTGCTCAGCTCGTCGCGGCGGAACGCGTGCACGGTGATCGCGGCGCCGACCGGGTAGCTCTGGACGCGCGCGGTCAGGTCGTTCCCACCGACCTTGAGCCCGTCGATCGCCAGGATCACGTCGTCCGCCGACAGCCCTGCGGCCTGCGCGGCGCCGCCGTCATGCACGTGCTTGAGGCGCGCGCCGTCGCCGCCGCGGACCACGGTGACGCCCAGGTCGCCCGGCGTGGCCAGGCCCTTGGAGGCGCCGCCCGCGCGGCCGCCGCGGTCCAGGTCGCCGTTTGACGGCCGGGTGAACATCTTCAGGCCCAGGTCGCCGACGAGGTTGGCCAGGTCCGGGTCCTGCGTGCCGCGGATCACGGCGTCGAAGAACCCGGTGAGGTCGGCCCCGGCTAGGTCGTTGGCGAGCGCCTCGACGCCGTCCTCGGGCACGCCGGAGCCGTCGCCGTAACGGGCCCACAGCCCGCGCATCAGGTCGTCCAGGCCGACCTTGTCGCCGCTCGCGCGCCGCATGGTGAGGTCGAGCGCCAAGCCGACCAGCGCGCCCTTCTGGTAGTAGCTGGCGATGGCGTTGGGGCTGTTCTCGTCCTGCCGATAGTACTTGGTCCAGGCATCAAACGAGCTGTCGGCGAGCGACTGCTTGCGTCGACCGGAGGTGCGCCACACGGCCGTGGCGGTGCGCCCGAGCAGCTCCAGGTAGCCGTCCAGGTCGATGCAGCCGGCGCGCAGCACGCCCACGTCGTCAAAGTACGAGGTGAGGCCCTCGAACGCCCACAGCAGCGTGGTGTGGCCCTCGCGCCGCAGGTCGTAGGGCACGAACGCGCGCGGCTTGATGCGCTTGACGTTCCAGGCGTGGAAGTACTCGTGGCTGCACAGGCCCAAGAAGTCGCGGTAGCCCTCGGTCACCTCGCCCACGCCCTGCAAGGGCAGGTCGTCGCGGCGGCAGATGAGCGCGGTGGAGTCGCGGTGCTCCAGGCCGCCGTAGCCCTCGCCCACGGCCATCACGAGGAACAGGTACTGGTCGAACGGCGGGCGGTCGCCGAACAGCGTGGACTGGGCCTCGCAGATGCGGGTCAGGTCGACCGACAGGCGGGCGGCGTCCGTCCGATGGCGGCCGGTGATCGCGACGTGGTGGGGCACGCCGCACGCGGTGAACGTGAAGCGGGTGAACGTGCCCAGCTCGAACGGGTGGTCGAGGAGGGCGTCGTAGTCGGCCCCCTGGAAGCGGCCAAAGCCCCACGGCGCGCCGTCGAGCCGGGGCAGGGTGGTGGCGACCTCCCAGTCGGCGCAGGTGCGGTCGGCGGGTGGCTCTACCGTGACGTCGTGCGGCCCGGACTCCTGGCCCACGGCCGCCAGGAACAGGCTGGTCCCGTTGAAGAAGCCGTGGGTCTGGTCAAGGTGCGCGGTGCGGACGGACAGGTCCCACGCGTAGACCTCGTAGACCACGACGAGCGGACCGGACGCCGGGGCGGCCTGCCAGCTGTCCTTGTCGAGCTTGGTGAGGGCGACCGGGCCGCGCGCGTCCGACGCGGAGATACGGATGATGTTCTTGGCGAATTCGCGGATCATGTAGGACCCGGGGATCCAGGCGGGCAGGCGCAGCAGCTGACCGGCCGGGTCGGGCGACTCGACGGTCAGTTCGACCGAGAACAGGTGGGCGGCCGGGTTGGCGGCGCGGACGACGTAGCGGACGGGGGCGTGGGGCATGGATGTCCTCAAGCCGACGACGTATCCGGCCCCGCCGCGCGCGCACGGCGGTTAGTCGGGCGCGCGGAGGGGGATGTGGGGACCATGCTGCGCCGACGCCACGCCGTGATCGCCGCGCTGCTGACGCTGAGCGCGCTGGCGGTGGTGGGCGTGTGGGCGTGGCTGAACGAGGTCATGACGTCGGGTCAGGAAGCCGGCATCAACGTGATCGCGCTGACCGTGCGGGCGAACGGCCTGGCCTACGAGGCCACCTGGGCCTACCTGGCCGGGGTGCTGGTGGTGCACGCGCTGGCGGGCTTCTTGGCGCGGCGCCGGTCGGACCGCGAGGCTTGGATCGGCGTGGTGTCGTCGGCGTGGATCCACGCGATCGCGCTCGTGGCGCTCGGCGTGCTCGCCCCGCCCGGCTGATCGGCGCGCCAATTTCATAGGCGAGAACCGCGGATCCATGGCAGAGTGACGTTGGAGAGGCACCCTATTGACCATGCGGGGGCCGCATGGGGTAGGCTGTCGATCTTGGCCACGAACCCACGAGTCACGATGCTGCGCAAGCCTTTGTACATGCTGTTTTCTCTGCCTCTCCTCCTGTCCGCCTGCACGAACGGGAGCGGGGGAAAGGACACCGGCGTCCACGATACGGACGCGGACACGGACGTGAACGATCCGGACACGCTGCTCGACCCGGTGGTGGTCGTCAGCCCGGACGCGCCAGGGACGGCCGACGACCTGCTGGCGTCGGTGACCAACCCCGTCGACGGCGCCACGTACACCTGGGCGTGGACCGTCAACGGCGCCGCGCAGACGGACCTGCGCGCCGAGACGGTGCCCGCCGCGCGCACGGCCCGCGGTGACGTGTGGTGCGCCAACGTGGTGGTCGCCAAGGGTGACCTGACCGCGGGCCCCGTGTCGTCCTGCGCGACCATCGTGAACACGCCGCCCGCCGCCACGATCGACCTGACGCCGGACGCGCCCACCAGCGGCGACGATCTGATCGCCCTCCAGTCGGCGACCGACCCTGACGGGGACATGGTCTCCTACACCTACTCGTGGTCCTACAAGGTGGGCGCCACCGTCATCCCGATCACGCTGGACGACTTCACCGTACCTGCCTCCTCGCTGGAGAAGGGCCAGGAGTGGACGGTCACGATCGTCCCGAACGACGGCTTCGAGGACGGACCGCCCGCCTCCGACACGGTGACCATCCTCAACTCCGCGCCGGTGGTGGCGGAAGGCGACGCGACGATCTCGCCGACCGACCCGACCACCAACTCCACCCTGACCGCCACCGTGAACGCCGTCGATCCCGACGGCGACACCGTCACCCGGAAGACGTACGCTTGGTACGTGAACGACCCCACGACGCCCCTCGTCGGCTCCACCGGGTTCACCCTCAACGGCACCAAGTTCGACAAGGGCGATGAGGTCTGGTTCACGGTGGTCGCGACGGACGGCGAGACGCCCAGCATCCCGTACGAGTCCGAGCACGTCATCATCCTCGACACGGCGCCCACGCTCGACTCAGTGGAGATGACGCCCAACGTCGCGCAGATGGCCACGGTGTTCACCTGCTCGCCCAGCGGCTGGCTGGACGCGGACAGCGACATGGAGGACTACCACACCGCCTGGACCGTGGACGGCTCCGTCGTCGCCGGTCAGACCGCGCGCACCTTCGGCGGCGGCTTCGGCAAGGGCCAGACCGTCGGCTGCATCGCCGTCCCGTTCGACGGCGAGCTGGAGGGCGCCCCCCAGACGTCCAACACCGTGATCATCGCGAACACGCCGCCTACGATCGCCTCCGCCACCCTGAGCAGCTTGGCGCCGGCGCTGTCGGACACGCTGTCGGTGCGGATCAACAGCCCGTTCGACGCCGACGGCGACGCGCCCATCACCTACACGTACCAGTGGTACGTCCGCGGCCTCCCCGTGCCCTCGCCGGACGGCACCCGCGCCACGCTCGCGGGCGGGTTCTCGCCCGGTGATCGCGTGCTTGTGCAGGTCACGCCCTCGGACGGCTTCGACCTGGGCGCGCCGGTCTCGTCCAACACCGCCGTGGTCGGCAACCACAAGCCGACGGCGGACTCGCTCGTGCTCACGCCCGTCCCGTTCCGGACGGACGACACGCTGACCGCCACCGCGACCGGATCGGATCTGGACGGGCACAACGTCGCGTTTACCTACCGCTGGCGCGTGAACAACGTCATCGTGCAGGACGGGCTGTCCAACCGGCTCGACGGCTCCAAGTTCGCGAAGGGCAACAGCGTCGAAGTCAACGCCACGCCGAACGACGGCTTCGAGAACGGCCTCCCCCGCACCGCGGGCCCGTACACGGTCTCCAACACGCCTCCCGTGCTCGGCGGCGTGTCGCTCAGTCCGTCCAGCGCCAGCGAGCTCACCACGCTGATCTGCGCGCCGTCCGGCTACAACGACGCCGACGGCGACGCGGCCGTGTACACGTACGCGTGGGCCGTCAGCGACGTGACCATCTCGGCCACCACCGCCACGCTCACCGGCACCTCGTTCCGCCGCGGCGACTCGGTGCGCTGCACGGTGACCCCTTCGGATGGCACCTCGGCCGGCGCGCCCGTGTCGAGCGGCTCGGTGGCGATCGCCAACACCAAGCCGACGCTCGCGTCGGTCACGATCGCGCCGGCGACCCCGCACACCGGCGACACCATCACGTTCACGCCGACCGGCGCCGCAGACGTGGACGGCGACACCGTCACGTTCCTCACCGACTGGCTCGTCGAGGGCAGCCTGGTCGCACAGGGCCCGTCGCTCTCCCCGACCAAGTTCCGCGTGGGTCAGCGCATCCAGGCCCGCGTGTCGCCCACGGACGGCTCGCTCACCGGCACCGCCGTCCTCTCCAACGAGCTGATCGTGGCGAACACCGCGCCGACGATCACGTCGTTCACCGTGTCGCCCAGCACGCCGTCCACCCAGGACACGCTGGTCACGTCGCTCGTGGCCGTGGACACCGACGGGGACACGCTGACCCCGAGCTACACCTGGACGGTGAACGGCGCCGCGGTGCCGGGTGTCACCACCGCGACCTTCCCGGCCAGCGGCCTCGCGCGCGCGGACGTCATCTCGGTCGACGTGTCGGTGTCGGACGGCCACGGCGGCACGGCCACGGCCACGGCGGGCCCGGTCACCGTGAAGAACACGCCCCCGACCATCGGGTCGGTCGTGATCTCGCCGGCCATCCCGACCGAGACCTCGCTGCTGACCTGCACCGTCAACGGTGTGGCCGACGTGGACGGTGACTCCACCACCACCTCGATCGAGTGGCGCGTGAACGGCACCGTCGCGGGCACGGCCGCGACGCTGAGCGGCTCCGCGTTCCGGCGCGGCGACGGCGTGATCTGCTCGGCGATCGCGCGAGACGCGGGCGGCGCCAGCCCCAGCGTCCCAAGCGACCCGGTGATCATCGCGAACACGCCGCCCACCCTGGCGTCGGCGGGCATCTCGGACCCCGCGCCCACCCGCGGCTCTCTGCTCGTGATCAACGCCGGCGCCACCGCCGACGTGGACGGCGACACCGTGTCGCTGCTGGTTGACTGGTACATCAACGACGTGTTCTACACCACGGGCTCCGGGCTCACGACGGGCTTTGCCCGCGGCGACACCGTGAAGGCCGTCGTCACGCCCACCGATGGCATCACGCCCGGCACGCCGATCACCACGAGCGCCGTGACGGTGCTCAACTCGGTGCCCCAGGTGCTGTCGGTCGGCATTGGACCCACCAGCCCCACCCAGGCGAACACGTTGGTGGCCAATGTCGTCTCCTCGGACGCCGACACGGACGCCCTGACCCTGACCTACGACTGGTACGTCAACGGTACGGTGGTGCAGAGCGGCGCGACCGGCACGCTCGCGCCGGGTCCGTTCGCCAACGGGTCGGTGGTACGCGTGGTGGTGACGGCCGACGACGGCCAGGACACCAGCACCCCGACCAGCTCCGGCTCGATCACCATCGGAAACGCGGCGCCGACCATCACCGGCGTGACCATCTCACCCAGCCCGATCGTGGAGACGAGCACCCCGTCCTGCACGGCGTCGGGCTGGAATGACATCGACGGTGACCCGGAGGGCTACCAGTACAAGTGGAAGGTCAACGGCGTCTCGCGCTCGGTGAACCAGTCGATCAACGGCCTGCTCTACCGTCGCGGCGACACGATCCTCTGCGAGGTCACGCCCTATGACGGCAAGGCCTACGGCACGCCGGTGGAGAGCGCGCCCAGCGTGGTGCAGAACGCCGCCCCGACGATCGTCGGCGTCGGACTGTCGAACACCTCGCCGCGTGAGGCGGACACGGTGACGCTGTTCCAGGCGGGCATCTCGGATCCGGATGGCGACACCGTCACCAGCTCCATTCGCTGGTTCGTGAATGACGTGCTGGTCCTCACCGGGCCGCAGCTCACGGGTGTGAACTTCAACAAGGGCGACACCATCCGCGCCGTGCTCGATCTGAACGACGGCTCGACGACGGCCTCGTTCCCCACCGACACGGGCGTAGCGGTCAACACCGTGCCGCGCGTGACGGCGCTTGCGGTCGGTCCGACCACCCCCTCCGTGCTCAACAACCTGACCGCGACCTACACCGTGGTCGACCCCGATCCGGTCGACACGACCACGCTCACCTGGGCCTGGAAGATCGACGGCTCGGTCTCTCCCGGCGCGACCACGTCGACGCTGACCGCGGGCATCGCGCGCAAGCACCAGAGCGTGTTGGCCAGCCTGACACCGTCGGACGGTGTGTCGAACGGCCTGACGATCAGCTCCCAGGCTGTCGTCGTGCTGAACTCGCTGCCGACGATCGGCACGGTCGAGATCTCCGTGCCCGTGTCGCGCGCCGACCCGGCGATGTGCGCGGCGAACGGCGTCCTCGACGCGGACGGCGACTCGGTCAGCGTGGCGTACGGCTGGGAGATCAGCGGCGTGTCTGGCCCCGGCGGTACGCCGATGAGCCCGCTGTTCTACCATCGCGGCGACGTGCTCCTCTGCAAGGGCTCGCCCTCGGACGGCGAAGCCTACGGCAGCATGATCGTCTCCGCGCCGACGACCGTCGTCAACGCGGTGCCGACCCTGACGGCCGTGCTGCTGTCGGACGATCCGGTGCATGAGGACTCGCTCCTCCACGCCAACCTGATCGGGCAGAGTGACGCGGACGAAGACATCGTCACCGCCGACTACGTCTGGCTGGTGAACGGCCTTGAGGTCAGCACGGAGACGCAGCTCAACGGAACGCACTTCACGCGCGGGGACACGGTCCAGGTGCGCGTGGTGCTGTCGGATGGCCTTGTGGCGTCCCTGCCCTACGAGAGCGCGGTGTCGACGGTGGCGAACACGCCGCCGACGATCATCGGCGCGCCGTCGCTCACGCCGAACCCGGCCAAGACGAACGACACGATCCTCGGTCTGGCGGACTACCTCGACGCGGACGCGGACGCGGTCACGCTGCGCTGGGTCTGGTACGTGAACGGCGTGCCGGTGCAGAACGGCGCGAACGGGTCGCTGGCCGGGACCCACTTCAGCCGCGGCGACTCGGTCTACGCGTGGGTCTACCCGCACGACGGCTTCGTCGAGGGCGACGGCGCGCAGACCTACACCGCGCTCATCGAGAACAGCGCGCCCACCCCGCCGACGGTGTCGATCACGCCGTCGCGCCCGGTGCCGCAGGTGGACTCGGTGGTCTGCTCGGTCGCCAACCCTTCGGTGGACGCGGACGGCGACTCCCTCAGCTACGTGTTCGTCTGGACGGTCGACGGCGTGAACTCGGGCGCGGCGAGCACCGTCGGCACGGTCAGCACGCTGCCGGCGAGCGCGGTGGACGCGAGCGCGGTGATCTTCTGCCAGGCCTACGCGACGGACGGCGACGCGAACAGCGCCATCTCGGCGTCGGCGGTCACGTCTGCGGGCGTGGGCGTGCGGGCGAACTGCAAGTCCCTTCGCTCGCTCGGAGAGACCGTCAGCGGCTACTTTGGCGTGGACGATGACGGCTCGGCCGGATCGGCGCCCCCCTACGAGGTCTACTGCGACCAGACCTTCGACGGCGGCGGCTGGACGCGCGTGATGCGCACCACGGGCGCCAACGTGAACTTCGGCCAGGACACGCACCAGATCGTCACCACGTTCGCGTCCGCGCGCGCGACCGAGGGCGTGTACCAGGCGTTTGGCGCCCTGCGGAAGTACGGCGATCTGATGATCCGCGCGGTCTCGGGTCCTCAGGCGGGCAGGTATGCGGCCTTCAAGGTCGACTCGGGTCAGCTGACCGTGCTTGAGATGCTCGAGACCTGCCGTGACGAGACGCCCGCGCCGGGCGACGACAACGTCTTCAACTACCTCCGCACCGTGGGGCACACGTCGTACTTCAGCGCGTCGAGCTACGCGGGTGACCTCACCATCAAGCGTGCCGCCGACGGGTCCGAGGCGCCGCTCCAGTACTTCATGATGTGCGGCGTGAACACCAGCGCGAACAACGACGTGTCGTACATGGCGTTCACGGACAGCCTGGCTGACCTCAACAACTGGGGCGACTCCTGGCGCGGACAGGGTCAGCTCGGCACCATCTGGTCCTTCGCCAACGGCGACTACTCCAGCAGCAGCAACCACCACATCGGCAACGGTGCGATGGAGGCCTACGCGGGCTGGAAGGGCGCCATCGGTAGCGCGGCCGAGACGTGGCACTCGGGCACCTACGAGATCTACCTGCGCTAGCGTTGTCGAGGCGCACCGACGCCCGCGTCCCGTGCCCGGCCTTGGTCGTGCACGGGACGCGCTCGTTTGGGGAGCGCGTCGCGCGCGCTGCTCCTTCAACGGGCCGGTCGATCGGCCCTAGCGGCCCATCCTACGGCGGGACATCGCAGCGATCGAGGATCCGCAGGTCGTCGAAGCGGTGGTAGTTCGACGCCCAGCCGGTGCTGCCCGACACGCCGATGTAGCCGCCGTCGAACGAGAAGCCGGGGATGTTGCGCTGGATGATCACGGTGTTGTTCATGGTGACCGTCACCTGCGTGCCCTGCGCCTCCACCACGATGTCGCGCCACTGCAGGTCCTCCAGCGTGGGCACGGACGCCGCCAGACCCTGCGGGTGGATCTCCGGGTGGCCGTCGAAGGTGATCTCGACGTGGTTGCCGGAGAACGGGTCCGAGAACTCGCCGTTGTACCAGGTGTCGAACTCGACGTGGAACGCGTCCACCGTGAGGGTGGAGCCGGAGATGCACGCTGCCGAGATGCCGTAGCCCAAGCAGCCGCCGTTCGCGGCGCTGTTGACGTACGCGGTCAGCGCGGGGACGTCGGGCACGTTCACCACGTTGACGGTGTAGCCGTCCGCGCCGCTGTTGATGCCGCCGCCGGTGGCGATGCGGAACTCCAGGCGGAAGTCGCCTGGGTCCACCTTGCGGTCGACCTTGTACAGCGAGCCGGCGCGTGACTGGTAGTTGCCCGTGACCTCAAGCCAGCCGCCCGGGTCCCAACCGGCGTCGCCGTACGCGCGCCAGCCGGCGGGCAGCCCCGTGTCGAAGTGCTCGGTGGGCTCGAACGAACACACGTCGAGCAGGATGTCGGCGCTGTGCGCCTCGCCCGTGGGTGCGGTGACGGTCAGGGTGAGCTTGTGGTGGCCCGCGGCGAGCACCGACGGGTTCCACTCAAACGTGCCGTCGTCCGCGATCGTCATGGTGCCGACGTCGCCGTCGCGGCTGCTCGTCCAGGTGGCGATGTAGTCCGCGCCGATCCACGCGTCGGACGTGACGCGACCCTTCACCAGCCCGGTCGTGTCACCCACGACCATCTCCAGCGGCTGGTCGACGATCTTCACCGTGAAGGTGTTCTCCACCGAGGTGTCGGCCACGTCGGTGTGCGGGTCGGTGTCGACCTGCGAGGCGTCGGTGTCGACCGGCGCGCTGGTGTCGCCGTCGACCGAGGGGAGCTTGGAGCATGAGCCCAGCAGGAGCAGGGCTGGGAGGACGCGCCGCATCGAACCTTCCAAGTCAGCACTCTATCGCAGCGCACGCAGAGTGCGCGACCCAATCCAGTTCAGACCGTCTCTTCTGGGCTCTGCAGGGCGAGCTGGCCGCACGCGCCGTGCGCGCCCCGTCCGCGGGGCCAGCGGATCCACGCCGGAACGCCGCGATCGCGAAGGCCCTGGTGTACCGCCCACACTTCGTCGCTGGTGGGGGTTCGGAATTCGGCCCCGGCGAAGGGGTTGAACGGGATGAGGTTCACCACCGCGTACAGGCCGTCGACGAAGGCCGCGACCCCGTCGAGCTCTTCGTCGGTGTCGTTCACGCCGGGCAGCACCACGTACTCCAGCATGAGGTAGCGGCTGCCGGGGAGCGGGTGGTCGAGCAGCGCTGCGCGAATGTCGGCGAGCGGCGTGGCGCGAGCGGTCGGGATGATGCGAAGGCGCGTGGCGTCGGTGCCCGCGTGCAGGCTCAGCGCCAGCCCGACGCGGCCCCCGAAGTCCTCGGAGAAGCGGCGCATCTTGGGCACCAGCCCCACGGTCGACACCATGATCGACTTGGACCCGAAGCCCGCGCCCAGGCGGTCGAGGAGCACGTGCAGCGCGTCGCGGGTGGCGTCGTAGTGGTGGAGCGGCTCCCCCATGCCCATGAACACCAAGCGGCCGACCGCACGCCCTTGCGCCGTAGCGTGGTCGCGCGCGGCGTGGATCTGCGCGAGGATCTCGCCCGCGGTGAGCGAGCGCTTGAGGCCGAGCGTGCCAGTGGCGCAGAACGAGCAGGCCATCGCGCAGCCGACCTGCGTCGACACGCACAGCGTGGTGCGGTCGAGCTTCATCGGAACCAGGACCGACTCGATCCGCGCGCCGTCGGCCAACGTGAACACCAGCTTCTCGGTGCCGTCGTCCGTGCGGTGCGACTCGGTCAGCTCGGCGGTCGCCAGCACGGCCTTGCCTTCCAGCCCTGTGAGGTCCGGGGTGAGGTCGGTGACGCCGCGCGAGCGGTGGAGCACGCGGAACAGCTGCGCGGCGCGCGCCGGACGCACGCCGACCGCAACCAGCTCGCGGACGAGCGCTTCACGTGGGGTGCCGAGGAGGTCGATCATCGCGGCGGTCCGGTCCAGGGGCGCCGATCTACGCCAAGGCACGGCGGATGTCGACCTGACCGCACGGGCAGGGCGCATTAGGGGGCCGCACGCCGAGGTGAGCGATGCCCCAGTCCACGCAGCCCGCAACCGGAAATGGGAGCGCACGCGCGCCGCTGCAGATGCTGGCCTGCGCGCCGGCTGAGTCGCTCGCCAAGCGCGTCGCGTCTCACATGAACCTGGATCTGGTCCCGGCCAAGGAGACCTGGTTCGCCTGCGGCGAGGGCAAGTTCGAGATCGGCGCGAACGTGCGCGGGTCGGACCTCTACATCTTTCAGAACGTGATCGCGCCGGGCGACGCGCGCAGCACCTACGATCGCTTCGTCATGCTGCTGCACGCGGTCGAGGCGGCCTCGCTCGCGGACGCCCAGTACGTCACCGCCGTGGTGCCGTACTTCCCAGGCGCGCGCCAGGACAAGCGCAAGGATCGCGTCCGCGAGGGCATCTCGGCCGGCCTGTTCGCGCGCTGCTTGCAGGACGCAGGCGCCAAGCGTGTGATCGCGCTGGAGATCCACAACGAGGCGATCGGGGGCATGTTCAATCCGGCGCAGTGCCGCCTGGAGAACCTCTACCTGTACGGGTCGATCGCGCCGTGGCTCAAGCGCCGCGGGCTGGCGGGCGACGTCGTCGCCTCGCCGGACGTCGGCGGCGCCGAGCGCGCGCGCCACTACGCCGAGACGCTCTCGTCCCGCCTGGCCGTGCTCTCCAAGGTGCGCGACTACAGCACCGCCAACCGCGTCGTGAACAGCACGCTGATCGGCGAAGTGAACGGCAGCGACGTGTTGCTCGTCGACGACATCGTCGACACCGCGGGCAGCGTGGTCGCCGCGGTCGAGGAGCTCAAGTCGCACGGCGCCAAGGACATCACGGTGGCGTGCGCGCACCCGGTGATGAGCGCGCCCGCGTGGGAGCGCCTGGGCAAGCTGTCGGCGCGCGCCGCGGCCGAGGGCTGGAAGTTCAACGTCGTCGGCACGTCGTCGATCGAGCACCCGGACGCGCCGGCGTACTACCACAGCTTTGACGCCGCTGAGCTGCTGTCGCGCGTCATCCGCGGCGTGAACACCCGCGGGTCGGTCACCCGCGCCCAGCACGACCGCTGACGGTCAGGGCGTGAGGGCCTCGCCGTTGCGAGCCGCCACGGCGTCCAGGTCAAAGCCGCCCGTGTTGCCCACGTAGCCCAGCCCGTTCAGATCATTGTGGCCGGTGTCGCGGACGCGCACGTAGCGCGCGTGCGCCAGGCCCAGGTCCGAAAGGTCGAACGCGTCGCCGCCCGCCGCCGCAGGGTCGAGCGGATCGACGCCGTTGGTGCGGCTGCTGAGCACCGCGTGCACTCCGGCGCAGCCCGGGTACCCGCCCGCGGCGTCCGCCGGGTCGCAGGGGAAGGTGAACCAGGTGGTGCCGTCGTCGCTGACCGACACCTCACCCGTCTCGATCCAGCCGGGGAAGGCGTTCTCGAAGACGAGCAGGTCCGGGCCTTCGCCATCGACGAGCGCGATGTCGTCGAACGCGAGGACGATCTCGCCTTGCTTGCCCAGGCTCAGCACGTCCAGGGAGCCCCCGCTCGGGCCGCGACCGTTGGGCGCGCCCAGCACGATGTTGGGCAGCTTGTCCTGCCCAAAGCCGGCGAACTCGCCCGCCGTGAACGACACGATGCGGTCCGCGAACGCGTCAGGGCCCGCGTCGGTGTCCTGCGGCGCGCCAGTGCCCGTGTCGGTGTCGAATCCCAGCTCGGTGTCCGCCGTGCCCGAGGTGGTGACGTCCGTGTCTGCGGCCGCGTCCGTGTCGTCGCGTTGCACGCCGTACTTGGCGCCGTTCGAGCACCCACACGCGAACAAAATGCCCATCCAAGCGACACGCACGGCCCACCCCAGCACCGCAGGTTACCGCGCCACGCCGACGATCGCGAGCCCGCGTGACGTCGTCCCCGCGACCTGATGGTCGTGGATGCCGGAGCCCCGCACCATGTCCGAGCCGGCCACCCCGCAGCCCTGGAGCGGCCCCATCGTCGCCGGCACGCTGTTGGCGGTGGGCGCCGCGGTGAGCTTTGGCGTGACCCCGCCGATCCTCCAGCGGTTGGGTGGGGGCGTGGGCAGCTTTGGGGTGGCGGCGCTGCTCTACGCGGGCGCGGCGGCCTTGGCGGCGGTCACGCGGGGTGCCGACCGCGAGGCGAGCGTCACGCGCGCAGATCTGCCTCGGGTGGCGCTGCTCGCGTTGTTCGGCGCGTTCGCAGCACCGGTGCTCCTGGCGGTCGGCCTCAAGCACAGCTCGGGCGCGTCGGCCTCGCTGATGCTCAACCTGGAGTCGGTGCTGACGGTGGCCTTGGGCTGGGCCGTCCACAAGGAGGGCGTCGGCGCGCGGGTGTGGGCGGCCTCGGGGATCATCGCGCTGGGCGGCGCGCTGCTGGCGCTCGACCGAGGGACAGCGGGCCTGGCGGTAGACGTCGGCCTGATCGCGGTGGTCGGCGCGACTTTCTTCTGGGCGCTCGACAACACGCTCTCCCGGCCGCTCGCGCAGCGGGATCCGGCGTCGGTGGTCGTGGCCAAGGGCTCGCTCGGGGCGCTGGCGTCGGGGCTGGTCGCGGTCGCGGTGGGTGAGTCACTCCCCGCCGTGGGCCCTGCCGCGGGCATCTTGCTGTGTGGGGCGCTGGGGTATGGCGGGAGCCTGCGCCTGTACCTGCTCGCGCAGCGAACGCTGGGCTCGGCCCGCACTGGGTCCGTGTTCGCGGTCGCGCCGTTCGTCGGCGCGCTGACCGCGGTCGCGCTCGGCGATCCGCTCGGCGGCGTCCTGACCGTCGCGGGCGGGCTCTGCATGGCGTTCGGCGTGGTCCTGCACCTCACTGAGTCGCACGACCACGAGCACACCCACGACGCCCTGACGCACGCCCACGCGCACCGGCACGACGATGGCCACCACGACGACCACACCCACGAGGGCTTGGCCCCTGGCGTCGTCCACACGCACGCGCACACGCACCTGCCGCGCACCCACGCCCACGCGCACGGGGAGGACCTGCACCACCAGCACCACGGCTGAGCCGCTGCGCCTGATGCACGACGCCCTGGTGAAGATGATCGTGCCGGGCGTCCCGATGCTGTACCCGGTGGTGTGGGGCATCACCTACCTGCCGGTGACGCAGCATCTCCGCCTGCTTCAGCTGGAGCGCCAGCTGCAGATCCTCAAGCGCGCGGGCGTGCCCATCCTGCTGGGTACGGACTCGGCGAACTGGCCGATGTTCCCTTGGGTCTTTCACGGGCCGACGGCCGTCCACGAGCTCGAGCGGATGGTCGACGCGGGCCTCCGCCGTTGGACGCGATCGTCGCCGCCACCGCCACGCCCGCGCGAATGCTGGGCCTGGAGCAGGAGCTCGGCGAGGTCGAGGTCGGTTTCGACGCCGACCTGATCGTGCTCGACGCCGACCCGCTGGTCGACATCCGCGCCTTCCGAACGCCCCGCCTCATCGTGCAGGACGGGGTGGCGAAGACGTCGGCAGAGTGGATGTCCTCGGCGCCCTGAGCGCGCACACGTCGCGCGGGAAGCGCGGACTACTGCGGCGACATCTCGTAGGTGCAGCCGTTGGTGCAGCCGCCGGTGACGACGTCATCCGCCACCGTGCCCGTGCAGTCCTTCCAGCCGGCGCCGGTGAAGGTGATCGTGTCGTCCGCGACCTTGCCGCCCTTGGGCACGTCCATGCTCATGTTCCAGTCGGAGAACGTGAACGCGCAGCCCGTGTCGTCGAGCGTGAGCGTGCCGCTCATGGTCATGCCGAAGCAGTTGCCGGTCATCACCCACACGCCCTCGGGCAAGGTGGTGCATGTGAGGACGACGTCCGTGTCCGCGACGTCCGTGTCGTCGGTGGAGGAGCCGGAGGTGCCGCAGGCGCTGAGGGCGAAAGCGAGGGCGAAGGGAACGAGCGCGCGCATGAGGTCTCCGATTGCGACATGGTGTCGCAGCCTTCGGATAACCTGTGGTTTCAGGCCTATCCATTGCATGGCTGAACCTCCGGGGGACCCCATGTCAACGCCATCGCCGCTGCCCGTCGCCGCTCAGACCGTGGTCGACCCCGTGTGCGGGATGACCGTCGATCCGCTCAAGTCGGCGCATCACGCGGAGCATCTGGGCGTGACCTACCACTTCTGCAATCCGCGGTGTCTGGTCAAGTTCCAGGCCGAACCAGGCAAGTACGTGACGCCCGCACCCGGCGCGGCGCCCGCGCCGCCGCCGCCGCCGGCACCCGCGGCTGCGCCCGCGCCGCAACCCGCGCTTCTGCCCGGCGCCGCCGCCTCGGACACGCGGGAGTACACGTGCCCCATGCACCCGGCCGTGCGGCAGGTGGGATCAGGCGCGTGCCCGATCTGCGGCATGGCGCTTGAACCTGTGGAGATCGTCGCGGAGGAGGAGGTGAACCCGGAGCTGGTCGACATGACCCGGCGGTTTGTCGTCGCGCTGGTGCTGACCCTCCCGCTGATGGCGATCACCATGTCGGACATGCTGCCGTCGATGCCGCTGCACGCGTGGGCGGGGCCGCTGGTGTGGGTGCAGCTCGCGCTGGCGACGCCGGTGGTGCTGTGGGCCGGCTGGCCGTTCTTCGTGCGCTTCGCCGCGTCGATTCAGCACCGGCAGCCCAACATGTTCACGCTGGTCGGCATGG
Organism: uncultured Pseudomonadota bacterium; assembly: GCA_903861005.1. Classification (GTDB taxonomy): domain Bacteria; phylum Myxococcota_A; class UBA796; order UBA796; genus CAIOSP01. Next base: position 34,752 of record CAIOSP010000091.1, read on the forward strand.
GCGTGGGCGTGTCCTATGGGTTCAGCGTGGTCGCCGCGCTGGCGCCGGGCCTGTTTCCGCCGGCGTTTCGTGGCATGGACGGCACGGTCGCACTTTACTTTGAGCCGGCGGCGGCGATCACCACCTTGGTGTTGATGGGGCAGGTGCTGGAGCTTCGGGCGCGCAGCCGCGCGGGCTCCGCGATCCGCGCGCTCCTCGGACTCGCGGCCAAGACCGCGCACCGCGTTCAGGGCGATCAGGACGTGGAGGTCCCGATTGATTCGGTGGTCCCGGGTGACCTGCTCCGAGTTCGGCCCGGCGAGAAGGTGCCGGTGGACGGCGACCTGGTGGAGGGATCCAGCCGCGTCGACGAGTCGATGGTCACGGGCGAGGCGATGCCCGTCTCCAAGTCCGTGGGCGACCCCGTGACCGGCGCGACGCTCAACCAGTCTGGCGCGTTCGTGATGCGCGCGACGCACGTGGGCAAGGACACGCTCCTCTCGCAGATCGTGCGGATGGTGTCGGACGCGCAGCGCAGCCAGGCGCCGATCCAGCGGCTCGCCGACGCGGTGTCCACGTGGTTCGTGCCGAGCGTGATCGCCGCGTCCGCGTTGACCTTCGCCGTGTGGGCGTGGGTCGGTCCGGAGCCCCGGCTCGCGTGGGCGCTGGTCAATGCCGTCGCCGTGTTGATCATCGCGTGCCCGTGCGCGCTCGGGCTCGCGACGCCCATCTCGATCGTGGTGGGCGCGGGGCGCGGGGCGTCGGCGGGTGTGCTGGTCAAGGACGCCGCCGCGCTGGAGCGCATGGAGAAGGTCGACACCCTGGTGGTCGACAAGACGGGCACGCTGACCGAGGGCAGACCCGCGCTGGGTGTGGTCGAGGCGATCGACTTTGACGAGGCGGAGCTGGTTCGCCTGTCGGCGTCGTTGGAGCGCAGCAGCGAGCACCCGCTGGCCGCGGCGATCGTGCGGGGTGCGGACGCGCGCGGACTCACGCTCGCGACCGCGACGGGGTTCACATCGCGCGCGGGCATAGGCGTGTCGGGCCAGGTGGACGGGCGCGACGTGGCGCTGGGCAACCGCCGCCTGCTCGAGGCGCTCAAGGTGGGCGATGACGCGCTGCACGCGCGGGCCGACGCGCTCCGCGCCGACGGGCAGACGGTGCTGTTCGTGGTGATCGACGGCAAGGTCGCGGGCCTGCTCGGCGTGGCCGACCCCGTGAAGTCAACCACCGTCGAGGCGCTCGCGGAGCTGCGCGCGGAGGGGCTGACGATCGTGATGATCACGGGCGACAGCCGGGTCACGGCCGAGGCGGTCGCGCGCCGTCTGGGCATTGACCGCGTGGAGGCGGACGTGCTGCCGGACCAGAAGGCCGCGCGCGTGGCGGCGCTGCAGGCCGAGGGGCGCGTGGTCGCGATGGCGGGTGACGGCATCAACGACGCGCCGGCGCTCGCGCGTGCGGACGTGGGCATCGCCATGGGCACCGGAGCGGACGTGGCGATGCAGTCGGCGGCGATCACGCTGGTGAAGGGTGACCTGCGTGGCATCGCGCGGGCGCGTCGCCTGTCGCGCGCGGTCATGCGCAACATCCGGCAGAACCTGTTCTTCGCCTTCGTCTACAACGCCGCGGGCGTGCCGCTCGCCGCGGGCGTGCTCTACCCGTGGTTTGGCCTGCTGTTGAGCCCGATGATCGCGAGCGCGGCGATGAGCCTGTCGTCGGTCAGCGTGATCGCCAACGCGCTCAGGCTTCGTCGCGTCGTGCTGTGAGCGTGGCGCCGCGCCGCGTGTCTTCGGCGCGCGTCGCGCGGAGCTCTAGAACGTCTCGTCGAAGCCGACCTTGCCGTCGACCGCGGCCTAGAACGTCTCGTCGAACCCGACCTCGCCGTCCACCGCCACCTGGTAGGCGGCGACGCGGCGCTCGAAGAAGTTCGTCAGCTCCTGCACCTCCTGCAGCTCCAGGAAGGTGAAGGGGTTCTTGCTGCCGTAGATGGTGGGCAGGCCCAGCGAGCGCGCGCGCACGTCCGCGACGTACTCCAGGTACATGCGCATGTCCGACAGGCTCATGCCGTGCACGCCGCCAGAGAGCACGTCCTCGGCGAAGGTGGTCTCGCAGTCCACCGCCTCCTTGAGCATCTCGGTGATCTGATCGGCGAGGTCCTGGTCGAACAGCTCCGGCTGCTCGTCCTTGACGACGTGGACCACCTTGAGCGCGAACGACATGTGCATGGACTCGTCGCGGAACACCCAGTTGGTGCCGGACGCCAGACCGTCGAGCAGGCCGCGCGAGCGCAGGAAGTAGACGTACGCAAACGCCGCGAAGAAGAACAGGCCCTCGATGCAGGTGGCGAAGCAGATCAGGTTGAGCAGGAAGCGCTTGCGCCGCTCGGGCGTGTCGAGGTGATCGATCTCCTGGACCGAGTCCATCCACTTCATGCAGAACAGCGCCTTCTTCTGGATCGAAGGGATGTTGTGGATGGCGGCGAAGGCCTGGTTTCGCTCGTTCGGGTCCGGCACGTAGGTGTCGAGCAGCGTGAGGTAGAACTGCACGTGCAGCGCCTCCTCGTACAGCTGACGCGACAGGTACAGCCGCGCCTCAGGCGCGTTGATGTGCTTGTAGAGGTTGAGCACCACGTTGTTGGCGACGATGGAGTCGCCGGTGGCGAAGAACGCGACCAGGCGGTGGACGAGGTGCCGCTCGGCGGGGCCGAAGCGGCGCGCGAGATCGATCACGTCGCGCGAGAAGTCGACCTCCTCCACCGTCCACGTGTTGCGGATGCCCGCCCGGTACATCTCGTAGAATTCCGGGTAGCGCATGGGACGGAGCGTGAGGTTGAGGCCGGGATCGAGCAGCATGGGGGGACCTGAGCGGGAGGTGGGATCGAAGAGGGGACAGGTGCGCGAGCCGCGCAAGGCATGGCGCGGCGTTCAGGTCCGCGCCGAACGAGCGCCTATTGGCAGGCCTCGCACGCCTCGGGGTTCTCCAGCGAGCACATCACCGCCTCTTCCGCCGAGCGCGTGCTGACCTGCGCGATGCGCGTCGCGGGGCGGGAGCGCAGGTAGTACGTCGTCTTGATGCCACGCTTCCAGGCGTACATGTACATGGACGACAGCCGCCCGATGTTGGGCTGCTCCTGGAACAGGTTCAGCGACTGCGACTGGTCGATGAACGGACCGCGGTCTGCGGCGAGGTCGATGAGCGACTTCATCGAGAGCTCCCACGTGGTCCGGTAGATCGCCTTGAGCTCGGGCGTGACGTCGGCCAGGCCCTGCACGCTGCCGGACTGCTCGCGGATCACCTGGCGGGTCTCGGAGTTCCACAGGCCCAAGCCCTTGAGGTCCTCGACCAGGTAGCGGTTGACCTGGAGGAACTCGCCGGAGAGCGTCTCGCGCTTGAACACGTTGCTGATCTGCGGCTCGATGCACTCGTAGCAGCCGACGATCGACGCGATGGTGGCGGTGGGGGCGATGGCGATCAGCAGGCTGTTGCGAAGGCCCGTGGTCTGCACGCGGCGGCGAAGATCAGCCCAGTCGAATTCCGCCGACGGCGTGACGCCCCAGGCGTCGAACTGCAGCTCACCGCGCGCGGCGCGCGTGTCGGCGAAGGACGCGTGCGCGCCCAGCTCACCGGCGAGCGCGTTGCTGGTGTCGAGCGCGTGGAAGTAGATCGCCTCGGCGATGCGCTTGGAGAGCGCGCGGGCCTCGTCGCTGTCGAACGCCAGACGCAGCGTGAAGAACACGTCCTGCAGGCCCATCATGCCGAGGCCCACCGGGCGCCACTTCATGTTGGACGCGCGGGCCTCAGGGATCGGGTAGAAATTGCGGTCGATCACGCGGTCCAGCTGGCGCACGGCGCGGCGCACCGTCTCGCCGAGCTTGGCGAAGTCAAAGCCGCGCTCGCGGCTGACGTGCTTGGCCAGGTTGACCGAGCCCAGGTTGCACACGGCGGTCTCCGACTGGTCGGTGACCTCCAGGATCTCGGTGCACAGGTTGGAGAGGTGGACCACCTTGCCGGGCAGCGCGGTCTGGTTGCAGGCGCGGTTGGACGCGTCCTTGAAGCACATCCAGCCGTTGCCCGTCTGCGCGAGCGTGCGCATCATGCGGGCGTACAGGTCACGCGCGGGGACCTCACGCGAGGCCTTGCCTTCGCGCTCGGCGGCCTCGTACAGGGCGTCGAATTCCGCGCCGTAGGTGTCGATCAGCTCGGGCACCAGCTTAGGGTCGAACAGCGACCACGACCCGCCGGACTCAACCCGACGCATGAACAGGTCGGGGATCCAGTTGGCGAGGTTGAGGTTGTGCGTGCGGCGCGCCTCGTCGCCGGTGTTGTCGCGCATCTCCAGGAACGCTTCCACGTCGGCGTGCCAGGGCTCCAGGTACACACACGCGGCGCCCTTGCGCTTGCCGCCCTGGCTGACCGCGGCCACGGACGCGTCGAGCGTCTTGAGGAACGGGATGATGCCGTTCGCCATGCCGTTGGTGCCCTTGATGTGGCTGCCCTCGGCGCGGACGCGGGTGAACGACAGGCCGATGCCGCCCGCGTACTTGGAGAGCATCGCGACGTCGGCGTAGCGCTTGTAGATGCCGGACAGGTCGTCTTCCGGCGAGTCGAGCAGGAAGCAGGACGAGAGCTGCTCGCGCGCGGTGCCGGCGTTGAACAGCGTGGGCGACGACGCCAGGTACTCGTGGCGCGAGAACGCCTCGTACAGGGCGAGCGAGTCCGTCAGGGTGTCGGACACGCCGATCGCCACGCGCAGGAAGAAGTGCTGCGGGGTCTCCACCACCTTGCGGAGCTTGGGGTGGCGCAGGAGGTAGCGGTCCTTGAGCGTCTTGAGGCCGAAGTACTCGAACAGGCGGTCGCGCTCGTCGTGGACGGCGGCCTCGAGCGCGTCGGCGTGCTCGGTCACGAACGCGAGAACGCGGGCGTTCACCACGCCCACGTCATGCGCGAGCCGGATGGAGGCGGCGAACGAGTCGACGCCGAGGGCTTCGACTTCTTCGTGGATCTCCTCGGCCAGCGCGCGAGCGGCCAGCTGGCTGTACTCGGGCTCTTCGAACGTGAGGCTTGCGGCCGTGTGGATGAGCAGCTCGCGCAGGGCGCCGTGGTCGGCGTCGACGCGGGCGGCCGCCAGCACGCGGCGCAGCAGGCCGGCCGGGTCGACGCTCGGCAGGTCCGCGATGAGCGGGGCCATCCAGGTGATGAGCGGGTGCGTGGGCGCGGCGTAGGGGGCCTGGGCTTCAGCGGTCAGAGGCGTTTCATCGAGCACGGGAGACTCCGGAGGTCAGGCCATCAAGGTGCGGCGCCAGTGAGCGTAGCGGACCGTGCGGACAGCGGATGACCGCCGCCGATTGCACGACGCAATCGCGTCTGGACTTCAGAACACAAGGGGAGGGAGGGACGTAGCAACGAGGCGTCGGGGAGGTGACGCCGGAGGGGCAACACCCCCTAGATATAGGGGGTGGTGTCGGAGGTTCAACACCAGATGTGGGATTTCGTCGGAAACGCCGCTGGAACGCGGTGAGGATTCGTGTGCGGTTCTTGTGGGGGCGACTGGGGGTCGCGGCGCGCGGGTCGGCGCGGGCACAATGGCGCTCCTGCGTTCGGCCCGCTACCAGCGGCGCATGCGCGCACATCGGTTCGCCGTGATCGTGATTGTCCTGGTCGTCCTTGGCTGGCTGGCGGCCGCCGGGTCGTTCTGGTTCGTCTGTGACGACGCGTACATCAGCTTCCGATACGCCCAGCACCTGGCGCAGGGGCATGGCCTGCGCTTCAACGTGGACGAGGCGCCGCCCGTCGAGGGCTACAGCAACTTCCTGTGGGTGCTGATCGCGTCGGCGTTCGAGCTGGTGCGCGTGCCGCCCGCGCTGGGCATGCCGGTCGTGTCGATGGCGGCGGGCGCGGCCTTCCTACTCCGGTTCTGGCGTGCGGCCATCGATCGCCTCGACATGCCGTCCTGGGTGGCGTCGCTGGCTGCGGCCGCGCTTGCGTTCTCGCCGGGGTTCGTCGTGTGGGGGACGAGCGGGCTGGAGACCATGCCCGCGGCGTTCCTGCTCTTCGTGGTGTTTGACGCGTGGGTGCTCGACCGCGACCCGGACGCCGGTCAGCGCGGGCTCTGGCCTGCCGTCGGGCTGTCGCTGATCCGCACGGAAGGCATCGCCTGGGTGGCGGTGCTTGGCGCGCTCGCGCTCGGCGTGCGCGGGTTGGAGCGCGGCAGGCGGGCGGACGGCGCGCGGGCGCTGGTCTGGGCGCTGGTGCGCGCGTTTGGCGTGTACGCGGTCTACTACATCCTTCGGTTCGGCTACTTCCACACCTGGGTGTCCAACACGGCCATCGCCAAGGTGGACCTGGGTTGGGACAACCTGGAACGCGGCTCGCTGTACGTGGTCGGGTTCTGGCTGGCGGCCGCCACCCCGTTCGCCCACCTGCTCCTCGCCCCGTTCGCGATTGGTCGGGCGCGCGCGACGGGCCTGGCGATCGTGGCGATGGCGTTCGCCGCGCCCGTCTACTCGGCGCTGATCGGCGGCGACTTTATGACCATGGGGCGCCTGCTGGTGCCGGGGCTGGCGTTTGGCGCGCTGTGCGCGGGCCTGATGGTGGCGTGGGCGGACCGCGCGTGGCGGCCGCTGGGGGTGGCCGCGTCGGTGGCGTTGATCGCGCTGACGGCGGTCGGCACGGCGCCGCTCTTCGACACCGACCTGGCGCCCCGCAAGCTGCGCAAGCGCTTCGAGGTCCGGCTCAACACCGAGGGCTACAAGTCCGAGTACCAGCAGTGGCGCTTCATGTGGGGAAACACCAAGCAGTGGCTGCTGCTCGGCCATGCGCTCCACGAGGTCGAGACGCCCGGCGACAGCTTGGTGATCGGGGCGGTCGGGGCGGTGGGCTACACGTCGGACGTCAAGATCTACGACCAGTACGGCATCGTGACTCCTGAGGTGGCGCACCGGCCTGGCAAGCCGCGCCACGACCGCAGCCCGGGCCACGACAAGTTTGTCCCGGTCAGCTTCTTCATGAAGGACGACCCGACCTGGCTCTGGGCGCGCACCTACCGCGGCGGCACCGTCCGCCGCGCGCTGACCGACCTCGACGAGTTCAACAAGCCCGAGATCCGAACGCGCTACGCGCCGCACGTCGACGTGGTGGACGTGGCCAGCTCGCCGGTCTTCCTGGTGACGCTGATCGAGTCCGCCCAGCCTGACAAGGACTGGGACGAGTTCCCGTCGGTGGTGCAGCAGACGCTCGCGGGCCCCAAGTCGGGCCTCTGAGTCGGCCGGGACCTACCGAACGGCGGCGACCGCGACGGGCAACGACGCGGCCAAGCCGCTTACCAGGGTGGCGAGGCGACGGACGCCTTGAGGTGACACCTGGTAGATGACCTCGCGGCCTCTACGTGTGCTGGTGACCACGCCCGCTTCCCGGAGCTTGGCCAGGTGCTGCGACACCGTCGCCTGGGCGAGCGGGACCTTCTTGTGCAGCGCACCCGCGGTGGCGGGCCCGCCTGAGATCAGGCTTCGAACCAGCCGTACACGCGCCGGGTGAGCGAGCGCGTCGGCCAGCAGGGCTAGCTCGTCTTCGTATACGTTGGAGGAAATCATCGTCATTCGCCGATATACGATGTCAAAAAGTAGAATCGTCGAAAAGGCCGATCCGCGGATCATAGGCCCGCGACGCGACAAGATCGCTGGACCTGTATCGCGACCCCCAAGATCCGGCTCGCGCGGGTGCAGGCGGCCCAATAGCAAGCGGCCCCCTGTAGGAGGTTCCATGTCCGCGCGCTTCGACGCTTTGACGGTGGCCAACAGCCGCTCGCCCCGCATCATCTCCCGCCCGGTGGGCCCTGATGGCCAGCCGCTGACCGTCACCCAGCTCTACGGGCAGAACACGTTCGGCCTGGCGCGCATGGCGGACAAGCTCCCCAAGCCCGTCTACAAGCGCGTCCGCGCCTGCATCGAAGAGGGCACTCGCCTTGAGCGCGCGGACGCCGACGTCGTCGCGCACGCCGTCAAGGAGTGGGCGATCGCCAGCGGCTGTACGCACTACACCCACTGGTTCCAGCCGATGACCGGCTCCACCGCCGAGAAGCACGACGCGTTCATCACGTACGGCGACCAGGGCCAGACCGTCGAGCGCTTCGGTGGCGACGCGCTCATCCAGTCCGAGCCGGACGCCTCGTCGTTCCCCTCGGGTGGCACGCGCAGCACGTTCGAGGCCCGCGGCTACTGCGCCTGGGACCCGTCCTCTCCCATGTTCATCATGGAAGGCCCGAACGGCAGCACGCTGTGCATCCCGTCGGCGTTCGTCTCCTACACGGGTGAGGCGCTCGACAAGAAGACGCCGCTCCTGCGCTCCATGGAGGCCATCAACAAGACCGGCGGCGCCATGCTCGAGGCCCTCGGCCAGAAGAAGGCCCGGGTCGTCGTCACGCTGGGCTGCGAGCAGGAGTACTTCCTGATCGACCGCGCCTACTGGAACCTCCGCCCTGACCTGGCGATCGCCGGCCGCACGATCGTCGGCGCGCCCCCGCCCAAGGGCCAGAGCATGGAAGACCACTACTTCGGGTCGATCAGCGCCCGCGTGCTGGCCTACATGCAGGAGATGGAGCTCGAGCTCTACAAGCTCGGCGTCCCCGCCAAGACCCGCCACAACGAGGTCGCCCCGTCCCAGTACGAGGCCGCCCCGATCTTCGAGATCGCCAACGTCTCGGTCGACCACAACCAGCTGGTGCAGGAGGTCATGCGCATCGTGGCCATCCGCCACGGCTTCAAGTGCATCCTCGCCGAGAAGCCCTTCGCGGGCATCAACGGCAGCGGCAAGCACGCGAACTGGTCGATGTCGGTCGGCTCCGAGAACCTGCTCGAGCCGGGCGAGAACCCCTCGCAGAACCTGCGCTTCCTCGCCTGCATGGGCGCCGTGATGCTCGGTGTCTACCGCTACGGCGGCCTGCTGCGCGCGTCCGTCGCCACCTTCGGCAACGACTTCCGCCTGGGCGCCAACGAGGCCCCTCCGGCGATCATGTCGGTGTTCCTGGGTGACCTGCTGTCGCGCATCGCGGACGCCCTCGCCGACGGCAAGGACCTCCCCGCGAACCCGACCCAGGCCATGCTGGAGCTCGGCGTGTCGAGCCTGCCGCACGTCGCCAAGGACAGCACGGACCGCAACCGCACGAGCCCTGTCGCCTTCACCGGCAACAAGTTCGAGTTCCGGGCGGTCGGCTCCTCGCAGAACCCCGCGTGGCCCGTGACCGTCATGAACACGATCGTGTCTGAAGGCATGGCTCAGATCACGGCGTGGATCAAGGAAGGCGGCGGCGGCGAGAAGGCCGCGTTCGCGGCCATCCAGCGCGCCATCAAGGAGGCCCTGCCTGCCCGCTTCGACGGCAACGGCTACTCGGCCGAGTGGGTTGTCGAGGCCGCCGCGCGTGGTCTCAAGAACCACCGCAAGACCCCCGAGGCGCTCGACGAGCTCAAGTCGGACTCGGTCAAGGCCGTCTTCGCCAAGCACGGCGTCCTCACGCCGGTCGAGCTCGAGGCCCGCTACAACGTGCTGTCCGAGCACTACGTGAAGAGCGTCGCGATCGAGGTGGACGCGTACCGCGCCATCGCCGACGAGATGGTCCTCCCGGCGGCCATCGCCGAGCGCGCCCGCGTCAGCGAGGCGGTCCTCACCGCCATCGCGCTCAAGGAGAAGGGCCTCACGATCGACACGTCCGCCGACGTGGCGCGCCTGACCAAGATCGCCGGTCTCATCAGCGAGCTCGAGTCGGCCCGCGCCGACCTCGACGTGGCGTTCGACAAGGCCACGGCCGCTGGCCACGACGGCCACGACCACGCCTGCGCCAAGACCGTCATCCCGCAGTTCGAGCGCATCCGCGCCGCGGTGGACGCCCTCGAGGGCTTGGTGACGGACGCGGCGTGGCCGATGCCCAAGTACCGCGAGATGCTGTTCCTCGTCTGATTCGACTCAGACGACGGAAGTCCCGGCCTCGAGCCGGGGCCTGATCTTCGGGGCTCCCTTCGACGCGCTCACCGCGCGCCGAACGGACCCCGAAGCGGCCCCGGCCCGGGGCCTCGACGTTTCAGGCGGCGGCCTCGAACCAGACGACTCACGGGGTTGGGGACGGACGGTAGTACGGGGGCGTCGGGTCGGACGTGGGGACGTCGGTGTCGTCGGAGGCCGTGCACTGCGCGGTGTCTTCGGGCTCGGGCGGCACGCCGGGGCCCTTGAAGAGCCAGGCGAGCGGGGTGCCGTGGGGGGCGGTGGCGACGAAGAGGGGGTCTTGCTTGCCGAAGTAGAGGTTGGAGGCGATCGCGTTCTGGTGGCGCTGGCGCTGGTTGGCGTAGAACACGACGTAGTCGGCGGCCTTGTAGTGGTCGGTGCCGTAGACGGTCTGGCAGATGAATGGCGCGAGCGAGGTGTCGTCGCGGGCGGCGACGACGTGGGTGCAGTCGGGGTCGGTGCGGCGCAGGTAGTCGCCGACCTGCTCCAGGCCTTCGCCCCAGCCGAAGAGCAGGGTCTTCTGGGCCTGGGCCTCGCCGCCCATCATCGGGTTGTACCAGCTCAGCTCGTAGGGGTGGATGGAGTAGGGCGCGACGGCCGCGGCGGCGACCAGGCCCGCGGCGGCGAGGGGGGCGGTCGGGGCCCACCACAGGCGCGCGGCGATCATGCGGCCCAGGCCCGCCCAGCCGATCGCCGCGACCAGGTCGAGCAGCGGGAAGAGCGGCAGCGCGTAGCGGTCGAGCTTCTTGGCCATCAGGGTGATGATCAGAAAGAGGAAGAGCGCCGCGTTCATCGGCGGTCTCGTGCGCGAGCCCGTCTTGGACACGTAGCCCCACGCACCGAGCGCCAAGCCGATCGTCGTGACGGGCGAGAGCCGGAACAGGATGGCGATTGGGTAGAAGATGGGGCCCGGGTCGTGTACCTTGTGGCCCTGGAAGAAGTTGCCCAGCTCGTGCGAGGACGACGCCATCCCAGCGCCGGCGCCGATCCCCCACAGCACCTGCAGCGGGTCAGCCCACACCGCGGGCCACAGCGCGGTGACGACGATCGCCACGATCTTGGTCATGCGGAGCAGGGGCGGCGTCACCTCGGCGAGCAGGACGCGGGCGCGCTCGCGGGGCGCACCGTTCGTGCGCGTCCAGGCGCTCCACGACATCAGCCCCGCGGCGATCACCAAGCCCAGAAACCCGGGCAGCTTGGATAGGCCCGCCAGCGCGACGGCGACGGCGACCGCGTCCCACCCGCGGCGTCCGGGCTGACGCGCGGCGGCGATCGCGCCGAGCACGGCGACGAGCAGGAAGGACGTGGCGAGCGCGTCGGTGTCGAGGATGCGGCTGTGCGCGATCAGGAACGGGTCATAGACCCAGAAGCCCGCGGCCAGCACCGCGACCCACCCGCCGTACACGCTCCACGCGAGCGCCGCCGCCACACCCAGGCACGCGGACGCCACCACCGCGACCACGCGTCGCTGGGCCAATCGCAGGCCGTGCTGCTCGACGAGATCGGAGGGGTCGGCGCCGCCGCCGGTCGCGCGCCAGACCGCGCGGCCGATCGTCCCCGCCCACATGGTGGTGACGCCAGGGTGGGGCGCCTGCCAGGTGTCGCCGGGGTGGCCGGTGAGGAGGCCCTCCTCGAACGCGGCCGATCGATCGAACCAGTACATGCCCTCGTCGGTGGTGATGAAGCGCTCGGGCGCGACCGTGCGTGGCAGCAGCGCCAGCACGAACACCAGCAGCGCCCACAGCACGGTTCGCTTCACGGCGCGGCCTCCACCAGCGCCGACAGCCCGAGCACGGTGCCCACGTAGAGCGTGCCGTCGCGCGCGATCGTGACGGGCGCCCAGTTGTTGTTCGCGTCGAAGGCGGCCCCGACCTGCGCGCGTGAGCGCTCTGCGCCGTCGTCCGCGTCGAGCGCGACCACGTCCCATCCGGCCGCGCGCTTTTCGTAGGTGTAGACGAGCCGTGTCGCGTACGAGAACTTGGGCACCACGCTCGGCGCGGCGATGGGCGCCGTCCAGCTCACCGCGCAGTCGGACTCGCCGACGATGACGCGCGAGATGCCCCGGTGCGTGACGCCCTCGCCGGCCACGTCGGTCAGCGCGCCGTAGCCCGCGTTGTTCTCCACCACGAACGACCGCTCGAACCCGATCAGACTGTTGTCGGTGGCGCTCGCGCCGTCGTCGAACACGGGCACCTGACAGCGCAGACGCGGCGCGGACGCGTCCGGTCGACGGTCGTAGACCAGCACGTTCATGCGCGGTTCGGCGTTGTCGGTGATGGCGATCAGGTCGTCGTCGAGCAGGGTGGGCGTGGTGCCGGAGCCAAAGTTCACCTGTCCGGACTTCAGCTGCGTGCCGCGGTCGTAGGCCTCTCGCCAGGTGGTGGTGATCGCGCCGTCCGTCTCCACGTCGAACCGGTAGAGCGCGTGGTCGCTGACGACGAACACGCCGCCCGTCTCGTCGACCGCGAACGAGTTGCCGATCGCCTCGCCGTCCAGGCGCAGCACCTTGGCCAGGGCTGTGGCGGGGTTGACGTAGCCGACCGCGCCCGCCTCGGTGACGAACCACAGGCGACCGCTCCAGTCGGGCAGTACGGACTCGATGCCGCCGTCGTCCGCGACCAGCGGCTCACCGACCGCGTCGGCGTACAGATCGAGCTCCGACGCCAGCGTAAAGCTGCCCCCAGACTCGTCGAGCGCGACCGTCAGCACGCGCCCGTCGCTGGTGGGGATGACGGCGCGGCCTTGGTGGTCGAGCGCGAAGTAGCCGCCGCCGCTGAAGCCGGTGCCGCCGGGTCCGGACGGGAGCGCGAAGGTCGCGACACGCTCGAGCGTGTGCGGGTCGAGCGACACCAGCTCCTTGCTGCCGGTGACCGAGATGCAGACGGTGATCAGGTGGCCCGCGGCGTCGAACGTCACGCTCGCGCACTCGCCGCCGAGTGACGCACGCACCACCTGCTGCGCGGCCAGGTCGGTCGGACCGGCCCACGCGTAGGTGTCGGTCATGTAGCCGTCGTCGTGGATGTTGCTGGCGCCGTTGGACGCCAGGAACGGGTGCTGGGGCACATCGTAGGTGCCGTGGGCGATGTCGGTGTCGTCAGGCGCCGCGGACGGGCCGTGGCACGCGCCGACCGCGCCCAACGCGACGAACGCGAGGGTCTTAGATCGCATCGGTCGTCGTCCTCCGGGGCCAGCATAGCCGTTCAAACGCGCGCGGATGCGGTGGTTTTCCACGCGCATGTGCAACCACCCATCCGCGCGCGCGAGAACGGTTCAGTCGACGCTCGCCTCCGCAGGGAGGGGCAGCTTCGCGATCACCGCGGGGACCATCGCCGCCGTGCGGATCGCCAGATCCGGGGCGGCTACGGACTCCCAACGGTTGGGTCGGCACCACGCGCCCAGCACGAACAGGCCGGTCGGCTCGCCCTGCGCATTGCACGCGCGGCCCTGGTCGTCGCACAGCACGCCGGTGCGCGCATCGTCCGGGGTGACGAGGCCACGCGCGAGCAGGTTGCGCCAGAGCGGATCGTCGGTGCGCGTCACATCCGAGAGCTGGCCGGCGCAGTGCACGACACGGTCGAAGGCGAGGGTGAGCTCGTCGCCGCTCGTCCGGCGCAGCGTCGCCACGCGCTCCTCGCCCGCGACGGCCAGGCCGCGCAGCTCGGCGGACTCGCGACGCAGGCCACCCTCGGCCTCCCACGCCTTCAGCTCGGCGATGTGGTCGCGGTGGGCGCGGTGGCGGACCATCTCCCACTGTGGGCGGACCTCGGTCAGGAAGACGAGGCGCTCGTCGTGCGGCAGGCGCTCCCAGAGGCGCGTGGTGTGCGCGCGGATCGCGTCGATCACCGGCTGCCACGGCACGCCGATCGCCTTGTGGCGGGCGACCTCAGCGCGGGCCCAGTCGACCAGTTCGTGCGCGGTGCGGGGCGCCGTCTCCGGGTCGACGAACGCGAGCGAGCCGGTCCACACGACCTCTGGCAGGTGACGCGCGGGCCAGAGGCCGCGCCGCGACACGGCGACGATCGGCCCGGCGTGCTGCTGCGCGCGCAGGGTGCGCAGCACGTCCACGGCGGTCAGCGCCGTCCCCACGACGAGCACCCGATCGGTGGTCGGGATGCGGTCAAGCGTGCCCGCCACCCAGGGATCGGTGATCACACGAGGATCGGCGTCGGCCAGACCCGGGGGCTTGGTCGACAGGTGACCGGTGGCCAGCACCACCGCGGACGCGGTCAGACGCTCACCGCTCGCCAGGACCACCTCGGAGGTGGGGCCGGGGAGCACGTCCACCGCGGCGTCGCGCAGGACGCGCACGCGACCGGGTGCTGAGCGCACCACCTCGGCCAACGTGGCTTGGACGAACTGCCCGAACAGCTTGCGCGACACCAGCTCCCACGGTCGCGCCTCGGGCCTGCGATCACGCACGAAGTCGTAGAACGCGCGCGGGGTAGACGGGTCGATCGCCATCCCGATCGCTGGGACATTGAGCGTGTGGTCGTCGAACGGGGTCGAGTACGCGACGCCCAAGCCCAGCGTGTCGCCGCGCTCGACGATCGTGATGCGCAGGTCCTTGCGACCGGTGCGGAGCAGCTGGACCGCTGCCGCGACGCCCGCGAAGCCGCCGCCGAGGATGACCACGCGGCCGCCCTCGCTGGTGGTGGGCGCGTCCACGGGCAGAGGCGGCGCGTACACGTGGAGCGACAGCAGCCCCACGGGAGACGACGGCGCGCCGCCGAGCTGGTGCGTGTCGGTGCTGACCGCCTTGCCGATGTCGCCCGGGCCCAGCCGCGTTGTGGCGCCGCTGACGCGCACCTCGATCGCGTCGCCTTGGAGCACACGGAACGCGCAGGCGGACACGCCGTGGCCGTGCAGCGCGCTCGACTGGCCGGGGCGCCAGCACAGCAGCCGCACCTCAAACCGAGGGTCTTTGTAGATGAGCGCGCGCACGTAGCGGTCGGTGTCCCAGCCGACCCATGGCGCGACGTCCTCGGCGGTGACGTCGCCCTTGTGGAGCGCGTCGGCCAGCGCGTCGACGTCCAGGCGCTCGGCGGCGAGAAGCTCGTCGACCACGGTGCGTAGGGACGCGGGCAGCGTGGCGCCCTGTGGGGTGTTCGAGTCGGTCATCTGAGTCACCTGGAGCATGGGCGCCGCCGGCGAGCTGCACGTGGAATATCCAGCGCGTCGCGCCGCAGAGCAGACCCTATGGAGAACTTGGGTGCTCGGGGGACGACGCGCATGGACGGATTCTCCACGTCGGCATCCCGGGCACCCGGCGTGCCACGCTGGCACTCCCGAAAACCGGACGTTCGCCGGTTGCCGGGCCCCGCGGGCCTTGGCCGGTCGCGGAGTTTCGCGGAGGTATCACGGGTCGTTCGTGGCGTGCGAGCCCGCAGGACCGCCGCGTCGGCGGATTTGGGTGGGGCGACGAGATCGTCGGGAGCGCCACGAGCGCCCGCGGTGCGCGCGGCGGGGATCCCGCGAAGGGTCGTGGGATCGCGGGCGTCCTGACCGTAGAACCGACGCTTTCGTCTGGGCACGGAGACTGCAAAGGCCGCTCGTCGAACGGAGCGACCATGGTCGGCGAGCAGTTCTTGGACGAGATCGCGGGCGGAGTCCTCATCGGGTTGGCGGGGGCCATCCTGCTGTTGGGGCTGTCGCGTGTGGCGGGCGTGAGCGGGATCCTGGGGGGGCTGGTCACGTCGGCGCGCGGCGATCTGGGTTGGCGGGTGTCGTTCCTGGCAGGTCTCGGCGTGGGGGGGCTCGTGCTGGCCTTGCTCGCTCCGGCTGCCCTCGCCCCCGCCTCCGGGTCGCTGGCCTGGGTCGCCGCGTCGGGGCTGCTGGTGGGTGTCGGCACGCGCCTGAGCAACGGCTGCACGAGCGGGCACGGCGTGTCGGGCATCAGCCGCCTGTCGCCGCGCAGCTTGGTCGCCACGCTGGTGTTCATGCAGACGGGCGCGCTCGCCGTAGGCGCGGTCCATCACTGGTTCGGCGGTGGGCAGTGAGGAGCTATGCGATCGCGTTCCTGTCGGGCCTGGTGTTCGCCGCGGGCCTGGGCTTGGCGGGCATGACCCAGCCGGCCAAGGTGCTGGCCTTCCTCGACATCGGCGGCGCGTGGGATCCAAGCCTCGCCTTTGTGATGGTCGGCGCGATCGCCGTTCACGCGGTCGCCTGGCAGATCGCCACGCGCCGGGGGATCGTGATCGTGGTGCCGAAGGCGATCGACGCCCGTCTGGTCGGCGGCGCGGCGCTGTTTGGGGTGGGCTGGGGCCTGTCGGGCTGGTGCCCGGGCCCTGCGGTCGTGGCGATGGGCTCGGGCCTGGAATCCGCCTGGGTGTTCGCGCTGGCGATGTTCTGGGGCCACGCGCTGGTCACGCGCTTCGACCTGACGAGCGGAGAGGACATCCGCCTGATCTCGGCGCCGGCCCCCGCCAAGTAGGTCCGCGACGCCGCACCGCGACGGTCGCCGCGGCGGTTCGCTAGCGCTTCGCGCCCGCGGCGATCCAGTCGCGGATCTCCTGGATCTGCTTGGGCGTGAGCGCGGACGTGGGCGGCATGCGCCCGCCCTCGATGTCGGCCGCGCCCTCAAGCTTGTGCATCAGGTACGAGTTTTCAGGGTCACCCGGGATCACCAGGACGGCCCCATTCTTTGCGTTCGACGCCGCGTTCACCAGGTTGGCGTAGTCGGCGGCCTTGTTGCCGGTGATGAACGGCGCGCCGCCCGCGCCGTGGCAGGCCGAGAAGCCGCACGAGGGCCGCAGGATCTTGGAGTCGATCCGATCGAAGGTGGGCGGCGGCGCCACGTCCGTGTCCACGGCGACGTCGGTGTCGTCGGGGATCACGTCCGAGGCCCCGCACGCGCCCAGCAGCGCGGCGAGGAGGAACGACGGTCGCATCAACGCTCCTGTCTAGGGCTTCGCGCCGTCCGCGATCCAGTCGCGAATCAGCTGGATCTGTGCGTCGGTCAGCGGGCCGGTGCTCGGCATCGCGTCGCCTGCGATGCCGCTCGCGTCCTCAAGCTTCTTGACTAGGTACGAGTTGTCCGGGTCGCCCGCGATCACCAGCGTCTCGTCGGGCTTGCCGCTCGACGCCACGCCCACCAGGGCGGCGTAGTCGGCGGCGGCGTCGCCCGTCAGGCTCAAACCACCGCTGCTCCCGCCACCATGGCAGATCGAGAACGAGCAGGAGGGCTTGATGACCTCCGACTCCACGCGCGCGAAGGTGGCCGCCGCGACGACGTCGGTGTCGTCCGTGTCGGTCCCGGTGGTGCCACTTGTGTTGCAAGCAGCCGCAAAGGCGGCGGCGAAGAGCAGAGAGCGCATCAAATCTCCTGACTAGAAGGGGGTCGCGTTGCCGTCGTCACAGATGAATGGGACCTTGCGGCCGAGCATCATGCCGAACGTCGCGCACATCTCCTTCGGGAATCCGAAGGCCTCGCCGGTGTCGTTGTTCCACTCGCACCTGGTGCTGAACGTGTCGCCAGCCTTCACGTGGAGCGGCTCTGCGGTGTAGTCCGTGTAGACCGGCGCATCGCGCATGTAGGGATCCCACACCGGGATGCTGTAGATCTGCTCGGTGTCCGAGCCATCGACGTGCTGCCAGTCGATTGAGTAGGACTTGCCCCACTCGTGCATGTGGCCGCCGACGAAGAGCAGGTTGGAGTCCTCGTCCCAGGTGCACTTCACCTCAAGGGAGTGGATGCCAGTCGGGATGGAGAACTCCGACACGGTGTCGACGAACGGGGCGGCCCAGTCGACGACGCTGTCGTAAGGCATCGCCTCCAGCTGCAGCTCGTCCTGCACGACGATGTCGTCGGCGCTGGTGTTCAGGTAGTGCGACTGGAACACGAGGCGCTGGCCCTTGGTGATCTCGGTGGCGACGCCCGCCGGGAGCTCCAGCAGACCGGGGGTGTTGCCGTTGCCGATCACGCCGCCGATCAGAAGCGGGACGAAGTTGTCCATGCCAGGCGCGTCGGCGGCGGTGCAGTCGATCGTGGTGCCGTCCGGGATCTCGCGGGCGGTGGTGGTGGTGCCGGCGATGATGAAGTGGTGCCCGAACTTGGACTGGTAGGTGACTTCACGGTGGATCGCCGTGTCGTCGCCGGTCCACGTCGTGTAGTAGCAGAACTGCTTCTCGCTCGCGGCCGGGACCCGGTACACGCCGGACTGGAAGATGATCGGATCCGCCCAGGGCGCATCCGGGAAGTCCTTGCGCATGTCGGTGGCGCCGGCGAGCGCGTCGGTGTCGTCCGTGTCGCTGCTGCTGCCGTCGCTGTTGGTGCACGCCGTCGCCGCCAGGGCGAGCAGGAGGAGGCTGATACGCATGGTTTGCTCCGTGGGTCCGGCGGGTGCCTAGCGGCCCTTGGGGTAAAGCAGGTTGAACTCGATCACGGCTTCCACGTCCTGGTCTTCCAGGACCAGGAACTCGTTGTTGGCGGGGAAAGTGACGGGGTCACCCTCTTCCGGAGACGTGGTGTCCGCTCCGTTGCCGTCCGAGTCCATGAAGCCAGCGGCGCGGTAATACCCGATCGGCAGCGCTTCCGTCGTGAAAAGCACCTCGCTCGTGGTCTGCGTGGTGCCGTCCGGCGTGATGTCCACCAAAGCCGCTTCGTACGACAGCACGGCGGGGAGATCGTTGCCGCTCTCGTCCTTCTTGGGGCCGAGGTTGTCGATGTCGTCGGCGTTGTAGATGTCGCCCCACACGTGGCCTACCGGCGGCTCGGCCATGACGTCGGCCAGGTCCGGGTCGATCGTGAAGCGCAGCAGCAGGCGGCCCGTGCCGCTGCCCGCGACGTCGGTGTCGGCGGCGACGTCGGTGTCGTCCTTGGACGAGGAGCCGCCGCTGCACGCGGTGGCGGCGAGGAGGCAGGCGATGAGCAGGCGGTGCATGGGGGTGTCCTGTTTGAGGCGCGGAGTGTACATGGGCACGGCGTCCCCGGAGTGTGCCTTGCTTTGGTTTGACCGACGCTTGATAGCCGCCGCGATCGGCGTCGCGGCCCTGACCGCGGGCTGCAACGGCGTCGGCGCCGACTCCGGCCCGCACACGCGGCTCGTGCCGCCTGACGGCTGGATCCGCCTGCAAGGGGCCGAGGATCCGTTCACGGGCGAAGGGGGCGCGGACGGTGTGTGCCCGGACACCGCGTTTGGAAGCGAGGAATTTGGCGGCTTCATCGTGTTCGGCGTGCGCACGGACGGGTGCTCGCGCATCACCGTCGCGCACCCGTCGCTCGCGGAAATTCCGCGAGGGGCGCCGGTCGGCGTGCGCATCTGGCATGACCCACTCTACGCGGACGTGCCCTCCGAGGCCGTGCTCGCGCTGGCGATCGACGGGAACGAGGTGTGGCGTGGGACGGCGCCCATCCCAAGCCTGGGCTCGATCATGACCGGCGACTGGACCGCCGACCGCGACATCCCGGCGGGCGCGCAGGTCGCCTGGCACGTTCACAACCACGGCAAGAACTCGTACCACCTGATCAATCTGGCCATCTGGCCTGACGCCGACACCGACACCGACGCGCCCTGAGCGTCAGCGGCGCCGCAGGTCCAACGCGGCGGTGTGCACGGCGGGTCGCAGCGCGCGGATCCCGGCGACGTTCTCGCGACCGTGCGCGGTGCGGTTGGTGACGAGCGCGACGACGAGCGCGTCGTCCAGGTCGATCCACAGGCTGGACCCGGTGAAGCCCAGGTGACCGATCGCGCCGCGCGGGCCGCGCCCGAACTGCTCTCCCACCGACGAACCGGCGGCGGACGGGCGGTCGAAGCCCAGCGAGCGAACCGGCGACACGTCCGGCGCGTCGAGGGCGATCAGCGTGCGCCACACGTCCGCGTGCGCGAGCTTGCCCGCGCCGTCGATGTCCTGTCGGATCACGTCGCCGAGCGTCGCCAGGTCCGTGGCCGAGCCGAACACGCCGGCGTGCCCAGCCACACCGCCCAAGGCCCAGGCGTTGTCGTCGTCCACGTCGCCGCCGAGCGCGCTGTTGACGTGTGGATCGGGGACGAACGCGCCCTGCTGCCCCGGCGCGGGAGGCCGTGGCCGTGACGCGCCGGTCGGGGCGATCGTCGGATCGGGCGCGTCGGCGCCGACCCGTCGGAAGCGTAGACCCGTTCCCGCCCGGTGGAACACCTCGCGCAGCACGAAGGCGTCGAGCGGTTCGCCCACCAACGCCGAGATCAGCTCGCCCAGCGCGATGAAGCCGAGGTCGCTGTACGCGCGCACGCCGCGCGGCCCGGCCGGGGTTGTCCACGCCGCAGCGAGCGTCAGAGTTCGCGCCAGCGCGCGGTCGCCGGGACCGCCCGACCACAGCCCGGCGCAGCGTGGGTCCTGGCGCGCGGCGTCGAACCACGGCTGCCACGGCACCAGCCCGCCGCGGTGTCCGAGTAGCTCGCGGGCGGTGCGGTCGGGCCAAGCGACCGACGGGAGCATCCGGCCGATCGGCGCGTCCAGGTCGAGGAGTCCGCGCTGCAAAAGCACGGCGGCGGCGGCGGTGGTGGCCGCCACCTTGGTGACGCTCGCCAGATCAAAGCGCGTGTGCGTGGACGTAGCGGCGCCCATGGGTGCGACGTGCCCGTGCGCGCTGCTGTGCCGGGCTTGTCCGTCGTGCAGCACGACGACCTG
Organism: uncultured Pseudomonadota bacterium; assembly: GCA_903861005.1. Classification (GTDB taxonomy): domain Bacteria; phylum Myxococcota_A; class UBA796; order UBA796; genus CAIOSP01. Next base: position 55,326 of record CAIOSP010000091.1, read on the forward strand.
CGCGGCGGGCGTGGTGCCGTCGGCGGTGGCGCGGTCGAGCAGGGTGTTCAGCGTCGACATCACCGCCGCATCGCGCGCCGGAATTCCGCGAGGCTCAGGCGACCATCGCCGTCGCCGTCGGCGGCCTGCACCATCTTCTCGGCCTCCACCCTGGGCAGGCCGGGCTGGGCGCGCATCAGCTCCGGCGCCGTGAGGTAGCCGTCGCGGTCCCAGTCGAGCACCGCGAACGCTTCGGCCTCGTCAGCCTCTTCGTCCAGACCGGTGGGGAGCGGCTCCAGCAGGCGGACGAACTCGGGGAAGTCGACCAGGCCGTCGTGATCCGCGTCCACCGACGCGATCAGCTTGGCGGCCTCGTCGTAGCCGACGTTCTGGCCAAGCTCGCCCAAACCCACGCGCAGCTCCTCGGCGCCGATCCGGCCATCGCGGTCGGTGTCCATGAAGTCGAACGCCGCGCGCAGCTCAGCCACCCCTTGGGCTGCGAGCGCCTCGACTTCGTCCTCGGTCATGGTGGGCCTCATCCCTGGCTCGAATCATACCCGAAGTTCGGCGCCTGTCTGTCCACATCGCGTCAGCCGGGCGTGAGACCTGTGCGGGTCAAGCCGGAAACAGGCTACGTGCGCGGCCCCAAAGCGTGAGGGACCTGTGACGGACTATCCGCCTGAGATGGGCGCCGAGCCCGGTTGGACCGAGATCGACCAGCACCGCCCGCCGCTGAACCGACGCTTCGTGTCGGCCGACGCGGACCCGAAGCGCTTCCGCGTCCGCTACTGGAAGGACGCCGACGGCAACCTCGCGGCCAAGGTTCGGTTCGGTCCCAACTGCGAGGGGCCCCCCGGCCACGCACACGGCGGCAGCCTGGCGTCCGTGCTGGACGAGGCGATGGGCGGCAACAGCTGGCTTCACGGTCACGCGGCGCTCGCGGGCACGCTGACCATCAAGTACCGGGCGCCTTTCCCGTTGGAGACCGTCGCCACGGTCACGAGCAAGATCGAGCGCGTCGAGGGCCGCAAGGTCTTCACCTCAGGCGCCATCCGCAGCGCCGACGGCACCCTGCACGCAGAGGGCGAGGGCATCTTCGTCGTCATGCGCGAGGACGTGCAACAGATGCTGGCCGCCGAAGCACGCAAGGACGGCCGCGCGTTCGGCGACGCCTACTAGCGCGCGATACACGGTGAGCGTGACGGAGGTCAGGATGCCCGACCAGAAGGTTGTCGCCACGCGAAAGACCGCCATCCCGCCCGAGAAAGTGGCGGAGCTCCCCAAGGGTCCGCCGCCCACCGCGGGCCGCTTGCCGGGCCAGGGCGTGCCCAAGGGCGCTGGCGTGTTGCCCGGCGAAGGCCTGCCCAAGGGCGCCGGACTTGCGCCGGGTGAGGGGCGACTGCCTGGCCTTGAGGGCGTGAAGCCCAAGGGCATCGAAGGTCAGGTCGATCGCGGCATGCCCGGTCAGATGGACCCGGCCGCGGACAACCCCTGGGCGCCCGGCGGCCCGGGCGGCGACGAGGCCTGGGTGCCTCCCCCCGCCGAGGTGAACGACGGCGAGGACTTCTACGCCCAGCACCCCAACTTCTTGCCCCAGCCGCCCGCCGGCGGGTCTGACAAGAAGGACTGATGGCGCACCCGGAGGTCGCGGTCGGAGACCGCTCTCCGGAGGAGTGTGACGAGGCGGTCGCGGCCGCCGTTGCGGCGTCCCGGGACTGGGTCGTCCTGCGCGACGCGCCCGAGGATGAGGCGGTCGTTCGCGCGGTCGCCGGTGCGATCGCGTCGGCCGGTCGGCGCGTGCAGTGGCTCGCGGGCGGGACATGGATCGCGGATCGGGAGCGGCTGCTCCGGCTGGTCGACGCGGGCGTCTCTGCGCTCGTCGTGTCCTGGTCGCGTGTCGGTGCCGACGTGCTGGCGGCGGCGAAGGGCGTGTCGCGGCTGCGCCTGGTCGTGCAGGTGGCGCCCGGCGATGGCCCCGCCGACGAGGTCGCGGCGGCGGCCAAGGACGCGCGGGCGACCCTGGCACTCTCCGGTCGGTTCAGCGCGGTGCAAGCGGACGACTGGGTGATCGCGGCGGACGCCCACGAGGTGTCGCTGAGCCTAGTTGACGCGGCGGCGGACACCGCGGTTCCTGCGCCTTGGACCGGGGCGGCGAGCGTGGTGGGTCCGGCGCGGATCGAGGCGGCGCGCGTCGGCTGGCGGCTGCCGTCGGGGGCGTCCGGCGTGGCTTCGGCGGATCGGCTCTCGGATTGGTCGGTGCGGGCAGGCGGCGTGCGTGCGGTCACGCGTCTGCTCGCGGCCACCGGCTCGCCGGTCCTGGGCGCGGATCTTGGCAGCGACGCGCGCCGCGGGGTGGGGCAGGGCGCGGTCGTGCACGTGGTGCTGCCCTGGCTGGCCGATCGGATCGCGGTCGGGTCGACGTGGCCCGCGCTGGTCGGCGCGCTCGCGGCGCAGGGGGTGCGGCCGGTGCTGCAAAGCGTCTGGGGAGATCAGACGCCCCAGCTCGCCGAGGGTGACGCGCGCCTGCAGGACCGGGCGCGGGCGCGCGGGCAGACCTTCCTGCGCGAACTCGATCTCACCGGCGCGGACGCGATCATCGCCCCGGGGTGGGAGTGGGCGACCGCGCTGCTCGACCACCCGACGTGCCCGTCCGGCGCGCGCCTCATCATCGCCGACGACCACCTGCTCAGCGGCGACGTGGCCTGGCGTCGTCGTCACCCCACCTGGCCCGACGCCGACGTGGTCGTGCACACATGCTTCCCCGGCTACGCGCCGCTGTTCGCGCGGGTCGGCGTGCCGCTGGAGCGCGTGGTTTGGCGGCCCTACCCGATCGACTCGGGCAGCGCGGGGCTGGGGCCTGACGCGAGCGGCGGTGGCAGCCTGTTCGCGGGCGGCGCGCACCTGCGCGACGGCTCCACGCTGATCGAGGCGCTGCGGGGCACCCATGGTCTGCCGGTCGACGTGGTGGGATCACGCCCGCAGGGCGCGCTGCCCGACCGGCTGCGCCACCGCGATCGCCTGCCGCTCGACGCTTTCTATGGGCAGATCCAGGCCAGCCGCTTCGTCATCCTGACGCTGGAGCCCGACCCGCACCGCGCGGCGGGGATCTCGGTGCTGGCGCTCGCACTGGCCGCCGGTCGTCCGATCGTGGCCACCGCTACGGCAGCGACGATCGACCACCTCACGCACGGGACGGACGCGCTGCTCGTCCCGGCGCACGACCCGACCGCGCTGCGGGAGACGATCGCCCGGCTGGAGTCCGACGACACGCTGCTCGAACGGCTCGCGAGGGGCGCGCGCGCGACGGCTGCGAAGGGCACCGTCGACGCGTGGGCTGCGCGCATCGTGCACGGTTCACCGTCCTGGCCGGTCGACCGCGGTGGCACGTACGGCCCGTGGTGATCAAAGCGGCCGACCGCGGCGCCACGTTCGGTCTGCGGTGATCGGAGCGGGCGACCGCAGGCGGCACCTGCGGCCCGGATCAGAACGGGCGTTCGAGGGCTGCGCACAGCACGCGCATGAGCGGCGCGCCGGCCTTGCAGACGTCGACGAAGCGGTCGATCAGGTCGGGGCGAACAGCCTCGTCGTCGTTGAGGTTCATCGACTGGATCCAGTCCTTGCGGCGCAGGGCGTCCGCGAGCGGGTGGTCCTTGTCCCAGGGCTTGGGCACGCGCTGGAGCGTGTCGCCCATGTAGTTCAGGCTCGCCTTAGCCCCGGCGGCGTCGGCCTTGGCCAGCTCCGCGGGGTGCTTCACGATGTAGGCGCGGATCTTGAGCAGCGACGGCGCGTCCGGCCGCCACAGACCCAGGCCGATGAACGAGTCGTCGACGCCCAACTGCATGTAGAAGCCCGGCGCGTGCACGTCCTTGGCGGAGTCGTGGCGGAAGTGCAGGCCGATGTTGGTCTTGTACGGCGCCTTGTCGTGGCTGAAGCGCGTGTCGCGGTGGATTCGGAACAGGGCCTTGGCGTCCACCCGGATGTGCGGGCTGACCTCCTTCATCCGGGGCGCGAGCGCCTCGATGAACGCCAGCGACGGCGCCTTCACGTGCGCCTCGTAGCGATCACGGTTGGCGTTGAACCAATCGCGATCGTTGTGGGCGGTCAGGTCCGTCAGGAAGCGGAACGTGTCGGGCGTAAACGTCATGCCGGGCCTCTAGCGGTGCGCTTTGGCCTCCTGCTTAATGCGCTCCGCCCGGGCCTTGCGAATCCCCACGCGCACGTCGAGGTCGTCGTGCAGGTGGGCGAGCAGCACGCGGGTCTGCGCGTCGGCCGCCGGGCGCCCGTCGCCGCCGTTGCGGTGTAGGCTCGCGCGCAGCTTGAGCAGCCCTTCGGCGTAGATCGCGCGGATGGAGTCGTCCTCGCGCACGTCCTTGAGCACCTGACGAGGGACCTCGTCGACCGCGTCCCCGATCCAGGCATGGAGCTTCTTACCCGCCGACAGCATGGTCGAGCTCTTGCCCTTCTCATAGCCGCGGCTCCACTTCTTCTCGGCGGCCTCGAAGCGGTTCTGGAGCTTGACCTCCTGGTGCAGCTGGTGCTTGGCCTGGGCCACGTCCGCGTGGGTCGCGGCGAGGGCAGGCGTCGAGAGGAAGGTGGCGGTCAGGACGAGGGACAGCAGCTTGCGGGACATCGGCTCCTCCTTGGGGTGAGCGTGCAGATGAGACGCGGCCCGCGTGGAAATCTTCAACCGGTCACGACGGATCGTCGATCCTGCACGTGGCGAGGCCAGCGGCTATGGTGGCTGTCTGGCGGGACGATGATCGCGGGGATGTGCTGGCTGGCGCTGACCTACCTCCTGGCGGCGGTGCCGTTCGGGCTGCTGATCACCACGCTGTACGGCGGGGATGAAGACATCCGCGCTGAGGGCAGCGGGAACATCGGCGCCACCAACGTCGCGCGGGTGTACGGCTGGCGTCTGGCCGTCCCGGTCATCCTGCTGGACGTGGGCAAGGGGCTGGTCCCCGTCGTGTTCGCTGAGGTGCTCTGGCCGGGCGCGTCGCGTTGGTGGTTCGGCGCCGTCGCGTTGACCGCGTTCGCGGGCCACGTGTGGAGCGTCTACCTGTCGTTCAACGGCGGCAAGGGCGTGGCCACCGGCGCGGGCGTGATGCTCGGCCTGGCGCCCATCCCCACGCTGTTCGCGGCGCTCGCGTGGTCGGTCGTGCTGTTCGTCAGCGGGCGCTCGTCGCTCGCCAGCCTCGTCGCGACCGGCGTGCTCGTCGGCGTGATCTGGCAGGTCGACCCGGCCATCCTGCCGCTCGGCCTGCTGCTGGCGGTCGGTATCTTCGTGTCGCACACCGCCAACATCCGTCGGCTCATCGCGGGCGATGAGGCGGCGATCGTCCGCCCGGTCCGATGGGGCCGCGCGGGGAACAACCAGGCCGAAGACCCCACCTTGCTGCTGGAGCGTGGCCCCGCGGGCGGCGCCCCGCTGGCCGTGTGGCGCGTCCAGCCCGCTGGAGACCCGTCTTGAAGCCCATGATCCCGCTCCTCCTCCTGCTCGCCACGGTCGCGGACGCCGCGCCCGGCCCGGTCACTGGCCCCTCGGCGCGCGCGGTCGCCACGCCTACCGTGCGCACGCTTGGCGCGGGCGTCGTCGTGGACGGCGTCGCGGACGGGGTGATCGTCGGACACCGCGGCGCGGAGGCCCTGGGCTGGACCTGGCGCGGCGTCACCTTCATCAACGTCACGCACGCGCCCGCTGCCCCGCCTGCGGCGCCCGCCCCGAGCGCGGCGCCCGTCCTGCTGTGCAGCGACGGCGTCAGCGCCACGATCATCCCGAGCCAGCCGCCGGGTTGGACCCTCGGCCTGTGCCCGGATGGCCGGATCGCGCTGCTTCGGGAGCAAGACGGCCACTCGGCGGCGTCCGTGGTGGATGGGCTGGATGGCGGACCGGTGGTGGGCGCGCGCCCGCTCGATCCTGGCGACGGGGCGGTGGGTCTGGTCGTGTGGGGCGAAGGTGGTGTGACCCGCGCGCTCGCGTGGCGTCCGCAAGAGCTCGTCCCGGCGGGCTGGAAGGCGGCGTGGATGCCGGCAGGGCCCGCGCTCGACTGGCCGGAGCCCGCCGAGGTCAACCCTCGGCTTGAGCCCGCGGTGAAGTTGGACCTCACGCTGCCGACGGGCGCGGCGATCACCGACGCGTTCGTGCGCGACGGTCGGCTGACGATCGTGGGCACGGTGCCGCAGGGCCGCACGACCCAGGCGGCCGTGTTCGACACGCCGTGGATCCCGGTCCTTCCTAGGTAGGGCTCGGCGGTCGTCCGGCGCGCGGGCCGGGCGGACCGTCTGGCCCGCCCGGCTCCAGGTCAGCGCGAGACGATCACGAACTCGATGCGACGGTTGGCCGACCGGCCCGCTTCGGTGCGGTTGGTGTCGACCGGGCGCGTGCCACCCAAGCCCGCGGCCTCCAGGCGCGAGGCGTCGACGCCGCGCGACACGAGGTAGTCGACCACAGCCTGGGCGCGCTTGTCGGAGAGCGCCTGGTTGGCCGACTCGTCGCCGTTGCCCTCGGTGTGGGCTTCGACCCGGACGTGCAGGGTGGGCGAGTCTGTCATGGCGCGGGCGACGTCGTCGAGCACGGCGTACGCGCCGCCGTCGAAGTCCGACGTGCCCATCAGGAACTGGATGGGGTTGGGCAGCGAGATCGACGAGGACGTGATCTTCGCGTTCAGGTTCTGCGAGTCGGGGCAGCCGTCGTCGTCGAGGTAGCCGTTGCGGGTCTCGGGCTCGGTCGGGCACTTGTCGTTGCCGTCCGACACGCCGTCGTGGTCGGCGTCGTTGGCCGGGCAGCCCTTCTTGTCGATGGTGCCGGCCTGGGTCGGGCACTGGTCGAGCACGTCGGGGACCAAGTCCGCGTCGTTGTCGTCGTCGGGGCAGCCGTCGGCGTCCTCGAAGCCGTCCACGTCCTCGGCGTCCTGCGGGCACTTGTCGACCGCGTCGATCTTGCCGTCGCCGTCGACGTCTTCGCTGGTCTCAGGGCAGCCGTCGTCGTCGTGATCCTGGTCGAAGTCTTCGGCCTGGTCGGGGCAGTCGTCGTCGATGTTGCGCAGGCCGTCGCGGTCGGCGTCGCCGGCCGGATCGAGGTCACGGCAGCCGTCCTCGTCGCGGTCGCCGTCGCGGTCCTCCGCCTCGTTCGGGCAGCGGTCGAGCACGTCGGGCACGCCGTCGCTGTCGACGTCCTTGCCGCCGCAGGACTCGGTCGAGGCCCACGCGGCCTTGGCGGAGGAGGCGGCGGCGGTGGCGTGGGCGCGGGCCCGCTGCGCGTCGCCTTCACCCAGCTCCACCTTGGCGAACGCGAGGTCCGCCTCGGCGTTGGCGAGGTCCACCGGCGCGCACACGTCGCCGTGCAGGCCGTGGGCCTTCTTGATCAGGTCCGTGGTCGCGGCCAGATCCTGGTTCAGGTTGACCACGCCGACGCAGCCGCTGAGCGTGAGCACGAGGAGCAGCGAGGTTCTCACGGCGCGTTCTCCTCGTCGTCTTCCTTGAGGAAGTCGTCGTCGTCACCCTCGTCATCCGCGGGCTTCACAGGCTCCGGCGGCGGCTCCGGGCGCACGGGCTGCGCGCCAGACGGGGCCTCCTCTTCCATCAGCGGGTCGGCCGACTCGCGCTGCATCTCTTCCAGCCCGCGCCCGCCGCCCGCCATCTTGCGGTTGGCGGCGTCCGCGTAGACTACGGCGATCTTGGCCAGGTCGATGGCGGTGCGGTTCTCACCGTCGCCCGACTCCTGGATGGCCTTGGCCGCGTAGCGCTTGGCGAGCGTGTACTCGTAGGGCGCCAGTTCATTGGCGCCACGGGAGCCCACCTCACGCACGGCATGATCCGCCGACACCACCTTGATGGTGGAGAGGACGGCCGTGCAGCCAGGGAGCGAGCTGATCAGGATGAGGGCCGCGACTGCGGTCCGAACGTGCATGCGCAGGGGAGCCTCCCATGCCCAGGAACCCTATCGCCCCGACCGGCCCGACGTGTCAAGGACGGGTGCGGATCCAACGTCAGGGAGGCAAGATGATGTTCGGCATGGGCTTGTGGCTTGGAGCGTCTCTGGCCTACGCTGGGGCGATCCCCGCCACCCGCGAGGTCCTGGGCCTGGCGTCGGTGGATTCTTGCCCCACCATCCCCGACGGCACGATCCCCTTGCTGGTGCGCACGTCGGTCGGCCTGATGGCGTCCCGCGGCGACGGCACCTACGCGTTCGGCTGCCCCGACCTGTGGGGCGGCGGTGACCCCAAGGTCGCCACCAACGTCGACGCCACCGAGATCTGGTACGTCGCCAACGGCAAGGCGCTGTCGTCCTTGAACGGCGGCTGCACGCTGGAGCCGGTCGGCCTGCCCGAGGGCCTGGGCGCGGTCGACGTGATCTTCTGGCGCGACGCGTTCTGGGTCCTCGCCGCGGCGAGCGACGGCACCTCGGGGGGCGCCCTGCTCAAGTGGGACGGGTCCGCTTTCTTGGCGCTCGTCAGCTGGACTGACTTCCGGCCGAACGCCATGCTGTCCGCGCCCGGCAACGTGCTGTGGGTGACCTCGCTCGACCCGCGCGCCCGCGTCCGCCGCCTGGATCTGACCGGCGGCGTCAGCGGCGACTCCTCGCTCGGCGACCTGCCCGACGCGATCGAGAACCTGATCCGGTTCGAACCGACCGCCGCCGACGAGGACGAGGCGTGGTTCGTCCTGGAGCAGGCCGGCAAGCAGTGGACGTGGCACGCGGAGACGGTCGTGGGCGACAACGGCCCCATCGTGATCTGGACCGCCATGCCCGATCACAAGCGCCTGGTCCTGGGTCCCGTGAAGGTGGGCGACAGCTGGCTCGCCTCGATCGACAACGTGCTGCAGAAGTCCGACGAGCTCACCGGGGTGTGGACGCCCACCGACATCACGCTGCCGTGGACCTGCCTGGGCCAGCAGGGCGACCGCGTGCTCGCGTGCACGGTCGACAAGATCGTGCAGGTCGACTCCTACGAGGAAGACGGCACGCCCAACACCACCGACGTGTTCTCCTTCGCCCAGGTCGCTGAGCCCGACTCGGTCTGCTCCAGCGCCACCTGCGATCGCGCGTTCACCGACTTCCTCACCGCGTCCGACCTGCTCGCCAGGCCCGACGTCGCGGTGTGCCCGGACGGCACCACCGCCGCCGACCTGGGCCCGTCGGGCTGCGCGTGCGCCACCGACGCCGCCCCGTTGGGCGCGTGGACCGGCGCCGCCGGGGTGCTGTGGGCGCTGCGTCGTCGTCGCGGCGCGCGCGCGTGATCCCACTCCTGGTCTTGCTGGTCGGCTGCGCCCAGGGCGGCGATCTGATCGGCGCGCCCACGATCACCGACGGGGACACGATCCACGTGGCCGGCGTGAAGGTGCGGCTGTTCGGCGTGGACGCCCCCGAGCACGACCAGGTCTGCACCGACGGCTCAGGCCACGCGTACCCATGCGGTGGCCGCGCCGCGAACGCGCTCGACGTGCTCACCCGCGGCAAGAACGTGCGCTGCGTCCCACGCGACACCGACCGCTACGGTCGCACCGTCGCCGTTTGCTACGTCGGCAGCGTGGACATCGACGCGTGGATGGTCCGCGCGGGCTGGGCGCTCGCCTACCGGCAGTACTCGTCGGACTACATCGACGAGGAGACCGCCGCGCGCGCGGACCACGCCGGACTGTGGGCTGGGCCCTTCCAGGCGCCTTGGGACTTCCGCCACGGCGGGCCCGCGACCTACTCGGCGCCTGCGGCGCGCCCCGAAGGGTGCTGCCGCGTGTGCACGAACAGCCAGCCCTGTGGGGACGGGTGCATCGCGATCGGCGCGACCTGCCACGCGGGGCCGGGGTGCGCCTGCCGGCCGTGAGCTGGTCCGCTTGGGATGCGAGGCGGCCTGAGCGCCGCGTTCTTCCGACTTGACTGGCGACGCGCGATCCGGGCCGCAAGGGGGCGCTTCCCGCCTCAGACGGCGCTCACCCGAACCGACCCGGCCCGCGTCGCGACGCCGTTGATCTGCACGTCCACGACGTGATCCCCAGGGTAGTGCTTGCGCGTCGAGAGGTCGGCGGTGGACACCGACTTGGTCACCGCGGCGCGCTGGCCAGGCGCCAGGTCCAGGTCGCGACCCTTGAACACCTTGGGCTTGGCGCCGCCGTTCGCCTTCACAAAGCGCACGATCAGGTCGACGACCGCGCGCAGGGGCGCGTCGCCGTCGTTCGTCAGCTCGACCTGAACAAGGAACGTCTCTCCGAGCGCGATCTCCGCGGGCGAGACCGTCGCGTTCACCGTCACGGCGTCGCCGCCCGCGAACCCGCGGATCGCGAGCGCGCGCGGGTCGCCCTTCTTGACTGACGAGCGGAGCGCGTGCGTCACGATCCACGCGCGCTCGGGCGTCGCGTCGACCATCCACCGCTCGGCCACCGCCAACAGCAGGTCCGGGTGGTCCTTCCCGATGTCGTTGAGGTGGTTGGCGACCGACCGGCGCACGTAGAGCTCGGGGTCGTCCTTGAGCCGCTCCAGCAGGGCGAGCGTCGGGGTCGGGTCCTTCTGGAAGCGCTTCAGGCGCGACGCCCACGGCAGGCGCGGCCGCGTCCCTTCCGACACCAGGCGACGGACGTGGTGGCTGGGATCGCTCGCCCACTCCGACAAGCGCGCGAGGGTGCGCTCCGGGTCGTGCTCCAGGAACGCGCGGATCGAGAACTCGGCGCTGAACCGCTGGGTGAGCGTGTGCTGGGCGCGCATGGACGCCTCGAAGTGGTCGAGGCCATGGTCGGCGATGAAGCGCAGGTGGGGCAGGTAGTGAAACGGCGCCAGGCCCGCGCCGTCGACGTGGCCGAGCACCGGGCCGACCGAGCGCAGCAGCACCTCGACGGCCTCTTCGAAGTCCGCGGGCATGCTGGTGCGCATGGCGCGCGCGAGGTGCGCGGCGCGGTCCATCAGCTCCAGCGCCTCCAGGCCTTGCGTCGCCTCGGCGACGAAGCGCGCGCGGGGAAAGTCCGCCCACGCGGCGTGCAGCTCGTCGGCCAACTGACAGGCGCGCTCGGCGTCGAAGAAGTGCTTGAGCTGCGGCGCCATCGGGCTCCGGGGAGGGAACAGCGGCGTCGGGCGCCGTGTCTGCGTGCGTGTTGGCGCGACGGTGCTACCTGTGCGCTCGACCGTCATGCCCTGTGGAGTCGAACATGTCCCGCACCGTGCTCGCCCTGCTGCTTGCCACCAGCGCCGCCGCGTACGCCGCCGACCCCAAGCCGCCTGCGGCCCCTGCGGCCCCTGCGGTACCCGAGGTGCCCGCTGCGCCGGCCGCGCCCGCGCCGCCTCCGGACCCGCTGTCAGTCGCCAGCCGCATCCGCCAGGACGCGCGCGCCAACCGCATCACGCCCGCCGCCGTGTTCGCCCGCACCGAGGTGTCGCCGTCGTGGAAGCCGTACAAGTCGGCCGCAGACGCGCGCGCTACCGCGGAGGTCGACGACCTGATCAGCGTGTACGAGTTTGAAGGCGGCATCCGGCTGGTGGTGAACGAGCCGTCGAGCATGGGCGACAACTCGGATCGCGTCGAGTACGTCTACGCGCCCGACGGCGCGCTGGTGCAGTTCGCGCACCTGAGCCTGGGCTGGGGCGACGTGTGCGGGAACGTGCGCGAGGAGGTCGTCGTCGACCTGGTGTCGCCGCAGGAGGCCCGCCGCGGGTTCGCCATGCGCTACAACGACGGCAAGCCGTTCACCGACGCGCAGCTCGACGCCAACTGCGCGTCGAGCACCCACCCGGAGACCGCCGAGGACCCCGGCTACCAGCCGTCCTGGCGCTCCTTCCGTTCGGTCCCGATCTCCGGCGCGTTTCACGCCGCGGAGTGAGTCGGGGTCACTCGCCGCCGCCGAACCACAGGTAGGTGCGGCCGGCTCGTGCCTCGCCGTGTCCGCCGTCCGCCCAGGGGGCGCTGACCACGAGGTCGTCGTAGCCGTCGAGGTCGACGTCGCCCGCGCCCGTGGCGTCGAAGCCGAGCCCGCCGCCCGCCAGCTTTCCGCGCAGGTGCGCGCCGGGGACCGCGCCCGCGATGTCCTGCGTCGTGAAGACGCCGGGGCGCACCGGACCATAGAGGATGTAGGCCGCGCCCACCCCTGAGCCTTCCTGTACCGCACCGATCAACAGGTCGCCCGCGCCGTTGCCGTCGAGGTCGCCGACGTAGGTGACCGACACCCCGAATGCCCCGTCCGCGTCCACGCCGTCGATCCGGGTGCCCGCGCGCAGGCCGCCGACGTCGTCGAGCGCGCCGCCTGCCGCGGCCGAGGTTCCCGGCACGATCCACACACGGCCTGCGTCGCCGCCGCACGGGGTCAAACACGCGGCACCCACCACCAGGTCCGCGCGGCCGTCGCCGGTCACGTCGGGCACCAGCGCCACCGGGAGCATGTCCGACTCGACGCCGACCGGCAGCGTCCAGGTCAGGTGGGGGAGCGCGCTCGCGCCATCCAGCGACAGGCTCGCGACCCGCGGAAGGTTGGGGATCACCGCCACCTCGCGCGCGCCCCCGGTGCCCTCCCACGACATCGCCACGTCGTTCGCGTCGTCGCCGAACGCGTCCTGGCCGATCGACACGTCTCGGAACAGGCGCGTGCCGTCGTGAAAGCCGGCGACCGTCAGGCTGGTGCTGGTGGGGTTGGCGGCGAACGCGCCCGAGTACGAGAAGGTCACGTCGGTGCCGGGGCGCGTGCCCGAGGCTTCGACGGCGGCGACGACGAGCGTGCCGTCGCGGAACTGGTCGGCGACGCTGACGCGCACGCCCAGCGCGTGGTCCTTCACCACGCCGTCGGACCGCAGCGACACCGCCGACAGGTCGTCCGTGCCCGCGCCGATCGGGGCGGGGACCGCGTACAGGCCGCCGACCAGATCCTGGCTCTTGGTGCGACCGGGCGCGCCGACCACCACGCCCGCGGGCAGGCCGGGCGCGGCCGCCGAGACGGCGACGTCCAGGCCGACGTTCTCGGCGACCGCGCCAAACAGGAGCGCGTAGAGATCGCTCGCGGGCCGCGACGTGACGCGCATGTCGGGGGCCGACGCGATCGCCACCGCGCCCGACAGCGTGGCGGACCCACCCAGCTTGCGACCGGGCGAGCCGATCGCGACGTCGGGTGAGCCGTCGTCGGTCAGGTCGACGCCGCCTGCCACGGCAAACCCAAACAGCCCGTCGGTCCGGTCGCCGATCCAGACGACGTCGGCGTCGTCGACCGAGCGCTCGCCGCCCAGCCCGCAGGTGCGCGGGGTCGGATCGCAGTCCTGGTCGACGCCGTCTCCGCAGCGCTCCGCCACGCCGGGGTGCACGTCCGCGTGGGCGTCGTCGCAGTCCACGCCGCCCGCCAGATCGGCCGCGTAGCCGTCGTGGTCGACGTCGGTCAGGTCGACGCCGTCGCAGTCGTCGTCCACGCCGTCGTAGGGGACCTCGGGCGCGCCGGGCCAGGTGGTGGCGCGTGCGTCGTCGCAGTCGTCGGCGATGGACACCGTGCCCGCGGGCGCCGCGCAAGCCCAGGTGGGCGCGCTCAGGTCGCCGTGGCCGTCATCGTCGGCGTCGGCGAACCACATCCGCGGGAGCAGCGCGGAGGTGTCGTCGCAGTCATCCGGGTGCAGCGCCGCGCCCCCGCAGTCGAGCAAGGCGGGGATGAGCACGTCGGGGTCGCCCAGACCGTCCTGGTCGGCGTCGGCGTAGCAGGACTCGAACCCGTCGCAGGACGCGTCGACGCCGTCGGCCGCGGCTTCGGGCGCGCCCGGCCACACGTCGGCGCGGGCGTCATCGCAGTCGTCGTCGCGGTCGGACCAGCCGGCGCCGGGGGCGCAGGCGGAGGCGGTGAGGGAGGGCGTGCCGAAGCCGTCGCCATCCTGGTCGATGAACCACTCGGCGACCTCGTGCACGGCGGCGTCGCTGTCGTCACAATCGGCGCTGTCGATCGCGGTGTGTGCCGCCGTGCCGCAGCGCGCGATCAGGCTCACGGCCACCGTGAGCGCGCCGCCAAAGCCGTCGCCGTCCGCGTCCAGCGGGCAGAGATCGGCGCCGTCGCAGTCCTGGTCGACGCCGTCGCCGATCACCTCAGACTTGGGTTCGCAGGGGACGGTGTCGTCCGCGCGGCCCTGCCAGGGCGTGGGTGACGCGGTGGATCCGCAAGCCTGGAGCAGGACGAGGAAGAGCAGGGATGAGCGCATGAGACCTCCTTCGCGCCCCCAAGAGGTCGCCAGGAACGCGCTTCTCGACGAGGAAATCTGGAGGCCTTGGTCCACATCCGTGGCGTGCGGTGTCCTTGTCGTCTTGAGTTTCATACGGGCTGGAACGGAGGCGGGAGAACGATTCCAGGCTTGCTCCGGCCGCCCCACCATGCGACCTTGGAGCGGAGGATACACGCGTGGCGGAAGCGGGGCAGACCGTCGGCAATTGGCGTCTCGTCCGTCCGCTCGGCAGCGGCGCGACGGCGGGCGTCTGGCTGGGCCACCGCGAGGACGACGCCTCGGACGTGGTCGCGGTCAAGATCATCCGCCCGCACAGCTTCGAGAACGCCCGGGCCCGCTACGAGCGCGAGACCAAGGTCCTGCGCACGCTGAACCACCCGAACATCGTGGGCTTCCGCGACTCGGGCGACCTTGACTCCGAGCGCGCGTTCTTCCTGGTCATGGACATGGTCGAGGGCGAGGAGCTCGTCCACACCATCCGCCGCGGCTCCATGCCGCCCGATCAGGCCCGCGCGCTGTTCCGTGGCCTGGCCGAAGGGCTCGATCACGCGCACCAGCGGGGCATCTTCCACCGCGACCTCAAGCCCGAGAACGTGATGGTCCGGCCTGACGGGTCCGGCTGCCTGATCGACTTCGGCATCGCGTTCGAGGAGGGTGGGGCCAACCTGACCCGCGAGGGCATGCTCCCGGGAACCGTCGGCTACTTCCCGCCCGAGGTGTTCGAGCGCGGCGCGCGTCCGGACCCTCGCCTGGGCGACATCTACGCGCTGGGTCTGATGCTCTTCGAGACCGTGGAGGGCACGCCCGCCTACCCGCTCGACGCGGACCTCTCGACCAACCAGCAGGTGCTGCGGATTCTGGCCGACAAGATGGACCGGCGCGTCGTCGAGCCGACCGTGCCGCTGCCCAAGGATCTGGCGGAGATCATCAAGGCCGCGACGAACCCAGATCCCGCCAAGCGCATTCGGACCGCCGCGGACTTGGTCGCGCGCCTGGGTGGGCAGAAGGTCGCTGCCTCCCGCGCGTCGTCTGCGGGCGCCACGCTGTGGGTCGAAGCGGACGACGAACCGGTCCCTACGAGCGCCGCCCCGCCGACGCCCCCGTCCGCGCAGCCTTCCGCGAGCCTCAGGCCGGAGTCGGGCATCGCCGCCATGGACGCCTCGGCCGCGCCGCCCGCGTCTCCGCCTCCCGTGATCGTGAAGGTTGTCCGCCCGCCCGCGGCGCCGCCCGCGCCTGCGCCGGCGCCCGCCGCCGAGTCCCCGCGCTGGGTCCCGCTCGCGCTCGGCGCCGCCGGCGTGATGATCCTGCTCTCGCTGGGCATCGTGTTCGCCGTGTACCGGATGTCGGCGACGCCCGGCACGCCCGCGGCGGCCACGCTCCAGGTGCTCCCGGCGGGTGACGTCGCGCGTGTGCGCGTGGATGGGGTCGAGGCCACGCACGGCCCGGACGGCTGGACGGCGTCAGGCCTCGCGGCGGGTCCGCACACCGTCACGTTGGCCGCCGGGTCGGGCTGCGGCGCCGACGGCGAGATCGCGTGCGGAGGCTGCTGTGTGTGCGCCACTCAGCCGGTGACCCTGGCCGAGGGCGAGACGCAGAAGCTCGCGATCTCGACGCCTGCGCCTGTCAGCACCCGCGCGGTGGTGGTCAAGCTCTCGGGCGACCTAGCCGGCCGCGCCGCGCACGTCCGCGTGGGCGCCGTCGACGCGACGGCGGACGGCGGGGACTTCAAGGCGACCGCGCCGCTCGCCGCGGCGGTGCCGGTGCGCGTCGACGTCGGGACCTGCGCGGACGCCGACGCGGATTGCGCCGAGGGCGCCGAGTGCCCTGCAGGCTGCTGGTCTTCCGTCAGCAAGGTCGACCTAGTGTGCGGTGCTGATCCGCTGGTCGTCCCGGTCATGCTGCCGAACGCGACGCCCGAAGCCGCTCCGGCCGAGGCGCCCTCGCGCACGGCCGCGCCGTCCAGGCCTTCGCGCACGCGGTCGAACGCCAAGCCTCCGCCGACCTCGGCGGAGCCCGCGGCCCAAGCGCTGGTCGTCGGCACTCAGGTGCAGTCCTCCAGCGGCGTGGACGAGGGCAAGCTCGCGGCCGCGATGCGCGCGATGGCGCCGTCGCTTCAGTACTGCTGGCACCAGCTGCCGCCGCCCTACGCGTCGCTTCCCACGGCGTCCGTGGAGTTCAAGGTCAAGCGCGGCGCAGTCGACTCGTCGTCCCCCACGCTGACGGCGCGCACCGGCAACGCGACCGTGGACCAGTGCATCCTCACCAAGGTGAAGGTCGCGCTGCTGGGGAACGACGCGGGCTCGGGCAAGGCCAAGGTCGCGATCAGCTTCACCGTGAAGTGAGGCGGGCATGATCCTCGCGTGGCTGGCGCTGATGGTTGTGGCGCACGGGCACGGCGCGGCGCCCGCCGTGCTCGACGTGCTCGCGTGGAGCGACGCCGACGACGGCTGCGAGGCGACGCCCGACGGGCTGGTCCCCGCGGTGGTCCGCACCAACATTGGCCTCGCCGCGTGGGGCGCGGACGTCGAGCCCTTCGCCTACGTGTGCCCGTCGCGCTGGACGGGGACCGAGGGCGCGCTCGCCGCTGCCAGCGCGAATGGCCGCCAACTCGTGGTCGCGCGGGACGGCGTGATCGCCTGGTCGGCCGACGCCGGCTGTACGTTTCAGGTGACCGCGTCCGACCCGGGCGACTCGGTGGTCGCCGTCGCGCGGGCAGGGGACGGCTTCCTGGTCGCGGTGCGGCGCTTCGACGGCCAGCCGGGCGGCTTGATCGGCGTGCGCGACGGCGTGGTGCGGGACGTGGCGCGTTGGTCGGACGCGTCGCCCGACGGCGTGGTCGTGAACGGCGCGGACGTGTGGGTCGCGGGCGCGACGCCCAGCCCGTGGGCCGCGCGCGTCGACGGCGACCAGCGGGTGGACGCCGTGTCGCTCCCGGCGTTGGAGGAGTTGGATCGACTGACCCCGCGGGTGGTCGACAGCACGCTCTGGCTGACGGCGGGCGCGGGCGCGTCGCGCTGGCTCTGGCGCGTGCAGGACGGCGTCGCGTCCCCCGCCGTGGGCCCAGCCGACGTGCTCTTGGGGCCCGCCAAGGTTGGTGACGCCTGGTGGGCCTCGCTGGACGGCGAGGCGTGGAGCTCCCCGGACGGCCTGACCTGGACCGACAGCGCGCGCGCCGTCGGGTGGACCTGCCTCGGCAGCCTGGAAGGTCGGCCATTCGCGTGTACCTTTACCAGCGTGGACGTCCTGTCTCCGGGTGATGGGCAGCCGACTCAGACGCGGGTGTTCTCCCTCACCCAGATCGACGCGCCGGACCTGTCCCGGTGCGCCGCGACGGATGGCGCCTGCGAGCTGGACTGGTACCACTTCGGCGGCGAGTCAGGCTGGATCGGCACGCACGGCGGCACCTGCCCGATCGACGCGCGCCAGCCGGTGGACGACACCGATGAGCCCGGCGGCGGCCCGGGGCCCGCCTGCGCCTGCGACTCGGCGCGACCGAGCGGTCGGCTGTTCGGGCTCCTCGGGCTGGCCTGGGCCGCCCGTCGCCGTCGGCGCTCTAGCGCCCGTTGACCACGATGTTTCCGCGCGTGCTGTGCGCGACGATCACGCTGCCCGCGTCGGGCGTGTTGGTCAGGCCGTCGATGGTGACGGTGCCACGGCGGCTGACGGCGTCGATGTCGTAGTCTCCGTTGGGCAGCGCGATCAGGATGTCCGACACGTCCGTCGTCACGTCGACCAAGTCGGGGATGGTGGTGAACGACAGGTCGACATCACCCTTCTGGGCGCTGACCGACGCGGTAGGGGCGCTCAGCACCTGACCCTTCACGGCGCCGTGATCGCTGGCCACGTCGAACCGACCGGTGACCCCGTCCAGGGTCAGGTCCACGTCGATCAGGTTGAGGCGCGCGTCGCCCGACACGTCGATCAGTGAGAGCGTGCCGTTCTCCGCGACCACGTCGACGTCGCCGGCGATGTCGTGGACCTCCACGTCGCCGTCGACCTTCTCGATGTCGACCGCGGTGGTGTCGGGGACGGTGAGCTCGAGGTCCACGCTGCAGGCCTTGGCCTTGAGCGGGCACTCCGACGACACGATCAGCGTCTCGCCGGCCAGGCGGCTGCTGATCTCGGGCTGCACGTCGCCACGCCAGGACAGGACCGCGTTGACGACGCCGGACGCGCCCTTCTTCACGGTGAGCGACCCGGCGATCGCGCGGACATCGACCCGCGTGAACGTGCCCGCGTCGTACTTGAACACCTTCTCGGTGGAGTCGGTGGCTTGGCATGCGGCGGAGGCGAGGAGCGAGGCGAGGAGGAGGCGGTTCAAGGTGGGCTCCAGGGCAGCGAGGATCAACGGATGGACCAGCCGCCGTCGACGGTCAGCGTGTGACCCGCGACGTAGGTGCTCTCGTCCGACGCCAGGAAGACCGCGGCGCCCGCGATGTCCGAGGGCTGGCCGATGCGGCCCGAGGCCGTGCGCTGGACGAAGCCGGCGAGGATCTCCGGGGACTCCGTGAGGGCTGAGGCGAACTTGGTCTCGACCAAGCCCGGAGCGATCACGTTCACACGGATGCCCGCCCCGCCAAGCTCAACCGCCAGCGTGCGGGTCATGGAGATCAACGCGGCCTTGGTCATGCCGTACACGCCCTGCCAGGGCGCGGCGGCGATGCCCATGATGCTCGACACATTGACGATCGAACCGGTCTTTCCGCTGTCGAGCAGGCCTTGGGCCACCGCCCGGGTCAGCGCGAACGGCCCCGCGACGTTCACCTCGAACGTCTTGTTCCACGCGGGCCAGTCAACGGTGATCATAGGCCCGAAGTGAGGGTTCGACGCGGCGTTGTTGACCAGCACGTCGATCTGGCCGTGCTCGGCGACTAGGCGCTCGACCACCCCAGGGATGCTCGCGATGTCGCCCACGTGCAAGGGCACGCCGTGGACATCGCCCCCCGTCGCCTCGCGGATGCGCGCGACCGCGGCCGCCACGTTGTCGGCCTTGCGCGACGCCACGATCACCTTGGCGCCCTCCTGCGCGAACGCGGTGGCGATGGCCTCGCCGATTCCGCGCGTCCCACCGGTCACCAACGCAATCTTGCCGTTCAGACGATCCGCCATGCTCCCTCCGGTCCCGATGGTTAACGCGGCGTGTACCCTTGTTGTTTGGAGCTGGGCATGCTGGTCGGACGAATCGTGGCGGACCTCCCGAGCGCAGAGCAGCCTGGCGCCGCACACGGCGACGACGCCTTCGCGCCCACCCACGACCGGCTGTCGTATGGCACGTCGACGGTGCTCAAGCTCATCCAAGACGCGCTCGTCGCGGCCGACCTGCGTGACCTGGCATCGCTGTCGATCGACGGCCGCGACGTGTACCGGGACGTCGGGTTCGCCTCGAACGACGAGATCGACGAGCTGCTCGAGCGCGCCGCCGAGCTGGGCCTTCTGGTGAGCTCCTTCCGCGAGATCGGCCTGGTGATCTACGGAGAGGACGAGTCCGCCCGGCACGTGATCGACCTGCGCGTCCGCAGCCAGGTCCCGGCCGGTGAGCCGGAGCTGGTCGCCCGTATCTCCACGCGGTCCAAGCGCCTTGAGGTCCGCTCCGGCGAGTCCGCAAAGGACTACATCAGGCGCTTGGAGGCTATGTTTCGCGACCTCGAGTCGCTCGCTCGGCTTCGCGCAGAGGCCACCGTCGTCCACGAGCGAGTCGCCGCCGCCATGCGCGCCAAGCTGGAGGGCGCGACCGTCGCCACCTCCGAGGTCCGCATGGCGATCGTGCGCCCGACCCGTGAGGACCTCGACCACATCGGCGGTGCGGGCTTCGGCCCGCTCGCCAGCCCGCCTCGCTATGCGTTGGCGGAGACCCCGCGCGAGCCTCGCTGGAACGATCCTGCGGTGTCCGTGATCGAGGACGACTACGTCGTGCTCCGCAACCTCGTCGCCTTCGACGAGTTGTTGGCGGGGGCCGCGCTCCGTCAGCCGTGGGTCAGCGTGACCGACACCTCCGGCAAGCTCCTGTTCGCGGGCACGGCGGCGCGCAATTTTGAAGACACGCCTTGGCGTCGGCACTTCACGCGGGAGTGGTCGGGCGAGGGCGTTGTCGTAAGGTGGAACGCGCCGTGAAGGGCGTGTCGGATCGTGGTGGGATCGCGCTCGCTCGGGTAGACGTCGGAATCTCTTAAGGCTGCTGCCGGCGGCCCCCGACCCATGGAGTCACCCGATGCACGATCACGACACCGAAGTCGTCACCACGAACCGTCATGTCCTCGCCTGGGTGGGTGAGATGGCCGAGCTGACCAAGCCGGATCGGATCGTGTGGTGTGACGGGTCCGAGTCCGAGCAACGGCGCCTCCAAGCGCTCGGTGAGGCCGAAGGCTGGCTCCGCGCCCTCAACCCTAAGAAGCTCCCTGGCTGCTTCGCGGCGCGCTCCAACCCCAACGACGTCGCGCGCGTCGAGCACCTGACCTTCATCTGCACGCCCACCAAGGAAGAGGCCGGCCCCACCAACAATTGGATGGCCCCGGACCAGGCGTACGCCAAGCTGCGCGCGCTCTACGACGGCGCCATGGCCGGCCGCACCATGTACGTGGTGCCCTACCTGATGGGTCCCCCGGGCAGCCCGCTCGCCAAGGTCGGCATCGAGCTGACGGACAGCCCCTACGTCGTCCTCAACATGCGCATCATGGCCCGCATGGGTCAGGTCGCCATGGACCAGCTCGGCGACGGTGACGGCTTCAACCGCGGCCTGCACTCCATGTCGGACCTGTCGGCGGAGCGGCGCTTCATCTGCCACTTCCCTCAGGACAACACCATCTGGTCCATCGGGTCGAACTACGGTGGCAACGTCCTGCTCGGCAAGAAGTGCCTCGCGCTGCGCATCGGCAGCTACCTGGCCCGCCAGGAGGGCTGGTTCGCCGAGCACATGCTCATCCTGGGTGCTGAGAGCCCCGAGGGTGAGACCACCTACGTCGCCGCCGCCTTCCCCAGCGCCTGCGGCAAGACCAACTTCGCCATGCTCATCCCGCCCGAGCGCTACAACGGCTGGAAGATCTGGACCGTCGGCGACGACATCGCCTGGATGCGCGTCGGTGAGGACGGCCGCCTGTGGGCGGTCAACCCGGAGAATGGCTACTTCGGCGTCGCGCCGGGCACCAACTTCAATTCGAACGCCAACGCGATGAAGACTATCGCCAAGGACACCCTCTACACGAACGTCGCCGTGTCGGACGACGGGGACGTCTGGTGGGAGGGCCTGGACAACGAGCCGCCCGAGAACCTGACCGACTGGCAGGGCCGCCCGTGGAAGAAGGGCTCGCCCGACAAGGCCGCCCACCCCAACAGCCGCTTCACCGCGCCGATGACGAACAACCCGTTCCTCTCGCCGTTCGTGAACGAGCCCCGCGGCGTGCCGATCAGCGCGATCATCTTCGGTGGCCGTCGCGCCACCACGGTCCCGCTCATCCTCGAGAGCTTCAACTGGACCCACGGCGTCTACATGGGCGCCACGCTGGGCTCGGAGACCACCGCCGCCGCCACCGGCCAGGTCGGCATCGTGCGCCGCGACCCCATGGCCATGCTGCCCTTCTGTGGGTACAACATGGGCGATTACTTCGCTCACTGGCTGCGTATGCAGGGCGAGCTTCGCTTCCCGCCCAAGATCTTCATGTCGAACTGGTTCCGCAAGGACGAGTCCGGCAAGTTCCTCTGGCCCGGCTATGGCGAGAACATGCGCGTCCTCAAGTGGGTCATCGACCGCGCCCGCGGCCGGGCGACCCGTCGCGAGACCCCGCTCGGCTTCATCCCGCGCCTCTCGGACCTGGATCTGGTCGGCCTGGACGTCACGCCCGAGCAGGTCGAGCACGCCCTGCGCGTTGACCGTGACGAGTGGCGCGCGGAGTTGGAGAGCGCCGGCACCTTCTTCGAGACGCTGGCGCCCCGGCTGCCCAAGGCACTCGAGATGCAGCGCCAGCTCCTGCTCGCCCAGCTGGGCTAGTCGCGCACCGCGCGCGGGCTCGCCGGGGCGCCAGGCTGGTTGCCGTGGCGCCTCACGCGTGGGCCCTGGCGCTTCAGTTCGCCTTGAGCCTCGCCAGCTTGCCTGCGAGCGCTGCGACGCGCGAGGACGCCTTGGCCTCTGCGCCCTCGGCCTTCGCGCTCTTGCCCGCGAGCTTGAGGAGGTCCTCCTCTGAGGCGGGCGGCACGGACGCGCGCGCGCTCGCCTCGCCGAGCAGAGCCTCCTGAGCCGCCAGCCGGGCCTTGGTCTGCGCCAGCTCGGCCTTGGCGACCGTCGAGGCCAGCGACACCACCCGGGCCTTGTGCTTGGCCGCGTCCACGGCGCGCTCGGCGGCCGACACGCCGTTGCGCTCGGGGGCGTCCGCCGCGACGGGCCCGGCCACGCGCTTGGCCTTCAGCAGCTTCTCGGCGGCCTTGAGCTTGAGCACGGCGGTCTTTACCTCGGCCTTGGCCACGCTGATCTCCTTGGCGCGGAGCTTGGCGTTGTCCTTGGCGGCGTCGACCGCCTGCTTGGCCTGCGACACGCTCTTCTCCAACCGATCCGCGTCCGCACGCAGCGCTGGATCCGGCGAGGGCGCGGCGACGGGCGCCTGTACCATAGAGGCCGGCGCTTCCACCGCCGCGGCGACAGGCTCGGTGACCGGAGCCGCGGCAGGCGCGGCCGCCTCGGGGGCCGTGGCGACGGGCGCGTCCTGGCCAAACGCCAGGCCGCTGATCAGCAAGAAGGGGAGGGCGAACATGGTCTCTCCTGACGAAGCGCACAGCGGCCTCGACTCCCACACCAAGTAGCGGGTGCCCTGCCGCAGGGCGATGTCGTACGCCTTTCGTCCTGGACGGCGTGCGCCGCGATCCAAGGGCGCCCAGGATCGGCTTTGGAAATTCTTACCCAGAAAAAATCTAGGTCCACCCTACGCCATGGCGGAGCAGGTCGAAATTCCGTGGACACGTGATTGCGTGGGGTCGTCCTGCCCGTTAAATACCTGGGGCCTTCGGAACGAAACCCGCCGAGCGAACCTCTGGGAAACAGAGGGGCGCCAAGCCGGTGAAGCCCAGTTGGCATCAGAACGGAAAGCCGGATCGCTCCGGTGCTGCCGTTCGGTCTTTGAAAAGCAATCAGTAAATGGCAAACCACGAAAGTGGTCGTAGTGGTAGAGATTGTCGTCGGCACGTCCGGCGGCGGTCTTGCGTAAATAGAGAGCCAATCGACCACAAGTCGAGCTCAAAGCAACTGGC
>CAIOSP010000092.1 GCA_903861005.1 uncultured Pseudomonadota bacterium
AGGCGGAACGGTCGACGGAGCGACCACGGGCCCGTCTGCGGCAAGGGCGCCGCCGACGAGCAGAAGGCTCGGCAAGAACATGGTTGGATTTCCCGAATGTGGATGACCGGATCACCCCGTCGGACGACATGTCCTCGGGGCAGGAAGGGTTGGCGGTCAGCCAGAGACGGGCGGGCTTGTCTTGGGCGCGTAGCGGAGGGGCGGCGGGCGAGCCGCGCGCAGCGACACCACCGACTGGGTGGGCCAGAACGCGACGAAGTGCATCGCGGGCATGGTGAAGCTGGGGAGCACGTCGGGCGGCGCCGGCATGGCCGGGAGCGCGCAGCCGTGGTCGTGCTGGTCCGATCCCAACGGCGCATCGCGGGCGGTCGGGTGGTCAGCCTGGGCGGTCAGGTCCTCGTGACCGGGGCCCAACTCCACCACCTCGCCGTGGTCGGCGCAGATGACGTGCGCGACTGTGTACTCGTGCACCAGCGCGGCGCTGCCCGCGCTCACCCACGCCAGCAGCGTGAGGAGCCACAGACGCAGCGCGTAGCGGTGGCGAAGCAGGTTCATCGTCGGGGTCCTATCCCCTGACCCGCCGGTACGGCCAAGACGTCCCCGATCTTGCGTACGCGCGGTGAAGCGCGTCACCGCAGCTAGAACTCGCGCGGCTCCAGCAGCGCCGAGACCAGACCGCGTCGGCCCATGTCCTCGACGTAGTCCTCGTTGAGGTAGCCCGCGAAGGACTGGTAGATGCCGTTCGTCCGGTCCATCCCGGCAAGCACCGCGAACGGCAGGACCAAGTAGTACACGAGCTTCTCGACGTAGCGACCCACGGAGTCGACGCCCACGCCGTCAAAGTAGGACCCGACCGCCTCCATGGGCGCCTTGTCCAACAGCTTGAAGTAGAAGATCAGGTCCGCGCCGTCCCAGCGGACGCTCTCCGACAGGTCGGCGAGCGGCTCGGCGTCCAGGAAGCCTCGCACCCGGTCGATCGTCTCGTCGATGAACTCAGCGCTGCGGGACTTGTCGACCTTGGTGAGCACCCTCTCCAGGTCGCGACGGGTCAGCGCACGCATCACGGCCTTGTGGTGAAGCGCGTGCAGCAGCTCGTGGGCCACGACGCGGGGCGTTCGGCTGCGCACGTTGACCTCCATCGTCCGGTTGAACGGGAGGTAGCTCGCGCTGAACAGGAGGTTGGTGAACATGTTCAGCGACGCCTGCCGGACGCGGAGGTGCGCGAGCTCCTGTCGCAGGTCCACACGCGCGGGCAAGCCAAACAGCGACGGGAGCGACGAGTCGGCGAGCCGCGCCTCCAGCAGCATCAGGCCCTCCGCGAGGTGCGGCATGCTCTGCACGGCCTCGGCGAGCGGCAGGCCCTCGTCCCGAGCCATCCGCAGGGTCGCCGAGCTCAGCTCCTCGGTGATCAGGTCGGGCTCATAGGTCTTCATCCACCGGACCAGCAGCCCGCCGGCCACAAAGCCCGCGAACTGCCGCAGGAAGGCCTCGCCCGCCGCCATGTGGGGGTCTTGGAGCAGAACGACGAGGCTGGCCGTCAGGTTCCAGGTCATCCACCCGCCGACCACGTAGTCGCGCAGCTCGCCCCCGAAGAGCCGCTCCGCGAACACCAGCATGGCCACAAATTGGAGGGTCTGGGTCTTGCCCGGCCCGAGCTCAAGCACGACCGGAAACGGCCCGAACGCGCCGACCAGGATGGCCGCCGCGCCCAGGTACGACAGGTAGGTGACCCACCGCTGCCGGAGGTCGGCCGCGACACCGCGCAGCACGGCGCTCAAGGTGCCGGAGGGCGGTGTCGTCGCCGTCACTCGACGGGGATCCCGAGCGGCTGCTCGTCGTCGGGTGAGGCCTGGGGTGCGGCCTCGCGGCGGTCGTCGTGACCGTCGTCCCACCCCTGCTCGGGCTGCCAGCTCTGGACGTCCTCGTTGTCGTACTGCGACTCAGCCACCCAGTAGCCCTCAATCCACTGGTTGCCGTCGAACCAGCCGGGGATCCAGACCGATCCCTGCCGCTGCTCGAGCGGGGCCCAGTAGCCGGCGTGCATCACGCCGTCCTCGTCGTAGTAGGCGCTGACCCAGGTGAACCCAGAGCGGAACTCAGGGCGCCAGAAGCCTTCCACCCAGGTCTGGCCGTCCCAGAAGCCGGCCTCCCAGGTGTAGCCGGACGGACCCTGGCGGGTGGGCTCCCAGTGGCCGCGCACGTAGGTGCCGTCGTCCAGGTAGTAGCCATCCTGCCAGCGCCAGTCGCCGTCGTGGCGGATCTGCGGGCGGTAGTAGCCGTCGATGTAGACGGTCCCCTGCCACCAGCCAGGCACGTAGGCGTAGCCCACAGGCGCGACCGCCATGGGCGACCAGTAGCCGGGCATCCAGTAGGCGCCGGCCCAGTAGCCGTCCATCCACATCCAGCCCGAACGAACCGGCGGCATCCAGCCCACCGACCACGGGTAGCAGGGGAACCCGAAGCCCACGACCACGGTCGTGGCGTAGGTGTAGCGGTAGTACGGGTGGACGTACCAGCGCGTGTAGTAAGGCCGGTAGGCGTAGCGCACCGGGACCGGCCGCGGCGCGGACGGGTAGGCGTGCACGGTGTGGTAGTCCGGGCGGCCGTAGCGGTGATCGTCGGACCTCGACGGGGGCGTCGGGCGGTGCGAGCCGTCCGACGTGTAGGGCCGCGTGCCGCCCTCAGGGCGACCGCCATGGCTCGGCGGCGCCGCGCGCGAGGGCGCCGCGCTCAGCGGGATGGGCGGGCGCGACACGGGCACCGGGCGATCGGCCGCCGTGCCCGGGGGGCGCGTGCTGGTCGACGGGTTGGGGCGGGTCGCGGACGTCGGCTGGCTCGGACGGCTGGCCGGAGTGGGCTGGGCCGTCGGGCG
The DNA here is from genome assembly GCA_903861005.1 of uncultured Pseudomonadota bacterium. Lineage (GTDB taxonomy): Bacteria > Myxococcota_A > UBA796 > UBA796 > CAIOSP01. The sequence goes on from CAIOSP010000092.1 coordinate 2,873, forward strand.
GGTGGACGGCGACGGCTGGGTGGTCGGCCGCGGCGACGTGCTCGGCTGGGTCGTCGGCTGCGGGCGCGGCGTCTGGGTGGGCGACGTCGGGTGCGACGACGGCGCCGGCGAGGTCGGGCGCGTGGACGGCTGCGCCGGCGTAGGGCGCGGCGTGCTGCCGGTCGGCTGGGGGCGATCGCTCGGATCGCTGGTCGGGCGCGACGGCGTCGGCGAAGGCTGCGGCGTGTAGCCCGGGCGGCTCGCCGGCTGCGACGACGACGGCTGCGGCGCCGGCTGGTAGTTCGGGCGGCTCGGGGTCTGCGTGACGGGCGGGCGCGACTGCGGCGCGGGCTGGTAGCTGGGCGCCGGGTGTGACTGCGACGCGGGAGCCGACTGCGGACGCGACTGCGGCGCGGGCTGGGTGCTCGACTGCGGGTGCGACTGCGGCGCGGGCGCCGGGGACGGACGGGGCGCGGGCTGGTGGCTCGGCTGCGGCGCAGGACGCGACTGCGGCGCGGACGCAGGGTGCGGCGCAGGCGCAGGGTGAGGCGCGGACGCAGGGTGCGGCGCAGGCGCAGGCGCAGGACGCGGGGCCGACTGCGGGGCGGGCGCCGGACGCGAGGCCGGCGCGCTCGGGTGCGGGGCGGGCGTGGGGCGCGCGCCGGACGTCGGATGCGAGGGCGCCGGTCGGCGATCTGACCCGTCCGGAGCCGACATCGCCACGGCGGGGACGGTCAGGGCGAGCCAAAGGAGCAGGGAGCGCGACATGGATCCACCTCTTGCCAAGACACCTATGACGCTGTCGTCCCCTCCCGTATTCGAACCATCTTTGCGGTGAGGCATCGTTTCTTCTCCTTCCCCCAAACAACCCCTACACCACGCGCGACCGGCCGTCAGGATAGGTCAAGGCCCGTGGTACCCCTGTACGCCATCTGGAACGTGACCGCGGCGGCGCTCGGCGCTTGCCTGGGCAGCTTCCTGTCGGTGTGTGTGCTGCGCATCCCCGAGGGCGAGTCGATCGTCTCGCCGCCGTCGCACTGCCCGATCTGCGAAGCGCGCGTGGCCTGGTACGACAATGTGCCGATGCTGAGCTGGCTCGCGCTGCGTGGCCGGTGCCGGTCGTGTGGCGCGCCCATCTCCCCGCTGTACCCCATGCTCGAAGGGACGATGACCCTGGTCGGCTGGCTGGTGTGGCGGCGCTTCGTCCCCACCCCGCATGACTTGGATGCGGCGCACCTGTCGGCCTTCTTCACGTACCTGCTGTTCGCGTGGGCGCTCCTGTGCGCGACCTACACCGACCTGCGCGCGCGCATCGTGCCGGAGATCGCGTCGCAGTGGATGGTGCCCATCATCTTGGTGGGCACCGGCATCACGGACCTGCTCGGCTACGACGGCTGGCTGTCGATCGGCTGGCGGGCGTCGGTGATCGGCGCCTTCGGCGGCGGCGGGTTCGTGTTTCTGCTCGCGGAGCTGTGGGCGCGGGTGTTCGGCCACGAGGGCCTCGGCCGCGGTGACGTCTGGCTGATGGCGCTGATCGGCGCGGCCGTCGGGCTTGTGCCGGGCGCCTGGGCGGTGCTGCTGCTCGCGTCGTTCCTGGGCGCCATCCTAGGCGTGCTCGCGACGCTGGTCCGTGGGCCGGGCGGCTTCGCCTTCGCGCCGTGGCTGTCGATCGCGGCCCTGCTCTACATGCTGTGGGGCGACACGCTGGTGGCTCGGTTCCTGCCGACGCTGGCGCCCTTCGTTCACTAGTCGGCCGCGATCGAACTTCTTGCGCCGTCCGGTTGCGACACGCTGACGTCGCGCAGCGCATCGGGTACTCCCCACGCCTCGCGCGAGCGCCCAGGCCATGTCCGACACGTCCGAGCCGATCTCCATCGACGTCGTCCTGGTGGGCGCCGGGTTCGGCGGTCTGTGCGCGGCCATCAAGCTGCGCGAGGCCGGCCGCAGCGTGCTGATCCTGGAGAAGGGTCAGGACGTCGGCGGCACCTGGCGCGACAACACGTACCCGGGTGCGGCCTGTGACGTGCAGTCGCACCTCTACTCGTTCTCGTTCGCGCCCAAGACGGACTGGTCGCGCCGCTACGCAGGCTGGGAGGAGATCCTCGCCTACATCCGCGGCGTGGTCGATCAGTTCAACCTGCGCCCGGTGATCCGCCTGGGACAAGAGGTCATCGGCGCCACGTTCGACGCGAGCGCCGCGCGGTGGACCGTCACCACCCGCCAAGGCCTGCGCGTCACGGCCCGCTACGTGGTGCTGGCGACCGGCCCGCTGCACGTGCCCGCCATCCCCAACCTTCCTGGCCTGGACCAGTTCCAAGGGAAGGTGTTCCACTCGGCGCGCTGGGATCACGACTACGACCTGACCGGCAAGGACGTCGTGTCGATCGGCACCGGCGGCAGCGCCATCCAGTACGTGCCGGAGATCGCCCCGATCGTTCACAAGTTGACGGTGTTCCAGCGGTCGGCCGCCTGGGTCATCCCGCGCGACAACCGCGAGTACAGCGCCGCCAAGAAGCGCCTCTACGCCGCCGTCCCCCTCGCCCGCGCCGCGCACCGCAGCGCGCTCTACTGGCGCAACGAGTCCCGCGGCCTCGTGATGTTCGCGCCCGGCGTCGCGCGCGCGGCGCAGAAGCTCGCCACGCGCTTCATCCGCATGCAGGTCAAAGACCCGGCCGTCGCCGCGCGCCTCACGCCCGACTACACGCTCGGCTGCAAGCGGGTGCTGATCTCGAACGTCTACTTCCCTGTGTTCAACCGTCCGAACGTGGAGCTGGTGACCGACGGCATCCGAGAAATCCGCGCCCACTCGATCGTGTCGTCCGCCGGCGTCGAGCGGCCCTGCGACTGCCTCATCCTGGGCACGGGCTTCGTGGTCGATCCGCGGATCTACATGAAGGGGTTTGAGGTGGTCGGCCTGGGCGGTCGGCGCCTCGCCGACGACTGGAAGAACGCGCCCGAGGCGTACTTTGGCGTCACGGTCGCGGGGTACCCCAACCTGTTCCAGCTGGTCGGCCCCAACACCGGCCTGGGCCACAACTCGATCGTGTTCATGATCGAGGCGCAGGTGCACTACCTGGTGCGGCTGATGGCGTTGATCGACGCGCGCCACGCCGACTACGCCACCGTGCGCGCCGACGCGCAGCGCGCGTTCAACGACGACCTGCAGGCCAACCTCAAGGGCACCGTGTGGGAGACCGGCTGCGCCAGCTGGTACCGCACCGCTGAGGGTCGAAACATCTCGCTCTGGCCGTGGTCCACGTGGCGCTACTGGCTGCGGATGCGCACGCCGGACGCGGCCGCCTACGACTTCGGCAAGGGAACGCGCGCGTAGGGACCGGTCGGGCCCGCCTCGCGCGAGGTCAGCGCGACCAGCAAACCCGCGACGTTCGCCGCGACCAGCGCCGCCACGCCGAGCGCCACCGTGATCCAGGCGAGCCGCTCGACGGTCAGCTCCGGGAACTGCTTCGCCAGGACCAAGAAGTCGTTGTCGATCCCGAACCCGTTGCCGCCGGGCTTGCTGTACGCGACACGGTACGCCTCGTCCGTCGCGATCCGCGCGCAGACGCCCACCGCGTCGAAGACCATCGAGAAGCCGGCGAACGCGATGAGCCCCAGGTCCGCCCCCGCCGCCGTCCACGACGCGAACACCAGCCCGCTCCCGATCAGCACCGCGCCGCCGTTGCCCATGTACGCGCTCACCGGCGCAGACAGGCCCAGGGCCGCCAGCACGCCCAGCGCCGCGGTGCAGGCGAGCGCGGGCAGCACCACCCACGGCCTGCCACGCCCCGCCGCCACGCTCGTCGCGGTCAGGGCCACCAGCACCACCACCTGCACCGTCCAGCTGAACGTCCAGTGGATGGTCAGGTACGGCACGGGGAAGCTCGGCACGCCGAGCAGCCAGCCGGAGACGGCGTGACCGGCCTCATGGCCCGCCATGCCGATCACGTGCGCGAGCACCGGGAACACCGCGTAGAGCAGCGCCGACACCACAAAGGCCGCGCCGATCATGACCGCACGCCAAAGCCAAGTCGGCCCGCTCATGTTGGATCCAGGAGCGTCACGAGACCCCGCCTGGACCCGATCCTACCGCGACGTCGCGAACGACGCGCGGCTCACTTCGCGGAGAACTCGACCGGCAGGCTGGTGAGGCTTCGCACAAAGCACGAGCGCAAGCGCACCGGCGGCGCGTCGGCGCTCATGTGGATGTCCGGCAGGCGGCGCAGCAGCGCCTCCAGGGCTAGGCGCGTGTCCAGGCGCGCGAGCGAGGCGCCGGGGCAGTAGTGCTTGCCGATGCCGAACGAGAGCGCGGGCTTCTCCGGATCGCGGCGCACGTCGAACACGTCGGGCTCGTGGAAGGCGCGCGGGTCGCGGTTGGCGGACGGGTAGAGCAGCACGATCTCCTCGCCGGCGCGGATGGTCTTGCCGTGGAACTCGACGTCCTGCGTCGCCGTGCGGCGCATGCGCACGAACGGACACGAGTAGCGGATCATCTCCTCGACCGCCGCGTTGAGGACCTCGTCGTTGTCGACGTTGGCCACCAGGTACGCGAGCTGTTCCGGGTGGGCCATCAGCCCCTGCATACCGATCGCGATCGCCGAGCGCGTGGTCTCGCTGCCGCCGACGAGGAGCAGGTTATGCTCCCACAGCAGCATGTCGTCGGTGAGCTTCTGCCCGTCGACCTCGGCCGCCAGCAGCGCGGACACCAGATCCTTGCCCGGGCAGGCGCGACGCTCCTCGATGATCGACTCGTGGAAGCCGTGGAAGTTGGCGAACGCGTCCACCACCTCCTCGGTCACGCCGGCGGGGCCGTTGCCGCCGCCGCAGTAGATGTCGGTCCAGTCGAGCACGTCGCCGACGATGTCCTCGGGATAGCCGAGCATGTCGGCGATCACGCGGAACGGGAGCGGGCGCGAGAACTCCTTCACCAGATCGGCCGAGCCGCGGGCGATGAAATTGTTGATCAGGCCGTCGATGATCTCGCGGATGCGCGGCTCCAGCTCCTCGACGCGGCGCGGGGTCAGCGCCTTCGAGACGAGCGCGCGGCGGCAGGTGTGCTCGTCGCCGTCCTTGTTGATCATCGCGTCGTCCGGCCAGATGTCCAGGCCCAGCTTGGGGATGACTCCCTGGCCGCTGCAGAACAGGTCGGTGCGGCGCGACACCCACATGATGTCGTCGTAGCGCGACACGGCCCACATCTCGTTGTGGCGATCCCAGAACAGCGGCTCCTCGTCGCGCAGCCACGCGTAGAACTCCCACGGGTCCTCGGTGTGCAGGTCGAGCGAGAGCAGGTCGGCGTTCTCGAACTCGTCGCGGCGCGTGTCGGACGGCGCGACCGTGTGGTCCTGCGGCGCCGCGGCGGCGATCGGCGTGGCGTGCGCCGGGTCCTTGGCGATGCCCGAGCCACGCATCATGCGCAGGGCGACCTCGTCGAGGCTGGCGCGCCACTCCGCGGCGTCCGCCGCGGTCCAGTCGTCGGCGAGGACCTCGGCCAGCGCGCCCACCAGCGCATCGACTGCGAGCGGGTACATGTGCGAACACACCTCGTACTCGGTGTGCCGCGCGCCCAGCTCCGCCAGGTCCTTGTTGATCCAGCCGGTGGTGTCCGTCAGATCGATCACCGCCGAGAGCATGCGCAGGAGCATCTCCTTCTGCTTCTCGCGGGATTGGTGCCCGAACAGCGGCTTGATATCGGGGTGCGCCGCGAACAGGCGCGCGTAGAACACGTCGAGCAGCGTCTTCATGCGCTCGTCGACGCGATCGAGGGTGTGCTCAAAGCGCGAGCGCGTGCTGCTGTCGGTTTCGGCCATGCTCATGGTGTGTCCTTAGGGTGCGTCGACCGGCATGTGGCCCCACAGGGCCACGCGGTCGTAGGTGGTGGTAGACCACGTGGTGTCGTCGACCTCAAGCCCGCCCCAGCCGATCTCGATCTGGAAGCCGGCGGGGGTGCGGACGTAGAACGACACCATGCGATCGTTGGGATGGCGCCCGAGCGTGGTCGCGTTGACCTGCGCGCGGACCGCGCGGTCGTAGGCGCGCCCCAGGTCGTCGAGCGTGGCCACCTGAAGCATCATGTGGTGCATGCGCGCGGGAATGGGACCGGCGAGCGCCACGCTGTGATGGCGCGAGTTCGTCCGCATGAAGGCGATGTCGACGTCGATGTCACCCGCGCGGCAGGTGATCCGGTCCGACAGCTTGAGGCCGAGCAGGTCGCCGTAGAAGCGCTCGCTCGCGCCGCGCACGTCAGAGCGGATGGCCGCGTGGCCGAGCCCCTGCCCGCCCGTCACGAACCCGCCCTTGATCTTGGGCGAGACGAATGGGTCCGGGTGCAGCGTCTCGTCGACGACGAATAGCTCGCCAGGCACACCCGCCGGATCGACGAACGCGACCACGCGCCGCGCGCCGCGCGAGTGCGCCCAGTCGGCCGCGAGCTCAGTGGTCGTGACCCGAAGCGACGCGACCAGCGCGTCGAGCGTCGCGTCGTCCGCCGCCTGCCAGCCCAGGTAGGCCAGATCGTTTCGCTCGCCTTGGTGCACGCGGATGCGGTGCGAGCGCTCGTCCATGCGCAGCGCGCGCGCGGCGCCCTGGACAGGCACCGACACCATGCCCAGCACACGCTCGGCGAACGTGGCGAAGGTGTCCGGATCGGACACCGACAGGCCCACGTAGCCAAGCTGCAGCGGTCGCACGGCGGCGGTCATCAGAGGAACAGGTCGGTGTTGTCGAGGCCGAGCATCACGCCGCCAAAGTTCAAGCCGGGCTTCTCCGGCTTGTTGGCGAAGTGCGCGCGGATCGCGTGCGCGTCCTGGAAGAAGCGTAGGATCTCCGACCCGTCGAAGATCGCGCGACCGCCCGCCGTGGTGAACAGCCCGTCCACCGCGTCGCAGCAGCGCTGCACCGCACGAGACGACTCGTAGCGGAACTGCGCCCGGCGCTCGAGCGGGATGGGCTGATCGCGACGCGCGTAGTCCATCATCTCGGCGAACGCGCGGTCGAGGACCGCCTTGCACTCGTCGAGCGTGGCCGCCGCGTCGGCGCACGCGGCCTGCGCCACGGCCTCACCCGCCACCTTGGCCCCGCTGGACGCGGCGACGCGCTGGCGCGCCACCGACGTGTACGCGTCGAGCGCGCCCTCCAGCACACCCAGGATGGTGGACGACACGGAGCGCACGAACACCTGGCCGAACGGCAGGCGGAAGAGCGGCGCGTCGAACACGGCGCGGCCCGGGTTGCGCCCGGTGAAGCCGTCGATGAACTTGTGCGTGCGGTGCTCGGGCACAAACGCGCCGTCGACCACGATGTCCTTGCTGCCGGATCCGACCAGCCCGGTCACGTGCCAGTTGTCCTCGATGCGCCAGTCGGCGCGCGGGAGCAGGAAGGTGCGCATCTGCGGCGCGCCGTCGGGCGTGGCCGGGGGCACCATGCCGCCCAGGAAGATCCACGAGCAGTGATCGCAGCCGCTGGAGAAGGACCAGCGACCCGACACGCGGAACCCGCCCTCGACCGGCTCGATTCGGCCGGTGGGCGCGTACGACGACGCGATGAGCGCGTCCGGATCGTTGCCCCACACGTCGTGGTGCGCGGCCTCCGGGAAGAGCGCGAGCTGCCATGCGTGGACGGCGAGCACGCTCATCACCCACGCGGTGGACGGACAGCCCCGGCCCAGGTTGGCCTGCACGGCGTAAAGCGTGCGCGGGTCGGCCTCGTGGCCACCCCACGCGCGCGGCTTGAGCAGGTCGAAGAACCCGGCGGCGCGCAGCTCGGCGATGGTCTCGTCGGGCACGCGGCGCAGCTCACGGGTCAGCGGGATGCGCGCCTTGAGCGTGGGGATCATGTCGATCGCGGCGCGAACGAACGCGCCATCGTCGAGCGTCGTCACGGTGGCGAGCTCAGCCATGGAGGGCCTCCATACGCTTGGCCTCGGGCTGGTAGAAGGTGCGGTACCACTGGCGCAGCTTGATCAGCGGGCCGTCGGCGTCGCACAGCACCGGGTGATCCTTGGTGTGCATGTTCTCCCAGATGCGGATGTCCTGGAAGAAGCCCTGACGCAGGTTCTCGACGTACTTGGCGAGGAAGGCCTCATCGAGCATGACACCGTCACGCTTGCGCACCGACACGGCGAAGCGCAGCAGCAGCGTGTTCTCGTCGATCGGCGTGTGCGCGTTGATGAGGTGGCTCTCGAGGTAGCCCTTCATGTGCGTGTACTGCCAACCCGGCCCATGGTAGGTCGCGCGCAGCGAGTACTTGTCCTTGCCGCCGCCGAGCGGGTACGCCGTGCCGCTGTTGATCTGCGTCGCCATGTGGCCTGTGAACTCGTTGGAGATCGTGTCGACGTGCGTGCCGTGCACCGGGATGAAGTGGCCGACGTCGACCACGTTCTCCACGATCTCGCGCGGGTGCGTCTTCACGATGATCTGGCCGAAGGACCACGGCGTCCAGTCGGGGGTGCCGTGGCCTTCGACCGCGGGGATATTCCAGGTCGGCGCGCCCTTCGCGCGGTCGTGCCACACGAACAGCATCCCGTCGTGCTCGTCCACGGGCCAGCAGTCGATCTTGGCGCGCGGCGGGATCTTGGTCGCGTACGGGATGGTGGTGCACTCGCCGTCGCCGTTGAACTCCCACGCGTGGAACGGGCAGCGGACGCTCTCACCGTCGACCACGCCGCCGTAGCCCAGGTGCGCGCCCATGTGCGGGCAGTAGGCGTCGAGCACCTTGGCCTGACCGGCCGCCGTGCGGAACAGCACCAGCTCCTTGCCGAAGAAGGTGACGGGCTTCACCTCGCCGACCGCGAGCTCCTCGCTGAAGCAGACGAGGAACCAGCCGCTCGCGAAGCCTTGGAAGGACGTGTCGCTCATGCGCCCTCCCCCGGGCCCGCCATCGGGCGACCGTAGAAGGCCTGGTAGGTCTCGCGCACGGAGGAGTCCGGGTAGAACTGCTTGCACCACACGCGGAAGCGACCGATGGGGCCGTCACCGTCGCACAGCAGCGGCGGGTCGATGTAGATCTTGTTCTCCCACACCGGCGTGTCCTGCTCAAGCTGACGCGCGATCTCGGCGACGAACGCGCGGCCGATGCCCTCGGTGATGTCGCGGCCGCCGAACTTCTTCACGACGAAGCTGAAGCGCACGTCGACGAACTCGTCGTCCACCGGGCAGACGGCGCCGATCAGCAGCGTCTCCACCAGGCCGGTGAAGCGGTTCACCGAGAAGCCAAAGCCATGCGCGGACACGTCGAGGTTGCCCTCGACCTCACCGTGCGCGGTCTCCATGACGGTGATCGCCTTCACCTTGAAGAGCGGGCCCTCCACGGTGATCTCGGCGGGAGGCATGTTCTTGGTGCCGTGGAGGTACTTGAAGTGGGCCACGTCCACCATGTTCTCCGCCATCTCCTGGTTGTGCGTGCGGATGCGCCACACGCGGTGCCAGGCGGTCGACCACTTGTCGCTGGAGAACTCGGGCAGGTCGGGGATCTCCCAGGTGGGCGCGCGCTTCTCGGCGTCGTGCCACACCATGATGCCGCCGTTCACTTCGTTCACCGGCCAGCAGTCGACCTTGGCGCGCGGCGGCACCTTCTGGGCGTACGGGATGGTCGTGCAGACGCCGTCCCCGTTGAATTGCCAGGCGTGGAACGGACAGACGAGCTCGTCGTCCTTGAGCACGCCGCCGTGGCCCAGGTGGGCGCCCATGTGCGGGCAGTAGGCGTCGAGGACCTTGATCACGCCGTCCGAGCGACGGAAGAGCACCAGCTCCTTGCCGAAGCGCGTCATCGGCACGACCTGGCCGACCGCCACCTCCTCAGACCACCCGATCTGGAACCAGCCCGTCGGGTACCGAGGAAAGGGAAAGCGGGGGCGGCCCGAAGAGGCCCGCTCGGAAACAGTCTTGTTCATCATGACTCCGTCGTCGTCCCCGCCCATGGGGAACGCCCTCGACGTGACAGGTAGAACATGTTCTACTTGTGCAAGAATCGGTCGTTTGACCGACCCCCCCACGTTGTGGGGGAACGAGGCGGATCGTGGCGAAGGGTCCAGCGCCGGTGATCGTGGTGGATGCCCGCGGGATGGTCTCCCGCGTGAGCACGTCCGCTCACGAGGCCCTGGGACCCAGCTCGGGCCGCCGCTGCTCCGAGGTCGTCCGCATGCGCGGCGTGCGGGGCGAGGCCGGCTGCTACCCCGGCTGCGCGGCGGATCTGACGAAGAACGGCGGCGCCCAGAGCAGCGTCGGCACGGTGCGCGGCGCCCTGCATCGCGTGTCGTGCTCGAGCGTGGGCGACGGCGTGGTGGTGGTGCTGGAGGAGGTCGATGCCGAGCTGCCCGAGGCCAGCCTGCCCTCCGCGCGCGAGCTGGAGGTCCTCGCCCTGGTGGCGACGGGCATGACCAACGTGCAGGTCGCGGCCCAGCTCGGCGTGTCCTTCGCCACCGTGCGCACGCACATGGAGCACGTACGGGCCCGCCTGGGCGCGCGCACGCGGGCGGAGGCGGTGGCCAAGGCCGTGGCGCTCGGGCTGTTCAGCCAGCCCAAGTAGTGCGATGCGCCGGCCTGATCAGCCGAACGCCGCCTCGCCCGCGGGCAAGACCAGCGCGAGCCGCGCGCCCCCGCCCGGCGCGTCGTCGACCTCCAGCGAACCATGGTGCAGCGCGGCGATCTGCTCGACCAGCGCGAGCCCGAGTCCCAGGCCACCGTCCGCGCGCGACGGATCCAGGCGCACGAACGGCTCGCGCACGCGCGTCCGATCGGACGCCGGGATGCCCGGGCCCTGATCACGCACGACGACCTCGATCTGATCCTCGCCCACCGACGCGGCCGCGAGCGTGATGACGCCGCGTCCGTGGCGCACCGCGTTCGTCGCCAGGTTGCGGACGGCGCGCAGGACCAGCCTGCGATCGGCGGTCAGGACGAGCCCGCTCGGCACCCAGTCGACGGGGCGCTCCGGCGCGAGCCGACGCGTCTCCTCCACGACCTCCGCGAGCAGCGCGTCCACGTCCCACGTGGTCGCGTCGACGGTGGCCGAGCCGCGCACCTTGGCGAAGGTCAGGATCTCACCGATGAGCGTGTCGAGCTCTTGGATGTCGCCCTGGATGTCCGCCGCGCGCCGCTCGCGCTCGGCCGGGTCGTCCAGATCGGGCAGCATCTCCACGGCGAAGCGCAGGCGCATCAGCGGCGTGCGCAGCTCGTGGGACACGCCGGTGAGCAGCTCTTGCTGCGCCTTCACCATGTGGTCCACGCGCTCCGCCATGGCGTTGAAGGCCACCGCCAGCTCGTGCGTCGGCTTGCGCGGGTCTTCGGATACCCGCGCGGAGAGGTCGTGGTCCCCGAAGCGCTCCGCGCCGGCGATCAGCTCACGCAGCGACCGATCGAGGCCGACCAGCCACCACACCAGCGCGCCGGACGCCGCGAGCAGCGCGGCCAACGCGAGGACCGGCGGACCGAGGTGGGGCGGCGGTCGATCCCAGATCACCCGAACACGGCGCCCGTCGTCGAGCGTCACCAAGCGGTCGACGGGCGGCGCCCAGATCCGGTCCATCAGGTTTGGCGGGTGCGGCGGGCGGAGCGGCGGCGCGTCCTCGGGGAGCACATCGACGCGCACCCGGTAACGGTCCGCGACGCTGCGCATGGCCGCTTGAGCGTCGCCACGCGTGAACGCGTCCCGCACCGCCGCCTCGGCGTCGGCCAGCACCGCCGCGTCGACCGGCTTGGGCGGCGCGAGCACGCTCTGCACCAGGAACACCGACAGCCCCGCCGCCACCATCGCCGCGGCGAGCGACAGGTAGAGCCTCAGGAAGTGCCGGTTCACGCCCCACCGTCCGGCGCGACCAGGATGTAGCCCTCACCTCGCACGGTCTTGATCCAGGTGCGGTGGTCGCGCTCAATGCGCTTGCGAACCGACGACACGCGCATGTCGATCGAGCGGTCGAGGCCATCGTACGGGATGCCGCGCAGCGCCTCGAACAGCTCGCCGCGCCCGATCACCTCGCCCGCCCGCGACGCGAGGATCCACAGCAGGTCGAACTCGGCGGTGGTCAGCTCCACCTCCACGCCGTCGACCTTCACCTCGCGCCGCGCGCGGTCGACGACGAGCGTGCCCACCTCCACCCGCTCAGACGGCTCGGCGCGCACGCCACGGCGCAGCAGCGCGCGGATCCGCGCCACCAGCAGCCGCGGCCCCACCGGCTTGGCGACGTAGTCGTCGGCGCCCAGCTCCAGGCCGACCACCTGATCGATCTCTTCGCCGCGCGCGGTCATCATGAGGATCGGCCCCGTGTAGGCGGGCCGGACCTCGCGGCAAATCGTGAGGCCGTCCTTCCCGGGCAGCATCAGGTCGAGCACCACCAGATCGGGCTGCTCGGCGACGATCCGACGCGCGGCGCGGGCTCCGTCGGCCTCGTGGTCGACGACGAAGCCCTGGGCCGTGAGGTACTCGCAGACCAGCGCGGCGGTGCGCAAGTCGTCCTCGACGAGCAAGAGGCGGGCGGTCGGCGTGGTCATCGGGGCTTCCCTTGACCACGCTATCACCGGCGCCGCGCACCCGATCCGTCGCGAACGGGTCAGGCCGCGTCAGCGAACGTAAGCTCGCCGCGCCTAGGCGCGACGGCGACGACGGGCCGCCGCGAGCGCGAGCGCCATCAGCGCCACACCGCCCGAGGGGGTTCGAGTCGGTCGCGCAGCCGCAGTCGCCGGAGGAGGTGTTCTCCTCGTCGGTGTCTGCGCCGCCGTCGCCGTCGACCGCGGGCGGGTCGATGTCGTCGCACAGCCAATCGTTGTCGCCGGACGCGTCGTCACCCTGGCACACTCCGTCAGGCCAGGAATTGGTTAGGTCGACAGGCTAGTTGGCGGGTCCGCGCTGCCGCCCGCTAAGAGCCGCTCCTTCACTGAGGCCTCCATGTCTCGCCTCCCGCTGCTCCCGGTCCTCGTGCTCACCGCATGTTCGGACTTCAATCTCGCGCTGACCAAGCCCGACGAGACGGTGGGCGGGGTCGACACGGACGTCGGGCTCCCACTGCCGCAGGACACCGACGTTCCGGACACCGACGTCCCGCCGCCGGCCGACACCGACCCGTCCGTCGCCACGTTCGCCATGTACGCGCACTCCAACATCGACCTCTTCTCGGTCGAGCCGACGACCGCCGCGGTGACCCGAATCGGCCGCTTCCTCACGCCGAACGGCGCGGCGGTCGCCATGGCGGACATTGCCATCGACCTGCGCGGTCGCCTGTTCGCCGGGTCCTACGAGGCGACGGTGGCGGGTGCGCACACGATCTACACCGTGATGCCGACGACCGCGGCAGTGAGGCGCGTGTGCGACGTGGACGTCGCGCTGACCGGAATGACCTTCCTGTCCGACGGACGACTGGTGGCGGCGACCGAGCACGCGCTTACCCTGATCGACCTCGCGAACGGCTGCGCCACGAGCGAGCTCTACCGGGACAACAACCTCACCACCAGCGGCGACGTGGTGGGCCTGCCTGACGGCAAGCTGTACTGGACGGTGACCGGTTCGGGGAACGATGTCCTGATGGTGGTCGACCCCGTCGCCAAGACGGCGCGTACCGTCGGGACGACCGGCTCGATCCAGCTGTACGGGCTCGGCTACGACGAGGCGTCCGGCGTGCTGTACGGGTTCTCGTCGTTCTCTCAGCGGGTGGTCACCATCGATCCACACGACGCCGCCACCCGCGTCGTCCAGGGGACCACGCCCCAGTACTGGTGGGGCGCCACCACCAACCCCGTGGTGTGGTGAGTCGGTCGACTGCGACGGCGCGCGAGCACCGGCGCCGCGCGCTCACGGCACCGGCGGGTCCTCGCACAGGAAGATCCCGCTCGTCTCCGAGCTGACGCCGGTGCACCACTTGCCTTCCGAACACGCCGCCGCAACGCAGTCGCAGCGCACCGTGTCCCCGCACCCGGTGGGCGCGTAGCACTGGTAGGTCATGGGCGGCGTCGGCCCGCAGCAGCACGCGTACCCGGCGCCGCCGCACAGCGACTCGGTGGTGCCTTCGGGACAGGGAGCATCGGTGTCCTGCCGCGCCTCGCAGACGGGAGGTTCGCTCTCCTCCACACACACCTTGCCGCCGGTGCAGGTGAGCGCCGCGCCGCAGGCGATCGCGGGCACGTCGGTGTCGCGCGTGGTGCCGTCGGTGGCCGGGTGGCCCGTGCAAGCGGCCAGGATCAGCAGGCCGAAGGGTCGCATTGGAATGCCTCCAGCGAGTGTCCGACCGTCCGTGTAAACCCCTCTCTGGCAAGCTCCTCGGGTGAACGCTTCGTCGGTGAACGGTAGCACAGGCCGCGGAAGTGCTGCCAGCGCGAGGGTCACAGGGTGCACACCACGTGTGCGGAAAGCGGTCGGCGAAGCCGAACGCCTGTGATCTCGATGGGAGTGCTCTGGTGTCGACGTTGTCGAGGCTCTAGTCGACCGGCAGGCGGTCGGGGAACGCGATGGCCAGCTGCTGTCGTACGCGACCCCAGTGCGGGATGGGCATCTCCCACTTCTTCGCGGCGCGGTCGATCGCGAGCCACAGAAGCTTCATCACCGAGCCGTCCGTCGGGAACGCGCCGCGCGTCTTTGTGATTTTGCGAAGCTGACGGTTCAACGCCTCGATGGGGTTCGTCGTGTCGATGGCGCGGCGCAGCTCCGGCGGGAACGCCAGGAACGGCGACACCCGCGCCCAATTCGACCGCCACGACGCGCCGATGCTGGGGTACGCCTTCGCCCACTTGGTCTCGAAGGCGGTCAGCGCATCCAGCGCGGCCTGCTCGTTGAGGGCGGCGTACACCGTGCGCAGGTCGCGCGTCAGCGCCTTCTGGTCCTTCCAGTTCACGAAGCGCGTGCTGCTGCGCACCATGTGGACCACGCACGTATGCACGACCGTGCGCCCGAACACGGCCTCAATGGCCTCTGGCAGGCCCTTCAGGCCGTCGCAGCAGGCGACCAGGATGTCCTGGACCTCGCGCTGCCGCAGGTCGCTGGCAACCTGCATCCAGAACTTCGCGCCCGCGGTCTGGGCCATCCACATGCCGAGCACGTCCTTGTGCCCGTCTGAGTCGACGCCCAGGACGATGTACACCGTCTTGTTGCGCACCATGCCTTCGTCACGCACCCGCACGACGAACCCGTCGAAGTAGACGATGGCGTACACGGCATCCAGGGGCCGAGTCTGCCACGCCCGCACGTCGTCCATCACCTGGTCCGTGACGCGCGAGATGAGGTCGGGACTGACGTCCACGTCGTACATCTCCTTCACGTGCTCCTGGATCTCGCGGACGGACAGGCCGCGCGCGTAGAGCGCGATGACCTGGTCATCGAAGCCGGCGATGCGACGCTGGCCCTTCTTCACCAGCTGCGCCTCAAACTCGCCGTCGCGGTCGCGCGCCACGTCGAGCTCGAGCGTCTCGTCCGCGACGATGACCCGCTTCGTGTTGTGCCCGTTCCGCGAGTTGTCCCCGTTGAAACCCTCCGGCGCGTGCTTGTCGTACCCAAGGTGCGCCGACATCTCGGCCTCGAGCATGCTCTCCAGGGCGGCCTTCTTCAGCTTGGTGAAGAGGCCGTCCTTACCAAACAGCTCGTCGGTGGTCTTGAGGTCCTTGACCAGCTCGCCAATCAGCTCGCGGGCCCGGTCGGTCTTGTCTCTCGTCTTGGGCATGACGCCCCTCCTGGTAAGGAGGAGCCAACCTGAGGGGGTTTACACGGGCTGCCTGACAGACCCCGGGTGCCGCGTCGCGGCGGAAGCGCGGGAGGCCACGCTGGACCGGCCGTCGGCCTAGGCCGCTACGGCGACGCGTCCCACCAGAGGTGGGGTCGAGCCGGCTGCACCACGCCGTCCACCGCGACCTCCACGATGGCCCAGCCTGCCGAGGACGGCGCGCGCAGCGACTGGGTCGTCGTCACGCCCGCCGTCGTCGGAGCCCCCACCCAGGTGCCGGTGCCCGCGACGAGTCGGAAGGCGACGACCGCGCCCGCGCGCGGCGCGCCGTCCGGCGCGCGCGGCGTCATCGACAGCGCGAGGGTCGAGACGCCGTCTGCCGGTGCGTGTCGATCGTCGTCGAGCACGGCCAGCGTCACGGGCTCGGTGACGGTGTGCACCGAGCCGGCGGTCAGGCCGTGGACCACCTGCTCGTCCCCGCTCGGCCAGCGGATGGTCAGCGTGTCGAGGACGCCGTCCGCGCCCGCCGCCAGGAACACGAGCGGCTCAGACAGGGGCCCCCGAGACACGATCCCGCCCATCACCGACGCGTCGAACGGCACGCCCTGGTCGGTCCCCTGGACCCACGCGCCGACGCCCAGCGGGTTGCTTGTCGTGCCGACGAGGCGCACCGCGAGCCCTGCTGGCGTGGCGTCCACGCGATTGAGGAAGACCCTTGGGAGCTTGCCCGAGCCCCCGAACAACAGGTCGACGGCGCCGTCGCCGTCGAGATCCCCCGCCGCCAGCGTCTGACCGTTGGACGGCAGCGTGAGCCCGGCCTGCAGCGCGGACTCCACGAACGCGGCGCCACGGCGCATGTAGAGGATCGGCCGGTATCCGTCGACGAGCGGACCGTAGGCGTCGGAGACGTCGTCCCCCGCGGCGGCCACAAGGTCGTTTCGACCATCCCGATCCACGTCGACGCCGATCAAGCCCCAGGGACGCATGGTCGGACGTAAGATCCCCAGACCCGTGTCGGAGGTCGACCGAGGAGGCAGCGCCGCCTCCCAGTCGTAGGACCGGTCGACCAGCGTCGGCCCGCCCATATCGCCAAAGATCATCAGCTCGCGCGCCGTGGTGGTGACCGCGATGTCTGGGCGACCATCGGCGTCGAGGTCCGTGATCGCGGCGCCCATCGGCCGCAGCCAGCTAAGCGACCGACCCGCGACCGACGGATCCTGCTTGTACAGGCTCGTCGCAGGCGTTGGATCCATACCGACATAGAGCGGGAAACCCTCCGAGTCCTGTCCGGCGAGCGAGAAGAACGCCGGACCGTCGATGGAGCTGTTGCATGGCCCACCGAGCGCCATCACCATCGTTGCCGCGCCAAGGAGCGGGCCTGCGCCGACCACGAATGGGTTGATGTCGTCCTGACCGTCGATCCGGGCCGGGCGTGCCTCGAAGCGCCGCGGCTCCGTCTGGAACTCCGGCCAGAACGACTCCGTCGACGGATCACAGCCGCCAGACGTGTGGACCAGGTCGAGCCAGCCGTCGTTGTCCAGGTCCGCGACGCCGAGGCCGACCGAATGATCTCCGACGAGCGCGCCGTAGGACGGGACCGGGTCTCCCCAGTTGGCCCCCGCGGCGCCCCACCGCACGCCAGAGAACGGGGGCGCGCCGGCGACGCCGTCCGGGTGTCCGTCGCCGTCCATGTCCCACATTGCACCGAGCAAGGGCGCCGTCCCGAGCAAGGCGTTGGTCAGCGCGACATCCGGGACAAGCGCCTCAGTGACCGGATCGTAGCGAAGGACCCAGGACACTGGCGGGTCCACGGCGCCGACCGGCGCGGTGCCCGTCAGTACGACCTCGTCACGACCGTCTCCGTCCAGGTCGGCGAACAGGCCGCCTGTCTGGATCGCCGGCGCGTTCAGCACGAGATCGGCCTCGACCGTGACGCGTGGCGCCGACAGGTAGAGCGCCGTCGTGAGGTCGAGAAAGCCGCGTCCGAACAGGATCGGCGGGGGCACCACCGGCGTGCCGGTGTCGGTGTCCCCCACCGGGTCCGAGTCCTCCGCCGCGTCCGAGTCCGTGATTGGGTCGGAGTCCGCCGTCGCGTCGGTGTCGACCGCGGCGTCGGTGTCGGTGTCTGCGGCGGTGGTGTCCGAGGGGTGATCGGTGTCGCGCGCGTCGGTGTCCGACCCGCCATGCGCCGCGTCGTCCACCGCAAGGCGATTGGAGTCGCACGCGCACCCGGCAACCGAGCTCAGCAGCAAGCAGGTGCGCAGCAGGGACGATGGCATGTTCGCCCCATAACCTGCCCCCTCCGCCGGGCGCCTCGCGCCGACATGGCGCGCGTCACACCGGCGCTGGGGTTCGGGTCGCGCGGAAGGACCGCGAGGGGCTGCAGAAGATCTGTCGGTACGTGCTGCGGCCCGGTCGGAAGGACCCGCCGTGGCGCTGTCGCGGCTCTACGCGCTCCCCGACGACCGCGTCCAACTGAGGCTCCGGCACGCGTGGGACGACGGGACGGAGGCGGTGGAGTTCAGCGCGTTGAAGATCGTGGGGCGCCTGGCCGCGCAGGTGCCGCCGAAGGGTCAGCACCTGATCCGCTCGGCCCGTACACGTTACGCGTGCCGGGCCCCTCCGGGGCGACGGGGTGTTCGCGCCGGCGTCGAAGCAGCCGTGGTCAGCGGCGATCTCCGAGCGGCCGCTGCGCATCGTCCAGGACATGCAGCCCAAGCACAAGCTGACGAAGCGCTCGAACGTCCGTGCCGTCATGCTCGCGATCGCCGCCGCAGGCGGTCACATCAAGAACAACGGCGAGCCGGGATGGATCACGCTTGGACGGGCATTCGACGACATCCTGGATCGTGCGGCAGGCTGGCTCGCCGCGGAACGTTGGATGGCGAAGGCGCGGCCGTGGGTCGGGTTCTACGATCGCAATTCGACTTGTGATCGATGCTCCGGCGTTCCAGGCCGCTGCCGATTAGCTCGGCCGGGCGGGGTTTCGAGGCTCCGGGACGCCACCGCTTGGGGACACGACCGGCACAAGCTCGCCGTCGCCGTATCGGTCTAGGTAGACTCGCCAGTACCCGCTGCACCGCTCCACCAGCATGCAAGACGCGCACTGCGGCGCGTAGCGACGAGTCTCCAGCCGGGGTGGCGGGTTGGGATCCTGGAACTCCGCAAAGCGCGCCGCGTGCTCGGGCATCTGGCAGAGCGGCAGCCCGCACAGGCCAGGGATCTCGTAGTCGATGCCGGCGGCCTCGCAGATCGCGAGCGCCTCGCGCAGCGGTGGCACCGCGTCCGACAGCCGGGGGATCACCTCGAGGTGCTCAAGCGCCCAGCCGATCGGCGACACGAAGCTCCACGTGAGCTGCGGCTTCGACTGGAAGCGGTCGCGCACCATCCGCGCGAACGACGGCGCATCCGCGACGTTGTCCGCCTGCAGCACGTGGTTGAGGCGCACCAGGATGCCCGCGGCGAGCAGGTTCTCCACGCCCGCCGTGGCACCCTCGAACGCGCCCTCTAGGTGGAGCAGCGCGTCGTGCCGTTCGGCCGTGTGGGCGTGAAGCGACAGGAAGACCGAGTCGAGGCCCGCGTCCGCCAGACGCTGGACGCGCGCGGCGTCCACCAGCCGCACGCCATTGGTCTGCAGCGAGACGTGCGCAAACCCGCGCGCACGCGCGAGCGCGACGATGTCCTCCAGATCCCGGCGCAGCGTCGGCTCTCCGCCGGTGAAGGTCACGGTCGAAGCACCGCGCGCCAGGCCTGCGTCCAGCTCGGCCTCGATCTGCGCGACTGTCGTGGCGTAGTCAGGCATGATGCCGATGCAGCTGCAGAAATCGCACCGGGCATTGCAGGGCTCGTGGATGCGGACGAGCAGGTCGCCGCCGGACGTGGTGCGATCCTCTGGCCGCACCTTTGCGAGGCTCACGCCCGGCTTGGCGTCGGCCCACTCCAGGAAGTCGCCCCAGCCGTCGAGCCGCTCCACGAAGGCGAGGGTGAGGCGGAAGGCGTCCAGCCACCTGCGCCACGTCGCGGGCAGATCGTCGCGACCCGTGAAGCGGCCGACCGTCCGGTCCGAGACATACCAGCCGTCGCGGCCGGGCCGGGGCGGCCGCAGCTCCACGTGGAGCGGATACTCGCTGTCGTCGTGGATCAGCACGTGCACGCCCTGTCCCAGGCGCAGCTTGAGCTGCGTGGGCGGCGGGCGGCACGCCGCGAGCTCGCGTGCGAGCAGCGGCTTCCAGTGGCGGATGGAACGTGTAACGGCGGGTTGTTCCATCACGCCTCCCCGTCACCCCTAACGCACCCTCCGTCCGCGTGTCCGGATGCCCACCACAGGTCACGTGTGGCCCCGCTGCACGCGCTCCTGATCGGTTAATGATAAGCCGTTCTTGAACCTCAACTTTTAGCGCTTGACCAACTTCTCTCGGGTCGGCGTGCGGCGCCGATTGGAGTCGAGCACCCCGCGCGGTCACAGCGTGCGACCCAGGGAGCCGGACGCCGACGGAAAGGGCGGGGCCACCGTCGAGGCGACGCCCGAGAAGGCCGCGCCTACCTGATCGAGGTGCCAGACTACGAGGACGACGCCGTCCAGTCGAACAACTCGAAGCCCGTGGTTGTGCGGGTGGTGCTCGACAAGATCCGCGCCCTGCAGGTGGTGGGGGCGCCGACCTCGGACGTGAAGTTCCTGCGCCGCTTCCTCAAGGGCGCCCCGAGCGTGGAGCTGGTGTCCTCTTCATTCTGCGCACGCGCCGGAACCTGGCGCGTGGCTGGAGCCCGGACGAACTGTCGCTGATCGAGTTTCCCTACGCGCACCTGTTCACCGAGGAACTCAAGAGCTTCGACCTCGTGGTCTTCCAGAACTTCGACTACGAGCCATGCTTCGATGGCGGATCCAAGAGCAGCATTGCTGCGGATCCTCAAGGACTTCGTGACCCGCGATGGCCACGCGTTCGTCATGGTCATGGCTCGGGCTGTTCGCCGGGCTCGCTTGGATCGTCCGTCGCCGGGCCGGGATGCGCGGACACGTCCGGGGTGCGGCGGCGCAACACCCGGTACACACCCACCACGGCGTCCGGGCGCAGCACCATCCAAGCGTCCTCGCTGTCGCGACCGGGCTGAACCGTCGTCTCGAACACCGGCTCCAGCACCCACGCCGCCTCCACTGCCGCGCACGCCGGCTGCACGAACGGCGGAGGCGTGTCGCCGCAGCTGTCTGGGAACTGCCAGGCGAGGCAGCCGTCCGGCGTGTTGTCCACGCACCGCGCGAGCCCATCCTGGTGACGGCACGGCAGGCTGGCGTCGGCGTTCCACTCCTCCCAGGAGCGCGCGGGCCCCCACACCATGGGCGGGGGTGTCGGGCCGCGTCGCTCGGGCACCCGCACCGGGCGATCTCCGACCAGGATCTCGAACGGCTGGTTCTCACCGGCGTCGTGGAGCGGGGCGCGGAAGCAGCTGGCGGTGCGCACCCACAAACGCGGCGTGCCGTCGTCGGGTGCGGCGAGCAGGTCGGTGGCGTCCGAGATGCCTGCGCCGGTGCGCCCCTTGAGGAAGGTGGGCGCAAAGCCCAGCAGGTCCACGCGGAAGCGGTCGCGCAGAGTGGTGGGGAAGTCGTCCGGGGTGAGCGTGTACAGCGCGCCCCCGGACCGCGAGGCGGCGACCGCGGCGGACAGCACCCGGTAGTCGGTCTGCGTGGAGTACTCCCAGCCGATCCAGCGCGCGTAGCCGAGCGGGGCGACGACGGCGGGTAGCAGCAACAGCGGCCACAGCCGCGCGCCGCCGGCGTCGAGCAGGGCGCCCGCGGCGATCGCCATCACCGCCACCAGCAGCCAGTGCACCGCCAGCCCGAAGCGCAGGTAGGTGGCGACGGCGTCATACTGGCTGGCGTACAGCACCAGCATGAGCACGGTGGGCAGCACCAGGCGGGTGAAGGTTCGCAGGTCGTTTCGCACCAACCAGGCCAGACCGGTGAGCAGGAGGAGCGGCTGGAGGGCGGGCGTGTAGTTCAGATTGAACACGAAGTGCAGGATGTGCAGCGGGTAGAACAGATACGCGCGGTCGGCCCCGTCGTAGGCCTTTGGCGCCATGCCCGGCACCCACGGAGACACCAGCACCGTCCCGAGCACGACCCAAGCGATCCGCGGCGCCATCGCGCCGGGCTCGTCCGACCACCGGGCGCGTCCACGCCACACCACGGCCAGCACCGCCGCGGTGAGCAGAAGCCCTGGGGTCATCGGCAGCGCGTACTGAAGCAGCGTGTCGAGCAGGCCTCGATCGTTGAGGATCGGCATGTCGGTGTGCGAGGCCCCGAGCAGCGGGTCGACGACGCGGGTCGACCACAGCAGCGCCGCCGTTGACCACGCCACCGGGCTGCGCAGCGCGCGGCGCGCCGCCTGGGGGTCACGGGTCGCCGCGTGCAGGCCCAGCACCATCGGCGCGTACACGGTGAACTCCAAGTGGCAGTTGGCCGCCAGCCCGGTGAGCGCCACCGCGACCGCCAGGGTGTCCTGCCCGCCGCGCCGCACGTAGAGCTCCCAGGCGACCAGCCCGGACACCATGAACAGCTCAAAGGGGATGAAGTAGCTGTCGGCCGCGGTCAGCCGCAGGTGCGCGGGCGTGAAGGCGAGCAGAAGCACGCCGAGCACCGTCACGTCGCGACGGCCGGTCGTGAGCCACAGCCAGGCCGCAAAGGCGACCAGGGCCGCAGTGCCCATGCCAACCATCGCGTCATACGGGCTGACCCACCCGGCTGGAAACCCATGGACCAGCAGCTTGGACGGTGCGTAGAGGCCCAGCCCGTGCACCCGGAGGTGGGGTGGGGCGAACCACGGGGCGTCGGCGATGTCGATGTACTTGTAGAAGCCGTGCATGTTGGTGTGCCACGGCGCGTGCGGCACCAGCACACGCACCAGGACGAGCTGCATGGTGACCACGGCGACGATCGCCGCGGCCGCGCGGCCGCCCAGGCCATGGAAGGCCGCGATCACCGTCCGCCATCGTAGCACCGACCACAACAGCAGCAGGAGCAGCACCCCGTCCAGCAGAGTGTAGCCGTACAGATCGGCGGTGCTCGGCTGTTCGAACACGCTCCCCGTGTCGCTCCAAGGGATGCCTCGGGGCCGCGGCGACGTGGCGGGATCGGGATTCACGTGACCTCGGGATGCGGGTCGGACACTCCGGGAGATAACCTCGCCCGGTCGCCGTGGGAGCCAAGGCGTGTTCCGCCGGCGTCGAGGGGTTCGGTGACGGAGCGGGGCGAGGGCGACGACGACGGACGGGGCAGAGGGCGACAGCGCTCGAGGTGGCGCGGCGCGCGGTGGTCGGCGCGACAGTGTGAAGGGCAGCGCGCCGCGGCCGGCGGCCGCCCACCGGGTCCTTCATGTCCTCCCCCGTCCCCCTCCGAAGACGGGGGGGCGTCTAGCGATCGCCAGCCGGACACGGTAGGCCAGATCCTCTTTCTGGAAGGCCTCGTTGCGCTCGCTGATACTCCTCCTGCTCGGCGCCTGCGCGGCCACCCCGCTCGACCAGACGGCGCCCGCGCGCGACGAGCGCACGGTGATCGACGACACCCGGATCGCCCCGGCGCTCGGCGGCCAGCCCGAGGAGTCGTTCCGCTCGCTCGACGTGATCACCTGGACGGGCGCCGCGACCGGCGCCGAGCGGCTCGAGCGGCCGCTGCTGCTGTTCGCGCACGGCATTGGCGGCGACCCCACCAAGCTCGAGGGCTTCGCCACCTCGCTCGCCGACCAGGGCATCGCCGTCGCGGCCGTCCGCTTCCCCCGGTCGAGCGCCGGGGCCGGCGCGGGCCTCGCGGGGGCCTTGGACCTGCCGGAGCAGCCCGCCGACCTCGCCTTCGTGCTCGATGCGCTGCGGGCCGCCGTGGACGACCGCGACGACCCGCTGTTCCGCGCCTTCGACGCGGACAGGCTGATCCTCGGCGGCCACAGCCTCGGCGGCGCCACGGTGATGTGGTGGACGCGGTGGTCCGATGCGCCGCCCGAGACGCTCGGCACGCTCCTCGTGGCGCCGTTCGCGCCCATCCTGGACACCTACGCCGACGAGCACGGGGCGCTAAGCCCCGAGGCGTCGCCCACGCTCGTGGTGCAGGGCACCGAGGACCCGCTGGTGGCGCCGTTCGTCAGCGAGGCCGTCGTCGCCTCGCTCACCACGCCCGCCTGGCTCGTGCTGCTGCCCGGGGTCGACCACGCGTCGCTCATCGAAGGCGCCGACCCGTCCCTGCCGCAGCTCGCCACCACGATCGCGCTTACGCGGGCGTTCGTGCGCGAGGTCGACGGCGAGCCCGGCGCGCTCGATCCCGCGCTCGACGACGCCGAGGCCGACGGCGCCGTCGTCACCCGCTGATCTCACCCGCGGCGCGTCTGGGGTGAGCGTCTACAGGTGAGCAGCGGCGACAGCTGGGGCAGGTCGACGCGACCTGGTCACTCTGGCGTGAGCGCCACGGTCGCGCTCTCGACGCGAACCGTGCCGTTCGGGTCCATCGCGGAGACGGTGAGCTGGCCACGGTAGCTCCCGTCTGGCTGGAGGACGGCGCCTGGGACGGAGCGGCCGGACGAAGCGACCTGGACCAGCGAGCAGCCGGCGATGGAACCGCGACGGCCGTTGACGCCCTCGGCAGGTCCCACGAGCACGAGTGAGAGGCGGTCGTTGAACTCGAAGGGCGGTTCGGTCGTCTGGAAGGTGATCGTCTCGGTCAAGTCGCACAGCTCGTAGTACGACTGCGTGTAGATGCCGGACACCTCGAGCTGCTCCCACGTCCCGTCTGGGTGGCGTCGCAGCCGGAAGGACGCGCTTCCCTGGCCGACACCGTCCCCGTCCAGGCGACGGCCGAGCCCGTCGAGGCGGGTGTGGGTGAAGCTCTCGCTGTAGGTGCCGCTGTAGTCGACCGCCTGCGGCGCATCGGCCACGGTGATCGCATGGCTCACCGTGCCGTCCCGGCCGTTGAGCGTGGCGCTCGCGGTGATCACGTCGGGGCTGGTCGTGGCGGTGGCCGGCGGCTGGTAGCGGGTGCACACGCGCCCGTTCGCACCGAACGCGGACGAATCCTGCAGCGCGC
Organism: uncultured Pseudomonadota bacterium; assembly: GCA_903861005.1. GTDB lineage: Bacteria > Myxococcota_A > UBA796 > UBA796 > CAIOSP01. Next base: position 27,547 of record CAIOSP010000092.1, read on the forward strand.
CGTCGCCGGCGAGTCCGAACGAGACGGTCACGGCGCCTACGGGCACGTCGTTGAGCGTCACGTCGACGCACACGTCGATCGCGTCGGAACCGGGCGCCACGCGGGCGGGGAGCGCGGGCGCCAACGTGAGCGCCAGCAGCGCCTCGTCGACCACACGCACCGCGCGGAGATCGACGCCCTCGCGTCCGGGGCCGAGGCGCACCACCGCGGCGATGTCGACGGGCTGCCCGTCGACGCCGAGGTTGTCGGACTCGGGCACCGTGAACGACGCGCACGCCTGCCCGCCGTCGTCCGTGCTCCCCTGGAATGCGAGCGGCAGGAAGGTCGACGCGAACGAGGTCAGCTCGATGGGGTAGCCGACGGTCGGCCGGGCGTCGTCGAAGGAGAGGGTCGCGCAGACCTCACGCGTCGTCCCGACCGCCAGCTCCTCGCCTTCGGTGACGCCGGTCAGCGTGACGTGGGGGGGCTCACCGCCCCACAGGAATGTCGTCGCGACCTCGAGCTCGAACGGCGCGCCCTCGAGCACGATCGCCTTCAGCTCGACGAGCGTGCCGAACGGGCCCGGTGTGCCTCGGCTGTTCCAGGACACGCACGCCCTCCCGTTGGCGATGGTGCGCAGATCGGGGTCGGAGAGGAAGCCCGCTTCGTCGGCCGAGCCGCTGATCGCGAAGCGGACCGGCAGGTTCGGCTGCTCGCGGCCCGCGCCGTTGGTGACCGTCGCGCACACGAAGCGCGAGGTGTCGCCGAAGCCGGGTGCGGCCGCGACGGCGTCCAGTTGGACCTCCGGCAGCACGCCTAGCGTGTCCAGCAAGTCGATGAACTGCTCGGGCAGGAAGCTCGCGAGGCCGCCGCCCGAGAAGTGGGGGACCTGCAGCGTCCACGTGTCGGCCGTGCCGCCGGGCATCTGCCACTCGACCGGGCCGTCGTCGGACCACACGAAGCCGATGGCGAGCTCGGCCGGGGCGTAGCCTGTCGCGGTGAGTGTGGCCGGGGTGGCGAACTGCAGCCCACTGGGGGCGAACGCCACGCCCAGGCCGACGCCGTCGATCGGGCCGTCCAGGTCGACGAGCGTGACCGGCGTGGCGGTGATCGGCGTCGCGCTGTCGAGCGCGCCGGCGGGGACGTCGAGGCGCCATGTCACGCCGTCCGCGGTGACCGCGACCTCGCCGCCCTCGGGCCCGACCGTGACCGTCACGGGGTCGCCCACCGGAGTCTTGGAGACGGACCCGGACGGCGGGTCCGTGTCGGTCGGAGCGGCGGCGTCGTCGGCACTCGTCGTGCACGCGGCGAGCAGGGGCAGGAGCAGCGCGAGATGTCGCATCATGGGCCTCGGGGTGACGTGGGGTCTAATCGGATGTCGCCGTCGGAGGAGTGCGACGGCATGGGGTGGACGACGGTAGCCGCGTCCGCTTTCGTGGACACCTCGCGAACGTAAGAGCAGGAGGTGTCCATCGAGTCGAAGGTGCCGAAGTCCGGGAGGCGCGCGGAGCCGCGCCGGCAGTACACGCCTGAGTTCCGCGCTGGCGCGGTCCGCCTCGTGCTCGAGGAAGGCCGCTCGCAGACGAGCGTGGCCAAGAGCCGAGCACAGGCATTTCCACCTCCTCCGCCCGCTTGCGAAGGTCTACTACAGCCCGTCCGCGCCCGCGATCGCCGTCTGCGCGCCCCACTCACCCGCGCCTTGACCGCCGCGACGCAGCCCACCGCTCCGCACACCGTACGGACCGCCTAGCGCTGATGGTGTACTCCGCGAGCCGGAAGTTCAACGTCCAGCAGATCGGAGTCGTCTTCTCCTACGACGACGGCGCCACCTGGGCCTTGAGCGGGTCCCCCCCGATCGGCGCCGTCAATGACGCCATGATCGGGGGGTTCAGCACGATGAACCTCGGGACCATCGCATCACCGCCTGCCGACGTCTCAAACGCGCGCTTCGCGTTCATCTTGCGAGGAAACTCCTATTTTGCGATCGTGGACGACGTGACGCTGCAGGCCTGCAACGCGCCCTGACCGGCCGCAAGCAGGCATCGTGCCCGACCTCGGGCGTCCGACACGCCGCCCGGACGGGATGACGAGCGCTGCGGGTCTCATCGGGCTCGCGACGACCACGGGAGGCGGCAAACTACTCCGGCTCGGTCCAGATCACGACGCCCGGGAACGTCGCCTCGACGCGGATCCGCACCTCTCGGTCCAGCGTGCACAGCGGCGCCTCAGCCTGCATCGCCACCGCGACGTAGACTGCATCGTAGGCGCGAATGCGGGCAGCGCGCGACACCTTCAGCGCCACATCCAAGACCGCCGAGTCAAGGGGCACGGCGTGAAACCGTGGCCCGACCATCATGGCGTCCACCAAGTCCAGGAGCTCGACGCTCTCACCCCGACGCGAGAGCGCGGCGATCACCTCGACCCGAAATAACGTCGGGACCAGATACGGCGTGGACTCTGGCAGACGTTCAAACAGCCGCCTGGCTTGGGCGTGGTGGCGCTCGGTCGGCGACAACGCCGCCACGAACACGGAGGCGTCAAGCACCGCGTTCAACGCCGCCCCTCGCCGACCAGCTCCAACGCATCGAACTCGGACGACGCGCGCTCGACGCGCTGCAGACCGCTCCACAGCGCCCGAGCGACCGAGACCTCTGCGTCCGTCAGCGTGCGAGGCGCGGACTGAATCGGCACGACGCGCACGGCGGGCTCACCGTCCACCGTGATGATGGTGTCCGCGCCGCTCAGGCGGACGTTGCGCACCAGCTCCGACAGCTTGGCCTTGGCCTCTGAGAGGCTCACGATGTCGCTCACGGCCACCTCCATCGACCAGTATAGTCAACGTAGACCATTCAAACCAATGTGGCGAGGTCGTCTCGGGGCCGCAGCCCGGCGAGGGCGCGACGCGACCCCGCTCACCCCGTCGCCCGCGCGTACCACCCGTCCACGGCGGAGCACAGGCAAAACAATCTCCTTCCCCCGCTTCCGAAGGTCGTCCACAGCACGTCCGCACCCGCGATCCCCGTCTGCGCGCCCCACTCACCCGTGCTGCGAGCAGCAGCACCCACCCTGGCGCGCCCGCCCGGAAGGACTTGGTGCTGACCCTTCGGAGGCACCTGCACAGTCAGGCGCAACGCGAACTCCACCGCCTCGTCTCCAGACTCGAACCACGGCGAGTCGCTCACGCCACGCGCGGCAGCACCGCGTCGGGGATCGCGTCGGCGCGGAAGGTTCGCGGACGGTTTCGCCACGCCCAGAGCGCCGCGAGCGGGATGAGCACCGCGAGGAGCACAAAGCGCAGGACGAGAAAGGGATCCAGCGGCACAGGAATCACCATCATCACGACGGCGAGGAGGCTCACGCCAGCGGCACCGACGATCACGTTGAGCGCGTACATGAGGCCCGATGCCCCACACCGGAACCGCGCGTCCGGACGCGCCTGGGCCGTCGCGACGACGAGCGCCCGCACCAGCGCCGCGTAGGTCGTGCGCCGGTCATCGAACCGACCAAAGCCCGCCCAGTGCGTCGACACGATGACCACGTCCCGCCCCGCACCCTGGACGTGGCACGCGTAGCGGTTGAGGTCCACGCGCGAGGCCTCCCACGCGAGCCGGAGTTGCTCGACGCGATCGAGCGGGATGGCGCCGCCTCCCGCGGCGTCGTCCCAGCGCAGCGCGCCGTCTGCGACACGCCATGTGCGCTCGGGCTCGAGCATGCTGCGGCGGACGGTGTGGCTCAACGTCATGTCGTGCGCCCAGGTTCCTCCGTCCACCTCACGCGGCAAGGTCTCGCGGTCCAGCACGGCCCGGGCGCATGCCAGGCAGCCCCACCGCGCGGCCCGAGAGGTTCCAGGTTGCCTGCTGGCCCCGTGGACCATAAACCTCAGCGCTTACGCCGATCGTAGAGCAGGACGACCACCACCGCGAGCAGGCCCAGACAGAGCACCCAGGCGGTCTCGTCATCGAGCCATCGCGAGTGTCCCCCCGCGACGCCGCCGATCGCCACCAGAACCACGCTCATCGCGCGCCTTGGCCGGTCGCGCCGGCACGCCAGGCCGACGTTGTACACGGTTGGGCATGCGACAGGAGGAGCAGCGACCTGGGCATGAACGGACTCCGCGGACACGAGCGTTCCGGTCCCCTACTCCGGGCACAAGGTCATGGTCAGGTCGCGCGACCGGTCCTGCAAGGGAGCACAGGCAAAACACGCTCCTCCCCCCGCTTCCGAAGCTCTACCACAGCCAGTCGGCGACCGCGATCCCCTTCTGCACCCCCGGCTCACTGACCTGTCGAGCCCTTCCGCTCCGCGCCGGCCGGGGCCCCAAACCCGCCCGCCGACCCGCGCGCGCACCTACGCCTTCGCGGTCAACCCGCCGCAGCAGCCTGTCGATGTCCTCCCCCCGCCTCGCCCCGTCACCGAACCGACGACGTCGCCTGTGGGTCTCCGCGCGCCCGCGCCCCGAGCAGAACCAGGCCGCCCTGGGCAGCGCGCTCGTCGTCCAGCCAGCGCAGCACGTCGCCGCTCGCCGCCAGCACCAGCGCCACCTGACGCATCCGGCCGCCGCAGCCTGGGCAGGTGTGAGGGTCTTGCTTGAAGCCGGCTGGAAGAGCACCCGCAGGATCAGCTCACCCCAGGCGATCCAGCGCCGCCGCGGGCGGTCCAAGTACACCTCGGGCACGTCCGCGCGACGACGGAGCACGGGCACGATCGCCGACCGCAGCTTCGACGCCGGCGCGAACACGCCATGGTAGCGGATCAAGTGCTGCCCCTTCGGCGGCACCTGCGCGGCCAGGCGCCCCACGAACTCCAACGCGCTGAACTCCACCG
>CAIOSP010000093.1 GCA_903861005.1 uncultured Pseudomonadota bacterium
CAGCCCCGAGCTCAACCCGATCGAGCTGGCCTGGTCGACGTTGAAGCACTGGCTTCGCGAGAGCCGAGCACGAACGCACGCGGCGCTCGACGAAGCGATCGATGCGGCGGCACGGAACATCCGAACGAGCCAGGCGGCCGCTTGGGTCAAGCACTGCGGCTACAAGGTTCGGCCAGCGTGATCGGCGCTATAAGGTCACTTTCGGCGCTACGCTGCTCGTACCCATGTCTTGTCCGGGCCGATTCGACGCAACCATTCCGCCTCCCCGTGCCGACCCGGCGCAGGTAAGCTCCCTCCGATGCCCCGAACCCCTCCCCGCCTCCGCCCCGTCCTCGCCTGGCTCGCGCTCGCCGCCTGCCACGCGCCCGACGACGTCGTCCCCAACGACACGGACGCCCCGGCCTCGCCCGCCGACACCGACGTGACCGCGGTCGGGCCGCAGATCCCCGGCCTGGAGCTGGGCCCCGAGCAGCGCTGCGCCGACCCCAGCCTGCGCGACAGCCTCGGCCCCTACTTCACGCGCCACCTGCCCATGGACCCGCACACCTGGGTGGGCTTTCAGGGCCTGGGCGTGGGCGTGGGCGACCTGGACGGCGACGGCGCCATGGAGGTGGTGCTGCCGGGCTCGGTGCGCTCGCGGATGGTGCGCTGGGCGGCCGCGGGGCCCGAGGACCTCTCCGACCGGCTGGCCGCGTTCGACCTGTCGGAGGGCAACGGCGTCGTCCCCGTGGACCTGGACGGCGACGGCGACCTGGACCTGTTCGCCGCGCGGCACGGGCGCCCCAACGTGGTCCTGCGCAACGACGGCACCGGGCACTTCGCCGACGACACCGCCCGCAGCGGGCTGGCCGGGGGCGCCACCGACGCCAGCATGGGCGGCACGTTCGCCGACATCGACCACGACGGCGACCTGGACGCGTTCGTGTCGAACTACGCCGACCTGGACCTGAGCGGCACCGACGCCGACGAGTGGCCCACGCCCGCGCCCAACCGCCTCTACGAGAACGTGGGCGACGGCGTGTTCGTCGACCGCTCCGACCTGCTGCCAGACGACGCGCGGGCCGGGCTGTCGTTCACCGCGGGCTTTGTGGACCTCGACGACGACGGGCGGTGGGAGCTCTACGTCACCCACGACTTTGGCAACCGGCGCGTGGGGAACACGCTGATCTCCGTCGACGGGTTCGACGTGGCCGCGCTCCCGGACGTGGGGCTGGGCATCCGCCTGGAGGCGATGGGCCTCGCCATCGGCGACCTCAACAGCGACGGCCTCGACGAGATCTTCGTGGCGTCGTGGGGCAGGCAGGCGCTGATGTCCAAGCACGGCGGCCTGTGGTTCGACGACACCGCCACGTTCGGCCTGGACACGATCGACGAGGACACGTCGCGCGTGGGCTGGGCGCCCGCCATCGCGGACCTGGACAACGACGGCAAGGCCGAGCTGTTCCTGACCTACGGCTACATCGAGGTGCGCGACCGCTGGCGCAACGAGCTCGACCAGGCCGACGTGCTCTGGCGCCGCGACGCCGCCGGGACCTGGGGGGACCAGGCGCCCGCCTGGGGCCTGGACGACCGGCGCGCGTCGCGTGGCATGGCGGTCGTGGACCTGGACGGAAACGGCGTCCTCGACGTGCTGCGCCCCAACCTGGACGACGGCGACGCGATCAGCCTGGGCCGCTGCAGCGACGGCGCCTGGCTCGACGTGTCGTTCGCCGGCGCGGGCGCCAACCCGTTCGGCGTGGGCGCCCGCGTGCGCGTCACCGACGGCGACCAGACCTGGAGCGCCACCGCGCGCGCCGGCGGCGGGCCGGTGGGGTCGGGCGTGCCGGCCACCGTGCACCTGGGCCTCGGGTACACCGACGTGGTCGACCACATGGAGGTCCGCTGGCCCGACGGCACCGTCAGCACCTACGACGACGTGCCCACCCGCCGGGCCGTGTGCGCGGTCCAGCCAGGTCGTTGATCGTCACCTGGGTGCGACGGCGCCCGGAATGTCGATTACGTGGCGATCTTGCCTGGAGCAAAGCATGTCCATTGCCTGGTCCGCGATTGAGACGGGGCTCGTCGCCCTCCGCGTGCTCGACGGGCACAAGCCCCGCTCCTACCGTGACGGCGCCGACGTCCCCGCCGCCATCCCCGTGCCGGTCGTCCCGCGCGCCACGCCGCAGCCTGAGGCCGCCGCCCAGACGCTCGACGCCACGCCCGACGACTTCGAGCCCGGCCTGCTGGAGGACCTGGCCGGCCTGCCGCTCACCATGGCCAACGTCGAGGCTCTGCTCGACGAGATGGTCCGCCCCGCGCTCAACGCGGACGGCGGCGACATCTCCTTGATCCGCATCGAGGACAACGACATCTACGTGCGGCTGATCGGCGCGTGCAACACCTGCCCGTCGTCGGTCATGACCATGAAGATGGGCGTCGAGCGCCTGCTCCAGGAGGAGTTCCCCAACATGGGCGAGCTCATCCAGGTGGACGACGAGCTGTAGGCCAGCGCGCCCGTCAGCAGGACTGTCAGCGCGCGAGCAGCAGCAGCAGCGTGACGATGGTGGTCAGCATCACGGTGAACCCGCCGACCACGGCGAACACCATGCCCCACTGCACGCGGGATGCGGCCACGACCTCCTCCGCCGACGCCTCCACCGCGATGGTGCGCATCTGGCGGATCACGACCGGCTGCGGGGCGGGCTCGACCACCACCTTGGCGCGCAGCAGCGTGGCCTCGGCGTCGTCCTCCAGGCGGTAGGGCAGGTCGCCGTGCAGCGACACGTCCGCCTCGTCCGCGTACGACGTGTCGCCGTGCAGCGAGACCTCGTCGTCGTCGTCGATCCAGCCGGCGGTGAGCGGGTCGCCGCTCATGCCGAAGTAGCCGCGACCGGGCACGGCCGTGGGCGGCGTGTCCTCGGTGGCGTCGTCGAGATGGAGCGAGTCCATGCTCTGCAACGACACCAAGCCCACGTCGAGCTTGTCCTGCTCCCCCTCGCCACCACCGATCATGCAGCCCCCAGCCGCCTCTTCACCCAGTCCCCGTCCAGCACCACCCGGCCAACCCGTTCGACCGGGCCAACCAGTCTCAGCGCGTAGCCCGGCCCCACGTCGACCGACAACGCCCCGCCCGGCATCGTGACCATGATCTTGCCGGGCGCCAGCCGGCCGGTCCGGACCGCCGCCGACGCCACCGCGCACGCCGACGAGCCCGACGCCGCCGTCTCGCCCGCGCCGCGCTCCCACACCCGCACGTCCACCGACGCGCGCCCCGTCACCGCCGCGATCTGCACGTTGGTGCGGTTCGGAAACGACGGGTGAACCTCCAGGGCCGCGCCCCACGCCCGCCACGGCACCGCGTCCGGATCGTCCACGAACACCACGCAGTGCGGGTTGCCAAGGCCGACCGCGCACACCTTCCACGGCCCGCCCGGCAGCGCGCCGTCGAGCAGGGGCGCGTCGGCGAGCACCGGCACGTCGACCGGCTCGAACGAGGCGTGGCCCATGTCGACCGCGATCACGTCGTCGCCCACGTCGCAGTGCACAAGGCACACGCCGGTCCACACCGAGAAGCGGCGCGGGGCGTGGCGTACATCCACCAGCCACTGCGCGAAGATGCGCAGGCCGTTGCCCGACTTCTCGGCGATCGACCCGTCCGGATTCCAGATTCGAACGCCGTAGTCGGCGGGGCCGGGGTCGGCGGGCTCGAGCACGCCATCGCTCCCGACGCCGCGGTGCCGGTCGCACACGGCCCGGGCGAAGTCGGCGGTCATGGCGGGGCCCTCAGCGGCGACGAGGTAGTCGTTGCCGAGCCCGTGGTAGCGATCGACGATCAGCGTGTGCATCGCTGCCGGTTAGCGCGACCTCACCTTGGGCACCACGCCCGCGGGCGGTCAGCCACCGCCGGGTCGGATACAGCGCAACCACGCGCCGCCGCGCGCGCCGAGGCCCCGCATGATCCTGGCCGATCCGCGAAACCCGACCGCCCAACGCACCCGCGACGAGCTGCTCTCGCGCTTGCCGGAGATCGAGGACGCGAACGTGACGGTGGTGGTGGGCGGCGACGGCTTCATGCTGCACACGGTGGCGCAGCACGGCCTGGACAAGACCTACCTGGGACTGAACGCAGGCCGCATCGGCTTCCTGATGAACGACGTGGACGACTGGGAGGGCACGGTCGACCGCCTGCGCCGCCGCGCCTGGGAGTCCTGGGCCTTCCCCGTGCTGCACGCAACCCTCACGCTCAAAGACGGCACCGTGCGCGAGGTCCACGCGATCAACGACGTCGCCCTGGAGCGCAGCACCGGTCAGACCGCGCACCTGGGCCTCACCCTGGACGTGCGGCAGGTGGTCGATCGGCTGGTGGCGGACGGCATCGTCTTCTGTACGGCCCTCGGCTCCACCGCCTACAACTTCTCGGCGGGCGGCCCGGCCTGTCACCCCACGCTGCCCATGCTCGGCGTCACCGCGGTGGCCCCGCACCACCCGCGCCTGTCGCCCATCGTCCTGCACGCCACCGCGACCGGCCGCGTGCAGGTGCACGACGCCCACCGCCGCCCCGTGCGCGCCGTGGCCGACGGCGTCACCATCGCCGACAACGTGGCGATGGTGGTGGTCCGCATCGGGCCGAAGAAGGTGCGGTTCGCGTGGCTGGAAGGCAACGACTTCACGGCGCGGATGATCACCAAGATCCTGCGGCCTTAAGCGACCCGCGCGCGCGCCCACGCCCCGGCCCGTGCCAGCCCGTCGCGCGCCGCCGCCGAGATCAGCCCGAACATCGGGTAGACGTGCACCTGGTCGGGCTCGACGTGGAGCGTGACGTCCACGCCCGCCGCGCGCGCCGCCTCCACCAGCCGCAGGCTGTCGTCGAGCAGCACCTCGGCGCCGCCGACCAGCACCAACGTCGGCGGTAGGCCGCGCAGGTCCGCGAACAGCGGCGACGCCGGCGACCGCTTCGGGTCCTCCTGGCCCAGCGCCAGCCGCGCGTAGGCGGTGAGCGGCCCGTAGCCGCCCAGGTAGTCGACGCGATCGTTCGCCGCGATCGTGCCGCCGCTCACGGTCAGGTCGGTCCATGGCGACAGCAGGACCGCGCCCGCGGGCAGCCGCGCGCCCTCGTCGCGCAGCGCGATCAGCAGCGCCAGCGCCAGCCCGCCGCCGGCCGAGTCGCCCGCGATCACCACGCGATCGGGGTCGACGCCCTGGGCCATCAGCCAGCCCCAGGCGCGGCGCGCGTCGCCGATCTGCGACGGGAGCGGGTGCTCGGGCGCGAGCGCGTACTCAAACGCCAGCGCACGCGCGCGCATCGACTGCGCGAGGCTCGCGATCAAGGCCCGGTGCGAGCGCAGCGACCCGAACACGTAGCCGCCGCCGTGCACGTAGAAGAGCACGCGCTCGTCGCGCTCCCGCGCCACACACCACGCGCCGTGCAGGCCCGCCACGTCCACCGGCGCCCAGGTCGAGCGCGACGGCAGCCCACCCCACGACCCCACCACGTCGACGTGCCGACGCACCAGCGCGGGCGGTGCCTCAGACAGCACGCGGAAGCGATCGCGCAGCCATGTCTGGGCGATCTCAAACACCAGGGTCCACGTCGGCCGGTGCGGGCCGCGGGTGGCGCGCGACCAGACCGTCGACAGCGCCGCCTCCACGAACGCCGCCGCCGACAGCCAGGGCCCAAACAGCATGGAGTCGCGCATCACGGCGCGCCAGATCGCCAGGTGCCCGCCGAACGCGCCGAGCACGCACACCGTCGGCAGCCACACGTAGGGCATGCGCGCGATCCAGGTGTTGAGGTGCGCCGGGTCCGACCCGAACGCGGCGAACACCGGCGTGGACGCGACGGCGATGCCCACGATGATCGCCAGCAGCGCAAAGCCCAGCACGTTCCACGCGACGACCACGCGCTGGCCCCACCAGCCGCGCCACAGGCCAAACGCCACGAGCGGCGCGGTGGCGCCGGTGACGATGTCGAAGTTCCAGCCCGTGAAGGTCATCTGCGGCGGCATGATCCCCGCGCGGGCCGCCTCGTGCATCACCAGCTCCAGCGGGAGCCGGAACGTGTGAAACGCGACCAGCGCCACCAGCGGCAGCCGATCGACCACCCGCCGCCCGTTCGGCGACGCCACCAGCACCGCGGTCAGGAACGCGCCCACCACCAGCACCACGTTGAGCGGCGGCGGCACAGTCCAGCGGTCGAACACGCCGCGCCACGCCAGCGCGCCCGTCAGCGCGATCCACGCCCCGGTCGCCGCGAGCAGGCCCAGCTGTCCGCGACGCGAGACCCCGGCCGCGCGCACCGCGAGGAAGAACGCGATCGGGACCCAAGCCGCGACGAGCGGGAGCCCCCAGAGCACCACGACCGGATCGTGCACGCGTCACGCTCCACTTGGCCGTTCCATAGCGCCAGAGGAGTGCCCCGGTCCAGCGCAGCACGCCCGCGTCGTTCACGCGACGTTCGCACGCCGCGATGGCGCACCGCGCGCCAGACGTTGTACGGTCGCGCCATGCGAAACCTGCTCCTGTTGTCCGCCCTTTGGCTGCCCGCCGACGCCCTCGCGTGCGGCCAGTCCACCCACATCTGGATCGGCCTACACGCCATCGAGCACCTGCCGCCCGGCGAGCTCAAGGACCTGCTGTCCGACCCCGCCATGCAGACCTTGGAGATCAACGGCTCGATGTTCCCGGACGGCGGCTACTCGCCGCTCACCCAGGACGCCTACGGCGAGGACGCCCACTGGGAGCCGTTCCAGACCGCGTGGATGAACTGGGTGATGGACACCTACCCGCAGCCCTACAGCGACGAGGCGCTCGCCGACATCGCGTTCATCCTGGGCGCGGCCGCGCACGGCATGGCCGATCAGGCCTACGACGGCGTGTTCCTGACGCGCTCGCTGATCTACGACGGGCCTGAGCCGTGGGCCAACTACAACAGCGACCACACCACCGACGTGGTGTTCGTCAGCCAGGTGGGCCCGCAGCCGCAGGTCGACGACGAGACCGTCCCCTACGACAAGCTCGCGCACGTCTACGACCTGTACGGCAACCCCACCGAGGTGCGGACGATGAAGCTGGGGCAGACGTCGCTGCAGGCCGCCGTGCAGTTCGTCGCCGCGGAGGCCGCCGACCCAGCTGTGCTCGCCGACTACCTGGCGCAGTTCCCGTGGTCGACGGAGCACCTCAACGACAAGGACATGCCCGGCAGCCCGGCGTGTATGGGCGCGGTGGTCGCCGCCTACTGGCAGACGCTGTGGGACCGGCTGCACCACGACTTCGACAAGGACAAGTCGGCGGTGATCTGGAGCTGGCCGCCCGACGGCAGCTTTCAGCACGAGCGGAGCGCCGCCTCGATCGAGAGCCAGATCAGCTTCGTGTTCGCGCGCGCCGTGGACCAGGACACGCTCACACCCGACGCCATCACCGTCACCGACGAGGACGGCGTCGAACACCCGCAGGAGCACGGGCTGTACTACGGAAACCGCAGCAACGTGGTGAACCTGTCGCCGGTGGGCGATTGGGCCGAGGACACCACGTACACGGTCACCGTGCAGCCCGGCGTCACGTCGTTCGACGGCGTGCAGATTGAGGCGCCCACTTCGTTCACCTTCTCCACCGGCGAGCCGCCCAAGGTCTGCGGCTGCGCGTCGGACGGGCGCGGGGGCGCTGGCTTCCTGGTCGCGCTCGTGGCGACCGCCTCGCTGCGCCGACGCCGCTTTACATCGCGCGCGCCGCTGGCGTAGGCTGCCCTCGCGGAGCCGCCGCCCCGCCCCCGAGGTGCCCCATGAACGCCCGCCCCCTCCTGCTCGCGATCGCCGTCGCCGCGTGCAGCGCGCCGCCCGCCCCGCCCTCCTGGACCCTCGAGGACGAGGCCAACCTGCACCGCGACCACGACGCCGCCGAGGCGCTCGCCAAGGCCCCGCAGCCCGACTGGGCCCTGTTCGTGAAGACCCACTACACCGAGGACGCCGTGGTGCTTCAGCCCAACGGCCCCGCGCTCAAGGGCTACGAGGCCATCACCGCCTACTTCTCCTCGTTCCCGCCCACGTCCAAGTGGGAGACGACCTACACCGACGTCTACGGCTCGGGTGATCTGGCCGTCGCGGTCGGCACCTACGACATCACCGTGGCGCCCCCCGGCCAGCCCGAGCAGCCCGACCAGGGCAAGTGGGTCGAGGTGTTCCGCAAGCAGCCCGACGGTCACTGGAAGACGGTGCGCGACACGTTCAACAGCGACCTGGCCGCGCCCGCCGCCGCGCCCGCGTCGACCGAGGCCGCGCCCGCAGACGCCGCGCCGGTTGAGGGCGCTTCCCCCGCCGAGGCCGCGCCGCCCGCGGACGCCAAGCCCGCCGACGCCGCGCCAGCCGAGGCGCCGAAGTAGGCGGCCGTCACGCCTGCGCGGCGCCTCGTGGGGCCAGCGTCTCGCGCATCCGCGCCAGCACCACGACCCCCGACGCCGCCGTCAGCGCGGCCACCACCCACACCGCGGTCGACACGCCGAACGCGTCCGCGACGAGCCCCGCGAGCACCGCGCCGATCGCGTAGCCCAGGTCGCGCCACAGCCGGTAGACGCCGATCGCCGACGCGCGCCACGACGGCCGCGCGACGTCGCCGATCGCCGCGAGCAGCGTCGGGTAGACCATCGCCGTGCCCAGGCCGAGCAGCACCTGCCCCGTGGCGAAGGCGAACGTCGCGTGACCGGTCGCCACCACGCCAAGCCCCGCCGCCTGCGTCAGCATGCCGCCCACGATCAGGCCTTTGCGGCCGATGCGGTCGGACAGCGCGCCGGTGACCAGCTGCGAGAGCCCCCACACCGCCGGGTAGAGCGCCGCCAGCCAGCCGATCGTCGACAGGCCCAGCCCCGCCTGGGCGAACAGGATGGGGAACAGGCCCCACGCCATGCCGTCGTTGAGGTTGTTCACCAGCCCCGCCTGCGTCACCGCGGACAGGTCACGGTCACCCGCGGTGGTCCGCCAGAAGATCTCGCGCGCGCCCGGCGTGGCCTCCGTCGGCGCCGCGCCCGCGCGACCCACCTCGACGGCGACGTGGTGGTGGGTCTCGCGCACCAAGATCGTCGACAGGCCGAGCCCCATCACGACGTACGCGACCCCGAGGAAGAAGGGCTCGGGTCGCAGCCCGTAGAGCGACGCAACCTGCCCCGTGGCCAGCGCCGACAGCGCGACCGCGAAGTACCCGGCGAACTCGTTGAGGCCCATCGCCAAGCCGCGGTTCTCTGGCCCCGCCAGGTCGATCTTCATGATCACCGCGGTCGACCACGTCAGGCCCTGGCTGATGCCCAACAGCAGGTTCGCGAACAAGATCCACGACCAGCTCGGCGCCCACATCAGCAGGAACGGCACCGGCACGGCGACCAGCCAGCCGGCGACCAGCACCCGCTTGCGACCGACCGCGTCCGACACGCGCCCCGCGACGTAGTTCGTCAGCGCCTTGCTGACGCCGAACACCACGATGAACGACAGGATCGCGACCTTGGCGGCGAGGTGGAATTCCTCCTCAGCGATCGACGGCAGGATGGACCGCTCCATCCCCACCATCGCGCCGACAAAGGCGTTCACGACGACGAGCAGGCTGAACTGCGCGAGGTTCGCGCGAAGCCCGAGCCGCGGCGTGTCCGTCAAGGTCGGCGTCACCCCGCCCTACCGCGGGAACGCGGACATCGGCCCCACGTCCAGGACCTCCACGAAGCCCGCGCGGCGCAGGAACTCGGCCGCCTGACCGCTGCGACCGCCCGACAGGCAGTACAGGACGAGGGGGCGGTCCTTGGGGCCGAGCTCTGACATGCGCAGCGGCAGCACGTGCAGCGGGATGTTGAGCGCGCCCTTCACATGGCTGCTGGCGAACTCCTCGACGGTGCGCACATCGAGGACGGTGGCGCCGGCCTCGACGACCTGGCGGACGCGGGTGCTGAAGGGGACGGCGGTCTGGCTGGACGGGGTCATGCTTGTCTCCATGGGGGTTCACAGCCAAGAGCCATCACCGCGAACAGGTGTGACATGGGTCGTCGCGGAATGCAGGATAGCAGGTTCCATGGCCACCTCCTGCGACCCTGAAGCCCTCGTCCGCCTGGTGAAGTCCGGCGACCTGGCCGCGCTCGACCACCTCACCCGCTGCCAGGGGCAGCGCTTGCTGGCCGTGGGGCGGCGGCACTGTCGCACCGACGAAGAGGCCGAGGACGCTGTGCAGGACGCGCTCGTGTCCGCGTCCACGCACCTGTCGGAGTACCGCGGCGACGGCCCGGTCGACGGCTGGGTGATCCGGATGGTGGCCCGCGCGTGCGGGCGCATGCGTCGCGGACGCAAGAACGACCCCGGCCTGCACGCGGTGGACGTGGACCTGACCGGCGACGACGACCCGCTGATGGCCGCGCAGCGCGCCCAGGTGGCCCGCACGCTCGAAGGCGCGCTCGCCGAGCTCGAGCCGGTGGACCGCGCCGTCCTGTGGCTGGCCGAGGGCGCCGGCTGGACCGGCCCGGAGATCGCCGAGAAGCTGGGCAGCACGCCCGCGGCTGTGCGCACGCGCCTGACCCGCGTCCGCAAGCGCGTGCGCGACTCGCTCGGCGACAAGCTCGAAGGGTCGACGGGCTGATCTCGGGAATTCGCGGGGGGTGTGAAACACTCTGGTCGGCTGGCGGCTCTGAGGGGTCTGGAGCGTCGATGACCAACCCCCTCGTGAAGACTGCCCTCGGTGTCCTGTTCGGCGCGGCGTTCGGCTTTGGCTGGTACCGCACCGTCGGCTGCGCCTCTGGCACGTGCGCGATCACGTCCCGCTGGTGGACCAGCACGCTGTACGGCGCGTTCATGGGCTGGCTCGCCACGACGAACTGAGGGTTGATCCGGACGCGATCGTGACGGATCCACGGCACATCAGGGGCGCGTCCGCTGGTCACACCGGGCCCCCCACGGTACCGGGGCGGATTGAACCCAGGCCCCGATGACCCCGCTCCTCCTCGCCGCGCTCGCCATCCTCGCCGCGCCGATCTTCGATCGGGCGCTGCGCGGTCGGCTGGCGTTGTCGGTGGCCGTGCACGACCTGGCGCGCGTGGCGGTGTTCGGCGTGGTCGCCGTGCACATGCTTCCGCACGGCATCGCGGTCGCGGGCGCGGTCGCCATCCCCGCGGTGCTGGCGGGCGTGTTCGCCGCCTCGCTGCTGGAGCGCCCGCTGGAGTCGCGCGACGGCGCGTCCTGGATCCCCATCGCGGTCGCGCTTGCGCTGCACCAGGCGATCGACGGCGTGGCGCTCGCGCAGCCTGACGACGGCCCCTTCCTGCCCGTCGCCGTCATCCTGCACACCATCCCGATCGCGCTGCTGGCGTGGCGCTTCTCCAGCCTGCGCGGCGGACCGCGCTCGGCGGCGGTGACCCTGGGCGGCATGATCGCCGCCACCGTCACCGGCTACGCGATCGCCTCGCTGGGGCCGGGCTCGCGCGAGTCGGCGCTGGCCAGCCTGGTCGAGTGCTTCCTGGGCGGCGCGCTCGTGCACGTGCTCGCCCACCGCCACGACGAGGCCTCGCGCGATCGACCGCTGGCGTCGGGTGTGGGCACGCTCGCGGGCATCGCGGTGGTCGGCACGCTCCTGTGGATGCACCCCACGCCGCGTCGCTTTGAGGGTGAGCTGTCGCTCGACGAGACGTTCGTCGCGCTCGCCGGCGCCCTCTCGCCGCCGATCCTGATGGGCGGCGCCATGGTGGCCGCGCTCCGCGGTCGCCTGCCCAATCGGCAGGGCATCGAGCTGGCCGCGCTGGCCGGGATCGGTGCGATCTTGGGCCCGGTCACCGCGCTCGTCGCGCTCGTCGCGGGGCTGCTGCGCATCACGATCGGCCGCGGCGAGCCGGAGGTCGCGCACGCGGGGCACGGGCACCACGAGGACGCGCACCACGACGGCGCGCACATGCACGCGCATGCGCACCACCGCGCCGCAGACGCGCACACGCACGGCCAAGACAGCGCGCACAACCACGGCACACACGAGAGAGCGCGCGACGACCACGGCCACGCGCATGCGCACGACGACCACGGCCACGCGCACCACGACGCTACGGCGACCGACGGCCCGGGCCACGCGCACCGTGACGCTGCCGCGACCGACCACGCGCACGGCGACGCTACTGCGTTCGAGCACGCCCACCACGACGCCGCGACGCGCACCGCCGCGTTCCCGCTGCTGCGCGCCGCGCTCGACGACGCCGCGCCGTGGGCGCTCGCCGGGCTGATCGTCGCGGCGATCGCCGAGCCGTCGCTGGACGCGGCGGCGTTTGTGTCGGTGCCACCGTTGGCGCTCGCGGCGGCGCTGGGGATCGCGGCGTGGTGGATCGCGCCGTCGCCGCTCGCCGCACTACCGCTCGCGGTCGTCCTCGCGCACAAGGGCGCGCCGCCCACGGTGGTCGCGGCGGCGGTCGCGGTGTGTGGTCAGGGCCTGCCCGCGCGCGGCGCGCGGCGCGCGGCGGCGGTGACGGTGGGCATGGTGATCGGCGTGCTCGGCGCCTCGTTCGTGCACGTCGACGTGCCGCTGCACGACCCCAACGCGTTCGGCGACGGGCGGGTCGCGCTGATGGTGATGACGCTCGCCACGCTCGACCTGCTGCGTCGGTGCGGGCTGGACGGCCCGGTCGCCCAGGTGCTGGGCTCACACGATCACGCGCACGATCACGGGGTCGGATAGTCCGGCGCAGGAGGCCCGCATGCGCCTGCTGCCCTGGATCGCGCTCACGCTCGCAGCCTGCACCGGCGGGTCCGTGCCGTCCGACCTGACCGCCGTCGAGGGCGCCGCTGAGGACGGCTATGATCAGGCGCTCGCCGGCGACCGCGAGGCGTTTGGCACCGAGGCGACCCTCATCGCGCACGCGTGGGACAACCTGCGCTCCGTGGTCGAGGCGGACGGCGCGCCTGAGCAGACGCTGACCCTGATGGACAGCTCGGTCGCGTCGCTGGCCACCGCCGCCACCGACGCCGAGGGCGCCACGGTGCGCGCGCGCGCGGCGAACGCGGTGTCGGGCTGCATGGACGACCTGTTCACGCTCTACCACCCCAAGGTCCCGTCGGAGCTGCTGGAGCTGGACTACCGCGGCCGCGAGATCATCCTCGACGCGCTGGACGTGACGCTGGTCGGCGCGATCACCGACGTGCAGGTGATGGACGACTTCTGGGGCACGCTGCGCGGGCGCGTCACCCGCAAGGACGCGGACGTCGCGAGCGACTTCACGCAGTCGCTGGAGGACCTGCGCGGCGCGCGCGACTCGCTCGACGTGCAGGCCACGCAGGACGCCGCGAACGCGACGCTCGATCAGATCGACGTGATCGAGGATCTGTTCCGCTAGACAGCGGGCCGCCCAAGTCGATCGCCACGGTCGTCGACCGGCGGTGAGCGTCGCGGAGCGCGGCCAGGCGACCGGCGCGCCGCGGGACGGGCCGCTCGCGTCAGTTCACTTCCATGTGGAAGTCGCAGCCATCGCTGCAGGTGCCGTCGACCACGCCGTCCACGATCGCGCCGGTGCAGTCGGTCCAGCCGGCGCCGGTCAGCGTGACCGTGTCGCCGTCCACCTTGCCGCCCTTGGGCATGTCCATCATCATGCTCCAGGCGGAGAACTCAAACCCGCAGCCGCTCTGGTCGAGCGTGAGCGTGCCGGTCATGTCCATGCCGATGCACGCGCCGTTCACCAGCCAGCCGCCCTCGGGCAGGGCGGTACAGGTGACGTCCGCCACGTCGGTGTCGGTGGCGTCGGTGTCGTCGCCGTCGGACGTGCCGGTGTTGCAGGCGGCGGTGAAGAGCAGGGCGAGGATGGCGCGGGACATCGTGGTCTCCAGGTTGGGCGACGAGGGGTATCCAGCCCGCGCGCCCCGCAGCGCCGATCGGACAATCCGCCGCAGTGCAGGGTCAGGCGTCGGCCAGACCTGACCACCAACCCCACTTCACCCCTTGCTGGAGCCACTCCCGCACGCGCCCGTGGAGGTCGGGGACGCCCACCCCGAACAGCGCCTCGGTGGACGCCAGCGCTTCGCCCAGGGGTCGGTGGTCGAGCTCCACCAGGAGGTGGGCCAGCGCGGGCTCTAGCCGGACGCGGATCAGGTTGAGCTGGGGATCCCGACACAGCACCCACGTCGCGGGATCGGGCGCCGGCGCGGGCAGCGGCGCCTCGCCGTCGTGCTCCAGCGCCGCCACACGCAGCAGCGGGACGGGCCAGTGAAAGGTCAGGCGGCGGAGCGTCGGCGACGGCACCAGCCGACAGGCGAACAGCCGGGCCGCGGCCTCCGCCGAGGGCGCCCACGCCGCGGTGAGCGGCAGGTGGAACAGCTCGGTCCAGGCGCGGTCGTACGCCGCGGCCTCCCGCCGCAGCGGCTGGTCCCAAGGGGACGACGCGAGGTGCGCGGGCAAGTCGACGCCCAGCTCACCCAGGTCCACCGATCGGGGCGGCGCTGCAGCTAGGTACGCGCTCGCCAGCTGGTTGAACGACCACAGGCCCATCAGCCGGGACAAGGTCGGGTACGCGCCCTGGAGCACCGTCAGCCAGCGGAACCACACCTGCTCGTTGTAGGCGCTCAATCGATCGCGCGCCGAGGCCCGGGCGTCCGACTGCACCCTCTCGACGACGCTCGTCGGGTAGGTGTCCGCGGCGGCGGCCGCGCGCGGCGGCGACCAGGTCAGCGGCTGGGTCACCGCGTCGAGCAGCGCCGTCTGCCACGCCACCAGCGTCGACGGGGGCGGGGGCTCCTCGGGAGCGGGACGCAGCGCCGACGGCGGCTCCGGCTCCTCGGGAGCGGGGCGCAGCGCCGACGCCCGCACCGCGCGCGGAGCGGCGGGCGCCTGGTGCCGCCGCGCCTTCTCCACCTCGGCGACGCACGCGTCGTAGGCGGGGATCTTGTCGTCCCACTCCAGCAGCGTCGGGAACGGCCCAAGCTGCGACCAAGCGCGCGCGTAGAGCGACCACACCTCGTCGGGCACCGGCTCGTCGTGGGTGTCCACCACCGGCCCCGTCGGTAGCGCGCGGTGCCCGGCGACGTGAACCTGCAGGATCCGATCGGCGTCGATCGAGTCGAGGTAGGCGTGCGGATCGAGGCCGTGGTTGCGCGCGGACACGACGATGTTGTTCACGTCGAGCATGAACCAGACGCCCGAGCGACCGACGACCTCCGCGTAGAACTCGGCCTCGCCAAACGGGTCGTCGCGCAACGCCACCACGCTGGACAGGTTCTCCAGCCCGAACGGTCGCTCCAAGATGTCCTGCACGATGCGCGCGCGGTCTGCGGCGTAGCGCGCGGTCGCGGCGTTCATCGGCGCGGGGAGCAGGTCGTGGGAGAGCCGCCCGTGCGCGCCGGTCCAGCACAGGTGGTCGGTGACCCAGGGCGCGTCCACCTCGTCGGCCAGACGGCGCAGCGCGCGGAGGTAGTCGCGATCGAGCGGATCGGGCCCGAGCAGGTTCAGCCCCACGCCGTGCAGCACCACCGGCGCGCGCTCGGCCGCGCGATGGAGGTTGGCGCGCGCCGGCGCCGACGGGCTCAGGAAGTTCTCGCTGATCACCTCGAAGAAGTCCACGCCCGGCGACGAGCGCGACCACAGCTCCGCGTAGTGCGACACGCGCAGCCCGAGGCCGAGCGCGTCCACGGCGATGCGAGGCGTCCGCTGCGACACGCTAGTTCAGGTCTTCGGTGACGCCGACGACGCCGTACTCGTAGGGCTCCACGTCGAGCGTGCGCAGATACTCGGCGACGCGCTCCAGCTCAGCCACCGAGTAGCGCTCGTGGAAGGCCGGCATGTTCGCCGACGCCGATCCATCGGAGTTCAGGCCGCGGTAGCCAAACGCCGCGATGGTCACCAAGTTCGCCTTGGACAACGCGGCGAACTGGGCCTGCGCCGCGGTCTGGTCGGCGCCGGGCGCCGTGTAGAGCGTGAACGCGTCGGCGCTGTGGCAGTCGGCGCAGGTGCCGCTCCACACCTCCGCTCCGGTCTTGCCCGAGTCGGTCGGGAGCACGACGCAGCTCACGCCGCCGCAGCTGTTCATGCCCTTGCAGGTGTGCTCAGTGAGCTCCTTGGAGAACTTGTTGAACGACATGCCCTTGCAGCTGTTGTTGCCCGCGCAGGTGGCGTGGGTCTGGATCAAGCCGCCCTTCGCGGTGCACTCGGCGAGGAAGTCCGCGAACTTGATCGTCTCGTCGGTCACCGTGGACGTGATCACGGGCCCGGTCGCCGCGACGTCCGTGTCCGCGGGATCGGTGTCCGACGCCACGCCGTCGGTGTCGATGTGATCCTCGTCCTTGGTCGAACCGCACGCCGACGCGCCGAGGCACAGCAGGCCGGTGAGGGCGGCGGCGCGCATCGCGACCGAGGACTCGGAGACAGCGGGAGAGCGGGGCAGCGAAGACATCAGACCTCCAGAGTGGGACGCGCGGGCCAACCCAGGCCCAGACAGCGCCGGGGGCCGTGTACTCCGAGGCGAGACCTCGTGGATCCGATTGGACAACGTGCCACACGCGGCGAATTGTCGCGGCGAGGCCCCGTTCCCGCTCCGCCCTTGCGCGTTCTGCGCGCGCGCCGACTAAGCGCGCTCGCTCAGCGCCGACGACGAACCGCCGCGAGCGCCAGCAGCGCCAGCCAACCGCCCGACGCCCCGCCCGACGCGCAGCCACACTTGGGCGCGTCGTCCACCACGACGGCCGGCGCCTCCACCCACAGGTGCGAGGTGATCGTGCGCACCACGCCGTCACGCAGCACGTGCACGCGGATGCGCGCCTGGCCCACCGCAGGCGCGTCCACCGTGCCGGTCCACGTCCAGTCGTCCGACGGGATGTCAACGACCTCGCTCTCCAGGCCGTCGCGCACCACCAACAGCTGCGCGCCGGCGCCGCCGGTGACGTGCGCGGTGATCGTCGCGCGGTCGGCGTAGAGGGTGTCGCCTTCGCGGCCGATCGCGTCGAGCTCGACCATGGGGTCGGACATGCCGCCGAGCTTCACGACCGTGCGGTTCTGGCGCACGCCCTCCACGATGCCGTCGACCGACAGCTCCTCGGCGAACACCATCGTGGTCGGCTCGCCAATGTTGCTGCCGACCGCGCCCGTGGCCGTGCCGCCGGTGTGGTCGTCGCTGCCGCCGAGCGCGGCGACGTGCGCGCCCGCGTCACACTGCGCGTCCCACAGCGCGAGCGCGTTGACCAGCAGCACGGCGCCCAGCTTGTCGACGCTGCCGCTCGACACCTCCAGGCCGTCGAAGCTCATCACGTCGACCGGGTGCTCCCACGCGCAGCCCATGCACGAGCTGCCAATGTCGAGCGTGGGGTGGGCGGGCGAGAACAGGCCGCCTTGGTCGTGGATGGCGTCGACCGCCTGCTGCGCGGTGAGGCCGTCGATGCCCAGCGTGAACGGCACGGGCTCGGTCACGCCGATGGCGATCGCGTGGCCCCGGTAGCTGGTCCACTCGATGCCCGGCACGAGCAGCGCGGTCGGGTGGCGACGCTGCACCGCCGACAGCAGCGACAGGTGCGCGGTGGTGTTGTGCTCGCTGAGCTCCACGAAATCCAAGCCGCTCGCGACCACGTAGTCGGCCACCTCGTCGAGCGAAGGGCGCGCGTCGCCGCTCTGCTCGGAGTGCACGTGGAAGTCGCCCGCGTACCAGCCGGGGGCGGCGGAGATCGGCGTGGGCGCGACGAACGGGCCGCGATCAGGCTGCGGGGCCAGCGTGGGCGCGTCGCGCAGGGTGATCTCGATGTGGATGGTGGCGGGCAGCTCGGGCGTGAACGGGAAGCCGATGACGACGTTCCAGGTGCCCGGCGTGATCACCCCAGGGATGTAGCCGGGCGACGCCGCCAACTCGCCCAGGACGCCGTCGCTCCCGTTGCTCCCGGCCCACCCGCGCAGCACGTGGTCCGGGCCATACAGGCCAAAGTCGGTGGCGTTCGCCGCGCTCTGGTCGTTGGGGTGGAAGGCGAGCTCAGCCACGCCCGCCGGGACCTCGAACGGCTGCAGGATGAACGGCGTGCCGACCGGGTCGGACGGCACGGGCACGTCGAACGTCAGCGTGGTGTCGGCCCGCGCGACCGACGCGCAGCACAGCGCCCCGAAGCACAGGCCGACGACCCGCATCAGGGCTCCTCGCTGTCCGCGCCGTGCGAAGCGGCCTGCGGCGCGTCCATGGTGCCCGTGGCGTCCTCGGCCGGGATCATCTCGAACTCGGGCTGCTGACCGGGCGCGCGGCCCTGCAAGCGCCACGTGGCCGACCAGATGAGCGGCAGCAGGAACGCGGCGGCCAGCGTGACGACGATCTCGCCGATGACGACCACGACGCCCAGCGAGCGCACGCCGCGGTTGGTGGCGAAGCCCAGCGACAGGAACGCGCCCGACGTGGTGATGGTCGACAGCGCCGACGCGGCGCCCGAGGTCATCAGCGCGCGACGGATACCGCCTGGGCCTTCCTCTTCAAGTCGGTGGAGCAGGTGCACCACCGTGTCCACGCCGATGCCGACCGCGATCGGGACGCCCGTCAGGTTGATCATCGAGAACTTCACGCCGAACAGCCAGATCAGGCCGAACGACCAGACCAGACCCGCCGACAGCGCCGTGAGCGCCCACGCCACCCAGGCAGGACGGCGCAGGTCCCAGGCGACCAGCAGGGCGACCAGGAAGAAGGACAGGCCGCCCACCTTGGGGGCGTCCTCAAGCGCCAAGCTGAACAGGCTGGAGATGCCGAGCATCTCACCCGCGATCTGACGACCGGGCAGCGCCTGCTTGAGCTCGACCGCCAGCTGGCCGGCCTCGCGCACGTCCCACATGTTGCCCTTGGGCAGCAGCATCATGCGCGGCGCGTTCTCGTTGTTGGCGCCCATCAGGGTGAGCAGCGCCGCGGGCAGGTCTTCGCGGGTCAACTCGTTGACCTGAAGGCCGCGCAGCGGGAGCAGGCGCTTGATCAGGATCGGCGGCAGGTAGCGCATGGCCGGGTTGTCCAGCATGTGGACCAGGTCCCGGATCTGCTCGTTGCGCGCCGCCTGATCGTCCGGGAGCACGTTCTTGATGCTGAACGCGCCGCCGACGTGCAGCAGGCCGCCCGCGCGCACCAGCGCCGTGATGCGCTCCTCGTCCGCCTGGAGCTTCTCCGGCTCCTGGTCGTAGAACACGACCACCGGGGCGTAGGACTCGCGGGCGAGCTTGCGCTCCTGCTCGGAGAGCTCGGAGTAGGACATGCCGTCGCGGCGCATCGCTGAGATGTCGTACTCGAACCCAATGCGCGGGACGATGAACACCAAGATGCCGATGGTGGCGACCATCATGGCGACGACGCCATGCGGCGCGAGCGCGTAGGTGGCGCGGCTGGGCTTGCGCTTCACGTCCAGACCCAGGAGCATGCGCGTGCCGTGGTCGTAGCGGACCAGCAGCGACGGCATGAGCACGATCACGCAGAGGAAGCAGAGCAGCAGGCCGATCGACAGCATGTAGCCGAGCTGCACGAAGCCCTGGAAGCGCGCCGTGGCCAGCGCCAGGAAGCCCGCGGCCGACGTCAGCGCCGCGGTGGAGGACGGCGGGCCCGCGTGGTCCCACGCCGCGATCACCGCCTCTCTGGGCTCCAAGCCGCCGGCGCGGTTCTCTCGGAAGCGGGCGACCAAGTGGACCGCGAAGTCGACCGACAGGCCGAGCAGCGTGGCGGTGCCGAACGACGTGTAGGTGTTGATCGTCCCGATCATCAGCGCGGCCAGGCCGAGCGTCCAGACGTTGGCGATCAGGATGGGCGGGAACATCAGCAGCGTGGTCTTCACGGAGCGGAAGGCCCACGACAGCACCACGAGCACCACGATCAGCGACGCGGAGTTGGTGACGGCCAGGTCCTGCTTGACCCCCTGCACGTCCTCCGCGGAGTGGCGGTAGGCGCCGCCGATCCACAGCACGCGGATGCCCTGGGCCTCCGGGTGCGCGTCGGCCATGACCTTCTCCACCTCCTCCATGAGGTGCTTGCAGAACTCAGGGTCGGAGCTGGCCTTGGTCGGGCGGATGATCACGCGGCCGGTGCCGTCGCCCTTGTCGGCGAGCAGGGCTGAGCTGTTGGCCTTGGCGATGCGCTCGGTGAGCGGGCCCATGTCCATCAGCTTCTGGGTGACCATGGGGTTGAGGGCCGGGCCCAGCGCCAGGGCGCCCTTCAGGCGGATGTTGAGCTGCTCGAGCTCGTCGGGCTTGAACTGGAGCAGGCCGATGTGCTTGGCCAGCGACGGGTCGAGCTTGTGCATGGCGAAGTTGACGTCGGGCAGCTTCTCCAGCTTGGCGACCAGGTCGTCCAGGAAGGGGTCGAGCTTGGCGGGGTCTTCGGCCTTGTAGGTGATGCTGAGGACGTTGAGGCCGCCCTCCTCCTTGTTGATGCGGAGCAGCGCCTGCACGCTCGGATCGTTGTCCGGGAGCAGCGCCAGCATGTTGGGATCGACCCGGGGGGGGATCCCGATCACACCCAGCACCGCGGTCAAGATCAGCGCGACGACCCAGATGGGCGCCGCGTGATCGATCGCGAATCGGGCCAGGCGTCCATAGAAGTTCGGCTCGGCGTCGCTCACGCTGCCCTCCGCGGCGAGGCGCACTAACTGGAAAACCCCGGCCCGGCGCGCGACCCTTTGCGGCAACCCGTGCTAGGATCGTGGATCCTGGACACCCCACTCCGACCGGAGCCCGTGTGAACGAGCGTGCCACGATCGACCGGGGCTGGTTCTATGTGATCGAGCCAGACCAGGGCGCCCACGCGCCGCCGGACCGTCAGATCGTCGCCGACGACGGCGCGGTGCTGACGCGTCGTCCGCACGGCTTCCCCGGCCGCCTGGAGGCGGTGGACCTGTCCGGCGAGTCGCTGCCTGTCGCCACCCTGCTGCGTGCCACGTCCGCGGTCGGCCTGGCGTTCGAGGCCCGTGGCGCCGGCTTCTCCGACGCGGTGGTCGAGCTTGGGCCCGCAGGCACCGCGCTCGCGGTCGACCAGACCCCTGACGGCCGCCTGCGCGTGCGCCTGGACGGCCCCGCGGTGTCGTGGGCGCCCGCGCCCCACGCGGTCTACGACGCGGTCGCCAAGGCGCTGGACGCCGTCTCTGCGGCACCGCCGCGGGCCCTCGCCGCGACCGGCGCCCTGCCCGACCATCCCGTGCCGCGCGCCCTGTTCTTCGAGTCGTTGATGAACACGGACATGCCGCACAACGACAAGGAGATCAGCCAAGGCGTCCTGCACATGATCAGCCCGCTCAAGGGGCTGGGGACACAGGTCGTCCTGGTGAACGCCAAGATGCCGATCGTGGGCGACGATCGCCCCGTGTTGGGCCTGGAGCGCCTAGTCGACGCGCTGGCGGCGGGCCCCATCCACTTGGTCGGGATCACCCTGCTCGAGGGCTACTGGGAGGGCGTGGTCAAGCTGATCGCCACGCTGCGGTCCCTGGGCTGTCGCGCGCACATCGCGGTGGGCGGCGTCATGCCGTCGCTGGCGCCCGAGCACGTCGCCACGCACCTGCCGGACGTCAGCTTCATCTGCCGCGGCGCGGGCGAGGCCTTCCTCCCGCAGCTGTGCGAGATCATCGGCACCCACACCATCGACGACGCGTTCACCGACGCCCAGCGCGCCGCCCTGCTACGCCTGGACGGGCTCATCACGCTCGACCGGGCCGCGGGTCGCCTGCTGGCGTCCAACGTCGCGCGGACGATGAAGGTCGAGGACCTGGACCGGGTCCACCTCGACCTGCGCTACCTCACGGCTCGCCACATCGAAGGCGGCATCGAGCTGTCGACGTCGCGCGGCTGCATCCACAAGTGCAGCTTCTGCTCCATCCTGGGCCGCGAGTCGTACCAGGCGCGCAGCGCGGGCGGCGTGTTCGACGTGCTGAAGGGCTACGAGGCGCGCTTCGCCGAGCTGTTCGGCGAGAACGTGCCGCCCAACGCCTACCGGGTGCACATCTCCGACGACGACTTCGCGTGCGAGCGCGACCGCGCGCGCGTCTTCTTCGAGGGCCTGCGCGACACCAAGTTCCGGCTCTCGTCGGTGCAAGTGTCGATCGCCGACCTGTGCCGCAAGGAGAACGGCAAGCTGCTGCCTGAGCCCGACCACGCGCTGCTCGACGCCATCCGCGCCGACTGCTTCGCCGACCACGGGCGGCCGATCCCCAAGAACGACTTCTTCGAGGACCACAAGTCCCGCAGCTGGTCGAGCTTCCTGCAGATCGGCGTCGAGACCTACAGCGACCGCGAGATCGCCAGGCTGGGCAAGGGCTACAAGCGCGTCCACGTCCGCGCGATCGTCGCCGAGCTGGCCCGCCGCGACCTGCACATGGACGGCTACTTCATCCTGGCCAACCGCGAGACCTCCGCGGCCGATCTGGTCGAGGTGTTCAGCGAGGTCGCGCGGCTCAAGCTCCGCTTCCCCGAGCACTTCCACATGCGCTTCCCGGTGGTGCAGCACCTGGTCAGCTACTTCACGGCCGCCAGCCACCGCCGCCACGTGCGCCAGGGCCGCCGCGACGCCATGGTCCTGCGCGGGTTCGCGTCCGTCCCGTCGCACCCCGAGTACGACTACCCGTTCGTCGACCACGACCAGCCCGACGACCCCTGGACGCTGCGCACCGTCGCCCGCCCGTTCGTCACCGATCAAGGCAGCTACACCGGCAACCTGACCGTGCTCAGCGCGATGTGGCGTGACTGGCTGCCCGACGCGTCCGACGCCGACCGCACCCGCATCGAGCGCCTGCTGCGCCGCCTGGACGACCGACCACGCCGGCTGGTGTTCGAGATGGTGCGCCAGGCGTGGTTCGCCGAGGACGCCGGCTGGCCCGACGCGCGCCTGGACCGCGAGCGCTGCCTGGAGACCGCCGAGCGCGTACTGGGCCCGCACGAGGCGTGGTTCCCCGTGCTGCGCCACGTGCTCCGCTCCCCCACCGAGCGCCGGCTGGTGCTGGTGACGGCCGCCAAGGACCGCCCGATGTCGGAGTCCGACGCGCGCGCCGCGGTCGACCTGCTGATGGCGTCCGACCAGGACGACGTGGCCCTGCACCTGATCGCCCCGCACGGCGAGGTCGACGTGGGCTTCCTGGGCGACGTGATCGACCTGGCGACCGAGCGCGCCGCCCACGTGGACGCGCCGCACCGCCTGCGCGTGA
This sequence comes from uncultured Pseudomonadota bacterium, assembly GCA_903861005.1. GTDB lineage: Bacteria > Myxococcota_A > UBA796 > UBA796 > CAIOSP01. Next base: position 23,076 of record CAIOSP010000093.1, read on the forward strand.
TCGTCGACCGCGACGGCTGGGTCGCCACCGACGAGACCATCGCCACCCTCGCCGCCCGCAAGGTGGAGGTGCAGGTGGTCCGCCGCGCTGGCGCCGCCGACCTGGGCGACGGCTGGCGCGCCATGGAGGCCGCGGGGATCGACACCCGCGCGGTGATCGTGGTCGGACCGGATGACGTCGGCGCGCTTGTCGACGCGTGGCGTGCCGCCGCCCGGGTGGGCGTGGGCGCGTTCGCGATCGAGCTGACGACCGACCCCTGGGACGACGCGTCGTCGGCCAGGCTGGCCTCGGCGCTGTTCGACGCGGCCAAGGTGGTGGTGGGCGGCCCGCGCTGGCTGGGCGTGGGCGTGGAGCGCTCAGGCCGCCTGGACGACGTGCTGGTCGACGCGGACGGCACGATCGGCCGCGCGGACGGGCTGGTCGCGGGGTCAGGCCTGCGCGCCGAGCACCGGCTGGGTCGCCTGTCCGACCTGTCGAACGTCGACCGTCACGCGCTGCAAATCGGCGACCCGACGTCGCTGCCGGGCGCGCCCAAGCTCGACGCGATCACCAAGCGCCGCGCCAAGGCGGACAAGGTGCTCGCGAGCTTTGCGGCGTGGTGGCGCGGGCGGTCCGGCGAGGACACGCAGACGGCGCCGCAGGCCTGAGACCCGGACACGGCGCCCGACCCACACGCAGGGCCGGGTGCGCGGTCCGATCACGCCTTGTCGTCTTCCTTGGCGGCGAGCGCCTCTTCCAACACGGCGTCCTGGCTGCCCTGGTCGAGGTCCACGCTGTCGATCGTGATCAGCGAGGGGTCGTCGTCGTAGCCCAAGCGGCCGAGGCCCTCGAGGTAGTCGTGCAGCGGGCCGGACGCGGCCTGGAACTCACCGGCGACCGCCTGCTCGAGCAGGGTCTTGGTCGTGGGCAGATCGTAGGGCGGGTACGGGTAGCGGTGCAGGTCGAGCTCGGGGTCGGCGCTGGCGGCGGCCTCGAGGGTGTCGAACGTGGCGCGCAGGGCGGCGGCCTGGGCGGCGATGTCTTCGGCGGACGCGCCAACCAGGGCGGACGGCAGGTCGGCCGGCGGCGCGGCGTCGGGGTGCGAGGCCAGGTAGCGGGCGGCGGCCAGGTGGAAGGCGTTGCCCTGGAGCTCGGCCAGGCGCGCGCTGACGGTGACGCGCTGCAGCAGCGCCAGGCGGTCGGTCGGCAGCTCCAGCCCCAGCAGGCCCACGATCCAGGTCCAGACCTCGGCCAGGTGGCGGCCTTCGTCCTTCTCGGTGGGGCGCAGGCGCGTGAAGATGGGGATCAACTCGTCGCGCACGAGCGCGGTCGCGGCGGCCTGGTCGGCGGGGGCGACGACGGTGGCCAGCTCGCGGGCGAACACGGCGGCGTCGGGGACGGCGCCCTCGGCGAAGATGGCGGGCAGGTGCGACGTGTCCTGGGTGCGGAGCGCGCCCCACATGCAGACGCGGCCGCCGCCGTCAGCGTGGAACTCGGCGAACCACGGGTGCACGCCCAGACCGGAGGCCGAGTAGACTTGGTAGGCGGTCTTGAAGCGGGTGCCGTGGCCCAGCTCGACGAACGCGGCGGCGATGGCCGGAGAGCTGACGCCCTCGGACGACCAGGACAGGCCGGTGACGGCGCCGTCACGCCAGTGCACGCCCCACAGGCCGCTGCGGACGCGCGGCGCGAAGGCCTCGACGCGGGCAGATAGCGCTGGCGAGAGCAGCGAGAGCGGCGAGGCTTCGTGGCGCGTGACCACGCCCTCGACGCCGTCGATCCACTCCCACGCGAGGACGGGGTGGCCGCCCTGGCCGGCGACGTTGTCGCGCTCGACGGCGAACACACGCAGGCGCTTGCCGTCGGTGCAGAACACGTGGTCGAGCTTGGGGCGCTTGTCGACGAAGGCCTTCACGGCCGGCCACTGCTTGAACGCGACGCCGCGCACGCGCTCGACCTCACCGCGGTCGGCGACCCACACGTCGGGGGCCTCGTCCGTGCCCAGACCGAACGACACGCCCAGCTTGCTGGAGTCGATCATCTTCGCGATCACGGCCTGATCCACCAGCGCCGCGATCGGCGCGGCGGGGGCGGCTCCGAGCGCCGCGGCAATCAGCGAGTCCACCCACTCAGGCGAGACCAGATCGACAGGTGCCTTGTCCATCAGCAATCCTCCAGGCGGGGCGTCCCAGCCAAATCCACGTTCCGGGGCTAATCGCCCGCTTGGGCGGCGGCCATCGGCTCGCCGTAGGGGCGAAGCTCGCCCGTGTCATACAAGTCTGCGTACCGATCGTACACGCCCATGCACACCGTGTTGCGGGCGCAGCGCTCGCAGGCGTCCACGCGCTTGCGCTTGCGGTCGGGGGTCCAGTTGTAGAGGCCCTCGAAAACGACCTTTCCGGGCTTGCTGCTCCACTCGACCGTCACGCGCGGATCCCAGTGGAGGTCGTTGGAGAGCACGTCGTACGGGCCCAGCAGGCACATCGGCATGCCGAAGAAGCGCACGATCGCCTTGTGCGCGCGGGCGCCGGCCTTGGGGACGACCTCGGCCAACTTGGCCAGCGGCACGCCCAGCTCGCGGTACTTGTCGAAGCCGCCGCCCTCCGGCGTGGTGTTCGACACGACGATCAGCTTGGCGCCCAGGCTCTCGGCGAACGCGATGGTGTCGGGCAGCGCGTCGATGTTGTGCTTGGTGACCACCGTGTTGACGTACAGGTTGAAGTTCGGGTTCACGGCCAGCGTGTTGCGGATGGCGGTGGTGGTCTGCTCGAAGCTGCCCTGGCGACGCGTCAGGCGGTCGTTGATCTCGGCGTTCGGGCCGTGGAGCGAGAACAAGGCCTCGTCGAGGTACGGCACCGCGCGCGCCGCGTAGTCCGGCCGCGCGAGCATGGTGCCGATGGTGCCCACGCTGGTGCGCATGCCGAGCTTGCGCGCGAGCATGCAGACCTCGATGAACTGCGGGTGGAGCGTGGGCTCGCCGCCCGTGAAGTGGACGTTTTGCACGCCGCGGGCGGCGTGGGTGCGCAGGATGGTCGCCACCCGGCCCCAGGTCACCTGGAACTCGTGGTAGGCCTCCATGCGGTGCTCTTCCGAGCAGAACACGCATCGCTCGGCGCAGTGGTAGGTCAGGTGCAGCTCGAGCCGGCGCATGACCGCGCCGTTCGGACCGATCCACGGCGTCTCGGTGGCGTACTCGGGTGCCACGGGCATGGGCGCTGAGCCGCGCGGGATGTGGCCGGCGGTGCGCTTGAGCTCGAACTCCTCGACGACGCGCGCGTCTTCGGGGACGATGATCGCGCGTTCGCGCACGGGGTCACTCACAGACCGTCCTGTCACGCCGCCTCCTCCAGCGTCCTCCGCCTCTGACGGTACCGGCGGTAGTGCGGGTAGAGGCTCTGGCACAGCCGCGTCAGCTCGGCGTCGACGGCCAGCGTCGAGCTCCACACACGCGGGGGAAGGGACGACTCCAGCAGGCCGTTGATCGACGCGGCCTTCTCGGCCAGCAGCTCGTTGGACGGGGGGTTGTCGAGGTCGCCGCAGCGCGTCTCGCCCAGCAGCTCGTCGAGCGATCCAGACAGGCCGACGTTGCTCGGGTGGATGCTGCGGTCGGAGTCGACGATGAAGCCTGAGTTGAAGAACGGCGTGGGCTGCAGCGTGAACAGGTTGCGCAGGTAGAGCTTCTCGCCCTTCTCCCAGGCGTCGATGATCTCGTCGCGGATGCCGTCAAAGCCCACGCGCAGGTTGGCGAGGGCCTCGTCCGTCCACGGGATGTAATATCCGGGGAGCAGGTTGAACCGCCAGAACCCGAGGCTGCGCAGGTGGCGGAAGTTGTCCCCGGCCCGGCCCGACGTCTTGGGCGGGACGGTCTGGGTGATCACCACGCGCGGCACGGTGGACAGCTGCGGGATCAGCGACACGACGTGGTCGTACGCATCGCCCACGCCGTCGACCGCGCGCCGGTACTTCCGGTTGTCCTCGGGTACGCCGTCGATTGAGATCGTCAGCACGCCCTTGGGGTAGGTGCGCAGGTAGTCGAGCCAGTCCGTGTCGAGCCCGAGCCCGTTGGTCGACAGGTAGACGCGACGAATGGACGGCAGCGTGGCCGCGTAGTCCATGGCCGCGCGCACCACCTCAGGCACCATCAGGGGCTCACCGCCGAACAGCTTGACGTCACCGCCGCCATGCCGCTCGACGAACAGATCCAGCCCGCGGCGCACGTCGTCCGGCGACAAGCCGGGCCACCCATCCTTCACCGTCGGACAGTACGCGCAGCGAAGGTTGCATGCGCGTGTGACGGTGAGGATGAGCGTGGTCACCACTGCCCGTGAGAGCCGTGGCTACCGTGCGACCCGTGCGACCCATGCGAGCCGTGCGACCCGTGAGAGCCGTGCGAACCATGCGAGCCGTGCGACCCGTGAGAGCCGTGCGACCCGTGCGAACCATGGGAGCCGTGCGAGCCGTGAGAGCCGTGAGAGCCGTGGCTGCCGTGCGACCCGTGAGAGCCGTGCGAGCCGTGGCTGCCGTGCGAACCGTGCGAGCCGTGCGACGCGTGGGAGCCGTGCGAGCCGTGCGACCCGTGCGAGCCGTGGCTGCCGTGCGAACCATGCGAGCCATGCGAGCCATGCGACCCGTGCGAACCATGCGAGCCGTGCGACCCGTGAGAGCCGTGCGACGCGTGGGAGCCGTGCGAGCCGTGCGACCCGTGCGACGCGTGGGAGCCGTGCGAGCCATGGCTACCGTGCGACCCGTGCGACCCGTGCGAGCAGTGGCTGGCCAGGAACACGCCACCGTTGTCGGGATCCGACACGAGCATGTCGGCCTTCTGGAGGAGACCGTCCACGTCCACTTCGGTGACCTGACGGGTCTCCTCGGACTGGAGGAACTGGACGGGCTTCTTGGTGAGGCCCGGCAGCGGCGGCAAGCCCGAGAGATCCTTCTTGGCCATCGTGACTCCTACTTGGCGTCTGCGTGCGACGGAGCCACAGGCTCCTCGTCGCGGGGTCGGTTGATCGTCCAGCGGCGAAACACCGCCATTATCTTACCATCGGTGTCGGCGGCAATCCGCTCGAAAAGCATCCGAGAGATGCCCATGTGCTCCTTGCACTTCGGCGTATTCGGCCTCTGACCGAACAAATCGCCGCACTCCATGTAATTGTTGTCCGGACGCACGCCGCAGTAGGGCATGTTCCAGCACGTGTGGCAGGCGGGCAAACCGTCGAGCAGCGACGACATCACCAGGGCCTTGACCGTGGGGTGGCCGATCATGTCGCGGTAGCTGGTCTTGCCCAGCTCGCCGATCTGCAGGAAGTCGTTGCCCATGCCCGCGAGCATGCGGCCCTCGTCGGACGTGAAGATGCGCCCGTCGAAGTTGTAGGCGACCTGGCCGGTGCCCGCGCCCAGCGGGTTGCGGATGTCGACGTAGTTGGGGTCATCCGGCGTCAGCATCTTCTTGAGGAAGATGGCGGCGGTGCCCTCTTGGATCTGGACGCCCTTGGCGTTGAGCTCCAGGACGTAGTCCAGGACCTTGCCGTAGAAGTCGAGGTACTCCTCCATGGAGTAGCCGATCACGCGCCAGGTCTTGGTGGCGAAGCCGTACGGGTTGAGCGGCCGGATCTTGATGTTCCGGATGCCCAAGCTGACGTACAGATCCACCAGCTCCTTGTACTGGCTGAGCGTCTTGCGGGTCGTCGTCATCAGGGCGTCGACGTGCCAGAGGCCGCCATCCTTGCCCGTCTCGATGTAGCGACGGTTGAAGTACGAGATCCAGTGCAGCACCTGCTGGTAGGCGCTGGCTTCCTGGACGTTCACGCCCGTGGGGAAGTTCTGCTCGCTCTTCACCCAGGTGCGGTTCCAGTTGTGGAGCTCCTCGGGGCCGTCGAGCGACGTGCACACCAGGACGCCGTTGGCGATCAGCCACTCGGCGTTCTCCACCGTCATCCACGACATGTTGGTGACCACGGAGTGATCGACCACCTTGCCGTACTTCTTGTTCAGCTCGCGGCTGTACTCGACCGAGAGCTTGATGGCGTCCATGTTCACCGTCGGCTCGCCGCCGGTGTACTCGAAGCAGATGTAGGGCGACGTGGACTGGAAGGCCTGCTCGACGCCCTTCTTCACGATCTCGGGGCTCATGTCCGTGCCCACCGCGTCCATGTCGGTGCGCGACGCGTGGCAGTACTTGCAGCCCTGGTTGCACCGCAGCGTGGTGATCATCACGTGCAGGTGCGGGCCGTAGTCCACGTAGTAGCGCTTGCGACGCACCTTCTGCGCGAGGTCCATCAGGTTCATGCCGGACCTGACGAACCCCTTGGCGTTGAGGGCGTCGAATTCGGGATGCCCGGCCTCCAGCCCACCCGAGAGGAACAGCTCGAAGTCTGCGGGGGTGAGCAGGTGCCACTCCGCCGCGTCGTTCGTGAGCAGGACCTTGTCCGCGATGAACCCGTAGCGGAAGAAGCCGAGCTTCTCGGCGGCGAGCTTAGGGGTGGTGACCTGAAGCGTCCGGGTCTCGATCACGCAGGACCTCCGAGGGTGGCGCGCGTGCGCACCACGGTCTCGAAGAGCGCGTGGTTGGCGAAGCCGTCCGGGAGGACGTCGCCGTAGCCAGGGTCGAAGCCCTTGAGCACCGCGATCGTCTCCACCTCGGTGTCGGTCACCTCGATGGACTCCGCGTAGGCGCCGTACGCCTCCGCGGCCGCGCGAACGGCCTCAGGCAGGTACAGCGACCGATGAAAGGTCAACCGGGCGGAGGTCTCAGCCATTGCTTGGGTCCTCCCACGGAACGGAGATCTCCAGCGGATCCTCTTCCAGCTCTTCGGCGTCGAGCTCGGCGAGCAGGGCGTCGATGCTGGTCTGGTTGGAGTCCGCGAAGAAGGCCTTGGCCATGTAGTACTCGCGGATCTGCGCGGTGGACTCACCGACGCGGACACGGACCACCTGGTTGAGGAGCTCGTTCGCGTACTCGCCCGCGAGCTTCTCCAGGCCGGCCTTGTCGGACTCTTCCTTAGGCTTGAGGCGGACTTCGATGCGGTCGTCGGCCGGGCGCGTCAGGAACACGAAGGCGCGATCCACGAAGAGGTACGCGGCGCCGTACACGGCATCGCGAGGGTAGATCGCTTCGTCCAGGGTGAACGAGACGCGGCGACCGTCGGTGGAGTAGATGAGCTCGTCGAGCTCCTGGGTGATGTCGGTCAAGCGGAATCCTCCGAAGGCCTGGGGTACGGACGCCTGGATGGCGGTTCGTTCCCGTGTGGTAACGCCCTCCTGGCACGCAAGCCCTTCCCCCGGCTTGGCATGCAATTACGGGCCACTCAAGATCTGGACTCTACCACGGGCGACCAAGCCGCCGGTCGGGAATTCCTACGGTCGGCATTGCGGGCCGCTTTCACGCGTCCGCGAGAGAAAGCAGAAAGCGCCGGGCCCGTCAGGACCCGGCGCTTCCGTCTGCGCACCCCAAAGGAGCGAGCTCTAGGCCAGGGTCTCGGGACCGAAGGCGCCAACGCGATCATCGTGCGTCATCATGCGCGCGATGGGCTTGAGGTCGCCATCCGGCAGCGTCTCGTTGCGGCGGATGCGCTCGGCCAGGCCGAGGACCACGCGACCGAGCTTCTCGTCCGTCTGGAACGAGCCCGATCCGCCGTCCATGAGGACCAGATCCACCAGACGCGTGCTGGCGAGGCCGCGGGGCTTGCCGCCGTGGGCGCAGATGTGGACCTTGGCCGTGCGGCCCGTGGCGTGCGCCAGGGTGAGGACGGCGGCGCCGCGCTCGACCGAGGACAGGCCGGCCACGTACCAGCCGAACTTCAGGGGCGTGCCCATGCCGATCGGATGAACCAGCCACCAGGGCGCGGGGCCCGTGGGCAGGGTCATGCCACCGGCTTCTGCAGGGCGGATTCCACCCTGAACCGCCTCAAAGGCCGCGCTCGCGACACCGGGGACAGCGGCCGCAGCAGCGGTACCCGCGAGAAGCTTCTTGAGAACGGTACGACGAGAGTCCATGTCGACACCCCATTCAGACGGTCTGCCGGTTCAAAATTGATCGCCAAGGATTGCCTTGTCGATGCCACCGACGCCGGGCGTTCCCCCGGCTCTACGGCACCATTATATTCGTCACAAGCCGTCGCGGCGCGTCGATGTGAAACTGCGGCGCAAATGAAAACGGCAGTACCGTCGACACGGCCGCTTTGGCCTGCACTTTCGACACGCCGACGTTTGCACATAACCCACCGCCACCCAAGCAATCGTCTTCAAATGCCGCGGCGCGCGGTGGCGCGCCGCACCGCGGGAAGTCGCGTCCGACCGTCGTAGACCGCCCGATCCAACGGCCTGATGCCGCGATCGGGGCCCGATCCAGCACGCGCTCCCCGTTCGGGTGCCCGGCAAGCCGCATCAGAAGCCCCGCGCGAGCACAGACTGGCGCTGCTCTTCGCTGGGCTGCTCGGTGCGGGAGCGCAGGCCACGACGGTCTTCCAGGCGCGCGACCAGGGCCGGGCTGGGCTCGGCCCGGAGCACCTGACGGATGACGGGGAGCGGATCCTCGAAGATCGGGGACAGCTCGCGCTCGTCGTAGGTCTTGGCCATGGAGTACATGCCGGCGCAGATGGTGTCCCACCGGCAGGAGTCGCAGGCGCTGCCCTTGCCGTGCAGGAACTCGAGCTGGTGGACGAAGCCCTTCTGATCCAGGAAGCGGATGCAGCGCTCCTCCTCCTTGATGATCTTGCGGGCCTCGGTCGACGCCCAGGCGAACCGGCGCATGTAGCAGAGCGGCACGCGCTCGGCGCGGAAGGTGCGGCCCGTCGCGTGGAGGTACTCCATCGCGAGCTCCAGGCCGATCTGCCACTCGTGGTGGCGCGGGATGCAGTCCGGGTTCTTCTCGGCGCGGTTGCCGTCCGGGTCCATGTTGTTCCACACGAAGTGGCGGATGGTCGGGAACCGATCCGTGATCCACATCACGTTCTCGTGCAGGTGGTCCGCGTTGTACGCGCAGATCACGCAGTTGATGTCCGCCGTGATGCCCATCTCTGGCACCAGCGACAGGGCCGTCACCAGCGTCTCCCAGGCGTTGGGGTACGCGGTGATGAAGTTGTGGACCTCAGGCCGGTAGCTGTGGAGCGACGCGTGGATGTGGGTCAGGCCCGCGTCCACGCACTCCCGGAAGAACTTGGGGTCGCACAGCAGCTGGCCGTTGGTGATCATCCGGCTGTGCAGGCCCTTCTCGGTGGCGTAGCGCAGCGCGGGCTTGAGCAGCGGCGACATGGTCGGCTCGCCGCCGGTCAGGATGACGCCGTCGTAGCCCATGTCGGCCAGATCATCGATCATGGCCCGCATCTCCTCTTCCGTCAGATCCACGCCCGTGGGCGGGTTCGAGCAGAAGCGGCAGTGCTGCAAGCAGTTGCGCGTGAGCTGGAGATAGCCAAGGTTTGCCATGAACTACTTGGCCTCCCCACCGTTGGGATTCGCGGCGAACAGGGCCTTGGCCTCAGCCAGGCGCTCGTCGCGACGCTTCTGACGCTGCTCTTCGACGATCGCCAGCGGGTCCTGCGGGGCGTGCGTCGGCTGGGCGAAGCCCGGCAGGCTGGTCGCCGCAGGCTGGAGGGGCCGACCCTGCGCGATGCGCGAGATGGGGTCAGGGTAGCGCGCGGTGAGCTGCGCCGTGGCGTCCTCGAGCCAGGGCCCGCTCGTCATCGGCTCCAGCAGCTTGAGGCCCTGGTCGCGGATCATGTTGATGTGCATGCCGTCGCAGCGGCCGATGAGCGCGCAGTCGTCGCAGCGGGACGACTTGGAGCGGTAGCCGTTCTTGATGTGGAAGCGGGCCAGCTGCGAGATGCTCAGGCGGCCGGTCCCCTGCTCGAACGTGTCGGACGGGAGCACGGCGCGGTCGGGGATCATCTCCATGAACGGCGTGTTGCACGGCGGCAGGCCAGACACGCGGACGCGCAGGCCCAGGGCCACGAAGAACTGCTTGGGCTCGCGGACGTCGTTCTCCGACGATTCCTTCATCTGCTCGAACGTGGGCTGATGCACGCGGACGCGGGCCAGGTTGGCGGCCAGCGCGTCCTTGTGCTCGAGCATCCACGGGGCGGTCGACGTGTTGAGCCAGATCTCCAGCTCGCCGACCGAGTCGGGGATGGGCTGGCTGAACCACAGGTCGAGCTGCTCGGCGGTGCGCGCGACGAACACCGACGGGACGCCGAGGTCGGCGGGGATCGGCGACGCGTCCTTGGGGAGCGCGTACAGACCCGCGCCCGCAGGCAACGCGGCCACCACGCGGCGCAGGTCGTCGGTCTTGTCGACCTCGACCCCGACCTTGTTGATGCCGAACGGCAGCGGGACGGGCAGGCTCTTCAGCGCGCGCTTGTCCGCGCCCAGGTCCCAGACCTCCCAGGCGTCGGTGTTCTGGGCCTCGATGGTGCGGTCCATCGTGGTGCAGAAGGGCTCGATGAAGCAGTGCACGCAGCGCTCGGGCTGGCGGCAGTTCAAGGGCTCGCCGGTGTCCAGGTAGTTCCGGACGTGGAAGCGGCGGCCGTTGATCTCGTCCATCATCTTGTGGGGGTCCTGGATCAGGTCCTCCATGCCCTCAAGATGCGCGACAGGGAACCGGTTGGTCCACACGACGAACCGCGGGTGGCGGTTGAGGCGGAACACCTTCTGCAGGATGGGGAGGTACTCGCGCGGATTGTAGAACAGCTCGTCGCGGTTCTCGAACCCGGCGGCCTGCGGGATGATGTGCAGCAGGTCGAACTCGGTCACGCCCAGCTTGATCGCCAGCTGAACGATCTGATCGAGCACGCCGACGTTCTGCTTGTTGATCACCACGTCCACCGAGCAGATGACGCGCGGGTCGCGCGCGGCGCGGTGGATGGCCTTGGTGATGCGCTGGAAGCTGTCCTTGTGCGCGGTCAGCCGGTTGTGGAGCTCGGGCGTGTGGCCGTGCAGGCTGAACGTCATCTCCTGGAGGCCTGCGGTCACGCACTCCTCGTAGAACTCGCGTTCCGCGTAGCGCCAGCCGTTGGTGACGGTCTGGATGCGGCCGTAGCCGACCTCGCGGGCGTAGCGGATGAACTCCGGGAACAGCGGGTGCAGCGACGCCTCACCGCCCGACAGGATGATCTTCCACGCGTTCTGCTCGGTGCGACCGCGCAGGATCTCCGCCTTCACGTCCTCTTCGGACAAGTAGACGTTGCGCGGCGTGTCGCTGTCCAAGCAGAAGATGCAGTGGCTGTTGCAGGCGGTGACGGTGCGGACCCAATGCTTGGGTACGTTCGACACCTCCTCGCGCCAGAGCATGTACTCCTCGGAGTTCTGCCCCTCTGGCTTGATGAAGGACAGACCCGTCGGCTCGGCGTGTTCACCCATCGGGGCTCCTGTCTCTCGGGCGCCTACCCGGTCGTCGTCCAACCGACGGCGTATCCGGGAAGCACGCGCGAATCAGCGCGCTGGGAAGAGTCCAGCCCTGCAGTATAGCAGCCAAACCGGTCAAGACCGCTCGGCTGTGACCAGGATTCCGGGATCTCACCCCACGCGACCTCGGCAATGGGCGCCGGAACGACATGATCCGGCCTGTCGAAGATCGTCGCGGGCAGCACGGCGGCGATCGCATCGCGTGCGGGGCCCTGGGGCAACGACTCGGCGGCGCGCAGGAGCGCGGTCAGGTTGCCCCCCTTCGACGACAGCCGGAAGAACGGCGCGCCGGGCAGATCGCCGCGGTCCCAGGCCTCGGCGAACGGCAGCAGCTGGTCGGCCGACGTGAGCACGGCGTACACGCCCAGCTCGAGCGACGGCACCAGCGTGCCCGCGCGGTCGATCGCCTTGAGCGTGGCGTCGAACGCGCCCGCGCGACCCACCAGCGCGTCGTGCTCCGCCGCGTCCGCGGACAGCAGCGCGCCGTCCAGGCGGGTGATGCCACGCAGGCGGCGGATCTCCATGTCGCCCAGGCGCTCGAACGCGCTCAGGTCACCGGCCACCTCGATGCGCTTGAACTCCAGGCGGGTGGCCTCGCGCAGCATCTCGGCCGCCTCGGGGTGCCACAGGCTGCCGGCCGACGCGATGCGCAGCGTGCTCGCGCCCACCTGCGCGGCCTTCACCAAGCGCTGGCGGATCTCGCGGGTGGGCTCGGGCACGTCCGGACCGGGGCGATCGCCCAGCACGGGGTCGGCGATCTTGGACGGCGCCAGGAACACAAAGCGGAGCGTGTCCGGCGGGTCGGACTTGGCGACGAGCGCCAGCGGGTCGCCCGCCAGCGACGGCAGCTGGGCCGACATGCGCGCGAACATGGCGCGACTCTGCGGGAAGCGACCACCGCGCGGCGGCGGGAACACGTCGCCGCCCTCCAGCGGCGTGGGCGGCAGCTTGCCCGGGTTCACCAGCTTCACGCCCTCGCTGTCGATCTCCATGCGACCAAAGCGGCGGGTGTAGTCGGTGGGCGCGCCGCAGCAGGCGGGGCCGCCCGGGCACGCGCCGCAGCCACGCTCAGACGGCGGCGGCTCGAAGCGCGGGCGCAGGAAGGGCCACGGACCGGTCGACGGCACGGCCCACACCACGGCGTCCGTCGGCAGGTAGGCCATCTTGGCGCCGGGCGACACACACTGCGGGAAGCCCTCGATCCACACGTTCAGGCCGCTGCGCATGCCCAGCTGCGCTGCCTTCTCCAGGTCCTTGCCCACCAGACCAAAGCGCGCGGCGACCGGGATGTCGGCGTCCGCCGTGGGGCCGCGCGCCGTCACGCGGCGGAGCACCACGGTCTTGGCGCCCAGCTTGGTGAAGAAGTCGAGCGCCTCGTCCAGGTAGGGGCCGGTGGGGCGGGTGACGGTGCACTCGACCTCGACCTCCAGGCCGGCCTCGACGCAGGCGCGCAGGCCCTTCACGGCGCGCTTGAACGCGCCGGTCTGCCCGAACAGCCAGTCATGGGCGTCGCCGCGGGCGCTCGCCAGGCGGACGCGCACGCGCTTGAGGCCCAGCTGCTTGAGCATCGCCGGGACGTTGGGCGCACCGAGCGCCAGGCCGTCGGTGATCATGCCCAGGCCGGGTGCGCCGGCGTCAGCCAGCGCGCGGACCAGCTGGGGGAAGTCGTCGCGCAGGGTGGGCTCGCCGCCCGCGATCATCCAGCTCCCTGCGTCCGGAAACGCGCGGGCGGCCGCCACCACGTCGGCGATCGAGGGATCGGCCGGGGCGTCGTCGACGGCGTGGTCGAGCTTGCCCGTGAGTCGCTGGCGCGCGCCCGCGACGACCCGGACCTCGGGTTGTGCGGCGGTGGGCGGAGTGCGTCGGCCG
>CAIOSP010000094.1 GCA_903861005.1 uncultured Pseudomonadota bacterium
ATCCTGCTCCGCCCAAACGACAGCTTCCCCCAAGTCTTCGACACCAACGCGGAGTTGGAAGCGTACTACCGCTTCACGAACAACCCGAAGGTCCGCGCCGGCGCGCTGCTCCACAGCCACTCGGCCGCGTCATGGCGGCGCGCGACGATGTGTGGGAACACGGTCCTGCTGCTGCATGACACCACCGAGCACACCTTCGACGGCGACGAGACGCGCATCGGCCTCTCCAAGCGCGGCAAGCACCAGTCGTTCTGGAGTCATGTGACGCTGGCTGTCGCGGAGACAAATGCGCCGCAGGCGTTTGGCGTCGTCGGGCTGCGCGCGTACCTGTGCGACGACGGCGTGTGGACCTGGGCGCGCAGCGATGGCTCCGGCGAGCCCATCAGGAAGGGCTCGGACCGTTGGATCGACGGGTTCCACGAGGTCGTCGGGACGACGCCCGCGGGGCTCGATGTCATCCACGTCGCCGACCGCGAAGGCGACGCCTACCCGATGTTTTGCGCGTTGAGTTCGCTGAACCAGGCCTTCGTGATCCGAGCGGCCCACAACCGCACGCTGGCCGACGACGCGGGCAAGGTGAAGGACGCGCTGGCTGGCGTGCAGCATTGCGTGGTCCGCGAGGTGGAGCTGGCCAGCCGGACCGACCGCCGCCCGCCGAAGACCAAGGCCACGCACCCGACGCGAGATACCCGCCCGGCAAAGCTGGCGATGCGCGCGACGGCAGCGACGGTGAAGCGGCCCATGGGCTCGGCGGCGGAGCTGCCCGACGCGCTCACCATGAACGTCGTCGAGGTGAACGAGCTGGAGACGCCGGAAGGCTGCTCACCGATCCACTGGATGCTGTGGACGACGCTGCCGGTGGAGACGCCGGCGCAGATCGAGCGCGTGGTCGACATCTACCGTCGGCGTTGGATCATCGAGGAGTTCTTCCGGAGCCTGAAGACGGGCTGCGCGTTCTCGAAGCGCCAGGCGGAGTCGCTGGACGCTCTGCTTCGGACCCAGGCATTGCTGCTTCCGGTCGCAGTCGCGCTTCTGAACCTGCGCACGCTCGCGCGCACAGACCCGAAGCTGCCGTGGTCGGCGGCGATCTCGGAGCGACAGCTTCGGATCCTTCAAGACGCACAACCCAAGCACAAGCTGACGAAGCGGTCGAACGTGCGGGCGGTGATGCTGGCGATCGCGGCGTTCGGCGGTCACATCAAGAACAACGGCGAGCCCGGTTGGATCACGCTGGGCCGCGGCTTCGAGGATCTGCTGGAGCGCGAGTCGGGCTGGCTGGCGGCGGAACGGTGGATGGCGAAGGGGCGGCCGTGAGCCAGGTTCTACGATCGCAATTCGACTTGTGATCGATGCTCAGACCGGGCGCCCCCTTTACACTTCTGACCGGGCGCCCCCTTTACACCGGGGATGGGCCCCAGCCGCGCGCGTTCCGAGGCACGGACCATCCGGAAGGTGGTCATGCCCTGGCGAGAGACGAGCGCAGAAGTGGAACGCATGAAGTTCATCGTGGCCCTCGAGGCGGCCGACCCGTCCGAGTCCTTCACCGAGATCTGTCGCCGAGCTGGGGTCAGCCGACCGACCGGGTACAAGTGGAAGAAGCGCTTTGAGGAGGAAGGTGTCGCCGCGCTGAGCGACCGTCGGCCCTTGGCCCATCACCACGCCAACGCGACGCCCGAAGACGTTGCCGACGCGATCGTCGCGCTGCGCAAGGCGCACCCGACATGGGGGCCGAAGAAGCTGCGACAGTGCCTCATCAACGCTCGGCCGGAGGTCCCGCCGCCAGCCGTGAGCACCATCGGGCAGATCCTCGACCGGCGCGGCATGATCACCCCGCGCAAGCGTCGCATGCGCGTTCCACCGGCAGGCGTCGCGGCGTCGTCGTACAGCGGGCCCAACGCGGTGTGGTGCTCGGACCACAAGGGGCACTTCGCGCTCGCCGACGGCACGCGATGTGGGCCGTTGACCCTGATCGACGGCTTCTCGCGCTACCTGCTGCGCTGCGAGATGGTGGCCTCGACAAGCGACGACGAAAACCGTCCGCACCTCGAGAGCGCGATGCGGGAGTTCGGTTTGCCCGCCGCCCTCCGGTCAGACGGTGGCGTACCCTTCGCGTCGTCGTCCACGCCTGGCCGACTGACGCGCCTGGCTGTGTGGCTCATCAAGCTCGGCATCGAACTCCACCGCAACGACCCCGGGCGTCCCGACCAGAACGGTCGGCTCGAACGGTTCCACAAGACCATGGAGGAGGCGATCGCTGGCGGGCCGTACACGCGTGAGGTGCAGGGCCGTCGCTTCGATGCGCTCCGACGCGAGTACAACCACGAACGACCGCACGAGGCGCTCGGCCAGAAGACACCGGTCTCGGCGTACGAGACATCGTGGCGGCCGTTTCCCGAGGTGTTGAAGTCGCCCGACTACCCCACCGACAAGAACGTTCGGCGTGCGGACGACACCGGCCGCGTCGTCTGGCTCGGACATCGCATCAAGGTGGGGCGACCGCTCAGTGGGGAACCCGTGTTCTTCGAGCCGCTCGACGAGGCGCGCTGGGACGTCCGATTTGGCGCCCACTTCCTGTTCCACCTCGACCTTCACGGCGGCACGCCGAACGTCGCCTACGTCCGTCCTCCAACGCCGGACGTCCACGACGGCGAGCTCCGGCCTCCGCCCGCCCATCGCCCCTGACGGGTACCGCAGGCTCCGTCTCCGGCCACATCGCGGTCCTCGCCATCCTCGCCATGCTCGCTTCGCTGTGCGTGGCTCCGGGTGGCTCCGGCCGCTCGGTGGCCTGCGACTCCACCTCGCGGTCCACACTTCGTGTGGGCGACGGGCGGACGGATGCCTTCGGCGAGGGCTCTGCGGCTCCGAATGGTGGACGGGCATCGCTGCCGACAACCTGCGCCCGCACACCGTTGCGGGCGTTGTCGACGCCGTCTCCGACGTCGTCGTCAGCGCTGCCGAACTCCCGGAACCTGGAAGATCGAACCCGGCCCGTGTCTCCCGTTTCCCGGTTCGCATGGCGAGCGGAGCCAGCTCGTGCGATCAGAATCCCGGACCGCGGAGCCAGGCCGTCGGTCTACGCCTCGAAAGCGATGGTTCGTGTAAAGGGGGCGCCCGGTCTGATCTGTAAAGGGAGCGCCCGGTCGTACA
>CAIOSP010000095.1 GCA_903861005.1 uncultured Pseudomonadota bacterium
GCGGAGGTCATCTCCCGCTCGCCGCCCGTGCTCCCGCGCGAGGCCTACGCGCTGCCCGCCGGCTCGAACCACAGCTGCAAGGCCACCGTCACGCTCAACGCGGACGGCGTCCCGCAGGATGTGAAGGTCGCGGACTGCGACCCGCTGTTCTACCCGGCGATGAAGAGCGCCCTGATGCTCTGGCGCTGGCGCGTCCGCGCCTTCGACGAGCCCGTCCCTGCCCTGCTCGACGTCGTGGTCGACTGGCCCTTCCACGTGCCCGAGCTGCCCAGCCAGGCGACCACCCGCGTGATCCGCGTCCCAGACTCCGACGGCGTGTCCAACACCGCCGTCGCCGACGACGCGTCGACCCACGTGGTGCACCTGAGCGCCGGCACCGTGATCGAGATGACCCTGGACGAGGCGCTCGCCAAGAACCTGCTCACCGAGCACCCCATGCCCGGCCTGCGCAGCCCGCTCAAGCGCGCCTGCACCGCCACCGTCACGTTCGGCGCGGACGGCTCGCCCCTCACGGTCAGCGCGGGCGACTGCCCCCCCGAGGCCGGCGGCGACATCACGCCGGGCCTGTGGCGCTGGCGTGCCGTGTCGGGCGCGCAGGGCTCGTCGCGTCGGGTGAAGGTCCTCTTCTCCCCGAAGTGACCGCGACCATGCGTGACTCGCCGCGGCGGCCGAGGTGGTTAGGAGGAGCGCATGAATTCCGCGTCCCCCACCCCTGACCGCCTCATCCTGTTCGACGGGGTGTGCGCCGTCTGTGACGCGTCGATGAAGTGGATCATGCAGCGCGACCCGGACGGGCGCTTCTGCTACGCGCCGCTCCAAGGCGACACCGCGGCCGAGATCCTGGCGCGCCACCCCGAGCTGCCCGCCAAGCTGGACAGCATCGTGTTCGTCGACCGCACCCACGGCGACGAGCGGGTCAGCTGGTACTCGTCCGCCATCCTTGAGGTCACCGGCCACATGGGACCGCCGTGGTCCTTCGCGCGCGTGGCGTACCTCATCCCGGCGTTCATCCGCGACTTCTTCTACCGGGGCTTCGCGGCCATTCGCTACCGGGTGTTCGGCCAAATCGACTCCTGCCGCCTGCCCTCGGAGTCGGAAGCGGCCCGCATGCTGCCGTGACCGAGCCTGCCGGGAACGGTCGGCTCCGGGCCGCGCTGCTCGCCCTCACCGTGGGCGGTGCCATGCTGCGGCTGCCCGGGTTGGCCTCGCGGCCGCTGTGGATGGACGAGGCGCTGACGATGAGCGTCGCGCGCGCCGCTGACCCGTGGGCGGCCATGGCCCAAGACGACCTTCACCCACCGCTGTTCGCGTGGCTGATGCGCGGCGTGATGACCGTGTCGCACGCCGAGGTCTGGCTGCGCGCCCCGTCGTTCCTGGCCTCGGTCCTGATGATTCCGCTGGCGTGGTGGGCGGCGCGGGCCTGGGGTCGCTCTGGACTGGCGGCCGCGACCTGGATCAGCGTGTGCCCGCCGCTGGTCGTGTACGCCTCAGAGGCCCGGCCTTACGCGCTCGGCGCCGCCTTGATCCTGGCGGTGCTGGCGGCCGTCCCGTCCGGGAGCGCGCTCGTCATGACCCTGCTCAGCCTCGCCGCGACGGCCACGCTGTATGGCGCTTGGCCGGTCGTGCTGGTCGCGGGGGCCGTGTTCGCCACCCGCACGCCGGGCGTCACCCGGTTTGTGCCGATGGTCACCTCCGGCGCCGTCATGGCCGCGCTCGCGGAGACGCTGGTCCCAGCCCAACGCGCCGCGCAGGGCGCCGATCTGGTCGGGGGCAAGTTCAGCCCCTGGTTCTGGACCTGGAGCACCCTGCCGGGCTGGGCCGCGCGGGCGATCCCGGGCGTCGCCGGTTGGGCGTGGACCGGGCGGGCCGGGACCGCAGGGATGGTCGCCGGCGTCGCCGTGCTCGCGGGCCTCGGCTGGCTGACGACCCGCCCTGGGCCGCGCGGCCTGGACCTGCTGGCCTGGGCTCCCGTGCTGGCGTTCGTCGCGCTCGCGGGGGCCGGCTTGCACCCGTTCGGGCCGACCCGGCACCTGATCGTGCTGCTGCCGGCGTTGCTGCTGTGGATCGGCGCCCGGCTGGACACCCGGCCCGCGCTGTGGGCGGTGCCGTGGCTGATGGTGGCCATGGTCAGCAACTCGGTGGCTCCGCGGCCGCCCTTCCAGGATCTCCCTTCGCTTCTTCCCACCCTCGGCGACAAGGCGGTCGTCGCCGACGCGAGCGCGTCCTGGGGCCTGCGCTGGTACCGGACCATGCCCACTCCGAGCCTGTCTTGGCGAACGGGCTCCGCGTTCGACGCCGAGCTTGTCGCGACGGCCCCCGCGCAGGCGTTCTGGTTCGTGTCCACCGACACCCGCCCGGACGCCGAGCGCGACCTGGAGCGGTGGTCGACGGGGGCGGGCCGCTCGCTGGATCGCGAGGTGCAAGTTCATGGCGCAAAGGCCACGCTCGTGGGCCCCAAGCGGTGAGCAGGATCACAGCCTCGCCGAGGCCCTCGCAGGCATGCGAATGACATGCTAGGATGCCCCGCTCGCCCTAGTGTCCTTCAGGAGGGTCGAATGACTCGATGGATGTTCATCGCGCTGCTCGCCCTCACCGGCTGCCCCACGGGCACCGACACGCCGGTGGACACAGACACGACCACCACGGACGATCGGGACACGGACGGCCAGCCGGACACGGGCTGGGGCAACCAGGACACCGACGTGTCCGACACCGACGTCTCGGACACGGACGCGGACACCGACGCCGGCGACACGGACTCCGGCTTTGGCGGCAGTGACACGGCCATCTGCCACTTCGGCGAGGTCGAGGACTGCAACGGCACCTGCTACCCCGAGTACTTCCTCGGCGACGGCTACTGCGACGACGGCGACCCCCTCCCGGCGGACTTCGACTGCTCGAACTTCAACTTCGACCGTGGCGACTGCGCCGCGGACACCGACACCGTCCCCAGCGGCTCCTGCGGCTACATCATCCGCCTGCACCTCTTCTACTACCCGAGCGAGGCCGGCTGGCGGCTCGAGGACAGCACCGGCGCCGTGCTCGCGAGCGTCGCGCCCGGCACGTACACGCAGGACAACAGCGTCTACGAGTACCCGATCGACCTCGCCGATGGCTCGTACAGCTTCATCGGCATCGACGCGAACTCGGACACCTGGGACGGCGGCGGTTGGTGGGAGATCCTTGAGGTCCGCACGGGCCGCCAGATCTACGAGGGCCGCGGCTTCCCGTACTTCCAGCGTGAGTTCACCTGGAACTTCAACGCCACCTGCTCCGACGGCGTCGGCTGCGACATCGACATGCGCACCCTCGGCGGATCGGACGCGCCGGACATGGGCTGGGAGCTCTACACGGCCGGCTCGGGCCTGCTCTGGGCCCAGCGCACGGTCTCGTCGGTCGTCGCGGACACCACCGCGGACGACGTGATCCACGTGTTCGACGGCCCGTACACGTTCCGCTCGCGCGATTCCAAGGGTGACGGCTGGGACGGCCGCGTCGAGGCCCGCTACCCGGGCGGCCTGCTGATGGACACGTTCGGCCTCGCGACCGGCGTCACCAGCGCCAGCAACTTCACCGTCGTGTGCGGCGACGCCGGCAGCGTCGCGTTTGACGCACCGGGCGCCCCGCTCCAGCCCACCAACTGCGCCGACGTGGTCATCCAGATGGAGACCGGCTCGCACGGCTCGCAGGTTGGCTGGTCGCTCTACCAGGTGGACGGCTGGTCGCTGCTCGCCAACCGAAACGCGGGCCAGTTCGCCGACAACAACGACTACCGCGTGGACGTCGCGCTGCCCGCGTCGGGCCTGTACTTCCTGCGCATGACGGACAGCGGCTCTGACGGCTGGGAAGGCGGCAAGATCCGCGTCCGCAACCCGCTCGACGCCGGCTACCTGCTGCAGATGCCGATGCCCACGGGCGGGAGCACGGGCAAGTACTTCCGCGTCGCCTGCCCGCTCATCACGGACACGGATCCCGACTCCGGCGCGGACACCTCGCCCACGGGCACCTGCGCCCCGGGCGCGGTCCGCGACTGCACCAACGTCTGCTGGCCCTCGACCTACCTGGGTGACGGCAGCTGCGACGACGGCACCACCTTCGCCGCCAACTTCAACTGCGCGGCGTACACGTTCGACCACGGCGACTGCTCGCAGCCGTAGCGTCGCGCCCCAGGGGGCCCCATGGCCGCGATCGTCATCGCGCTGTCCATCCCCGTGTTCTTCGTGATGATCCTGATCGAGGCGCTCGTGGCGCATCGACAGGGTCGCCGTGTCTACCGTTTCAACGACGCCATCACCGACCTGTCCTGCGGCATTGGCAACCAGGTCACGCACCTGGGCATGGCGGTCGTGGAGATCGCCGTCTACGCGGCCGCGGCGTCCGTCGCCGTGCTGCCCGCCTGGCCCAAGGACGTCTGGTGGACCTGGGTCGTGGCCCTGCTGCTCTACGACCACCAGTTCTACTGGTGGCATCGGACGACGCACCGCTCCAGCCTGTTCTGGACCACGCACGTCGTGCACCACCAGAGCGAAGAGTACAACCTCGCGGTCGCGCTGCGGCAGTGCTGGTTCGCGCCGCTGTCGGGCATCCCGTTCTACGCGCCCCTCTTCTTCCTGGGCATGCCGGGCGACATGTTCGTGGTCATCGCGCTGTTCGACCTGCTCTACCAGTTCTGGATCCACACCGAGCTGATCCGCACGGTGGGCCCGCTGGAGTGGGTGCTCAACACGCCGGCGCACCACCGCGTGCACCACGCCGTGAACCCGGCGTACATCGACAAGAACCACGGCGGCATCTTCATCTTCTGGGACCGCCTGTACGGGACCTTCCGGAAGGAGACCGTGGCGCCCACCTACGGCGTGGTCGAGCCCATCCACAGCTTCGACCCGATCGGCGTGAACTTCACGCCCTTCGTGTCGCTGGCGCGCAAGGTCGCGTCCATGCCCGACATGGGCAGCAAGCTGTGGGCGC
The DNA here is from genome assembly GCA_903861005.1 of uncultured Pseudomonadota bacterium. GTDB lineage: Bacteria > Myxococcota_A > UBA796 > UBA796 > CAIOSP01. The sequence goes on from CAIOSP010000095.1 coordinate 4,969, forward strand.
TCATCGGCCCGCCCGAGTGGCGGCCCGCGTCCATGGGCGGCGACGTGGTCATCCCCGAGCCCACTCCGCACCGCATCACCTGGGACCCGACCTCCACGCGGCCCGTACACGCGTACATCCTGGTTCAGTTCGTCCTCACCGGCCTGATCACCGGCGCCACGCTGGCGCGCTGGGAGGTGTGGAACGCGCCCGCGCGCCTGCTGACCGTCGCGTGTGTGCTGGCCGCCACGTGGAGCTGGGGCGCCCTGTTCGAGCGCAAGCGCGCCGGCTTTGTGGTGGACGTCGTGCGGATCGCCGCGCTGCCCATCGCAGGGGCGCTGGTCGCCGCCTGTGACCCGCTCGCCCACGTCGCGTTCCCGCTGTCGATCGCCATGGCGCTGGGCAGCACGGCCTGGTGGGTGCTCGGCGGTCACACGGCGCTGCCCGCCGGCGACGCAACCTGACCCGACCGGCGCTCGCTGCGCCCCTACACCCACGCTACGTGCCGACGCCCGAGGCGACACCGTTGGACTCGACGCTCCCCCTCCGCAGCTTGGGCCATGCCGGCCCGCAGGTCACGCGCCTGGGGCTGGGTCTGGCCGCGCTGGGTCGGCCGTCGTACCACAACCTGGGCCACGGTTCGGACGTGGGTGAGGTGCGTACGGTCGACGCGCTCAAGGCGCGCTGCCACGCGGTGCTGGACGCCGCCTGGGACCAAGGTGTCCGGTACTTCGACGTCGCCCGCTCCTACGGCCTGGGCGAGTCCTTCCTGGCGGACTGGCTCGACGCCCGCGGCCTGACCCGCGACGACGTCACTGTCGGCTCCAAGTGGGGCTACGTCTACACCGCCGACTGGCGCGACGACGCCGCCGTGCACGAGGTCAAGGACCACAGCGTCGCCAACCTGCTCAGGCAGCAGGACGAGTCGTGGGCGCTGCTCTCGCCGTGGCTCGCGACCTACAGCATCCACTCCGCGACGCTAGAGTCGGGCGTGCTGGACGACGACGCCGTGCTCGACGCGCTCGCGCGCCTGCGGGCCGAGCGCGGCCTGCGGGTGGGCCTCACCGTCACCGGCGCCAACCAGGCGGACGTGGTGCGCCGCGCGATCGCGCTGCGCGGCGGCGGCTTCTTCGACGTGGTGCAGGCCACCTGCAACCTGCTGGAGCCCTCCGTCCTGCCTGCGCTCATCGAGGCCCACGACGCGGGCCTGGGCGTGGTCGTGAAGGAGTCGCTCGCCAACGGCCGCCTGACGCCGCGCGCGGCGCACGGCCCCACGCGCGACCTGCTGTTCGAGAACGCGGCGCAGCTCGACACCACGCCCGACGCCTTGGCGATCGCGTGGCTGTTGGAGCAAGACGCGATCGACGTCGTGCTGTCCGGCGCCGCCACCGCCGATCAGCTGCTCAGCCACGCACGCGCGACTCAGCTGCGCTTGGATGACGCCACGCGCGCAGCGCTCGGCACGCTCGCCACGCGCCCCGCCGACTACTGGGCGGCCCGCCGCGCGCTGCCCTGGACCTGATCGGCCTCGGCCGCCTCGATCAGCGAGGCGAACACGCTGGGCTCGACCACCTTGCCCTTGAGCACGCAGACCATCTTCACGGTGCCGATCGCGTGCACGGCGTCGCCCACCAGGAAGCGCTGCTCGACCACCAGCGCCTTGCGGTCGCGGCCGATCACGCGCGTCTCCAGCGTGAAGCCCACGCCCAGCGGCAGGTCACGCTTGAACGCGATGTTCGACTCCACCAGCACCGGCGCGATGCCCGCTTGGTGCATGATCTTGCCCGTGCCCGAGCGCACCAGCATGTCCATGCGCCCGATGTCCATCAGCTGCGGGTAGCGGCTGTTGGTGAGGTGCACGTTGAGGTCGACGTCGGTCGGCATCACGCGAAACCGCAGGCGCGACACGTTGGCGTGAGGCGCCCACCACGCGCGCGCCAGGAAGACAAGTCCACGGATCCGGCCTGAGAGCATCATGCCGCGCCGTCTAACCCGACAGCGCGCGCGATCCCCACTGGGGGCCGGTCACATCAGGTCGCGCGGGTCCACGTCCACGTGCATGCGCACGCCCGGCCCCGGCGGCGCGTCGATCACGTCGCGCACGCTCGTCAGCCAACGACGCAGCGCCGTCCGGTCCGTCGCGCGGATCAGCACGTGAAAGCGCCAGCGCCCCACCAGCCGGGGCATCGCCGCGAGCGCCGGGCCCAAGATCTCCGGATCCCCGCCCGCAGGCAGGCGCGGTCGCAGCGCGCGCACCAGCGTGGCCGCCGCGTGCGACACGCCGCGCCGGTCCACACCTTCGAGCGTGATCAGCACCAGGTGGGTCCACGGCGGGTAGCGCAGCACCTTGCGCTGCCGCGCCTCGCGCTCCAGGAAGGTCTCGACGTCGTCGAGGTTCTCGAGCACGGGGTGATCGGGCTTCCAGGTCTGCACGAACACACGCCCCGGCACGTCGCCACGACCCGCGCGACCCGCCACCTGCACCAGCAGCGCGAACGTACGCTCCGACGCGCGGAAGTCCGGCAGGCGAAGCCCCGCGTCTGCGCTCACCACCACCGCGGTGTGCACGTCGGGGAAGTCATGCCCCTTGGCCACGATCTGCGTGCCGACCAGCAGCCTGGTCTCGCCGTCGCGGAAGGCGTCGAGGATGCGCTGATGTGACCCCTTGGCCGTGGTGGTGTCAGCGTCCATGCGCGCGATCGGGATGTCGGGGAACAGCTCCGCGAGCACGGCCTCGATGCGCTCCGTGCCCTTCCCCATCTCCGCCAGCTCCGGCTTGCCGCAGGCCGGACACGCGGGCGGGACGGGGCGCTTGAAGCCGCAGTAGTGGCACGCGAGCGTGCGGATCGCGCGGTGGAGCGTGAGCGAGATGCCGCAGCTCGGGCACTCGAACGACGCGCCGCACGACCCGCACTGCAAGAGCGTCGCGTAGCCGCGGCGGTTGTAGAGCACGATCGCCTTGCCGCCCGCGTCGAAGGTGTCGCGCAGCGCCGTCACCACCGCGGGCGCGAACATCGGCCGATCGCCGTCGTCGCCCTTGGGGACCTCGGTCATGTCGACCAGCTCGACGATCGGCACCGGACGCGCGGTCGCGCGGTTGGGCAAGCGCAGCATCACGTACTTGCCATGCTTCGCGCGGTGCCAGGACTCGAGCGAGGGCGTGGCCGACGCGAGCACCACGGGCGCCGACCAGCGCGCAGCCAGCACCACCGCCAAATCGCGCGCGTTGTAGCGCACGCCGTCGCTCTGCTTGTACGAGTCGTCGTGCTCCTCGTCGACCACCACCAGGCCCAGCGCCTGGAACGGCGCGAACAGGGCCGAGCGTGCGCCGACCGCCACGCGCGCCTCGCCCGCGCGGATGCGCCGCCACTGCTGCAGCCGCTCGCCCGCGCCCAGGCCCGAGTGCAGCACCGCGATCGACTCGCCGAAGCGCGCGCGGAAGCGCCCCACCAGCTGCGGCGTCAGCCCGATCTCCGGCACCAGCACGCACACCTGACGGCCGCGCGCGAGCACGGCGTCCGCCGCGCCCAGGAACACCTCGGTCTTGCCCGAGCCGGTCACGCCGAACAGCAGGTGCGGTCCCTGAGCGCCGTCCGCGCGCAGCACGTCGAGCGCCGCGCGCTGATCGTGGTTGAGGTTGGGCGCGACCGCAGGGCCGTTCGCGGGCGCGAACATCAACGGGTCGCGATCTTCGCGCTCCGAGCGGGTCACAAGCCCCGCCGTCACCAGCGTCCGCAGGCCCGCACGCGCCGCCTCGCCGTGCTCGGCGACGATCACGTCGATGTCGACCGCACCGCCCTCTTGGCCAAGCCGCGTCAGGACCGCGCGCGCCCGCGCTCGCGCCGCCGACACGCCCACCTTGTCGAGCGCGTCCTGGAGCGGGACGGCCAGCGACACCGTCGCCACCTTGCCGCCCGGGCCCTTGAGCTCCTTCTCCGACCACACCGCCAGCTGCTTGCGGACGAGCGCGTCGATCGCGCGCTCGCAGACGGCGGGGTCGATCTCGGCTTCGAGCCTGCGCACCATCCCGCGGCGGGTCAGGCCGGGCCGGGAGATGATCTCGCGGAGCACGCCAGCCTCAGCGCCCTCCACCATCCCGGTCGCCAGCGCGTCCGCGCCCGCGTCCGTCGACCCGAGCACCCGAACGCTGCGGGTGCGGACCTCGGACGGGATCGCCGTGCGGATGACCATGCCGAGCGGCGCCAGGTAGTAGTCGGCGATCCACCTGAAGAACGTGAGCTGTTCGGCGTCGAACGCGGGCACCGTGTCGACCAGCTGCGCGATCGGCTTGACCTTCTCAGGCGGCATGCCCGGATCGTCGAGCAACGCCACGACGTACCCGGTCTCCAGGGTACGCCCGAGCGGCACGGCGACCACGTGGCCGACGCCGACCGATCCTGACATCCCCATGGGGATCGCGTAGGTGAGCGCCTCGCGCAGCGGACGCGCCACCGCCACCGAAGCCCATCGCGCTTGCATCTGCATCGGTGCGCAGGTATCCCCACGGCTCATGACGCGCCCGCATCGTCCAATCCCCGCGTGGATCCCCGTGTTCAGCCTGCTGACCGTGGGAGTGTCCGTTTCGAGCACCGCATCCGCCCAGGAAGTGGTCAGCGCGGCCCAGGCCGGCGCCGGCGGCGCATCGCTGGCAGACCCGCGCGACAACAGCGAGGTCACGCTCAACCCCGCGAACGTGTCGCTGATCCCGCGCTACGACGTGCAGGCCCAGTTCACCGGCGGCCCCACGGGCGACCTGCGGTGGAACGCCAGCGCGGTCGACGGCCGCACCAGCAAGTTCCTCTCGTTCGGCGTCGCCTACCACGGCGGCGTGGTCGCCCCGGCCTTCCACCCGGTCGAGCTTCCCGGCTGGGCGCCTACCGGCGAAGCGCTCCGCAACCGCAAGCAGACGCACGACATCACGGTGGCGCTGTCGGCGCCGTTCGTCGATCGCAAGGTGGCGGTCGGTCTGAACGGCACGCTGATGATCTTCGACGGCGAGTACGTGGGCAAGGGCGTCAGCGGCAACGTCGACGTCGGCTTCTCGGCCCGCCCGATCGAGTTCTTCTCAGTGGGCCTGGTCGGCAAGAACCTCCTGCCCATCAAGGACCAGGCCGAGATCCCCGCGGCGATTGGCCTGGGCGTGCGCGGCGGCAAGGACAACCTGTTCGTCGGCATGGTGGACTTCAACACCCGTCTGGAGCAGGTCGCGGGCAGCCGCTTCGACGTGTCGGCCGGCATCCAGGGCACCATCAAGGAGCTCGTCGACCTGCGCGGCGGCTACGCGTGGGACGGCGACATCAACCGGCACGCCGTCACCTGGGGCCTGGGCCTGCACAGCAAGGTCGGCGGCATCGACTACGGCATGCGCATCCCGGTCTTCAAGGACGCGTGGACCATCGCCGAGGCCACGCACTACGTGGCCCTGACGATCTTCACGAACTTCGGCGACGAGAAGGCCGAAGAGCAGCCGATCCGCTGGCCGGGCGACCGCTAGTCGTTCAGCAGCTCCAGCACCGCGCGCCCAAGCGCCCGGTACTCGTCCGGGTGGTTGTAGACCTGCGCTGAGATGCGCACCCAGGTCCGACCCGCGAATGGCACGCACGGCACCTCGATGCGACGCCCCTGCAGCGCCGTGTGCAGCCACGCCGCGCGCTCCGCCGGGACGTCCCCCGGGGTGGGGAGGGCGGCGAGCGCGGCGCGCATCGTGGGCGGCGCGGGCACCGTCACGCCCCACATGTCCGCCAGCTCGTCGGCCATGTGCGCGCACAGGGTGTTGTTGTGCGCTTGCAGATCGGCCTGACCCAGCTCGTCGACGAACGCGAGCGCCGCGGGCGTGGAGAGCCAGGACGACAGGTCACGCGTGGCCGTCTGGTCGAAGCTGAGCGGGAACCCGCGGTCCAGGTCGTGCGAGATCGCCAGCGGCACGATCTCCGCCTGCCGATCCTTGCGCACGTGCAGCACGGCCGTGCCCTTGGCGGCGAACATCCACTTGTGCAGGTTGCCCGTGGTCCAGTCCGCGCCCAGCGCGTCGAGGTCCATCGGGACGTGGCCAGGCGCGTGCGCCGCGTCGACCAACACCGGCACGCCCTCGCGCTGACAGGCGCGCACCATCGCCTCGATCGGCCACACCATGCCGGTGGGTGACGTGATCCAGTCGAGCACGACTAGGCGCGCGCCCGGGAGCGCCGCCGTGAGCGCCGCGACCACCTGCTCGGGCGACTCCACCGGCCAGGGCACCGGCACCTCGACCACCGTGGCGCCCGCGCGCTCCGCCACCCAGCGCATCGCGTTGCGCACCGCGCCGTACACGTGGGACGTGGTGACCAGCCGGTCGCCGGGCTTGAACACCAGGCTGCGCAGCACCGCGCTCACGCCGGTGGTCGCGTTCTCCACCAGCGCCAGGTCCTCGGGCTGCGCGCCCAGGCGCGGCGCCACCTGAGACACCACGTCCCGCAGGCGTCCCCGCGCCGCCTCCATGAAGGCGATCGGGTCCGCCTCCATCGCGTCACGCCACGCCAGCTGCCGCGCCAGCACCTCGCGCGGACAAGACCCGAAGGACCCGTGGTTCAGCAGGTTCAGGTCGGGCGCGATCGCGAACCGCCGACGCATGTCCACGCCCCAGATCACGCGCTCGCCTCCGCGACGAACGCGATGACGCGGTCCGGCGGCCCGACCACCACCAGCATGTCGCCGGTGGCGAGGACCGTGTCGGCGCCCGGGTAGACCAGCTGCCCATCGCTCTGCTTTCGGAGCGCCACGATGCTCACGCCGCGCGTGGTGTGCAGGTCGAGCGAACCCAATCGACCGCGGATCTTCGTGGTCGGTCCCACCAACACGTCCTCCATGTGCAGGTCGTCGAACTGACGCTGCGTCGCGTGCTCGACAAAGTCCAACGACGCAGGCCGCAGAAGGCCCATCGCCACGCGGCTGCCGCCCAGGTGGTAGGGCTGGATGACGCCGTCCGCGCCCGCGCGCTTGGCCTTGTGGCCGGCGCCGTCGTCCTCCACGCGGGTGTGGATCACCAGGTTCGGGTTGATCTGCCGCGCCGACAGCGTCACGTAGACGTTGACCGCGTCGCTCGGCGTGGCGACCGCGAGCCCGCGAGCCCGCTCGATCCCCGCGACCTTGAGCGTGTCATCCTGCGTCGCGTCGCCGACGATCAGCCGAACGCCGTGCGGTAGCGGGTTCGTCTCCTCGCGGTCGATGACCACCACCTGAGCGCCGTGGTGCGTGAGCTCGGCGACGATCTCGCGCCCCAAGCGACCGTTCCCGACGACGACGTAGTGGTCTCTCATGTGCTTGAGCTCCATGCGGGCGCGGCGCGTGCGCAGGTTGGCGAGGAACCCGCCGTCCGCGACGAACGTGGCCAGGGTGGACACCGCGTGACCGACCACGCCGACGCCCGCGAGGATGTAGACGATCGTAAACGCGCGGCCGGACTCCGACAGCGGGTGAACCTCGCCGAACCCGATCGTCGTGATCGTGATGATCGACATGTAGAGGCTGTCGAAGACGCTCCACTTCTCGATCAGCGAGTACCCGACGGTGCCCACCAGCGGCAGCGCGAGCAGCAGGGCCAGCGAACGCCGCATCCACGGCACCACCATCGGCGGCTCGCTGAGCGCGTCGCTGACCCGCAGCAACCAGCCGGGGTGGTCACTCATTTGGGCGTCGGTGCCGGGGCCTCCGGGGCCTTGGGCGTGTCCAGGTTCAGCTTGATTGGCCCAGGCGACGGCGGCGGCGTCATGCCCTCAGGGCAACGCTCGCCCGCGCAGCCGGGCCGAAGCCCCAGGGTCCACGCGCCGAAGGCCAGCGCGCGATCGGCGCGATCCAGCCCGAGGAGCGGGACGTCGAACGAGGTCGGCTTGTCGTCGAGCGACAGCGCGTAGGGCGTGCCGACCGACTTGCCCGCGCGGAGCACCGCGTTGCGGGCGCGACCACAGGACACGCGCCAGGCACCCAGGAACTTGTCGGACACGCTGGTGACCTCCCAGTTCACCGCGAAGCCGTCGACGCGCACCTTCTCGGCGCCATCACACCAGCCCAGCGTCACCTCGAGCATCCGCGCCTCGACGGCGTCTTCGACCGAGCGGCCCATGCCCACGCGCTCCGGGACCTCGGAAGCCAGCTTCCAGGTGGCCTTCACCGCCAGCTGCTCCACGCCGGAGAACGCGATGGTCCCGTCCCGCGGGACGTTGAACAGCGGGTTGGACGCCAGATCCGGCACGCCGCAGTCGCCGTCCTTGGCCGGGCGTCCTTGCAGCACCACGCCGCCGTCCAGGGTGCCGTCTAGGCCGGTCTTGATGTCGTCGACCGTGCGACGGCGGCGGTCGCCGCGGACCAGGGCGAACGTCGGCTCGACGTGCTTGGACAGCGCCATCAGCTTGTCCTTGGTCTCGTCGGCGGGCTGGATGCGGACGCGCTCGATGCCGTCGCAGGTGGTGAGCACCGGGACGCCGTTCACCTCGCCGATCAGACCCGCCAGCGCGGTGGTGCCCATGCTCGGGCCCAGCTCGACCACGGGCAGCGTCAGGACCGCGGCGGGCGCGTCCGGCCGGAGCGACTCTGGCGCACCCGTCGACGATCCAAACCATCCGCACCCAGCACCCACGCCAAGGGCCGCGACCACCACCACGACGCTCAACCCGGACCGCATTCTCGACCTCCGCCGCCTCTGGACTACCGCGCCGCGGGGCCCACGTCCGCACCCCACCAAGATCGACCAGCGCCCCCGGATTTCCTCCAGGTTCTACCAGCCTCGTCGGTATGTCGGGGGCCTGGAGAACCCATGCGACCCACCTACGCCGCCCTCGTTGGCCTGCTCACCACCGCCTGGCCCTGCGCGGCCAGCACCCCGTCAGTCGAGCTTGTCCTCCACGCCCCCAGCCCAGACGCCCTGCCCGACCCACGCTGCGTGACCCGCCTGTGCACGTCGTTGCTGGAGCAGGTCACTGGCGCCAAGACATCGATCGACTTCGCCCTGTACGGCATGCGCGACCAGCAGCCGATCGTCGACGCGCTGCTCGCCGCCCGCTCGCGCGGTGTGATCGTCCGAGGTCTGGTCGACCGGCAGCTCGACGGCAGCAACGACTACACGGGCACCGCGGCCTTGGTCGCCGCTTTGGGAGACGTCCGCGACGATCAGGCGAGCGACCTGCGCTTGATCGCCAAGGCCCACGCGTGGTCGCAGCACGCCTGCGCCGCGCAGCCGCCGGGCACGCTGGGCCCCGTGCGCTGCGTCGCGCTCGACGTCGGCGACTCCTGCGTCACCGCCGTGCAAGCAGCCAAGGATGAGATCCTCCCGTCCGGCGATCTGGTGCACGACAAGTTCTTCGTCTTCGACCACGCCACGTTGTGGACCGGCTCCACCAACGTCAGCGACACCTGCACCGGCGGCTACAACGCCAACGTCGCCGTGGTCGTGAGGGACCCGACCGTCGCCGCCTGGTACACGCGTGAGTTTGAGCAGATGTGGGCGGGGTTGCACCACATCGAGAAGCGCTCAAGCGGGCCCATGCGCGCGACGCTGTCCGACGGCACACCCGTGCAGGCCTTCTTCAGCCCCCAAGACCCGGCCATGGACCGCGGCCTGCGCGACGCGATCCGGTCCGCCCGCCAGCGCATCGACGCCGCCGCGTTCTTCCTCACCCATACCGGCGTCGCGCAGGATCTGGTCGACGCGGCGCAGCGCGGCGTGAAGGTGCGGCTGCTGATCGACGCGACGGGCGCCGCCAACGAGTACTCGATGCACGCGCTGCTGCGCGCGGCGGGCGTGGAGGTCGCCGTCGAAGACTTCGGCGGGAAGATGCACGCCAAGGCGCTCGCCGTCGACGGGCGCGTCCTCGTGCTCGGATCGATGAACTGGACCCGCGCCGGTGAGCACGCCAACGACGAGAACACGCTGCGCTTCGACGACCCGCGCCTCGCCGGTCAGTTCGACGCGTGGTTCGAGGACCTGTGGGCGCACGTGGGCACCGACTGGCACCGCGGTCGCCCGGACGCCGAGTCCCACAGCTCAGGCAACGCGTGCCGCGACGGCGTCGACAACGACCACGACGGCCGCACAGACGACGAAGACGACGGCTGCACGCTCGCGGGCGACCACGACGAGCCCGTGCAGGCCGCCCCCAAGCGCGCGGACGGCAGCTGCGCGCCGCCGTGAGCGGCCGTGGCCGTGCGCGAACGCGACGCCCCGCGAGCGGCGCGCCCAGCGAGCGCGCGGCGGCTACGCCACCAGCGCCCGAACGAACGCGACGCCGTCCTCGCCACGACCCAGCGCCTCGATCAGCGCCGTGCCGACGATCGCGCCATCTGCGTGGCCGGACAGCGCGCGTACGTGCGCCGCGGTGCGGATGCCAAAGCCCGCACAGACCGGCTTGCCGGTGAGCGAGCGAACGCGGTCGAGGTAGCTGGAGATCTCGGCGGGCTCCATCGCCGCGCCGGTGATGCCGGTGACGGTGACGGCATAGACGAACCCACCCTCACCCTGGCCCAGCTTGGACAGGCGATCGTCCGGCGTGACCGGCGTGACCAGCTGGATCGACGCCAGGCCGCGCGACGCGATGAGCACGCGGAACGCCTCCGACTCTTCCCAGGGCATGTCGGGCACGATGAAGCCGCACACGCCCGCTGCGAGCGCCGCGTCCACCAGCCGCTCGTAGCCGAAGGCCATCAGCGGGTTGGCGTAGGACATCAGCACCAGCGGACACGCCGGCTTGCGCGGCAGCGAGGTCAGCGTCTCCAGGATCCACGCCAGGGTGGCGCCACCATCGAGCGCGATGCGGCTGGAACGCTGGATGACCGGGCCGTCGGCCATGGGATCGGAGAACGGCACGCCGATCTCGATCGCGTCCGCCACGTCCGACAGGCCGAGCACCAGCTCGGCGAAGCCGTCACGCGTGGGGAAGCCCGACGTGACGTAGGGCATCACCGCGGGTAGGCCGGGGTGCTTGGGGTGGCGGATCGCGTCGGCGAGCCGCTGGGCAGGGCTGGTCATCGTGCCTCCCACGCGTCGAGGATGGGCAGATCCTTGTCGCCGCGGCCGGACAGCCCGACGAGGATGCGCTTGCCCGGGTTAGCCTTGGCCCAGCGACGCGCGCCCGCGAAGGCGTGCGCGGACTCGACCGCAGGCAGGATGCCCTCGTGCGCGCACAGCTCGGCGAGCGCCTCCATGGCCTCCTCGTCCGACACCACGTCGTAGGTGGCGCGGCCCGTCTCCTGCAGGAACGCGTGCTCCGGCCCCACCGCCGAGTAGTCCAGGCCGGCCGACACCGAGTGCGTCTCGACCACCTGACCGTCCGCGTCCTGCAGCAGCATGCTGTACGTGCCGTGCAGCACGCCCGGTCGACCGTAGGTCAGCGTCGCCGCGTGTTCACCCAAGCCACGACCGCGACCACCCGGCTCAATGCCGAGCAGCGACACCGCGTCGTCGAGGAACGGGTGGAACAGGCCGATGCTGTTGCTGCCGCCGCCGACGCAGGCGACCGCGACGTCGGGCAGCGAGCCGGTCTGCTTGAGCATCTGCGCGCGCGCCTCGACGCCGATGATGCGCTGGAACTGACGCACCAGCCACGGGTACGGGTGCGGCCCGACCGCCGAACCCAGGACGTAGAAGGTGCGCGCCGGGTCGCCGACCCACTCGCGCATCGCCTCGTCGATCGCGGCGCGAAGCGTGGCGTCGCCCGCGGTGACCGCGCGGACCTCGGTGCCCATCAGCTGCATACGACGCACGTTCGGCGCCTGGCGCTTCACGTCCACCGCGCCCATGTAGACCACGCAGGGCAGGCCGACGCGCGCGCAGGCCGCCGCGGTGGCCACGCCGTGCTGACCGGCGCCCGTCTCGGCCACCACGCGGGCGGCGCCCATGCGCTTGGCCAACAGCGCCTGACCCAGCGCGTTGTTGATCTTGTGCGCGCCGGTGTGCGCCAGATCCTCGCGCTTCATCCACACGTCCGCGCCCCACAGGCGCGACAGGCCACGCGCCGGCGTCAGCGGCGTCGGGCGGCCCACCCAGTCGCGCAGCTCGGCGTCGAGCGCCGCCATGAAGGCCGGATCGGCGAACGCGTCGACCGCAGCCTCTTCCAGGCGGGTCACGGCGGGGAACAGCGTCTCCGGCACGTAGCGGCCGCCAAAGGGGCCGAAGCGCCCGCGGGCGTCAGGCCAGTCCGACCAGCGAATGGGAGTCGGGGTCGTCACAGGGGACCTCCAAAGCCCGGCCCACTAGCCCGTTCGCCCAAGCCGATCACTCGTTGCGCGCCGCCGTGACGAACCGGCGCACCTTTCCGGCGTCCTTGATCCCCGGCGACGCCTCGATCCCGCTGCTCACGTCCACAGCGTAGGGCCGGACCACCTTCACCGCTTCGGCGACGTTGTCGGGCGTCAGGCCGCCCGCGAGCACCGTCGGCCCCAGCTGCGCCACCTTGGCGACGCGCGCCCAGTCGGCGCGAATGCCCATGCCGCCGCCGACCGGCCCGTCGACCAGCAGCGCCCCGATCAGCCCGTTCGACGCCTTGGGCCGACCGCCGAACCCAAACGCCCGCACCCGGTCCGCCAGATCTTCGCCGTCGTTGAACACCGGCAAGAAGGCCCAGCCCTGCGGCAGCCCGACGCCGTCCCAGTCGTGGTGCCCCTGCACGCCCGTGAGCGGCAGGTGCGCGATCTGCGAGAGCACCGACGCGTCCGGCGTACGAAACACCGCCCAGCGCTGCACGCCGTCCGGCACCCACTCCAGCAGCCGCGCGAGCGTGGCCACGTCGACCTGCCGAGGCGACTGCGCGAGGACGAAGCCCACCGCGTCCGGGCGCGCCTCTCCGGCCAGCCGCAGCGCGTCCTCGTTGGCGAGCCCGCACAGCTTGAGCTTGACCACCGTCACCTACGCGCGCCCCGCGGCGAGCATGGCCCGACCGAGCGACTCAGGGTCTGACGACGCCATCAGCGCGCTGCCAATGAGGGCCACGGTGTAGCCGAGCGCGCGCGCGCGCGCGGCGTCCGCGGGCACGCGCAGGCCGCTCTCCGCGACGCCGGGGACGCCCGCGGGCAGCACACCCGCCAGCGACTCCAGCCGACCCTCGGCCACCTGGAGCGTGGACAGATCGCGCGTGTTCACGCCGACCATCAGGGGCTGCGCGCCCGCGGGCCACGCGGCCACAAACTCCGCCGAGCGCGCCAGGTCCTCCTCGTCGAAGGCCTCCAGGAGCACGAACAGGCCAGCCTCGATCGCCGCGTCCACCAACGCCTTGAGCGCGTCGGGCGAGAGCATCCGCACGATCAGCAGCACGCCGCCCGCGCCCGCCGCTCGCGCCTCCCAGATCTGGTAGGGCGCGACCAGGAAGTCCTTGCGCATGGCCGGGACCGACAGCGCCGCCACCACCGCCGCCAGGTCCGACAGGCGACCGTCGAAGCGATCGGGCTCGGTCAGCACGCTGATCGCGCACGCGCCGGCTGCCTGGTAGCGCAGCGCCTGGGCGACCACGAAGCCGGCGCGGTCGCCCACCGGAGTGGCCAAGCGCCCCGCGCTCGGCGCCACCAGCTTCACCTCCGCCAGCAGGTCAAAGCGCCCGTCCAGCGTCAGCCGGGGCGGGTTGGGCGTGCGCAGCGCGCGCGCCTTGAGCGCGTCGATCGACTCCATCGCCTCCGCCTCACGCCAGCGCGCGTCGCTGCTCGCCGCCATCACCGCCAGGAAGTCGCTCATGTGCGGGGCCCCACCTGCGCCAGGAAGCGCGTCGCCAGGCCCGAGTCGATCGCGTCTGCGGCAGCGTGAAAGCCCTCGCGCAGCGAGGCAACACGACCCACAAGCTCGAGCCCCAGACCGGCGTTGAGCAGGACGGCGTCGCGCACCGGGCCGGGCGCGCCGCGGAACACATGGTGCATCATGGTCGCGTTGTGCGCCGCGTCACCGCCCGCCAGCGCGTCCTCATGGGCGCGCGGCACACCGCACGCCACGAACGGATCGATCAGCGACTCCGACACCACGCCGGGCCGCACGTCGATCACGAGGAACGGACCGAACGGCGTCGCCTCGTCCCAGGCCGGCGCGCCGTGCACCACGAAGGCGCGCGTGACCGGCATGCCGGACAGCGCGTCCGCCAGCTTGCGGGCGATGTCCGCGCTCGCGGCCCCGACGAGCTGGTAGGGCGGCGCCGCCGGGTTGGTCAACGGGCCGAGCAGGTTGAACGTGGTGCGCACGCCCAGGCTGCGTCGCACCGCGCCGACCGCCGCCGTCGCGGGGTGGAAGTTGGGCGCGAACAGGAACGCAAAGCCGTGGTCCGTCAGCTGCGCGCGTGCGTGCGCCGCGTCCGCACACAGCGCCACGCCGAGCGACTCCACCACGTCGGCGCTGCCGCAGCGCGACGACACGCTCCGGTTGCCATGCTTCACCACGGGCACGCCCATGGACGCCACCAGCAACGCCGCCGCCGTCGAGACGTTGAAGCTGCCAGAGCCGTCGCCGCCGGTGCCGCAGGTGTCGAGCGCGGGCATGCCGTCCGGCAGGACCACCGGCACCGCGAGTGCGCGCATCGCCATCGCCAGGCCGCGCAGCTCGGTGCCGGTCTCACCTTTGGTGCGCAGCGCGGCCAGCACGGCGCCCTTCATCACGTCCGGCACGTCCGTCGAGATCAAACCTTGGAGCAGCTCCGCCGCCTGGCTCTCCGCCAGGTCGCGACGCTCCATGAGCTGCTCAAGCAGGGCACGCATCCGCTACGCTTCCATCGCCAGGAAGTTCGCCAGCAGCATGTTTCCCTCGGGCGTCAGCACGCTCTCCGGGTGGAACTGCACGCCCTCGACCGGGCGCTGGGTGTGACGCATGCCCATCACCTCGCCCTCCGCCGTGCGCGCCGTGACCTTCATCAGCGGCGGCAGCGTCTCCTCGCGCACGATCAGCGAGTGGTAGCGGCCGACCTCGCACGGGTTGGGAAGGCCCTTGAACAGGCCCAGGCCGTCGTGGTGGACCATGCTGGACTTGCCGTGCATGAGCCGCGGCGCGCGGACGACGTCGCCGCCGAACACCGCGCCCATGGCCTGATGACCCAAGCACACGCCGAGCAGCGGCACGCGATCGGTGAAGGCGCGGATCATGTCCATCGACACGCCCGCGTCCTCCGGTCGGCCGGGGCCGGGCGAGATGCACACGTGCGTCGGCGCGCGCGCGATCGCCTCTTCCACGGTGATCGCGTCGTTGCGGATCACGTCGACCTCAGCGCCCAGCGTAAGGAACGCCTGCGCCAGGTTGTAGGTGAAGCTGTCGTAGTTGTCGATCAGCAACAAACGAACGGGGCGGCTCACAGGCCCTCCCTTGCGAGCTCGAGGGCTGCGCGCATGGCGGCGCTCTTGGCGAGGATCTCGGCGTGCTCGCTCTCAGGCACGCTGTCGGCGACCACACCGGCGCCCGACTGGTAGCAGTAGCGGTCGCCGCGGAACACGATCGAGCGGATGGCGATCGCCTGGTCCATGACGCCGTCGTGGCCAAAATAGCCGACCGTGCCCCCGTAGATGCCCCGTTGCACGGGCTCGAGCGTGTCGATGATCTCCATCGCGCGCACCTTGGGGGCGCCGACCACGGTGCCTGCGGGGAACGCGGCCGCGAACAGGTCGAACGCGTCCTTGCCAGGCAGCAGCTCGCCGCGCACGCCCGACACGATGTGCATCACGTGGCTGTAGCGCTCGATGGTGCGGCTGGGGTGGACGTGCACCGTGCCCGGCACCGCCACGCGGCCCAGGTCATTGCGCGCCAGGTCCACCAGCATCACGTGCTCGCTCGCTTCCTTGGGGTCGGCGAGCAGGTCGCGCTCGTGCTGCAGGTCCTCCTCCTCCGTCTTGCCGCGGGGGCGCGTGCCGGCGATCGGGCGTAGCGTCGCCGTGCGACCCTCCAGCTTGACCAGCGCCTCGGGGCTGGAGCCGACCACGACCACGTCGCCCAGGTCGACGTAGCTCATGTACGGCGACGGGTTGAGCAGGCGCAGCGCGCGGTAGGCCTCGAACGGGTGGACGTCCGTGCGGCCTTCGAACCCAATCGACGGAACCAGCTGGTACACGTCACCGGCGGCGATGTGCTCCTGAACCGTCCGAACGGCGGCCAGGAAGGTGGGCTTGTCGAGCGTGGGCGTGGGCGCGTCGACGAAGGTGGCGCGACGTGGCTCGGGGAGCGGACCACGGAGCGCGTCGATCACCTGGGCGCGCAGCGCGCGGCGCGCGTCCTCGTCGCCGGCGTGGAGCACGGCGACGCGGCGCGTGGCGTGGTCGAACACCAGCAGCGACTCGGTCGCGACGTAGGCCATCTCGGGGTGATCGCGGCGCGCTCCGGTCGCCGGGAGGCGCTCGAAGCGGCGCACCACATCAAACCCGGCGGACCCGACCAGGCCGCCGTGGAAGGGCAGCTCCGGCGTGACAGGGCCCGGCCGCGGGCTCTTCGCGAGCGCGACCCGGAGCAACTCCAGCAGCGCCTCGCCGGACGTGGGCTCGGGGAAGGCCTCGGCGCCGATCTTGAACTGCCCGCCTTCCAGGCGGACCTCCAGCGCGTCGCCGAACCCGATGAACGAGTATCGACCCACCCGATCGCCGCCCACCACCGACTCCAGGAGGTAGCGAGGGTGGAACGGCGCGAGCTTCAAGAAGGCCGACACAGGCGTGTGCAGATCGGCAGGAATGTCGAACGGAGGGTGCATGCGTGGCCCCGGACCTCCGCCGTTAACGCGCGCGACCCCGCGCGGCGCGTCTCCGCACGATGAGGGCAGCCCCGACCCCCACCCAGCTCATCGACCCCAAGCCGGTCGCGCAGCCACCTCCGGGTCGCCCCCCGTCCGGCCTGCCCAGCGCCTCCGACGCCGAACAGCCCGACGCAGGCGGGTTCTCCACCGGCTCCACCGAGACGGGCTCCACGTTGGGTACGCCCGGACTGCACCGCCCCAGGCTCGTCCAGTCGGTCGCGGAGCGGTCCTGGTCGACCGCCTCCTCCAGCCGCGCGAGGCACCCGCCGCTCGTCGGCGCGGGCGCCGCGTCCAGCGGGATGGTGCCGTCGTCCTCCTCAAAGCCGTCCAGGTTCTCGTCGCCGTAGAGCAGCGTGTCGACCGGGCGACCGCCGCAGTCCACCAGACGCACCGCGTCCTCCCCGTTGCCCAGCCCGAGCGTGTCCCCGCGCGGCAGGCGCCAGTCCGTGACCACGTCGGCGTCGGCGTCGGCGACCACCAGCCGGTCGCTTGCCGCGACGATCGCGCCCACCGGGAAGGTGAACCGCACCCGCCCGCCCCAGTCGTCCGGCGTCGACGCCTGCTCGATCGACCACCCGGCCAGATCGCGGCCCGTCTCCACGATCAGCTCCACCCACTCAGCACCCGCGTCGGCGCCGTCGGGATCGGGCTGGACCTCGGTCAGCCGCACGCTCCCGGGCACCCCGGGCACGCAGCGGGTGGGCGTGGGGTTGGGCTGCCCCGGCGTGGGCTCCGCGTCCTCAGCGTGACGGGCACCATCGGGCACCCGCGCGACGGCCTCGTCCGTGCCTGGCTTGTCGGCGTGCGCGGTGGCCTCCGGGAACAGGCCGCTCGCGTCCGCACCATAGGCGAGCACGTCGATCACGCGACCGTCGGCGTCGACCAGGCGCACCGCGTCGGCGTCGGTGCCGGCGTTCCCAAGCGCCGTCGCGAACCCCACCCGCACCACCGCCGCGTCGCCCACGTCCGCGGCCTCCTCCGCCACCACCAGATGCCCGCCCGCCGTGATCGCGCTGTCCGCAGGCAGCTCCGCGACCACCGACCAGGCGCCAGGGTGCGTCGCCGCCTCCAGGCGCCAGCCGCCCACCTGCGCGTCCTCGCTGGCCCACAGCTCGACCCACTCCTGCCCTGCGTCTGCGCCCGCGGGGTCGGCCACCAGCTCGTTGATCCACACCTCGGACGCGCCCGCGGTCCACACCCACATCAAGCCCAGCCACATGTCGAACTCCGCTCCCGGTCGATCTCACGTCCGGTGCGCCGCGCCGCGAGGAAATCCGCGGCGCTTGGTCGAACACGGGCCGCGCGCGATACGCTGCAAACTCGACCGAGCGCCCCGTGATCCACGTCCGCGACCTGAAGAAGATCTACAAGGTGCCCGTCAAGCAGCCCGGCGTGTGGGCCAGCGTGCGGAGCCTGTTTGATCGCGAGTACCGCGAGGTGCGCGCCGTCGACGGCATCACGTTCGACATCGCCGCGGGCGAGCGCGTGGGCTTCCTCGGGCCCAACGGCGCCGGCAAGACCACCACGCTGAAGATGATGACGGGCCTGCTCCACCCGACGTCGGGCGAGGTGTCGGTGTCGGGCTTCACGCCCAAGCACCGCGATGACGCGTTCCTGCGCACCGTCACGCTGGTGATGGGCCAGAAGCAGCAGCTGCTCTGGGATCTACCTCCGACCGAGACCTTTGCCCTGCACCGCGCGCTGTACGACCTGGACCTGCGCGCGTGGAAGGAGTCGCTCGACGAGTTGGTGGAGCTGCTGGGCCTGGCTGCGTTCATGGACCAGCCCGCGCGCAACCTGTCGCTCGGCCAGCGCATGCGCTGCGAGCTGGCGGCCGCGCTGCTGCACCGCCCGAAGATCCTGTTCCTCGACGAGCCGACGATCGGCTTGGACGTGGAGGCGCAGGTGATCGTGCGCGCCTTCGTGTCGGCCTACCACGCGCGGCACGGCGCCACGCTGCTGCTCACCAGCCACGACATGGACGACGTCGCCGCGATGGTCGACCGCGTGCTGCTCATCGACCAGGGCGTGATCCGCTTTGACGGCAGCTTGCCTGAGCTCGCGCGGCGCTTTGGCAGCGGCCGCAGGCTGGTGGTGCGCGACGCCCACGCCGACTTCTCCTCGATCGGCCTGACGCGCGCGGGCGAGACCTGGGAGGTCACGGTCGACGCGTCGGACATCAACGCGCGCCTGTCGGCTGTGCTTGCGCGCTCGCCCGCCGCCGAGGTCACGGTCTCCGATCCGCCGCTGGAGGACGTGCTGCGCAAGGCGTTCGGCGAGTCGCGCCCGGCTGCGGCGCCGTGATCGAGTCCATGCGCCACCTCCTGCGCGCGATGCCCACGCTCCTCAAGGTGAGCGTGGCGCGCAACGTCGCGTACCGCGCCGAGATGACGATCTGGATCCTCACCGCGACCATGCCGCTGATCATGCTCGCGCTGTGGAACGCGGTGGCAGCGTCTGGCCCGGTCGCGGGCTTTGGTCAGCCGGAGATCGCGCGCTACTTCGTGGCCACGTTGGTGGTGCGCCAGATCACCGGCGCGTGGGTGATGTGGGAGCTGTCGCACCTGATCCGCACCGGCGGGATGAGCGCGCACCTGCTCCGCCCCATGCATCCGCTGTGGACCTACGCGGTGTGGGTCGCCACCGCGATCCCCTTCCGGTTGGTGATCCTCACGCCGATCATCCTCGCGGTGGGCACGTGGCGTCCAGACCTGTTCGTGTGGCCCGCGCCCCAGCAGTTCGCGCTGTTCGTGGTCAGCGTGACCATGGCGTGGATCACCAGCTTCCTGGTGCAGTGCGCGTTCGGGCTGGCCTCGTTCTGGGTTGACAAGTCCGACGGCATGTTCGAGTCCTGGAACGCCGTGTGGGGCCTGCTCTCCGGCTACGTCGCGCCGCTCGCGTTCTTCCCGGCGGCGTGGCGGCCGGTGCTCGACGCGCTCCCCTTCCGCGGCATGCTGGGCCTTCCGGTGGAGCTGCTCGGCGGGTTCTTGCGTCCGGAAGACGCCGCGCGTCCCCTCGCCATCCAGGCCGCGTGGATGGTGGTGTCGTTCGCCCTGGTCATGACGCTCTGGCGTCGTGGCCTGGTGCGCAACGGCGCGTTTGGGTCCTGACGCATGTCACGCCTGACCCGCGCCACGCAGATCGGCTCCGCCCTGATCCGCACCAGCCTGCTCACCGCCATGCAATACCGCAGCGACCTGGCCTTTGACGCGTTCGCCGGGCTCCTCCGCACCATCGCCACGTCAGCGCCCTTGCTGCTCGTGTTTCAGCGCGACCAGACGATCGCGGGCTGGACGCTGCCAGAGGCGGCGTGGGTGATGTCGCTCTACCTGCTGATGCAGGGGATCTTGGGCGGCCTGGTCGAGCCCAACCTGGGCGAGGTCGTGGAGTCCGTGCGGTCCGGGAACTTCGATCTGGTGCTGATGAAGCCCGCGGACGCGCAGCTGCTGGTGAGCGTACGGACCGTCGCGCCGTCGCACATCTGGGACGTGCTCGCGTCCATCCTGCTCGCGGGCTGGGCGGTGAGCCAGGGCGGCGCGCCGACGCCGGTGAACGCGCTGGTGGCGTTTGGGTTGCTGATCTGCGGGCTGGCCAGCATGTACGCGCTGTGGCTGATGGCGATCAGCCTGTCGTTCTGGTTCGTGCGCGTCGACAACCTGCGGTTCTTGCTCTGGTCGGCGGCGGACGCAGGGCGCTGGCCCATTCAGGTGTTCTCAGGCTGGGCGCGCACCGTGCTGACCTTCGTCATCCCGGTCGCGCTGCTCACCAGCTTCCCCGCCATGGCGCTGCGTGGTCAGTGGGACCTTAGCGCGCTGGCGACGGCCGCGGGGGTCGCGGTCACGTTTGTGGTCGCGTCCCGGCTGGCGTGGACGCGCGCGCTGGCGTCCTACACGTCTGCGAGCAGCTGACCGCGGTCAGTGCATGGGCGCAGGGCGAGACCGGGACGGGCCGCTGCCCGCCCGCTGCTGACGCGCGCCCAGGTACTCGGACAGGATCTGGAGGAAGGCGCCCGTGCCGATCGGCTTAGTGAGGAAGCCGTCCATGCCGACGTCCATGCAGCGCGCCCGCACCTTGTTCGAGGCGTGCGCGGTCAGCGCGACGATGGGGCTGGTGTAGCCGGCCTGACGCAGCGCCTGGGTGGCCGCGAACCCGTCCATGACGGGCATCTCGCAGTCCATCAGCAGCAGGTCGAACGGCTCGGCGAGCGCGGCCAGAACCGCGGCCTCGCCGTCTTCGACCATCGTCGGATCGATGCCGTGACGCTGCAGGTAGCCGCGGATGACCATCTGGTTGACGTTGTTGTCCTCGGCCACGAGCACGCGGCGGCCCGGGTACCAGAGCTGCGGACCCGACGGCTCGGTCGGCTCATCCGGCACGCCCTGCGCGATAGGCAGCGGCAACTCGACGCTGAACGTGGTGCCCTGCGCGCTGCGGCTCTTCACCGACACACGCCCGCCCATCAGATCGACCAGATCACGCGTGATCGACAGGCCGAGACCCGTGCCGCCAAAGCGACGCGTGACGGTGCCGTCGCCCTGAACGAACGGGTCGAACACGTGCGCCAGGCGATCGGGCGCGATGCCGATGCCGGTGTCCGCGACCTGCAGGTAGATGCGGATGCGCTCGCCGATCGGCTCGCCGTGGGCGCGCACGACGACCTCGCCCTCTTCGGTGAACTTCAGCGCGTTGCCGACGAGGTTGGTGATGATCTGGCGCAGGCGGCGAGGATCGCCGATGACCGGCGTCTCAACCGCGTCACCCACCTCAAAGCGCACCGGCACGCTCTGGCCGAACCCGCCCAGGTTCACCAGGTTCTCCACGTCCTCGACCACATCGAGCACGCGGAAGGTGACGCTCTCCAGGCCCAGGCGGCCGGCGTCGATGCGGGAGCGGTCGAGCAGGTCGTCGAGGATGTCCAGCAGGCTGCGGGCGGCGCCGCGCGCTGTGCTCGCGTAGCGCATCTGGGTGTCGTCCAGATCCGTGTCGCGCAGCAGGTCCAGCATGCCGAGCACGCCGTTCATGGGCGTGCGCAGCTCATGGCTGACGATGGCGACGACGTTGGACTTCTGCGCGTCTGCCGAGCGCGCGGCGTCATGCGCGTCCTGCAGGTCGCGGATGACCGCGCGCTGTCCGCGGTCCCATGCGAACGTGATCGAGAACACCATGACGTCGATCGCCATGAGGTTCACGAACTGGGCCATGCGCGGATCGGTGGCCGCGAGCAGGTTGGGGAACTGCACGCCCATCGACTGCGCGACCATGATGCCGATGGTGGCCGAGGCGCCGATGCCAAGCCAGGCGAGCGCCGAACGCCAGCCCACGGTCACAAACGCGACCAAAGGCGTCATCGGCATCCAGAACGCCGCCGGAGACTGAAGCCCGCCGGTGAGCGCCAGGACGCCCAGCGCGTAGATGAACGTGACGAAGGAGAGCAGGTTCCCCGACACGTCCGGCCGCGCGATCACGCGCTGAAGGACCATGACCAGCGCACACCCGCCGACGCCGATCGCGTCCAGCATGAGCATGCTCATGTCGCCGCCGGACGCGTGGCGGATCAGGGACACCGACGCGGCGATCAGGAAGCCGACCGCGCCAACCGCCGCCACCACCGTCTGGGTGCGCGCCTGGTGCAGACCGAGCGCCGAGCCCTCGCGGACCTCCGGATGCAGCCAGCCATCCAGCCATTGGCCGGCGCCGGTCGCGCTCGTGTTCGCGTTGGTTCGATCCTGGTTCAACGTGTTCCTTGGGGGCGCTTGAGCCCCTACAACCTGGCCTGGACCGCTGCGACGAACGTGCCACAGTCGGCGTCACCACCCATCACCTTGGGCACCACACCGGCCACCACGGCGTTCTCCATGGCGCGGCCCAGCTTGGCGCGCGCCTCGACACGTCCGAGGTGCTCCAGCATGTATAGCGACGAGATGAGCATGGGCAGCGGGTCGGCGTAGGCGGCCTTGGGGCCGCGCTGGCCAATGGTGAAGAGCGCCGAGTCCGGACCGAGGTTGATCGACGGCGAGTTCACCGGGCCGCCGACCAGACCTGCGCCCAGATCGCCCAGGATGTTCCCGAACAGGTTGCCACACAACAGCACGTCGTACTGCTGGGGCGCCTGCACGAGCTTCATGCAGCAGGCGTCGATGATGACGTCCTCGTGCTGGATGTCCGGGTACTCGGCCGCGACCTCCTGGCTGACGCGGAGGAACATGCCGTCCGCCAGCTTGAGGATGTTCGCCTTGTGGACCGTGGTGACCTTCTTGCGGCCGCGCGCGCGGGCGAACTCGAAGGCCGCACGGGCGACGCGCTCGCAGGCGCCACGGGTGGTGACCTTGAGGCCCTCGAAGATGCCCGGGAGCGTCTCATGCTCGAGGTGCGCGTAGACGTCCTCGGTCACTTCGCGCACGATCCACATGTCCAGGCCGTCCCAGATGGACTGGATGCCGGTGAGCGAGCGGATGGGGCGAAGGTTGGTCTGCGTGCCCAGGGCCTGCCGAAGCTGCGCGATCGGCGGGAAGCTGTGCTCGTCCTTCATGCCCCACTGGTAGCCCATGAGCGCCACGCCGGTCTTGCGGATGGCGGTCACCAGCTCGGGCGTCACCTGACCATCGCTCGCGTCAAACGGGACGAAGGTGATGTCGGCGCCGGCCGCGTCGAAGAGCGGCTGGAACTGATCGAGGGTCTGTGCGTCCGTGGAGTCGCTGTACACGAGCGTGACGGGGGTGGTCATTCGCCCTCCTCGACCGAGCGGATGATCGCGTCGGAGAACTGGTCGGTAGTGGCCGTGCCGCCCAGGTCGCGGGTGCGGACCTTGCCTTCGGACAGAACCTTCTGGATGGCGCCGCCAACCCGACGGGCGACCGCGTGTTCGCCCATGTGCTCCATCATCAGGACGCCCGACATGAGCACGGCCAGCGGGTTGGCCGCGCCCAGGCCCGCGATGTCCGGTGCGGTGCCGTGCACCGCCTCGAACACGGCGCACTTGTCGCCGATGTTGGCGCCAGGCACCACGCCCAGGCCGCCCACCAGACCGGCGCACAGGTCGGAGATGATGTCGCCGTAGAGGTTCTCGAGCAGCAGCACGTCGAACTGGCTGGGGTCGCGGGCCAGCTCCATGGCCACGTCATCCACGGGCATCTGATCGATTTGGATGAACGGGTAGTCCTTGGCGACGTCGTAGAAAGCGTCGACGAACGCGCCGTCTGACAGGGGCATGACGCGACGCTTGTGGCACACGGTGATGCGACGACGGCCGTGGTTGCGGGCGTACTCAAAGCCCCAGCGGGCGATGCGGGCGCCGGCCTCGGCGCTGGCGACCTTGAGGGTGACGATGGTGCCCGGCGTCACCTCATGCTCGATGCCGACGTACAGACCCTGGGTGTTCTCGCGGAGGACCACCAGATCCACGTTCTCGTACTTGGTCTTCACGCCCGGCATGCTGAGCACGGGGCGCAGGCCGACGAACAGGTCCAGACCCTTGCGCAGGCCCACGTTGGGGCTGCTGTAGCCGGTGCCCTTGGGGGTGGTCAGCGGGCCCTTCAGCCCGACACGGTTGCGGAGCAGGCTGTCCAGGACGACGTCCGGAAGCGGCTTGCCGTAGGCGGCGATGCCGGCGAGGCCGGCAGGCACGCTCTCCCATTCGACCGGCGCTCCCGCCGCGTTCAGGATCCGACAGGCAGCCCGGGTGACCTCAGGGCCAATTCCGTCGCCCTCGATCAGGGTCACGGTGTAGCTCATGCACGCTCCGAAGGACCGCACAGGTAACGCGCGCTCGCACAGGATCCAGCGCGCAACTGCGTACATCAGGCCGCACGCTGGCACTGTGGGCGTGGATGCGCGCCTCGGGCCGGCGCGCATCCACGCCTGAGCATCGATCACAAGTCGAATTGCGATCGTAGAACCTGGCTCACGGCCGCCCCTTCGCCATCCACCGTTCCGCCGCCAGCCAGCCCGACTCGCGCTCCAGCAGATCCTCGAAGCCGCGGCCCAGCGTGATCCAAC
>CAIOSP010000096.1 GCA_903861005.1 uncultured Pseudomonadota bacterium
GTCCGCCAGCGACGAAGACATCGACCACCTCCGAGGTGGCCCGAGTATGATCCGCCAGATCGGCGCCGGTTGCCAAGACACCGCCAAGCCGGGAAAGCTCAGCTTGGCCGATCCTCAGCGCCCTATCTGATCGGCATTGGCCCTAGGGGGCCTTGGGTGCCGGCGCGGCGGGGCCGTTGATCACGGTGACGCCTGGCGTGGTCGCGTCCGCGCTGTAGCCGGCGGAGCGGTCGATCGGCTCCACGTGGGCTGCGCGCAGGTAGTGTCCCGACACGTTGGCGGTCTGCCCGTCCGGGTTGGCCAGCTCCAGCGTCCACGCGCAGCGCTGCGGCACGGCGGTGGGGAAGAACTGGATGCGGTGGAAGAGCCAGGTCTTCCATTCGCCCTGGGTGGCGTCGACGGTGATCTGCTCCTCCCCGGTGCGGGGGCGCTCCAGCGCCTCGTTGGCTCCGTGGATGACGTCGGCGCACCACATCTTGAACAGGCCCTTCCAGTCGGTGGAGCGGGCAAGCTTGGGGGTGCGGTAGGTGACGTAGAGGTCGACCGGGTCCTCGCCGAGCTCTTCGTCCTGTGACAAGGCGCCCGAGCGGCACTCGGAGTCGATGGCGCACATGCTCGGCGGGCCCTGGAACTGCAGGCCGCCGCGCAGGTCGGCCAGGTCGGCCTTGATCACGGTGGCCTGCCAGGGCTGAAGCACCAGCTCCGACGCCATGGCGACGTCGGGGCAGACGCCCGCGCACTCCGAGAGCGTGCAGGGAGGCGCGGCACAGGACGAGGCCAGCACCAGGGCGAGGGCGATGCGCATCCGGTCTCCGTACGCGCAGTCTAACCCAGGGCGGCCCCAACGGGCGTCCCGGTTCGCCCCGGCGTGTCGTTCCCGATAGTGCAGACGGGTCCCTCCACCGCGCAGATCGGTTGCTTCATGCTCGTCCTCGGCATCGACCCGGGCTCCACCGTCACCGGCTACGGCGTCGTGACCTCGTCGCGTGGCCGCTACCACTTCGTGGACGCCGGCGTGATCAAGACCAACTCCAAGACGCCCATGGGGGAGCGCCTGCTCGCCATCCATGACGGGCTGGTGGAGGTCCTGCAGCGTCACCAGCCGGAGCAGGTCGCCATCGAGCAGATCTTCAGCCACCGCTCGTCGGAGAGCGCGCTGCGCTTGGGGCAGGCGCGCGGCGTGGCGCTCCTGGCGTCGGCCCGCTGCGGCCACGAGGCCACGCCCTACAACCCCATGGTCATCAAGCAGACCGTGGGCGCGCACGGCAAGGCGGACAAGGACGCGGTGGCGCGTATGGTGCGGGTGCTGCTGGGCGTCGATCTGGACCTTCCGGCGGATGCCACGGACGCGCTGGCGATCGCCATCACGCACTGCGCCCACTCGCGCATGCGCAAGGTGGCCTCATGATCGCGCGGCTGGTCGGCAAGGTTGTGCACCGTGACCTGGGCCGCGCGGTGATCGACGTGCGGGACGTGGGCTACCTGGTGCAGGCCGCCACGCGGGATCTGGACGCGTGGGCGCGTGACCCTGAGCCGGTCGTGATCTGGGTGTCGACCGACGTCCGCGAGGACGCGATCATCCTCTACGGCTTCTCGACCGACGTGGATCGCGTGGCCTTCGAGCGCCTGCGCGCGGTGGACGGCGTGGGCCCCAAGACCGCGCTCGCCGCGCTCGACGTGCTGGGCCTGCAGGGCCTGCTGGTCGCGGTGGCGGCGGACGATCTGCGCGCGCTGGAGAAGATCCCGGGCGTGGGCAAGAAGCTCGCGCAGCGCCTGGCGCTGGAGCTCAAGGGCAAGCTGCCCATCGACTTCCTGCCGAACGCCACGCCGCCTGCGCGCCCCGTGCCCACCCCGGTGGAGGACGATCCGTGGTCGCAGGCGCTGGTGCGCCTGGGCTACACCCGCCAGGAGATCAACCGCGCGCGTGACGTGCTCGCGGCGGACCCAGCGATGGACGCGGCCAGCGTGCCCGATCGCCTGCGCGCGGCCCTGCGCGTCCTGTCGGGAGGCTAGGCCATGGCGGATCGCATCGTAGACCCGCGCGAGACCGAGGCCGTCGACCCGGCGCTGCGCCCGCGTGGCTTTGAGGAGTACGTCGGGCAGGAGCAGATCACCCGCAACCTGCGCGTGTACATCCGCGCGGCGCAGAAGCGCGGCGAGCCGCTCGATCACGTGCTGCTGTCGGGCCCGCCCGGCCTGGGCAAGACCAGCCTCGCCTACATCATCGCCGAGGAGCTGGGCGTCGAGCTGCGCACCGCGTCCGGCCCCACGTTGGAGCGCGGCGGCGACCTCGCGGCGATCCTGTCGGGACTGGGTGATCGCGAGGTCCTGTTCGTCGACGAGATCCACCGCATGAGCCGCACGGTCGAGGAGATCCTCTACCCGGCCATGGAGGACTTCGAGGTCGACGTGGTGCTGGGCTCGGGCCCCGGCGCGCAGTCGGTGAAGCTGCCGCTGCAGCGCTTCACGCTGATCGGCGCGACCACGCGCTCGGGCATGATCACCGCACCTCTGCGCGCGCGCTTTGGCATCCACTGCACCTTCGACTTCTACAAGCCGGAAGAGCTCGAGCAGATCCTGGTGCGCAGCGCGAACCGGCTCGGCATCAAGCTCGCGCGCGAGGCGAGCGTGGAGCTGGCCCGCCGCAGCCGCGGCACGCCGCGCATCGCCAACCGCCTGCTGCGCCGCGTGCGCGACTTCGCTGAGGTCGAGGGCTCGGGCGCCATCGACGTCGCGATCCTGCGCACCGCGCTCGAGCGCCTGCAGGTCGACACGATGGGCTTGGACAAGATGGACATGCGCATCTTGGAGACCATCACCTACAAGTTCGACGGCGGCCCCGTCGGCCTGGACACGCTCGCCGCGGCGATCGGCGAGTCGTCCGACACCATCGAGGACGCGTTCGAGCCCTTCCTGCTTCAGGAGGGCCTGCTGATGCGCACGCCGCGTGGCCGTGTGATCACGTCGCGGGGTCGTGTGCACCTGGGCCTGCCGGCCTTGGAGACGGACGCTCAAGGGAGGTTGCTGTGACGCGCTCGACGATGCGTGCGGGGCTGGTGTTTTGCCTTTGGTCGATCGCGTCCGCGTGCGGTGCGGCCGACACCATCACGCTCACGCTCAACGGGCACACGCTCACCGCTGAGGTGGCGGACCAGCCCGACGAGCGCGTGCGCGGCCTGATGTACCGCGACTCGCTGGGCTCGGAGGCGGGCATGCTGTTCGTCTACACCGACGACGCCGAGCGCCGCTTCTGGATGAAGGACACGCGCATCCCGCTGTCGATCGCCTACCTGGACGCGGGCTGTCGCATCGTGAAGATCGCGGACCTGCAGCCGCTGAATGAGACGGGCGTGCCGAGCGGTCGGCCTGCGCGGTACGCGCTCGAGGTGAACCAGGGTTGGTTCGCCAAGAACGGCGTGACCGAGGGGTCGGTGGTCGAGGGTGTGAAGGACGCCACCAAGAAGCCATGAGGCGCGCGGGTCCTGGCCGACGCGTGTAGAATCGCGCGGCGGGGGTCGGGATGCGTGCACCTGGGCGGGCAGCGGAGTCGAGGGCGGGCGGGCGAGCGCGGACGGTCGGCGCAGACCTGCGCTGGGTACCGCGGTTGCTGCTGGCGGTCGCTGTCGGTGTCGGCGGCTGTGACGCGCCGGGGGCGGGTGACGACGGCTGTCCTGGGTGGGCGAACTGTACGTTCACGGACGCGTGGGAGGTCGGCGCGGACGACACGGACGTCGTCGAGACGGTCTTCGAGATGAGCCACGGCGCGGAGCCGGGGACGCTGCAGGTGACCGTTGACTACACCGAGGTTCCCGTCAATGAGGCTGACGGGTACACCTACGACGACGCGCCGCCCCGCATCCTCTTCCACGGGATCTGGCTGCCCGAACGCGGCATGATCGTGAAGGCCTCGTACGTCATCGCGGACGGCACATGACCGGGTCCGCGTGGCTGACTGGCGCGACGTTCTCCTCCGCCGTGCGTGCGGCGTCACTGGCGCTCGTCGTCGTGGGCGCCGCGAGCTGCTCACGCGCGCTGACCGATCGCGTGGCGTCCGACTCCGACGTCATGGACACCGACGCGGGCGTCGACGACACCGATCCGGGTCTGACGCCGGCCGATCCGGACGTGCTGTTTGTGATCCACAACGCCGCGATGGTCGAGGCGCGGCTGAAGCTGATCGCCGCCGTACCTTCGCTGCTCGCCAAGCTTCAGGACAGCGGCGCCGACTGGCACGTCGGCGTCATCACCGCCGACGTGGACGACAGCACCCAGAACGGCACGCTTCAGGGCCCGAGCGGCCACGCGTTCGTCGACGCCTCCGCGTCCGATCCGAGCGCCGCGTTCGCGGAGATCGCGGACGTGGGGGACGCGGGCTCGCTCACGGGCGCGGGGCTGCGTGCGGCGTCGCGCGCGCTGCTGATGCCCACACCGCAGCTCCAGCAAGCGAACGCGGGGTTCGTGCGGACCGGCGATCGGGTGGTGATCGTCGTGCTCTCCGACGACGACGACGCGTCGAGGGGCAGCCCGAGCGGGCAGGACTTCGCTCGCGACATCGGGGCGCTCCCGGGCGCGTCCTCCGTGACGTTGACCGCGATCGTCGGGCCCGATCCGGACGGCTGCGAGTCAGCCGAGCTGCGCGCGCTCGCGGGCACGACGTACAACCGCGTCGCGGCGGCGATGGGCGGTCGGTCGTACTCGATCTGCGACGACGACTACGCGACGCTCCTCGACGCCATCGGGCGTGACGCGGTCCAGCTCCCGTAGCCGCTCACGCGCGGCGACTACGGCGGCTCGACGCCGCGCTCCGTGTTCACGATCGTCCGCGCTTCGAGCGCGTTGTCCAGGTCGTAGGTCATGATGATGTCGAAGCCCGCGTCCCACATCGCGCGGTGCTGCTCCACGCTGTTGAGGTGGATGGTCGACGCGAAGCCGCGCATGCCGGCGGGGTGCACGCGCGTCGCCAGCAGGTCGGCCATCTCGTCGTTGTGCGACTCCTGGTAGTCGACGCCGATCTCGCAGAAGGTCGTGCGCGGCGTCTGGAGCGTGGTGAGCAGCGTGTCCAGGTCGCCGGGGTTGTCGACCTGCACGTTGTACCAGGACTTCTCCCAGTCGGGCGACACGGGGATCGCGTCGCGCAGATCGCCGATGCCGGTCTCCAGGAACACGTAGTCGAGCGCGTCGTGCTCGATCACCGTCTCGATCGCGCGCGGGAAGTCCACCGGCTCCTTCACCGTGAGCATGATCACCACCTTGCCGCGCGCCCACTCCAACACGGTGTCCAAGCGCTGGAAGGTCTGCGTGGTGGACGGCGCGATGTGGCACTGCGTCACCTCGTCCGCGGTCATGTCCTCGATGCGCAGGCCGCCGCAGTCGAACGACTCCCACGGCTCGATGGGGCTTGAGTGGGCGACGATCGCGACGCGGTCCTTGGTGACGTGCACGTCGGTCTTGATGCCGTCGGCGCCCTTCTCCTGCGCGCGGTGGAAAGCGTTCTCCGAGTCGTACGGGTAGTCGTCGACGGTCCAGTCGCCGCCGTGGCTGATCACGAACGCGCGGGGGCAGGACAGGTCGGTCCAGCACAGGTCGAGGGTGTCGCGCCAGGTGGGCTCGTGGGTGGCGACGTCGGTGTCGGCGCCAGGGTCGGTGTCGTCGCCCGAGGGGTCGGACGGTGTGCAGGCGGCGAGGAGGAGGGGGGCGGCGAGGGCGAGGGCGCGTGGGTCGAACATGGTGCAAGTGCCCGGAGAGGGGGTTCCGGGAGCATAGGTCACCGGGGCGTCACGGGCTAGAAACGTGGATAGCCTGAGGCTAGACTTGGTGCTGAAGCGTGGGGACCGCGGTGCGGATCAAGATCTTCCGGTACCTGTCCGTCGTGGACGCTTTCGAGGTCACCCCCGAGTACCGCGTGCTCGCGGAGCGACTGGGTCTGACGGAGTGGAACCCGGTCGTATGGATCGGTCGGCTCTTCCGAATGGACAACGACGTCGGGGAGCACTGGTTCGACAACTGGGACCTTCGGCAGGCGCGCAGCCAGCTCGCCGCACGCCACGGGCACGAGCCCGACGAGCTGCTGATCATCGACCCGGATCGGTTCTGTGATGGTGTCGACGGACCATGCCACCCGTCGGACATCCGAGGGCGATTTTGGAAGGATGTACTGATCTCCCTGGAGCTTGAGCAGCAGCTGATCTTCGACGAGGCGCGCCGGCTGAGCATCGATCACAAGTCGAATTGCGATCGTAGAACCTGGCTCACGGCCGCCCCTTCGCCATCCACCGTTCCGCCGCCAGCCAGCCCGACTCGCGCTCCAGCAGATCCTCGAAGCCGCGGCCCAGCGTGATCCAAC
>CAIOSP010000097.1 GCA_903861005.1 uncultured Pseudomonadota bacterium
GCGCGTCGACCAGCACCACGTCGAACGGCGGCTCGTTGCCGAGGAAGGGCGGCCCGACCACGCGCACCGGCAGGCCCGCGCGCCCCGCGCGACGACGAAGCTCGTGCAGCGCCTCCACGCGGATGTCGGACGCGGTCACCTTGGCGCCGCGGCAGGCCATCGCCAGCGACTTTCCGCCCGCGCCCGCGCACAGGTCCAAGATCCGCAGACCCGGTCGGGGCGTCGCGATCTCCGCCACCGCCTGGCTCGCCTCGTCCTGCACCAGGTGGTCGACGTCGGCGCCCGCCAGCGCGCGCGTCAGGTCGGTGCCCACCGGCACGACCACACCCTCCGACGCCAGCTTGGTCGGGGTCGCGGGGACCTCCGCCGCGGCCAGTCGGGTCATCAGGCGCTCGCGGTCCATCGGCGGGACAGGGCGCAGGCCGATCGGCGCGCGGTCGGCGCTCGCGACCAGGAACGCGCGCAGGTCGTCGCCCAGCGCGCGACGGAAGGCCGGCACCGCCGCCAGGGGGATGGAGCCCACCCGCGCGATCACCTCGTCCAGCGTGCCGCCGCCCGCCGCCGCGCGCAGATCCAGCGTGCGCGCCAAGTCCAGGTCGGTGCCCGTGCGCTCGCGCCACGTGGCCTCGGCGGTGGGGACGTCGGCGCCAAGCTGCACCATCCAGGTCATCCAGAGCGCCAGGGCCGGGTCGGAGGTCGGGCCGACGGCAGCACCAATCAGCGCGTGCAGGCGCGACAAGGCGTGCAGGCCGTCCGCGACCAGACGACGCTCGCGGCTGTGCAGCGCGCGCGCCTCGCGCAGGCCACGGCGCAAGATCCCACCCGCCGAACCTGGCTTCTCCAGCACGCGCTCGACCAGGTCGACCGCGATGCCCAGCACACGACCCGCGGTCACGGAGCGCACCAGCAGGCGCTCGTCCACGGGCTCGCGACGCAGCAGGCGCGCCCACGCCTCGTCGTCGAATGCCCCGAGCCAGGTCGCGCCGTCGTCCGTCACTGTGTCGCCTCCGCCGCCCCGCCGTAGCCCGTCTACACGACCCGCGACCCACCGAGACGTCGCGTCGGCCCCGATCGGTGTATGATGTCTGCTCGCCCCGGTCCGAGCATCCACCGGCAAGGGCGACGGGTCCGCATGAACCGCCCCGCGCAACGTGTCCGCATCGCGATCGTGAACGCCCCACCGTTCGCGCTCCACGAGCCGCAGTACGACACGCCCCCGTTCACCCGGTACAGCCTGGCTGTGCTCGCCGGGTTCCTGCGTGAGAACGGCGTCGCCCAGGAGGACATCCTCCTCATCGACGCCAAGTTCGAGCGCATCGGCTACCGCGAGATCCGCCGTCGGCTCGAGGCCTTCAAGCCCGACATCGTCGGCCACACCGCGTTCACCAACGAGATCGTGCAGTGCGGCCACGTGGCCACCATCGCGCACGCGATCGGCCAGGCGCAGGGTCGCCGAGTGGTGAACATCATCGGTGGCGTGCACGCCACGGCGCTGCCGGAGCAGACGCTCCGCGAGTTCCCCCAGTTTGACCTCGTGTGCTTTGGCGACGGCGAGCAGACGCTGCTGGAGCTGGTGCAGCACCTGTCGCTCGGCCGCGGCCTGGGCGACCTGTCCAGCATCAACGGCCTCGCCTGGCGCGACGCCAAGGACCCCACCGCCACCCACAAGAACGCCGACCGCGCCCGCATCCAGGATCAGGCCGAGATCCCCATGCCCGCGTGGGACATGCTGCCGATGAGCGCGCGGGTGACGGTGATGACGTCGCGCGGCTGCCCGTTCGCCTGCAACTTCTGCCAGAACCCCAACGGCAAGGTCGTCCGCAAGCGCGACGTGGCCCACTTCCTCAAGGAGGTGGCGTGGCTGGTGAAGGAGCGCAACTGCGTCGACCTGCACATCTGCGATGAGATCTTCACGATCGACCGCAAGCGCACGCACGAGATCCTGGACGGCATGATCGAGCTGGGCTTTGGCACCCGCTACACGTTCCACGC
>CAIOSP010000098.1 GCA_903861005.1 uncultured Pseudomonadota bacterium
ACGTCGCGCACGCGCACGGTGGCGCCCTGCGCCTGGCCGACCACAAAGTCCTCGATCTCGGCGGGCGTGCGGACGGTGCCGACCACGCGCAGCGACGTCTCCACCGAGTCCTCGTCCAGGCGACCGCCGGGCACGTCGAGGTTCTCGGCCTTGAGCATCTGCGAGACCTGGCCCACGGAGATGCCATAGGCGGCGAGCTTGTCGGCGCTGAGCTGCACCTGGATCTCGCGGCTGGCGCCGCCGCGGACGTTCACGACCGCCACGCCCTCGATGCGCTCGAGCAGCGGCTTGACGTTGTCCTCGGCCATGTCGCGCACGTCGCGCGCGGCGCGGTCGGACGCGAGCACCAGCGTCATGACCGGCGCGGCCGACGGGTCGACCTTGAGGAACGTGGGGTCCTCGGCGTCCTCGGGCATCTGTCGGACGGCGCCGCCGACGCGGTCACGCACGTCGAGCGCGGCCAGGTCGATGTCGGTGCCGATCTCGAAGCTGGCGACGACCACGCTCACGCCTTCGCGGCTGAACGACTGCACGGTGTCGATGCCGGCGAGCGCGGAGACGGCCTCCTCGACCGGCTTGGTGACGCTGCGCTCGACCTCCTCGGGACCTGCGCCCGGGTACACCGTGGAGACCACGACGACCGGGAAGCTGATGTCGGGGAACAGGTCCACGCCCAGGCGGGTGAACGCGACGATGCCGAGCACCATCATCGCCACCATCATCATGGTGGTGAAGACAGGCCGGCGGATGGCGACGTCGGAGAGGTTCACTTGGCCTCCGGGGCGACCTCGACGGCCGAGCCATCGGAGATCTGGTCGAGGCCCTCGATGACGATGGCGTCGCCGTCGTTCACGCCGTCCACCTGGATGCGGTCACCTTCGGCCACGCCGAGCGTGACGGGGAGACGGTGCGCGGCGTTGTCGCGCACGGCGAACACGCTGTCGCCGGCGTCGGTGGCCATCACGGCGCGGCGCGGGATGATCAGGCCCTCCTTGGCGTCGAGCACCAGGCGGGCGGAGGCGGTGGCGTAGGGCACCAGGCCCTCAGCCGGGACCGACACGATGACCTTGGCCTTGTGCGTGCGCGGGTCGAGCGCGGGGGACGAGACGCGCACCGTGCCGGTGGCGCTGACGCCGCCCGCGGTGGTCTGCACCTCGACCGGCATCCCGGCGCGCACCAGGGGCGCCACGCGCTCGTCGACCAGGATCTCCATCTCCAGGACGGAGAGGTCCATGACGTGGAACAGCGGCGCGCCCGGCCCGACCATCCGGCCCATGCCGGTGGTGCGGTCCGTGATGGTGCCGGTGATCGGGCTCTTGATGGTGGCGTCCGCCAGGCGGGACTCGGCGAGCGCCAGGCCCGCGAGCGCCTGCTGCAGCTGCGCCTCGGCGCCGGCGGCCTGGTCCTTCAGGCCCGCGATCTGCACGTCTCCCACGCCCCCGGCCTCGGCCAGGCGGGCCATGGCGTCGCGCTGGCGGACGGCGGCGTCGCGACCGGCGGTGGCGGCGGCGACCGCGCCCTTGGCCTGCGCGAGGCCCGCGGACAGCTCGTCGGCCTCAAGGCGGGCCAGCACCTGGCCCGCGTGCACGGTCTGCCCGATCTCGCCGGACAGGCTGACCACGCGGCCGGGGACGTCGGCGACCACGTCGACCTCGTTGAGGGGGCGGAGCACGCCCGACACGATCACCGTCTCGCGCAG
>CAIOSP010000099.1 GCA_903861005.1 uncultured Pseudomonadota bacterium
ACAGGTGCATGCGGGTCTCGTCCACGGTGAACCAACGGCGCTTGCGCCGGACCAGAGTGTCCTCGGTCAGCTCGAGCACGGTGGGCCAAAGGCAGTTGCCCGAAGTGAACCGGCTCGCACGGAAGGTCTCGGTCATGATCGGCCCTCACCGCGGAGACGTAGCACGCCTCACGCTCGCGCGGGCCTCGCCGCGCTCACTGCAGGCCGAGCACCAGCACGTCGTCCAGCCCGAACGTGAGGGGCGCGGTCATCCCAGGCTTGTAGAGCTCGATGCGCACCCGGAAGGAGCGCCATTGGGGCCACATGGTGATCGGCGAGCCCATGTGCATCACGTGCCAGCCGCCGCCGATGGTGGTGGCCGGGGGCCCGGGCGTGGTCGACGCCGCCGTCGCGCCACACACGCTGTCCGTGTAGACGTCGAACGAGGTGATGAACTGTGGGCCGTCGCCGCCGCCGGTCGGCACCGTGTAGTGGTACCACACGTCGAACGAGTCGCCGGGGTTGGCCGCCACGCACGCGCCGTACACGCCCGACGCGTTCGCCATGTTCGCGGCCGTCTCGTTCACCACATGAAGAGAGCCGGAGTAGGGCCACGCGCTCGCGTCGTCGGTCGAGAAGGTCGCGGTGGAGAGGTTGGACCCGATCCGCTCATCCGCCCAGCCGGTCAGGCCGGTCGTCACCTGGCCGTTGGACAGCAGGTTCTGCGCGCAGTCGGGGGTGGCGTCCGCGTTGAGATCCACGCGGTCGTCCTGACCGTCGCACACGTCGTCGCGGTTCGGCACCGTGTCGTGGTCGCGATCGTCGCCGGGAACGTCGGTGTCCGCGACGTCCGTGTCGACCGTCGCCGTGTCGACGACGTCGGTGTCGGGTGTGTCCGTTTCAGCGACGTCGGTGTCGACCACGTCGGGGTTGTCGGTGTCGTCCTGGCCCTTCGACACGTTGAGGTCCGTCTGGCACGAGGCGAGCGACAAGAGCGCGATCAGGGTGGCATTCGGGCGCATGGGGACCTCGTGGGCGGGTGCCATTGCACACAACCTACGCGGCCTCGCGCACATGAGCATACGATGAGACAGGTGCTCACCCGTGGGCGCGCGGATCAAACCCTCGCCGCGCGCGCATGCGCCGGATCAGCTCTTGAAGCGTCGCGTGCAGCGCGTCGGCCACCGCCTCGCCCGGCTCGCCCTCCAGGATCCGCAGCGCGGACGCGATCGCTTCGAGCGTGGAGAAGTGCCCCGGACGCTCGTCCAGGCGCAGCTCGTAGCGAGACGGCGCGTCCAGCGGGAGCGACACGCGCGGCAAGGTCGCCAGCCCGGGGACACGCACGCGCATGCGCGACGCCTGTCGCCACGTGCCGTCGGGCACCACCAAGTGGACCGGTCGACCGTCGGCCGCGAACTCGGCCAGCGGGATCGCGTCGTCCGACGGGAAAAGCAGCACTGCGTGGTCGTCGTCGGACACCACGGGCGCGGTGAGCGGCGGCTCGCGCAGGCCGTAGGGGACGATCCGGCTGCCCACCAGGCAGCGCGCGGCCAGGCCACCGGTGTTGGTGGTCTTGTTCAGCTCGTCGGCGTGCAGGACGACGGTCAGCCGGGTGCGGACCTGAAGGGCCGGGAACACGGCGCACATGCAGATCGACGGGTGCAGGCGGCAGCCTTCGCAGCGCGGCCCGCCGGTGTTGGTGCGCATCGCGCGGGCTCCGCGTGGAGGGAGGTGGACACAGGCACTTCGAGCGGCCTGCTAACCTCGGGCACGGCCGCCGCCCGGCGGTCCGGCGTGGTAGGACGCCGCATCCGCACGGAGCGCCTGCATGGACGCCAACCCGACGCCCTCGCTGTCGCCCCGCACCGCGCTCCTCGCCGGGGTGGGCACGCTCATCGCCATGGCGATCACGCTGCGCGCGATGGGGCGCATCGGGTGGTGCAAGTGCGGGAGCTGGATCCCGTGGTCCTTTCAGGTGTGGAGCCCGCACAACTCGCAGCACCTCGCGGATCCGTACACGCCTTCGCACATCTTGCATGGGCTGATCTTCTACGCGGCGCTCCAGCTGCGCCCGGTCACGGACCGGCTGTCGATGCCGGCGCGCGTGCTGATCGCGCTCGGGATCGAGGTGGGCTGGGAGCTGCTGGAGAACTCGCCGATCATCATCAACCGCTACCGATCTGTCACTGCGTCCCTCGACTACGCAGGCGACAGCGTGCTGAACTCGGTGGCGGACGTCAGCTGGTGCATGCTCGGCTTTGCGTTCGCCAGCCGCGCGCCGTGGTGGGCGTCGGTGCTCTTGCTCGTCGTCGCTGAGGTCGGCTGCGCGTGGTGGATCCACGACAACCTGACGCTCAACATCCTGATGCTGATCCACCCGATCGACGCGGTGCGCGACTGGCAGACCGCGATCGCGCCGCACTAGCGCGCGACGATCACTGCGCGGCGCGGAACCGCAGCGACAGCTTGGTCCACACGCCCTGACCGTCCGCCGACTCGACGGGCATGGCGCGCCACTTGAGCAGCGCCTCGCGCGCGGCCACGTCGAACGGCGACGCGCAGTCCACCGGCTCGGCCGCGACCACCTTGCCGTTCTCGGCCACGTGCACCCGCATCACGCAGCTGCCTTCGGTCAGGCCTTGCTGCTGCGCGGCCAGCGGGAAGCTCGGCGGCGTGTTGCGCGTCCAGCGCACCTCGGACGTGGGCACGAAGGTCTCGCTGGTCTGCGTGGTGGGCGCGTCGACCTCGTCGTTCGCGGTCGAATCGCCGACGTTGGCGCGCCACGCGAACGTCTTGCCCACGGTCAGCGTCGTCTCTCCGGCGTGGCCCCACTCGGCGAGCGGCTCGGTGCGCCACTTGCGGACGGCCGCCTCGATCGCGGCCACGAACGCGTCCGGACAGCCCGTCGAGGTGGAGCTGATCACGTGCCCGTCCGCGTCGAGCGTGAGCAGGGTGGGGCAGATCACGTCGTACGACACATGCACGCCGTCCGGCCACGCGGCGCGCGGCGTGTCGGTCCACGGCACGGCGGCGTCCGGGTCGGGCTCGCCCGCCACGGCGAGCGTAGCCACCGCGAGTGCCAAGACCGTGAGCGCGGTCCTCACGGCGCGTCCTCGCCGTAGCCGATGAGCGCGGCGCCGACCTGGTAGTTGGGCTCGGTGTGGGTGCCGCCGTCAAACTCGCAGCCGGTGTGGAGCGCGCAGCCCGTGCAGGTGGGGGAGTCCGGTCGGCAGGTGTTCTCGTAGGGCGCCACGTCCCAGCGCACGGACAACGTCGGGTCTGGGGCGTCCACGTCCACCACCCACGGCAAGACCTCGGCGCCTGGGCACCAGCCCGCCCGCGCGTAGGTCCACGAGCCCTTCTGGTTGGGGGCGCCGGTGCTCTGGCAGTTGTCGCGCCAGACCTTCTGCGTGAACTCCGCGCCGCCCACGCTCAGCGCGTGGCGCTTGGGGCAGAACTCCGCACAGTTGCCCGCGTTGCCCTGCCCGTGCCCGGTGACGAACGTGCGCAGCGACGCGCGCGTCGTGCCGTCCGGCAGCGCCACCACGGCCTCCGGCAGCTGCGTGGCGATGGAGCGGGCCGGGTCGCCGTAGACCACGTAGGTGGGCGGGTAGACCGGCAGCACCCCCAGCACGTTCCGCGGCGGCGTGCCGCCCTTGCCCACAAACTGCGCGTCCACCTGCCAGCCGTCGCCGTAGGAGCTGCCCGGCCCCACCCAGGTGTCGATGAACACGCGCAGCGTGACGTCGTCGGTGAGCAGCGGGCGCAGGTCGGTCACGTCGAGCGACCACGTGTCACCGACGCCGTAGGGCGTGATGAAGCGGGTCAGCTCGATCACGCGCTCGGACTCCGTGCCCTTGTCCAGCACCACGCCCAACCAGGCCAGCCGGTCCCACGGGTCGCAGCGGCCTCCCGCCGGGCAGGACACCTTCATGTCCAGGCGCACGCTCTCGAACGTCTCGCTCGCCGGGGGGAAGGACGCGTCGGCGTCCACCGTGCGCTGGTTGTCCGCGCCGGTGAAGTACACGTGGGCGGACAGCGCGTTCAGGTCGAAGTCCGCGCCCGGCGTCGTGGTCGGCGCGTCTGTGTCCGGCGAGGCGTCGGTGTCGGTCGTGTCGGTGGTCGCGTCCGTGTCGCCCGAGGCCGGGTCGGTGTCCTTGCCGTCGGTCGACGAGGGCTGGCAGGCGGCGAGCAGGAGCAGGGCGAAGAGAGGGCGGAGCGCGGTCATTCAGGCCTCAGGCTTGCTCCGGCGCGTAACCTGCGGGCGCGGGCGGGACCGCGTGGGCCGCGCACGCGACCGCGTCGGCCGCGATGCACCGCGCGGATCGTGGATTTGAGTGCTAGTCCTGGGCGGGGGATCTATGGTCCACGCTAAGTCCATCGCCTGCTGCGTCTTCTCCGCCGCGCTCTCCGCGTGCGCGCCGCAGCCGCCCCCGCCCGGTGACGACACGATCGAGGACACCGGCGCCGTGTCCGGTGACACCGACACCGACACCGACACCGCTCCTCAGCCTTCGTGGACGCCGTCGGCGCCGCCTTGCCCAGCGGGTTCGCTGCGACTCGGCATGACCCCCGACGACGTGCACTGGAGCATGCGCGAGTCAGACGACCAGGCGCAGTTCGGGTACAGCTTCGACCTGGGCGACCTAGACGGAGACGGCTTCACCGACGTGGTGATCGGCGCGCCCCACGACGAGGCGGCGACGATGCGCGACGGGACCGTGCATCTGGTGCGTGGGCCGCTCCTCCAGGTCTCAGGCTCGCTGGACGGCGACTCGCGCGCGGTGCGAGGGCGCGTGGAAGGCGGTGGCTTTGGGTCGTCGGTCGCGCTCGTCGACCTCGACGGCGTGGGCGTGCCCGGCGTGGCGGCGATCGGGGCGGCGTTGGATCGCGAGGAGCGACCGGCGGGGCCGGTGTCGCTGTTGCCGGTCGCGGCCTTTGACGACCCGCAGGCCGAGTTCACCGCCAGCGGGCCCGCGGACCTCGCCGACATGTGGCTCGGTGAGGCGGTCCGACTTCGTAGGCCCACCGGAGAGGACATCCTCGCGGTCGGGGCGCCGGGCCTGCGACCGCCAGGCGCGCCAACGTGGTCTGCGGACGGCGGGCTCGCGCTCCTCGGCCCGGACCTCACGCTGCTCGGCACGTGGATGGCGCCGACCGGCGCGCGCAGGGCGGGCGGGGAGGTCGTGCCGCTCGACGACGTCGACGGGGACGGCATAAACGACGTGGCGATCGCCTCGCAGTACGGGCAGGTGTGGGTCCTCTCCGTCGGCGCGATCCTAGGCGGACCCCCGCCCACCGTGCTGCTGCACCTGACGCCGCCCGACTGGTCGACGGACGGCGTCCGCCTGCGATCCGGTGACTTGGACGGCGATGGCCACCTCGACCTCATCGTGTACCGACGCGAGCAGTCGCCGGGCGCGCCGCTCGTGGGGCACACCGCGGCGCTCGTCGACACGGGCGACACCGACACGAGCGACACCGACTTGGGCGTCCTGGACTCTGCGGTCTGGGCGGACACCTGGGGCTCCGACTCGGGCGGCTCGTGGACCGCCCCGCCCGTCCGCGAGGGCGTCTGGCTGTACACGGGGCTCGCGCCCTCCAGCGAGGACTGGGCGACCGATCGCGCGACCGCGGTGTGGGAAGCGGGCGACGTGTCCGTCGATCCGGTGGGCGCGCCCATCGGCGTCAGCGACCTGGACGGCGACGGTCGCGACGAGCTGCTCCTCTATCGCTGGCCAGACGTGCTTTGGGTCGCCGACCCGCTGACCGCCGACCCCGCCGTGTCGCCGGTGCTGGTCACGCTCCCTGGGCCGCCCTCAGAGGGCCGCGTGAGCGAGCTGACGGGGGACGGCCGCCCCGACCTGATCGTAAGCTTCCCGTGGGCCACCTCGGGGGAGACGACGACCATCACCCCCGGCGCAGTCCGCGCGTGGGAGCTGTGCCCCGTCACCCCGGCACCGAGCTCCGCAGCAGCCACGTCCCCGCGATGATCAGCGGCAGCCCGACGACGGCGCCTGCTCCCGGCGCCTCGCCGTAGATCAGCCAGCCGGTGAACATCGCGCCGACCGATCCCAGGCCCGACCAGATCGCGTACGTCACCCCGAGCGGCAGGCTGTGGATCGCCTTCGACATCATCACGAAGGACACGCCGTAGCCGACGAGCACCACCAGCGACGGCCCGAGGCGCGTGAACTCCTCGGTCGCGCGCATGGCGGTGGTCGCCACCACCTCGGCGAGGATG
>CAIOSP010000100.1 GCA_903861005.1 uncultured Pseudomonadota bacterium
CCGGGCCAGCCCCGTCGCCGACGCGTCCGCCCGCCCGCGCGTCGATCGACGCCACGCGCGTCGCGCCGACGAGCGCCGCGCCGCCCCCCGCGATGGCGCCGGTCCCCGAGCCGCCCGCCCGAGGGCGGGTGGACGTGCGGCGCAGCGGAAACGCCAAGGTCGAGCTGCGCTCGGGCGGCAAGGTGGCCGCGCCAAATGACCCGGTCGCGCCTGGATCTTGGGAGGTCTGGGCGGACTTTGGATCGGCGTCGGGCATGGGCCTGCGGACCACCGTGCGGGTCACGCCGGGTGGGGTCGTCACCGTTCGCTGCACCGCGATCCTGGAAACGTGCGAGTAGCGGTAGGTCGAGCCGATATGGAGTAGACTCCCGCGTCTCCGAGGAATCATGAAGGGCGTCGCCCACCCGCTCCGCGCGCTGCTCCCGCTGATGTTCGCGCTCTCCACGCCCGCTTGGGCCCAGGACGCGTCGTGCGAGCCGTTCGGCGTGACCGAGTTCGAGGGCGTGGTCTCGGACGCGCACGACGCGCTGCTGTCCGGCGACGTCGACCGGCACCACGCGCTGCTGTCGACGCTGCGCGGCCGCGTCCGCTGCCTCGGCACCGCCGTCCCCGGCACGGAGTGGGCGCGCTTCCTCTACGAGCTGGCGATGGTTCGCTACGCGGACGGGCAGCCCTGGCAGGACGTCGTCACCGCCGCGCTGTCCGCCGATCTGTCCTTCGCGCGGACGTACGGCCCGCCGGACGTGCGGAACTACGCGCCGTCCACAGGGGCGGGTGCGTTTGAGCGGCCCCTGATCGAAGGCGCGACGCTCTGGCTCGACGGCCGTCCGGTCCCGGATCGCTTCGACCTGGTCGGCCCGCACATCCTGCAGATCCAGCGCGGCGCCGTGTGGTCCTCGACGTGGGTGGACGACGGCAACCTGCCGCCGTCGTGGATCCCCGCGCCCCCGCCGGTCCAGCCCCCCGCGGTGGTCATCGACCCGCCCACGCCCGCCGCGGTGGCCGATCCGTCGCTCGCGCTGCGCTTGGTGGTGGGCGCGGGCTTGAGCCTCGCGCAGGGGGCGTCCATCTCAGGCGGCGAGACCTTCGAGCCCGCGACGCGGCTCTGGCTGCCGATCGAGCTCGGTGTGCAGCTCGACGCCGGACACGGCTGGTTCCGCGCGCTCGGCGACGTGATGCCGCTGCTCGACGGGCAGCACGTCTACATGGTCGACGGTCAGCTCCGCAGCTCCAAGGTGGGCGGCGGCGCCTCGGTGTCGGGCGGCGGTCGCTTTGGCATCGGGCACGTCGGCGCGCTGGTCGGTGCGCGCCTCCCCAGCCGCGTGGTCGCGCAGGTCGTCGGTGGCGTGCAGGTGCACCGCAGCGGTCTGGGCCTGGAGCTGCGCGCGGGCGTGGACGTCACCACGGTGGCGGCGGTCGAGCCTGCGTTCGACCTGCTCTTGGTGTTCGCGCCGCGGGTCTGGTCCAAGCCCTGACGGTCCGCGCTCGCGCACGCTTGCGTTGCGCCGAGGTCTGTCCAGCTAGCCTGGGCGGAAGCCTACGACCGCCGGGTGGGCGATCCCGCCGACGCCCGGCTAGGCTGCGATCGGCACGGGGGACTGGGGGGTTGACGTCGATGATACCTGCTTCAGGCGCTGATCTGTTGGCCGCGCTCACTTGGCCCGCGATGGTCGTCGCGGTCCAGGCCGCCGGGCCTCGGGTGCTGGCTGGGAACGAGGCGCTGGCCGAGCTGGCGCACGTGGAACGCAAGACCCTGGCCGGTCGTGCCCTGGCCGATCTGACGCCGCTCCTGCCCAAGGACCTGGCGCGCCTGCTCCCGGATCAGCTCGCCTTGGTGCTCAAGACCGGCGCCGCCCAGAGCGGGGAGTGCGACGCGCCCGAGGCCGACGCGCACCTGCAGGTCCTGGTGTCGCCCCTGCGCGGCGCCGACGGCACGATCGCCGGCGTGCTGATCGCCGCCACGCCCACCCGAGCCCTGCGTCGTGCGGAAGAGACGATGCGCGCCGCCCGCGACGTGGCCGAGGCCGCGCAGCGCGCCCGCTCCGCGTTCGTCGCCAACGTCAGCCACGAGATCCGCACCCCCATCCACGCCATCCTGGGCTTCGCCGATCTGCTCGCGGGCATCGTCAACACGGCGCCCCAGCGCGAGCACGTCGACTCCATCCGCGAGGCCGGCGGCGTGCTGCTGTCGCTGCTGCAGGACGTCATCGACCTAGCGCGCCTGGAGGGCGGCGCGCTCACCCTGCACGAGTCGTCGATGGACGCGCGTGAGGTGGTGAACAAGGCCATCCACATGCACGCCCAGAGCGCTGCGGCCAAGCGACTGTCGCTCACCGGCGTGGTAGCGCCCGACGTGCCCGTGGTGCTCGGCGACAGCTTGCGGCTCACCCAGGTGCTGTCCAACTTGATCGCCAACGCCATCAAGTTCACCAGCTCCGGCACCGTGCGGGTGGACGTCACCGCGTCCAAGCGCACCACGCGCGACTGCGCGCTGGTGTTCGACGTCACCGACACCGGCGCGGGCATCGCCGATGACGCGCGCGCCCGCATCTTCGAGCGCTTCGTGCAGCTCGACGACGGCGTCGGTCGCCGCGCGGGCGGCGCGGGCCTGGGCCTGTCGATCGCGCGCGAGCTGGTCGAGCACATGGGGGGCACCATCGAGGTGTCGAGCGTCCCGGGCAAGGGATCGTGCTTCCGCGTCACGCTCACCGACCGCCTGATCAGCGCCAAGACCGAGGTGCTTGAGCCTCGCACCTCCACGCTGCCCGAGCCCATCTCCGACGACGCCCGCACGATGCGCGTGATGATCGTCGAAGACAACACGGTGAACCAGCGCCTGATGCTCAAGATGCTCGACGTGTTCGGCCTGAAGGCCGACGTGGAGGGGGACGGCCAGCAGGCGATCGAGCGCTCCCACGCCGAGCGCTACGACCTGATCCTGATGGACGTGGCCATGCCCGACATCGACGGCCTGCGCGCCACCCGCCTGATCCGCGCCGAGGGCCAGGGCCGCCCGTGGATCGTCGGCGTGTCCGCGCGCGTCCTCACCGGCGATCGCGAGGCCGGCATCGCCGCCGGCATGGACGAGTACCTCACCAAGCCCGCCTCCCTCGACGCGCTGCGCGGCGCCATCGTGCGCGCCGCCAGCATGCGCGCCCGCGCCCGCGGCGGGAAGCGCCCGTGACGCTCGGCCACGCCCACCACTTCGCGCTCGAGCTGGAGGGGGTCGAGGTCGCCCACTTCGCCGGCTGCACGGGCCTGTCCGGTCGCACCGACGTCATCGAGATCGCCGAGGGTGGCCTCAACGACCGCAAGCACCGCTTCGCGGGCGTCACCACCTGGGGCCAGATCGTCCTCACGGTCGGCGTCACCGCCAGCCCCGCGGTGTTCACCTGGCGCGACGAGTTCCTCCGCGGCGACCTGGACGCGCGCAAGACCGGCGCGATCGTGGTGTACGACGAGGCGGGCGAGGAGATGCGCCGCTACAGCGCCGACGCGATCTGGCCGGTGAGCTGGGCGGGGCCCGAGCTGTCGGGGACGTCGTCGGCGATGGCGATCGAGACGCTGGAGCTCGCGCACGAAGGGCTGCGGGAGGAGGGGAGCGGGCGGTGAGGGGCGTGCCGCGGCGCTCGACTCGGTCGCGGACGTCGTCGCTAGAACGAGTACCCAAACGCGAACACGCCGCGCACGATCGGGTACACGCCCACGCCGCTGTAGCCCCACCCGGCGCCCGCCGAGAAGCCCGGCCCGCCCTCGAAGCGTGCCGCGAGCTGCATCTTGTCGGCGATGTGGAACTCGGCGCCGAACTTGAGCGGCACGCCGCCGCTGAACCACACGGCGCCGTCGGCGATGCGCAGGTCGTCGGTGAGCTCGGCGCCAAAGTCCA
Source organism: uncultured Pseudomonadota bacterium (assembly GCA_903861005.1). Taxonomy (GTDB): domain Bacteria; phylum Myxococcota_A; class UBA796; order UBA796; genus CAIOSP01. Next base: position 3,887 of record CAIOSP010000100.1, read on the forward strand.
GATCGACCTGATCGCTGATCGCGTAGGTGACCATGAAGCCAGGGTGGAACAGGCCCACGCCCACACCCACGCCGGACGCGTAGCCGTAGTACCCGCCGAAGCTCAGGATGATCGGGAACGACAGGGTCAGCGACCCGCTCCAGTGGTCCTTGTCGAGCAGCTGCCAGCGCGCCGCGACGCCCGGCTGGGCCGACAGCGCGCCGATGCCAAACCCGTAGCCGCCGTAGCCGTACCCGTTGTCGGCGAACGCGAAGCGGAAGTTGGGCGTGACCTCGAACTTGCCGAAGGGCAGGTGCACGCCGAACTCGACGTCCGGGAAGCCGGCCGTGGCGTACAGCTGGTTCTGGCTGGTCACGCGGCCGCCGAGGATGTTGTCGCCGCCGGCATGCGCAAGCGTGGGCGTCAGCGCGGCGGCCGTCAGCAGCGCGACGGTGGCGAGGGCGGGACGGAGCAGGTTGATGGTCATGGGCACCCCACAGGCTGGTGCGCCGAGCCCGGCGCTCGTTCACGCCCTGGGCAACTAGCACCGGTCGTGCCGCCTTTGCGGGCTCGGACGATCGCGCGGGCGTTGGTCAGCGGGGCGCACGCCGGGCTAGTCGGCGCGCCACCTTGGAGTCGTCATGCCCGCGCCCTCCCCTGAGCACCTCGCCCGCTGCAACGAGCACATGGTCGCGCTGCCCATGGCGCGCACGGCCGAGCTGGTGATCGTCGAGCAGACGCCAGGGCGCGCCGTCACCCGCGCGCGGGTCACGCCGCCCATCACCGGCGGCCACGGCGGCTTGGACGGCACCGCGCTCTACGCGCTGCTCGACTACACCGCGTTCTTGGCGGTGGTCACCGCCCTTGAAGACCACGAGAGCGCCGCGACTCACTCGGCCAACTTCACGCTCACGGACGCCGCACCCGGCGGCGCTGAGATCGAGCTGGTCAGCACCCTGGAGCGGCGCGGCAAGAACATCGCGTTCATCAGCGTGCGGGCATCCTGGGTGACGGAGAGCGGCGCCCGCACGATCGCGTTCGCGTCCGTCACCAAGTCGGTGATGTCGATGGCGCAGCGGTCGCGCCCGCGTGAAGCGCCGTAGGAGAGGTCATAGAACACGCCGGGCGGCAACGTCGTCGAGCGGGCGCGCCCCAACGCGGCGGAAGTCCACGGCGCCTTGTCCACCTCCGCCGACCCGGCGCGCGGTTCCGGCGCCATGCCTGGAGGATGCACCTCCTCGCCCTGCCGACCGATCCGGAGCCGATCGCGCCCGAGCAGTTCCGCGCCTTTATCGGCCGGAGCCTGCCCCTGGTGCTGGCCCAAGTCGAGGCGTCCGGCCGCTCGATGTCGACGCACGTGGTGGGCGAGCTTCGCGCGGCGGTTGCGTGCGGCGACCCCGCCGAGGGCTTCCTGTGGGTGCGGTGCGACGGGTGCCGGATCAACCGGGTGGTCGCGGTGTCGTGCAAGGGCCGCGCCTTCTGGTCGTGCGCGACCCCGGCCCCGTTGTGGCGGCCGCCGCATGGCGCAGGGCGCCGCGAACTGGGTCGAGGGCCTGTTCCCCGAGGTCCCGGTCCGCCAGTGGGTGTTGTCGCTGCCGATGGAGCAGCGCCTCGCGCTGGCGTGGCGCCCCAAGCTGGTGTCGGCCGCGCTGGCGATCTTGATCGAGCACGTCGGCGCGTATTACCGGCGCCGGGTTGGCGGTCACCCGGGCAGCGTGACCGTGATCCAGCGCTTCGGCTCGACGCTGAACTTGAACGTCCACTTTCACGTCCTGTTCGCCGACGGGAGCTGGTCCGCCGACGCGGACGGCGCGGTGCAGTTCCGTTCGACCAGCCCCCCGACATTAGGCGACGTGTCGACGGTCGTCGAGGCGGTGGCGGCGGACCTCGCGCGCCTGATCCCCGCGCGTCCCGCGGACGAACAGGAGCCCGACGACGCGCAGCAGGTGCTGGAGCTGGCGTCGCTGATGAACCGCTCGGCGTTTGGCCCGTCGTGGTCGCCAGGGGCGTCGCGCAAGCGGGGCGAGCGGCGCCCGCGGCGTCACGGGGCGGGGCTGGAGGCGTCTGAAGGGTGGACGAGCCTGCACGCCGGGGTTCGAGTCTCGGCGAAGGACCGAGACGGCCTGGAGAAGATCTGTCGGTACGTACTGCGTCCCGGTCGGAAGGACCTGCGGTGGCGCTGTCTCGGCTGTACGCGCTCCCCGACGACCGGGTCCAACTGAGGCTTCGGAACGTGTGGGACGATGGGACGGAGACGGTGGAGTTCAGCGCGTTGGAGTTCGTGGGGCGCCTGGCCGCGCAGGTGCCGCCGAAGGGGCAGCACTTGATCCGCTACCATGGCGTGTTCGCGCCGGCGTCGAAGCTGCGGTCGGCGATCGTGCCCGTGCTCCGTCGTC
>CAIOSP010000101.1 GCA_903861005.1 uncultured Pseudomonadota bacterium
CCGATCGACCAGGAAGGACACGTCGCCGGGCTGCGCCTCGACGTGCCAGTCGGTCGGGCCACCCTCCGAGAACAGCGACGTGGACGGGAAGTCCGCCGCGACCACGATCAGGCCGCGCCGCGCGAGCGCCTCGCCCACCCACCCGTATACGATCGGCGTGGCGGACGAGCCGTGCACGAACACGACGATCGGCCAGGGCATCGTCGTGTCGAGCGGCGCGTCCTCCATCGATGGCACCGTGGGGTCCACGCTCGACGGGTACCAAACGCGGGCAGGCAGCGTGCGGCGGTCGATGGCGGGCGCGTCCCCGTTCGCCGGCGTGCCGCGGCTCGCGTCGACGAACGTCGCGGAGACCACACCCACGCCTAGATCTGCGGGGACCTCGATCGCGTCGGTGTCGTCGGGTGAGGTGGGCGTGCTCGCGGTGCACGCCGCGAGCAGGAGGCACGGGACCGACCAGCGCATGAGCACCTCGCTCGCCGACCCCTAGCCCAGCGGACCAGGTGGCGCGCTCGCGCGGACTTTCCACGACGCCCGCGCGTCCTCGCGGCCGCATGCCACGATTTACCTGCCCACGTTGACGACGCGAGCGGTGGGTCCTACGGTCCGCCTCCGCCCGGGGACTGTCCCCCGTGCGTTGTTTGGAGCACCCCATGGGCCTGCACATCACTCAGATCGCCCCCGACTTCACCGCCGACACCACGGAGGGCCCGATCTCCTTCCACGAGTGGATCGGCGACAAGTGGGTCATCCTCTTCTCGCACCCCAAGGACTTCACGCCGGTGTGCACCACCGAGCTGGGCACGGCCGCCAAGCTCAAGCCCGAGTTCGAGAAGCGCAACGCGAAGATGATCGCGGTCAGCGTGGACGGCGTGGTCGACCACAAGAAGTGGATCGGCGACATCGAGGAGACCCAAGGCTGCACCATGAACTTCCCGATCATCGGGGACGAGACCCGCAAGGTCAGCCGCCTGTACGACATGCTGACGAGCGACGCGCCGGACACGTTCACCGTCCGCTCGGTCTACTTCATCGACCCGAACAAGAAGATCCGCGCGATCATCACCTACCCGGCCTCCACCGGTCGCAACTTCCACGAGATCCTGCGCGTGATCGACTCGCTGCAGCTCACGGACAACTACAAGGTCGCCACGCCCGCCAACTGGACGGACGGCGACGACGTCGTCATCGTCCCGGCCATCCAGGACCCGGCCGAGCTCGCGACGCGCTTCCCCAAGGGCTTCAAGGTTGTGCGCCCGTGGCTGCGCATGACGCCGCAGCCCAACAAGTAGACGCGCCGAAGCGGACGCGGCTCAGCGCTCAGCGACCGCGTCCACCCAACCGTGCAGGGTGGTGCCCGCCCTGTTCGCAGGGCGGGCTCGGTGCGCCGATCAGGGCGCGCGCTTCTTCACGTACAGCGCCGCCAAGGCTGGATCCTCGGAGATCTTGAACAGCAGCGCCTCGAAGTCGGCGCGGCTGATCTGGTTCGCCGAGAGCACCGCGTCGACGTGCGTCGGGTCGGCTTTGATCGCCTTGCCGATCGCCACGGCGCGATCGACCAGCGCCTCGTCGACCGCGGGGGCCACAGCGGGCGCGGGCTCGGTGGGCGCGCTGCCGCCGCAGCCGGCGGCCAAGAGCAAGGGGATCGCCAGGCAGAAGATGCGGGACATGGGGACCTCAGTGGCCAGAGGGGTGGGATTCGGAGCTGGGACGCGAGCCCTCGGGGCGGTGGTCGCCGCCGGACGGACGGGGCTTGCTGCCCTCACCCTGCTCCGGGCGGTGCTCGCCCTGCTCACCGTGGCCGCTCGACTCCGGGCGCTTCTCGCCCGGCTCGCCGTGGCCGCTCGACTCCGGGCGCTTCTCGCCCGGCTCGCCGTGGCCGCTCGACTCCGGGCGCTTCTCGCCCGGCTCGCCGCGCTCCCCGGCCTCACCGCGCTCGCCCGCCTCGCCGCGCTCCCCGGCCTCACCGCGCTCGCCCGCCTCGCCGCGCTCCCCGGCCTCGCCCCGTTCGCCGCCCTCACCGCGCTCCTGGCCCTCGCGCTCACCGTGCTCGCCGCTCGGTCCTTGGCCATGCTGCTCGTGCTCGGTGCGGATCGCCTCGGCCAGCTCTTCGCCGCGCTTGCCGGACTCGAGCTGCTCCTGGATGAAGCCGCCGAAGTGATCGACGGTGCCATGCTCGCGGACCGCGCCCTCGGCCGCGTCGAGCGCGTCGTGGGTCTCACCGGCGGAGACGTGGCGCTCCTGCGCGGAGCGGAGCGCGGTGCGGACCTCCTCCTCGGGCACGCCCTCCTCGCGCAGTTTTACGGCCACGTTCGGTAGGTCCAACGCCGCCAGAAGCGGGTCGACCGGCGCCGCATCGGTCGCAGGAGCCGGGGCCGGGGTGGCGGCGGGAGCAGGCTCTTGGGCCAGCGCAGACGCAAGCAGGCAGGACACGATCACGGGCAACATCAGGCCTCCGGATGGGGCCCGATGTTCGCAGGCCCCGACGAGCCGACGCGTATGCCCGGGCGGACGGATCGGCCATGACGGCGGCCTGACGCACGTGCCTTCCCGTTCCTTCCGGCCCGGAACACCATCAGGTCGCGACGGGCTCCACCGACGCGGCCGCGAGCACGTCCGGCGACGCGGTCGGCCCGCCCTCCACCACGTCACGCCTGTGCCACAGGAAGTACACCGCCGGGTAGACCAGCAGCTCCAGCGCGAACGAGGTCACCAGCCCGCCCACCATGGGTGCCGCGACGCGCTTCATCAGGTCGGAGCCCGCGCCGGTCGACCACATGATCGGCAGCAGGCCCATGAAGGCGGCGGTGACGGTCATGGCCTTGGGGCGCACGCGCTTGACCGCGCCGTGGATGATCGCCTCCACCAGATCGCCGGTCGTCCGCAGCTGGCCGCGGGCCTTGGCGTCGTCGATCGACAGGTCGAGGAAGAGCAGCATAAACACGCCCGTCTCAGCGTCCAAGCCCAGCAGCGCGATCAAGCCCACCCACACCGCGATCGACACGTTGTAGTCAAGCGCCCAGAGCAGCCACACCGCGCCGATCGCGGAGAACGGCACGGCCAGCATGACCAGCGACGCCTTAAACGCCGACTTGGTGTTCAGGTAGAGCAGGCCAAAGATCAGCGCGAGCGTGAGCGGCAGGATCCAGGTCAGGCGCTCCTTCACGCGCAGCATGTTCTCGTATTGCCCGCTCCAGGTGATCGACATGCCCGGCGGCTGCACCAGGCCCGCCGCCACCGCGGCCTTGGCGGTGTCGACGTAGTGGCCGACGTCCACCTTGGCCGTGTCGAAGTCCACGAAGACGTAGCCGGTGAGCAGGCTGTTCTCGTCTCGGATCATCGACGGGCCCTCGACCAGCTGCAGCGTCGCGATCTCGGACATCGGGATCTGTCCGCGACCGTCCGGGAGCGGCAGCAGCACGCGCTTCAGATCTTCCACGTTGTCGCGGTAGTCGCGCGCGTAGCGCACGTTCACGCCGTAGCGCTCCCGGCCTTCGACGGTGGTCGTCTGGTCATCGCCGCCCACCGCGGTCATCACCATCATGTTGGCCTGGTCGATGGTGAGGCCGTAGCGTGCGAGCTTGTCGCGATCGGGCACAAAGTCCAGGAAGTAGCCGCCGGCGACGCGCTCCGCGTAAACGCTGCGCGTGCCCGGCACCGTCTTGAGGATCGACTCGACCTTGAGCGCCAGCTCCTGGATCTGCTTGAGATCCTGCCCGGCGATCTTGATCCCGACCGGCGTGCGGATGCCGGTCGACAGCATGTCGAGGCGGCCCTTGATCGGCTGGGTCCACGCGTTGCTGATGCCGGGGATCTGCAAGGCGGCATCCATCTCGGCGATGAGCGCGCTCTCGGTGATCCGGTCGCGCCAGCCCGTGCGGAGCACCGACTTCAACCACTCAGGCGCCCACGTCGAGTACCAGCGCGGCACCTCGCGCCACTCGGCCTCGGGCTTGAGCAGGATGGTCGTCTCCATCATGCTCAGCGGCGCGGAGTCCGTGGACGTGTCGGCCCGGCCCGCCTTGCCGAACACGCTCGCCACCTCAGGGAAGCCCGAGAGGATCTTGTCCTGCGTCTGCAGCGCCGTCTGGGCCTCGGTCACCGACATGCCCGGCTGCACCGCCGACGGCATGTAGAGCAGGCTGCCCTCGCGCAGCGGCGGCATAAACTCGGACCCGAGCGACAGGAACACCGGCAGGGTGGCCGCGACAAGGAGCGCGCTCACAAAGATCGTCGCCTTGGCGTGGCGCAGCACAAACCGGCACGGGCCCTCGTAGAGCGCGTGCAGCGCGCGGCTGATCGGGTGGCGCTCCTCGGGGTGGTAGGTGCCGACGAACAGCGTGGACGCGATCCGCGCGAGCCAGGCGGGTCGGAACGTGAACGGCTCGGCGCGCGCGAAGGACATGCGCAGCGCGGGGTCGAGCGTGAGGGCAAGCACGGCGGCGATCGCCATCGTCAGGTTCTTGGTCCAGGCGAGCGGGCGGAACAGCCTGCCCTCCTGATCCACCAGCGTGAAGATCGGCAAGAACGCGACCGCGATCACCAGCAGCGAGAAGAAGACCGACGGCCCCACCTCCAGCAGCGCGTTGAGCCGCACCGTATGGAAGTCCTCCTTCTTGCCTCCCGCGATCCACTGGTGGATCCGGTTGTACGCGTTCTCCACCTCCACGATGGATCCGTCGACCAGCACGCCGATCGAGATCGCGATGCCCGACAGCGACATCAGGTTCGCCTCGATCCCCAGCAGGTACATGGGGATGAAGGCGAGCGCGACGCTCAACGGGATGGTGACGATCGGGACGGTCGCCGACGGGATGTGCCACAAGAACAGCAGGATCACCATCGAGACGACCGCGATCTCCTCGATGAGCTTGTGCGACACCGTGTCGATCGCGCGGTCGATCAGCTCGGAGCGGTCGTAGGTGGTGACCACCTCCACGCCTGGCGGGAACGACGGCTTGAGCTCCTCCAGGCGCGCCTTCACGCGGTCGATCACGGCCAGCGCGTTCTCGCCCTGGCGCATGACGACGATGCCGCCCACCACGTCGCCCTGCCCGTCCAGGTCGGCGATCCCGCGCCGCATCTCGGGGCCGAGCGCCACGGTCGCCACATCGCCCACCGTCACCGGCACGCCGTCCTTGGCCACCAGCACCATCTTCTCGATGTCTGCGGTGGACTGGATGTAGCCACGACCACGCACCATGTACTCGCGGCCGGCGATCTCCAAGAGACGCCCGCCGACGTCGTTGTTGCCGTGTCGCACGGCCTCCACCACCGCCTCCAGCGGCAGCTTGTAGGCGGCGAGCGCGTCAGGGTTCACGGTCACCTGGTACTGGCGGACCTGACCGCCCACCGCCGCCACCTCGGCCACGCCCTTCACGCCCTGCAGCGCGTACTTCAGGAACCAGTCCTGGTAGCTGCGCAGCTCGTCGTTGGTGTTCTGCCCCGTGCGGTCGACCAGCGCGTACTGAAACACCCAGCCTAGGCTGGTGGCGTCGGGCCCCAGCTCGGTCTTCACGCCCGTCGGCAGCTGCGGCGTGATGCGCGACAGCGACTCGAGCACGCGCGTGCGCGCCCAATACAGGTCGGTGCCGTCCTCGAACACCACGTAGACAAAGCTGTAGCCAAAGTCCGAGAAGCCGCGGATCGCCTTGACCTTGGGCGATCCCAGCAGCGCGCTCACGATCGGGTACGTCACCTGATCTTCGAGGATGTCCGGGCTGCGATCCCAGCGCGAGTAGATGATCACCTGCGTGTCGGACAGGTCGGGCAGCGCGTCGAGCGGGATGCGCCGCATCGACTCGATGGCCGCCACCAGAAGGAGCAGCGACGTGAGGATCACCAGCAGGCGGTTCGTCGCGCTGAACCGGATCACGCTGTGGATCATGGTCAGTCTCCGCGCACGGCCGCGAGCGACGCGCGCAGCGAGGACTCAGCGTCGACCAGGAAGTTCGCGCGGGTGACGACCTCGTCGCCCTCCACCAGCCCGCTCTGCACCTCGACCATCGGCACGGCGTCGCGGCTGCGCTCGCCGAGCACCACCTCGCGCGGCTCAAACCGGCCCTCCCCCAGCGCCACGAACACCATGTCGCGCGTGCCGCTGGGGATCACGGCGTCGGCCGGGATCAGCAGCGAATCGTGTGGGGAGCCCTGGAACATCACCTCGCCGAACATGCCAGGTCGGATCTCGATCTTGGGGTTGTGCACGTGCAGGTGCACCCGCGCGGTGCGCGTCACGGGATCCAAGGACGGCTCGATCACCGAGACATCGCCTTCAAACGTGCGACCCGGGAGCGCCTCCACCGTGTAGGTCGCGCCCATCCCGATGCGGATCTTCGGGAGGTCCGCCTGATACGCGTCCGCCATCACCCACACGTCGTCGAGGTTGGTGATCTCACAGGCCATCTGACCCGGCTGGAGCGCCGCTCCCTGCGTGATCGGCAGCGCCGTCACCAGCCCGTCGTCCGGGGCCACGACGGTCATCACGCCGTCGGCCTTGCCGCCCTCCTCGAGCCGCCGCACGCCCGACGACGGCACGTCCCACAGCGACAGCTTGCGTGCGGCGGCGTCGATCAGCGCGTCGCCGTTCGCCACGTTGCCCCCCGCGTCGCGCAGCGCGTCACGGCTGCGTCGCGCGAGCAGGTACTCCTCCTGCGCCGCAAGAAGGTCGGCGCTGTAGAGCGAGAACAGCGGCTGACCGCGGCGAACAGGCGCGCCCACCGAGTCGGTGAACAGCTTCTCGACGTAGCCCGCGATCTTCACGGTGACGGAGCGAACCTGGGTCGGCTCGGCCTCGACTCGGCCCACCGTGCGCCAGATGCCGCCAACCTTGCCCATGACCGCGTGCGTGGTGCGCAGGCCGATCAGCTGCTGGCGCGCGGCGTCCAGCGTGACGACCGCACGACCGGCGATCTCACCGGCGGCCACCACTGCGTCGTCCGCGTAGACAGGCACGTAGTCCATGCCCATCTCGTCCTTGCGCGGCGTGGGCGAGGTCTGCTTGGGGTCCATCGGCGAGCGGTAGAACAGGATGGTGCGCGGACCCACCGCTGCGGCGGGCGTCGCGTCGTCCTTGACCGGCACCAGGCGCATGCCGCAGATCGGGCAGTCGCCTTCATGATCGCGCACCACGTTCCGGTGCATCGGGCAGCTGTAGCGTGGCGCGTTCGCCACGGCGGCGGTCGGCTCCGTGGCCCCGCACGCGGAAAGCAGCGCGCCAGATAGGCCCAGGCAGAACAGCAACGACGACACGCTTCGCATGGTGCGACCTACATCCCTGAGGACCCGCCGGCGGATCCTCCTGTGTTGCTGTTGGTGGTGGACGACGGGCCAAAGCCCGCCGACGCCGCCGCGCCCGACGCCGGGTCCAGGCGGACCTCGGCCAGCTCGATCGACAGCGTCCAAGCCTGCGCGACGGACCCCAGGTACGCGTCCTGGTCGGACAAGAAGCCGGCGCCCGCGTCGAGCATGGCGCCAAACGGCACCGCCCCCGCCTTGTACTGCGCGAGCGCGCTGCCGAGCGCGGACTCGGACTGCACCAGGAGGTCGGTGCGGTAGAGCTGGTTCACCGCGTTGGCGGAGCCCAGCAGGGCCACGCGATCGGCCACCCGCTGCTCCAGCAGCGCGCGGATCGCCGCTTCATCGGCGACGTTGGCGGCCTGACGCGCGGTCGCCTCGTCCACCGCCGGGGCCTGACGCATCGCGGTCCACACCGGCAGCGTCGTCGACAGCCCCAGCTGCCACATCGGCGAGAAGTCTCCCCATCGCGGCATCACGCCCGCCGAGAGCATCAGGTCTGGGAAGCGCCCCTTCTCCGTCAGCGACACCCGGGTGGCCGCCGCCCCCGCCAGCGCGCCGGCCGCGCGGAGCTCCGGGCTACGCGCGACCGCGTCCGCCAGCGCGGCGTCCAGCCCGGGCACAGTCGGGTCAGACCACGACGAGAGCGCCACCGGCGTGTCGATCGGCGCGGTCGGCGCACGACCGGTCAGGCGGTTGAGCGCGGAGATCGCCAGGTGCTCGTCCGCCTCCAGCGCGTGGCGACGCTGCTGCAGGCGCGTGCGCTGAAGCTGCGCGCGGATCAGGTCAGACTGCGGCGCCTGGCCCGCCTCATAACGAGACCGGACCGCGGACTCGGCGTCCGCCCAGAGCGCCTCAGAGCGCGCCTGAAGACCCAGGCGGGCGCGCGCCAGCAGCAGGTCCACCCAAACACGCTGCACGTCGGCCACCACCGTCAGGCGCGTGCGCTCCAAGCCAGCCTGCGACGCGGACAGCAGCCAGCCTGCCTGCTCCTCACGCAGGCTGCGCGTGCCCGCGGAGGGGAGCGTCTGCTCCAGCATGATCGTCGGGTAGCTGTCCAGCATCTTGCCGGGCTGGATGCGGTTGAACGACTCGTTCTGGTACCACACCGACAGGACCGGGTCCGGCAGCGCGAGCGACTGCGCGGCCAGCGTGGCGTCCGCGCGCACGGCGGCGGCGTCCCGGGCCAGCTCTGGGCGGGCGGCGAGCGCGTCCCTCACGGCGATGGAGAGCCCGGGGTCGTCGGCCAGACCTGCCGCGTAGGCAGGGTGGGTCGCGACCGTCACGCAGAAAAACAAGGTGGCGAGCAGGCAGGTCCGGAGCGTCATGATGCAGGCCTCTACGCCGGAGAACTGCGGCTTCTCTAACCGCTCCTTCAAGACATGTGGCAAATTGACGCACCGGGCCCCAAGTCACCGGTCCGCGGCCATGCGCGCGTCAGGCGAGGTCTTGGCGCGTTCCTTGCAAAACGGAACAAAACCCTCGGGCAAAAAAGTCCGACATCGTGGGCCCTTGCTCGCGATTCGGGTAGGACTGAGTTGCTGGTTAATCGGAGGATTCCAATGCGTTCATCCCTCATTCTCGCCGCGATGCTCCTGGTGGGCTGCGCCACCAAAGACGCCGACGGTGACGGGTTCTCGGGCACCGACGACTGCGACGACACCAACGCCCTCGTGAACTCCACCGCCGCGGAGATCTGCGACGGGATCGACAACGACTGCGACGGCGCCGTCGACGACGAGGATCCGGACGGCGCCACGGACGCGACGCTGGCCTACTCGGACGTCGACCTGGACGGCTACGGCGGCGTCGAGATCGGCACGTCGTGCACCGCGCCTGTCGGCGCCGTGCGCGTCGGCGGTGACTGCGACGACGTCAACGGGGAGATCAACCCCGGCGCGGTCGAGGTCTGCGACGGCGTCGACAACAACTGCGACGACCTGGTCGACGCAGACGATCCCAACTTCGACTCGTCCGTGGTCGTGCTGGCCTACGCCGACGCCGACATGGACGGCTTTGGCGATCCCAACACGTCGGTGGACGCGTGCACCGCGCCCGCTGGCTACGTCGCGGACAGCACCGACTGCAATGACGCGGACGTCGCCATCAACCCCGACGCGCTTGAGATCTGCGACGGCGTGGACAACAACTGCGACACCCTGTTCGACGCGGACGACCCCCTGGTCGACCTGAGCACCACGGGCACCTACTACGCGGACGTGGACGGCGACGGCTTCGGCTCCGCCATCGACTTCCAGGAGTCCTGCAGCGTCCCGGTTGGCTACGTGGTCGACTCCACCGACTGTGACGACGCCGACTTCGAGCGCAACCCCGGCGCGCCCGAGATCTGCGACGGCAAGGACAACAACTGCGACGTCGCCGCCGGCCTGCTGATCGACGACGCGGACCCCCTGCTCGACCAGTCCACCGCGCAGGTCCAGTACGTGGACGCCGACGGCGACGGCTTTGGCCCCGCCGACACGCTGTTCGTCGCGTGCACCGTGAACCTGGGCAACACCCTGGTCGCCGGTGACTGCGACGACGCCGATCCTGACCGCAGCCCCAACGCCGCGGAGGTCTGCGACGGCAAGGACAACAACTGCGACGCCGCTGGCCTGATCGACGACGCCGACCCCGCGTTCGACGCCAGCACCGTGCTCACCGGCTACCTGGACGACGACGGCGACGGCTACGGCCTCGACGGCTCGGCGTTCACCGCCTGCACGCTGCCCGCGGGCACCGTGGACGTGGCCGGCGACTGCGACGACGCCGACTTCAACCGCAACCCCGGCGCGGCCGAGGTGTGCGACGGCCAGGACAACAACTGCGACGCGGCCTCGCTCGTGGACGACGCCGATCCGGCTCTCGACATCAGCACCGCGCTCTCCGGCTTCCAGGACGCGGACGCGGATGGCTACGGCAACAGCGCCGTGCCCTACCTGCTCTGCACGCTGCCCGCGGACGCCGTGTCCGACAGCAGCGACTGCGACGATGCCGTCAACGCCGTCAACCCCGGCGCGGCCGAGGTCTGCGACGGCTTCGACAACAACTGCGACAGGGTGGTCGACGAGGGCGTCTGGTGGGACTCGCAGTGGGCCTACCGCCAGACCTTCACGGTCACTGGCGGCGCCACCGCGCTCGAAGCCCCCATGATCACGCTCGACTTTGACGGCGGCGCGGTGCTCACCCAGCTCGGCGACGCGTCGGGCCTCACGCCCGACGGCGTGCGCGTGGCGAGCGACGACTGCGCTGCCGGCGTGTTCGAGGTGCCGAGCGAGTTCATCGAGGAGTTCACCGGCCTGCTCGACTCCGGCGACGGCACCAGCCCCCCCGACGACGGCGTCGGCACGGTCGTGTTCCGCTACGACGAGGACGGCGACCTCTCCACCCGTGAGACGCTCGACGTGGGCGAAACCCGCACCTTCTCGCTCTACTTCACGAGCACGGCCAAGAACGCCACCGCGCCCACCGCGCGCCCGGCCCTGACCGGCGCCACCATCACCAAGGTTGGGCCGCAGCTTCACCCGAACCAGCTGACGGTCGACAACGGCCTGGTGAGCGTCAGCTTTGACCGCGCGCTCGGCGGCCTCGTGTCGTCGCTCGCGGCGGCGGGCAAGCCCAGCGTCGGCGACCAGACCAGCACCCTGGTCGGCAACGGCGCCTACTTCGGCCCGGTCGGCGGCGGCGCGCTCGCGTCGTGGGCCAGCGCCACGTTCGACACGTCGGGCATCCTCACCGTCGTGCACGAGGGCCCGCTCGTCACCATCGTCGACGACTACGGCCGCACCTTCAACGACTACGGTGGGATCGACTTCCACTACCTCACGATCGTGTTCCAGGGCCGCCAGGAGGTCTACAGCAAGGTCCTCTTCCAGACCTCGCGCTACTCGCACATCGGGCCGCAGGGCGCGTCGTGGAGCCAGGCGGTCCGCCCCTGGCAGATCGACAACGTCGCTAACATCCCGAGCGGCGGCGGCGCCGGCACGCGCGACGGCGCCTACCGCTGGGCGCAGGCCAGCTACGGCGCCAACCAGTACGGCCTGTGGCTCGGCTGGGTCACCCCGCCCGCCTCGCTCGCCACACCCACCACGGACGGCACCGGCCGCTACCTGGCGCTCGCTGGCCAGGACTTCGACCCGGCCCCCGCGGTGCGTGAGGTCAACCTGCAGCGCGGCACCACGCTGCTCAACGATCACGTCATCATGGCTTGGCCCTACGTCGGCACGACGAACGGCACCAAACTCACCTTCCTGGAGCTGCTGCAGCCCCGCAACGTGACGGTCGGCGCGGCGTCTTCCTACGCGCCGTAAGCCGTTGAGTCGGTGAACCGGGGCGGGTCCTGCGCAGGCGGGGCCCGCCCTTCTTCGTTTTACCCACCCGGCGCCAGGGGGAGGGCGGCGCCCCCGACACCTCGTGTCCATCCCCCGATCGACACGCTCCCGCCGCCACAGTATCCCCAGCCCATTGGAGGCCTCCCGCCATGATGGAGCTGATGAGCCACAGCGTGTTCCTGTGGCCAGTCGCCGCGTGCGCTGTGCTGTCGCTGCTGATCTCGATCGAGCGGCTGTACTTCCTGTTCCTCCCCGCCTCCATCGCCTCCGAGCCGTTCATGAAGGCGATCGAGGTGCACGTGCTGGTGGGCGACCTGGACCGGGCGATCCAGCACTGCCTCGGTGAGCCGCAGGCGCCGCTCGCCAACGTGGTGAAGGCGGCCCTGGTGCACGCCAACGACGACCGCGACGACCTGGCGTTGGCCGTGGAGCAGGCCACGCTCGACGCGCTGCCGCTGGTGCAGCGCCGCACGGGCTACTTGGCGACCATCGCCAACGTCGTGACGCTGTTCGGCCTGCTGGGCACCATCACGGGCCTGATCCAGTCGTTCGACGCGGTGAGCCACGCCGACGTCGAGACGCGCCAGTCGATGCTCGCGGGCGGCATCGCCATGGCGATGTACGCGACGGCCGGCGGCATCGCGGTCGCCATCCCCACGCTGGCCGCCTACGCCATCCTCGTCGAGAAGGGCAACAGCATCCTCGACGACGTGGACCGCTGCGCCGCGCGCGTGGTGATGCTGCTCCACACGCGGCAGCGTAAGGCCGCGGCCCCCGTGGAGGCGCCGCAGGCATGAGCCGCTCCAGGCGCCGACTGTCCCGGCTGCCGCCGGGCATCAACCTCATCCCCCTGCTCGACATGGTGTCGCTGCTGATCCAGCTCATGCTGGTCAACGCGCAGTTCGACACCTACGCGCAGGTGGGGTCGAAGGTGGCGGCTCCCGCGGCGGGCGTGGTGGAGGCGCCGGACAAGGAGTCTCTGTCGTTTGAGGTGGCGCTCACCGAGGACGGCTTCTCCGCCAGCTGGCATGAGGCGACCGGCGCGGTGGAGCGCAAGCTCCCCTGCCGCGGCGGCTGCGCCGACCCGGCCGCGTGGGACGCCGACGGGCTCGAGCGCCTGAGCGCCGAGCTCAAGACGCGCTTCCCGGCCGAGCAGCGCGTGGTGGTGCGGCCCGCGCCCGGCGTGCCCTTCGACGTGATCGTGAAGACCATGGACGCGCTGCGCGGGCCGGTGGGTGGCAAGGACGCGCCGTTCCCAGACGTGGTGCTCGCGGACGGGCCGACATGAAGAGCGCGCGGGCCAAGCGCAGCCGTCGCCACGAGTTCCCCGAGGGGGAGCTCATGCTCGCCGCCATGGTCGACATGATGATCAACATCCTGCTCTTCCTGCTCACGCTGTACGGGGCCACGTCGCTCCAGCCGCTGCCGGGAGACCCTGTGCAGCTGGCCAGCTCGTCGGCGCGTGAGGCGCTCACGCCGCGCATCACGCTCGCCGTCACGTCCACCGCGGTGTTTGTCGGCGGCACGTCGGTGATCGCGCTCGACGTGGCCGACGGCAAGCCGCACCTGCCCACCGCCGCGGTGACCGACGGCGTCGTGCCCACCGTCACCAGCGCGCTGCAGGCGCTCGCCAAGACGACGCCGCCCGCGCCGCGCCCCGCCACGACGCCGCCCTCCGGCCTCGTCGTGGGGACACTCGGGACCATGCCGGACGAGGCCGCGCCGGCGCCCGAGCTGCTGGTCGAGTGCGACAAGCGCGTGCCGTGGTCGGTGCTGGGGCCGCTGCTGCACACGGCCGAGCGCGCCGGGTTCGGCGTGACGCGCTTTGTCGTGCGGCAGACCGGCGCGCTGGATCCGACGCCTAAGCCCTGAGCCGCAACGGGGTGCGCGAAACCACGCGGAGGGTGCTGCGCACCATGCGACCCCAGGCCGCTCGTCCGAATTGTGAGCGTCGTCAGCCCATCCTCGCCGGGCGTGACCGGCTCTGACTCGCCCTTGCGTGCTGGCATGGCTCGTGCCTGCAAGGGTGCCCCCAAACGAGGTCTGTATGTCCACCCAGCCCGCGATCCTCCTCCCCGCTCCCGCGTTCGGCCACTTCCGCGCGTGGGGCGTCCTCGGCAACGCGCACGATGTCCGCGTCGCGCTCACGCACCGCAAGGTCGACGCGTCGATCATCGTCGGCATCGGGCCGTCGTTCGCCGCCTCGCTGCGCGCCACCGTCGTCGGTCTGGAGCCGCTGGACGAGCTTGAGAACGGCGCGGTCGTCGTCCCCGTCACCCCGCACGCGCTGTGGGCCTACGGGCGCGGCCACACCCCCGCCGAGGCGCAGGCGCACGTCGACGCGTTGGAGCTGGCCCTCGCCCCGTACGTGCTGCGCACCGAGGACGTGGCCGGCTTCAAGTTCCACGGCGGGCGCGACCTGACGGGGTTCGTCGACGGCACCGAGAACCCCAAGGGTGAGGCCGCCATCGCCGCCGCCATCCTCCAAGACGGCCCGCTCGCCGGGAGCTCGTTCGTGGTGGCGCAGCGCTGGGTGCACGACCTCGCCGGGTTCCACGCCCACACCCGCCCAGAGCAAGAGGCGATGATCGGCCGCACCCTCCACGACGACGTCGAGCTGAACGACTCGCCCGCGAGCAGCCACGTGCACCGCACCGCGCAAGAGTCGTACGATCCTCCCGCGTTCATGCTGCGCCGCTCGCTCCCCTACCGCCTCAAGGTGGACGGAGGCACCGAGGAGGGCCTGTACTTCGTGGCCTTCGCCACCTCGCTCGACGTATTCAACCGCCAGATGCGCCGCATGGCGGGCCTGGAGGACGGCATCGTTGACGCGCTGTTCACCTTCTCCAAGCCCGTGACGGGTGCGGCCTTCTGGTGCCCGCCCGTGCGCGACGGCCACCTCGACCTGAGCGCGGTCGGCGTCTAGCTACGGGCCGAGCTCGAGCGGCGGCAGCGGCGGCTCCCAGCCGTCGCCGTCCAGGTCGAGCAGGATGGCGCTGGTGATGGCGAACGGCCGGTGTCCGCCCAGCGGGCTCAAGCCGACGTCGCCCTCAGCGGTCACCACGAAGCTCGCGTCGGCGTCGGCGTCCAGCGAGAACACGGCGCTGTCGCCCTCGACGGTGTCGACCACCACGCCGTCGCGCAGCAGCATCAGCCGGTCGACCTGCATCCACGAAGGGGCGCGGGCCACCACGTCGAGCGACGCGGCCTGCGTGATCACGCTGCCGGGCGCGATCGACAGGTCGAGGAAGGGCCCGTTGCTGGCGACGGTGCGCCGCGCGCGCAGGGCTTCGGTGAGCTGGTCGTCGGTGATCGCCGACACCGTGGACACCGGCTGGCCGCTGGTGTCCTTCAACAGGATCCAGGTCAGGTTGAGGCCGGGATCGTTGTCGGTGAACGAGTGGCTGTCGGTGTTGCCCATGGGCGCCACCAGGATCCCGCGGGAGATCAGGTCCAGGTAGAGCGCGACCGACTGTTCGTCGCGGGTGCCCTTCACCACCTCGAGCAGATCGAACCCGTCGTACCAGAGATCGCCGCGCGCCACGTGCCCGGGCTCCCAACCTGCCAGCGACGGCATGCCCGGTGAGAACGGGTGGTTGACCTGCACCAGCGCGCCCGGATGGTTCGCCCGCACCTTGGCGAAGTGCTCCGCGGTGGTCGACACCGGGTCCATCCACCAGCGCCACGCGCCTCCGTTGGGCAGCTCAGGCTTGGACTGTACCGGGAACACGTTGGCGTGCCCACGCACCACAGGGCTCACCTCGACCGACGTCACCGCGCGCAGCACGTCGTCCAGGCCGAGCGCGGTGACGAGCGGCTGCGCGTCGGCCACCACGTCGTGCTCCGTGCTGAACCACAGCTGCACGCCCACGCCGGCCATGTTCAGCGCGCGGTCCGCGAGCGTCAGCTTGCCATCGGAAGAGGGCGCGGAGTGCACGTGGGTGTCCGCGCCGAACCAGCCGGGCGCGGTCCATGCGGCGACCAGCTCCGTCGCCTCCACCGTCGTCGTCTGGCCCGACGTCACGGTGACGTGCGCCTGGTGGAGCTCAAAGCGGACGCCGCGCTGCACGAGCACGTCGTACTCGCCAGGCTCGATCGGCACGTCCACTGCG
Organism: uncultured Pseudomonadota bacterium; assembly: GCA_903861005.1. Classification (GTDB taxonomy): domain Bacteria; phylum Myxococcota_A; class UBA796; order UBA796; genus CAIOSP01. Next base: position 15,740 of record CAIOSP010000101.1, read on the forward strand.
CCGTGGCGGGCGTAGGCGAGCGCGGCCAGCCCGTCGATCGGCGGCACGCCGTAGGCGTCCTTCACGGTCTCGGCGTCGGTGCGACGTACGCGCGCCTCGAACGCGCCAGCGTCCGGCGCCACCAGCCGGAGCGTGCCCGGCACACCCAGGCTCAGCGCCTGCCCTTCGTCAGCCTCAGCCCGACCACGACCGCGCGCGATCACGCCCTGCGCGGTGCCTGAGACCAGCGCGTCGAGCGTCACCTTCTGCGCCGTCGGCCCCGCGAGCGGGCCGTAGTCCGCGGCGCCGTCGGGCAGATCGCGCACGACGTGGCTGCCCGACCCGTCGGCCACGAAGCGCACCGCCCCGGTGGTCGGAACCGACACTTCAAACACGCCGTTGGCGTCGGTGAAGCCCATGGTCCACGGCTGGTCGTCCACCAGCGCCGTGACGCGCGCGCCCGCCACCGGACCATCCGCGGCGGTCACCGTCACGGACGCCACGCGCGTGGCCACGCCCGCGGCCGGGAGCCATGCGTCGGTCAGCGTCGACAGGTCCGGCGCCACGCCCCACCAGCGCGTCCAGGTGGTGCTCGCGCCTGTGTCCAACTCCACCGCGGGCATGTAGAGCGAGGACACCGACAGGAGGAAGTTCACGATCTCCAGGCCCATGTTCGGGTGCGCGCCCAAGTCCGGCGCCGACGCGAACATGCCGATCGCCACACGATCCTCGCTGTCGACGTAGCCGAGCCAGTCGATCTTGGAGGGCGCGCTGTCCACGCGCCCCACGCCCGGCACGAACAGCTCGCCGATGCCCGCCACGTCCATCAGCACGTCGCCCGGCTCCAGCCGGCGCGCCTCGCCGTTCAGCGTCACCGTGGTCTTGACCTCCAGCAGCGGGCTGTCGGCGCGCAGCGTGTAGTCGGTCGTGAACACCAGGCCGTACTCGTCGACGTTGTGGTTCTCGAGCGCGCCCGCCAGGTAGTCCAGGTAGGACTCGTGGCCGCTGACCCGCACCACCGCCACGCCAGACTCCACGCCGTCGTCGATCACCGTCACCGACTCCGCGCGCGGCAGGTGGCCCACGTCGACCATCACCATCCAGTCCGTCACCAGGTCCGCGTCTGGCTGGCCCGCGGGGCGCGCGATGTCCGCGTCGATCAGGCTGCCCGACTGGTTGGCGATCCCGCCGCCGTCGCGCACGCCCTGGATCACGAACCGCGCGACCGAGTTCTTGAGCATCACGTCGCCAAGCTGCGACTCACCCGCAGGTCCGCCGACGCGCGCGGCCTCTTGCGTGATCACGCCCGCGAGCGCCTCGCCCACGCCGAGCGGCGCGACCAGGTCCAACGGAGAGGACGCGGGCGGCTCGGCGACCGCGCACGACAGGCAGAGCAGCAAGGGAAGGCGTCGCAAACCGGACTCCCGACGAGCGGCGCTTGTATCGCGTTCGTCACACGGGGCCCCCCGCGCGGACCGTGACGCGCGGGTCATCACGTCGGTCCGCAGCACGACCTTCACGCCTTCGACGAGCACGCAGCCCTCGTGCAGCGGCGCATGCTGGCCCAGCACTGGCTCCGGGACCTCGCGGGGCGGCCAGCGCCCGCCAACCGGTCGAGGGGAGGGCCTGGGCCCGAACTCCGGGTCACCGAGCCCGATGAAAGCCACGGTCGGACCATCCCCTTAGGCGCGTACTGAATGCTGTATCCAATAGGAATACGTATTCAAACAGGCAACAAAACGAACGGCCAAACGCTCACTCTAGGAGTACCGCGTTCGATTGTCCGGCTACATGATGAGCATCCCGATGGTCGGGACGCCCCCCACCAAGAGCCGACTGGAGTCCGCCATGATGAACCGCACCGTCCTCCCCCTCCTCGCCGTCATCCTCCTCTCGGCGACCGGCTGCCAGGACCTGTCCGGCGCGCTGGCCGACGCCTCCGCGACGCGCCAGGGCGCCTCCGTCGGCTCCAGCAGCGGCGCGGCCGAGGCCGGCGACGACAACGGGTCGGGCGTGGAAGCCGGTGACGACAACGGCACGGACGACACCGACGCGGCCGACGACGACAACGGCGCCGACGACACGGACGCCGCGGACGACAGCTCGAACGACACCGGCGCGGAGAGCTCGGGCCACGGTCGCCACGGCGGCCGCGCCTGAGCCGGCGCGACGCGCAGACGTCCGCGCGGATCAGCGGGTGAAGGTGGACACCTCGTCGTCGAACGGGCCGTCCACCACGTCGCCCAAGTCGAAGAGCGCGTGGAACATCTCGCACCGCGCGCCGCTGTCCCGCTCGACCACGCACGCGTCATGCATCGCGCGCAGCTCGTCGAGCGTGACGATCGAGTCCGGGAGCGGACGGAACGCGTCGGACACAAACGCCGACGGGATCGTCGGGTGCGGCGCCTCGCCCAAGTGGCACAGGCCGCACGCCGTCGACGACGCGCTGTAGAGCGCGTGTTGGTAGGCGGCGTCGTCGGCCAGCGGCCCGAGCACCGGCGCCTCCAGCTCCCCCTTGAGGGTGCGCGTCGGCGTCACCCACTCGCCGAATTCCAGCAGCTTGCCGCCGTCGCCGTCGGGCACCACGCCCATGACCAGGCCGTCCATGCGCAGGAAGATGCGCGGGCTCTGGTGGCTAGACGCGGGCTGCGCGCTGTTCGTCCCCTCGGTCGCCACCAGCGCAAGCGGGCGCGGCACCGTCGCCACCAGGCAGGCCGCCGACACCGGCGCGGGCATGCTGTTGAGCTGCGTGATCACGTCGCCGATGGTGTGCAGCTCCGATGGGGCGTCGGCGCACGCGCGAAGGGCCTCGCTCGGCGTGTGTTCCAGCGCACCCGGCCCGTCGCACGCCGAGCCCCACAGGCAGATCGGCCCCGCGATCCACGTGCCGTACCGGGCGAGTGACCGTCTGGATCCTTGCATACGTGTTCCCCCCTACAAGTGGCGCACAGGATCGACGAGGGGTCCAATCACCACCGCTTTACCCGAAAGACGGCACCCCTCATGTCCCTGCAACGTCCTACGCTTGAAGAGCTCCCGGTCCGAGGCGCGATCACGATCGGACTCCTGACCACGATCGCCATCCTGGGCGCGCAGGCGGTGGAGGCGCGAGCCGCTCGGTACCTCATCGAGAAGCAGCTCGACGCGCAGCACCTGGAGATCGATAGCGAGGTCACCGCGTTCGAGGGCGCGCTCGCCGACGCGACGGACAGCGCGCGCCGCTACGCCGCGACCATCTCCTACCGAACCGAGGATCTCGCGAAGGAGCAGGGTGCGCTGCAGACCTTCGCCCAGCGTGACGCCGATGGCGCGTGGCGCACCCGCCGCGATCTGTTCCGCGCCGACGTGGACGCTGGCGTGTGGATTCCGCCCGACGTGTCGCTGACCGACGAGACGCAGCGATTCTTCCTGCGCGCGCGTCGTCAGACCGCGCTGTTCGGTCAGGGCGCGCTCAACGACCTGTTCGTCGACACCTGGACGCTGCCGCTGACCAACGGCGAGGTCATCTACTTCCCCTCCGCGCCCGAGTTCATCTACGACGCGACCGCCAAGCTCGACTACCGCGACACCGAGTGGGTGCAGCTCACCTCGCCCGTGCAGAATCCGACCGGCGAGCCCCGCTGGACGTCGACCAGCTACGACCCGGCCGCCAGACAGTGGATGATCAGCGTGGTCGCCCCGTTCACCAAGGACGGGCAGTGGGCGGGCGCCGTCGGCCACGACATCCTGCTGTCCAAGCTGTTCAGCACGCTGCTCGCAGACAGGACCGGCTCGAGCCAACTCACGCCCTACTACATCTCCAAGGCAGACGGCGGCCTGCTGCTGCGCGACGGTGGCGTGCCCGCGGTCGACGAGAGGCTCCCCGCGGAGTTCCAGCAGCTGATCATCGACTCAAGCGACGAGCTCGCGCCGCACTTCCAGGTGTTCGGTGAGGACTACCTGATCTCGTCCCGCCTCCCCACGCTCAACGCGACGGTGATCTACCGGGTGGACGGCGCGCAGGTCGAACGTGCGCTCCAGGTGCCTCTGTTCCGGCTCAAGCTGGCCCAGGCCGGCGTGACGGCCCTCGTCTTCCTGCTCGCGTACCTGTGGGTGTTGCGCGACGCCAGCGTGCGCCGCCGTCGCCAGGAGGCGCTGTTCCGGCAGAACCAGGCGCTGGAGGCGCTGGTCACCGAGCGAACGAAGTCGCTCACGCAGGTCAACGCGCAGCTTGAGCAGCTGATGATGCAGGACCACCTCACGGGGCTCGGCAACCGCCGCATGTTTGAGCTGGCCCTGAACACCGCGTGGCAGCGCGACCTCCGCCGCCAGGGGACGTTGGCCGTGCTGATGATCGACGTCGATCAATTCAAGTCCTACAACGACCTGTGCGGCCACCAGGCTGGAGACGCCTGCCTGCAGCAGTTGGCGTCGGTGCTGGCCTCGTCCATCCACCGCGCCGACGACGTCGCCGCCCGCTACGGCGGCGAGGAGTTCGTGCTCATCCTTCCAGACACCGACGTCTACGGCGCCAAGGACGTCGCGCTCCGCCTGCGGGAGCGCCTGCAGGCCGCGCACCTGCCCCACCCCGGCGCGCCATCCGGCCAGCTCACGGTGAGCATCGGCATAGCCACGATCGTGCCCAAGGTGGGCGTCGAGCCGTACGCGGTGGTGCGGTGCGCCGACGCCGCGCTCTACGAGGCCAAGCAGGCCGGCCGCGACCGCTGGCATATCGCTGACCCGCTCGACGCCTGCGGCGCGCACGTGCTGACGAACTAGGTCGCGATCAGCTGATCCGGCCGACCCGTGCCGCACGTGGATGGCCGCCCACACTTGCGAGGGCGCGAACTACCGGTTGCACGACCGCGCGAGGACCGCCGCAGGCTCCGCCTCGAGCGCGCCCTTGCAGTGCGCTGAGCAGCTGTGGGCCTCGTAGCCGTCCAGCGTGGTCGAGAACTCGGGCTTGCCGTCCATCGTCAGCCCGCAGTTCGGGCAGCGCGCGATCACCTTGTCTACCGCGCCATCCTTGGCGTCCGCGTGCGCGAGACAGGCCGGGTCCACGGACGCGGATGCCGGGTCGGTCGTCGCCGCCGTCACCGGGGGCGCCGCCGGCACCGGGGGCGCCGGGGGCGCCAGGGGCGCCAGGGGCGCGTCCGGGGCGGACGGCGTCGAGGCGCAGGCCAGCAAGAACAGCAGCGGCACGAAGCGGAGCAGGCGCACGAAGACCTCAGTGGTGAACGGCCAACCTATCCCGTGGTCGCAAGACCGGACGCGCCGCTGAGAGCCGCACCTGCGGCCGCTGCATCACCTGCGCGGGGCGCCGCCATCTGGCCCGGTCGATCGGGCACAACTGAACCCGGCAGGATAGGCCGCGCCGTCTCAGAGGCTAGGTCATGACCGAGAAGCAGCCCATCCGTCGCTCCCGCACCACCGACGCCCAGGGCGTGCCCCTCCCCGAGGGCAGCCCCGAGGCCGCGGCGACCGCTCCGGCCCCCCGCCCCAAGCTGCCGCCGCGTCAGGATCTCCGCCGCGTCCTCGACCCGACGACGCCTGAGGTCAAGGCCCAGATCGACAAGCACGCGGCCACCTCCGCGCGCCTGTCGGAGCTTGAGGCGTTCGCCTCGATGGACTCGCTGGACATGGCGGCGCTCATGGCCGCCAACCCGCGCACCAAGCCGCCCGAGCCCGGCACCAAGGTCTCCGGCACCGTGATCCGCATGACGCAGGACGGCGTGCTGCTCGACCTGGGCGGCCGCGCCGAGGGCTGGATCTCCCGCAAGGAGATGCCCAACGCCCAGCCCGGCGACGTGGTCGACGCGTTCGTGCTGGAGGTCGACGAGATCGGCGGCATCCAGCTGTCCGCCAAGCTCACCGGCGACGCCGCCGCCTTGCACCTGGAGGAGGCCAAGGAGAACGGCATCCCGGTCGAAGGCAAGATCGAGTCCCGCAACAACGCCGGCTACACCGTGCGCGTCGGCCCGGTCCGCGCGTTCTGCCCCGCCCGCCTGATGTCGCGCCTGCCTCCCGCGGATCCCGACGCGCTGGTCGGCCAGACCGTCGCGTTCCTGGTCATCGAGACCGGCGAGAAGACCGTGCTGTCCCGCCGCGACATCGAGGAGAAGGACAACGAGGCTCGCCGGACCGAGCGCCTGAAGACCTTGAAGGAAGGCGACTTCGTCAAGGCCGTCGTCACCAACGTGCAGTCGTGGGGTGTGTTCCTGGACGTGGACGGCGTGGAGATGATGCTCCCCCGCCGCGAGGCCGGCTGGGAAGACATCTCGGACCTCACCACCCGCTTCGAGCGCGGTCAGCGCCTGGACGCCCGCGTGCTCAAGATGGAGCCGAACGGCGGCCGCATCAGCGTCACCACGCGCGACCCCAGCCTGGACCCGTGGAACACCGTCACCACCAAGCTCACCGTGGGCGCCGTGATGAGCGGCCGCGTGGTCACCCAGACCGAGTTCGGCGCGTTCGTCGAGGTGGCGCCCGGCCTGCAGGGCCTCATCCATGTCAGCCGCATGAACAAGGTCCCGTCGCAGGGCACCGTGCTCGACGTGCGCATCCTGTCGATCGACACCGACCGCAAGCGCCTGGAGCTGGCGCCGTCCAGCTTTGATCCGGCCGCCCAGGCCGCCAACGGCGTCGGCATCGACGTCACCGGCACCGTGACCGACGTCGCCGAGCGCGGCGTCACCGTGATGCTCGCGGACGGCCGCCGCGCCTTCCTGCCCGGCCGTGAGGTCGAGCTGACGCCCGGCACCACCATGCTCGCGCAGAAGTTCCGCGTGGGCCACACGCTCACCGCGCGCGTGATGTCCGACGAGAAGGGTCGCGTCACGCTGTCCCAGAAGGCCGCCGACGCCGACGACTGGCGCGACGCGCTGCGCGTCCAGGCCGGCACCGGCATGGGCACCTTCGCCGACCTGCTGCGCAAGGCCAAGAAGTAGGCGCTCGAAGGCGAGTTCGACTGACTGCGGACGCGCCCGATCGACGATCGGCGCGTCACGTGTCGTGCGGCGCGCCCGATCGGCGCATCACGCGTCGCGGCCCGCTCCCGACGCGACGCCCGCGCTGACCGCCCGCTAGGGCTGCGTCAGCGTGGCCGTGCCGTGCACGTCGACGCGCTTGTAGAGCAGCTCGGTGGTCTTGTAGTCGTAGGTCAGCTCACCGCCGCTGAACGTGCCGGTGGCGAGCAGCTCGCTGCCCCACTGTCCGCTGCTCTGGCTGATCGAGTACAGCTTCACGACGCCGTCCGCGAGGAACTCGACGCCCCGGTAGCCGTCGGTCGCGAAGCCCTGCGTGATGCACAGGCCGGTCTGCGAGTAGGTCAGCTGGAACACACGCTGGCAGGTAGGGCAGGCCGCCTCGATCTGCAGGAAGCCCGCGCCGTACACCTGCTCGCCGTTCTCGGCGTCGTGGATGGTGCACTTGTTGCCGTTCGCCTTCACGAAGACGAAGTCGCGGTTGCCAGACCAAAGCAGCGGGTCCGGGCCGAACGGATCGGGGCCCGTGGTACCGCCACCGCCGCCGCCACCGCCGCCGCCGCCGCCTCCACCACCGCCGCCTCCACCGCCGCTGCCGTGGTCGACCGACGCGCCGGAGCCGGCGCCCGTGTCGGTGTCGTCTCCGTGGATGGTGACGCTGCCGGAGCCGCAGGCGGCGGTCAGGGCGAACAACAGGAACGAACGGCGCATGCGAGGCCTCCGAGGCCGGTCGTCCTACCCTGTTCCGTGGCCCCCGCGCACGTGAAGGCTCACGGGGTCTGCTGCAGCTGCCCGCTGACCATCAGGTAGCCGTGCTCCGGCCCCTCAAAGGTCACCGTGGTGTGGGTGAACCCGAACCCGGCGATCGCAGGGAGCGGGAACGCGCCGATCTGGTCGAGCAGCGCGGGCAGGAACATAGCGCCCAGCTGCTCGAACATCTGCTCGAGCGCCGGCTGCTGGTGCGGGAGCGGGCCGTCCAGATCCACCGCGACCTGGATGGGTGTGCCGTGCAGCGCGATCGTGTCGTTCGCCATGGTGGCGGTGACCGACGCGCGGATCGAGGTCCAGGCGTCCAGGAAGTGCGACTGGTCCGGCGCGATCAGCTGCAGGTCCAGATCGCCGATCTGGAACTCAGCCTGGCTGGCGTCGATCGGCAGCATCACCGGGGGCAGCGGCGACGCCACGCCCAGCGTCGCATCGGGCGCCGTCGGGAACAGCAGCGACACGTCGATCGGCGCGCCGCCGCCGAGCAGCGTGCCGATCTGGCCGATGCCCGCGGCCCACACGCCGCGCAGGATCTGGTTCATGCCGTCGAGCGAGATCGCCAGACGCGCACCGACCACGCCCGGGAAGCTCGGCGCCGACCAACCCGCGACCAGGCTGCCGACGTGGGGGGCGGAGTCCGGGGTGGCGGTGACGGCGAGGCCCAAGCCCAAGGTGATGCCGGTCTCGTCGACCGCGATGCTGGATGGCGTGAGCAGCATGTCGAGCTGCACGCCCGCGACGTCGAGCGAGATGGGCGCCGCGATCGAGCCGAGCGCGCCGGACAAGATGCCCGGGAGCTGGTCGCGCACCACCGCGTCGAGCTGGGTCTTGATGAGGTCGGTGACCGTGGCGTTCACGTCGATGCCGAAGATGCCGGCGACCGTGTTGATCCAGCCCGGCAGGCCGGCCTGGAAGTTGTACAGGTCGACCGAGGACCCGTTGATCGCGACGTCGAGCGCGCCTCCGTTCACGCTTGGCGTGACGTCGAGCGTGACCACGATCGCGTCGGCCGTCATGTGCCCCGAGAACGACTGGCCGATCCCCGCGACCGCGCCGTTGGCATGCCAGCCGATGTCGAGGTTGTTGACCGTGACGCTGACGAGCATGTCGCCCGCCGCCTTGGGGTCGATGCCGACCAGGAAGTCGGAGAAGTTCACGCTGTCGACGTAGAGCGCCAGCGAGTACGCGGTGAAGCACTGCTGCCCGATGAACGGGATGTTGATGCAGCTCTGCTGCGACTGGTTGATCACCGGGTTGGGGATCAGGCCCGCCAGCTGACCGGGCGTGATCAGGCCGTTGGCGATGCCCTCCAGCGTGTCGATGCCGCCCGGGCCCTCGTCCAGGCGGATGAGCATCGCGTCGTGGAGCGCGTCGCCGGGCGGGAGCTCCTGCCCGATCATCACGGCGCGCGCGTCCGACGCGCCGTTGCCCGCGTCGTCCACGGCGGTGGTCTCGATGATGCGGGTGCCGATCCCGGCCTGGATGGTGGAGCCAAACGTGCCGTCCGGGTTGGGCGTGGTCACCACGCCGTCCACGGTGAGCACGAACGGGTTGGCGTCCGTCACCTTGCCGGTCAGGTCGATGGGGCCTTCAGGCAGCCACGTGCCGTGCGCGGGCTCGTAGATCTCCAGCATGGGGGCCGCGGTGTCCTGCGGCGGCGCGGTGTCGTCCACCGACGTGTCGGTGGCGGTGTCCGGCGGCGCGTCCGAGTCCCACACGGTGGTGTTGGTGTCGCCCACGTCCGTGTCCTCGACGTCCGTGTCGACCGGCGCGTTCACGTCGGTGTCGACGACGTCATCGCCGCCGAGGTTGGTCGGGGGCTTGTCCCCCTCGTCGGCCGCAGGATGGCAGGCCGAGGCCAGCCCCACCACAAAGAGCGCGCTCCAAACTCGAGGCCCCATGACCCACTCCCTGACACGTCGTGACGTGGCCTCATCCTACACCGACTGACCGCAAACCGACACAGCAGACCACACTCCAGAGCGAACCGACCGTTCGCACGGGGCATGATACGGTCTCTCACGCTTCGCTGGGTCTCTGCATGCTCGCCTTCGCGCTCTTCGCCTCCCTCGCCCACGCGGACTCGCCCATGTGCTCCACCGCGGACTGGTTCAGGGCCGAGCAATGCGACGACCGCGCCTGCACCACCACCTGGCTGGGCCCCACCTGCACCTCGGCGGTGGACGCGGTGAACGCCTGCGTGGCGGGCGCCCAGGTCGACGACGCCCGAACCCCCTGCCGGGACGCCTGCGCCCAGGCGATCGGCGCCGAGACCTGCGACGCCGACCCGCGGGCGCTCCAGTCCATGACCTGGCTGGCGCTCCCCACCTGCACCACCGTGGACCAGCAGTGGCCCGCCGGGTGGCAGGGGCCGGACGCCGTGAGGAAGCAGGTCGGGTCCGCCTGCTTCGCCGACCTGGAGTTCATGGTCGACAAGTGCCGTACCACCCGGCGCGACAAGTCCGACCCGGACGCCGAGCCCATCCCCGACCCGTCGCCGGAGTGCCTGACCCGCTGCGGCCACACCTGGCCGCTATACGCCTGCCAGGGCGACTGGACCGGGATGCTCGACACCCTGAACGGGTGGGCGACGGCGCTGGCGCGAAAGCCGCCCCGCCAGGCGAAGAAGGACAACCTGACGCTGCTCGGGCTGATCGAGGCCCAGGACGACACGCTTGGCACGATGTTCGGCATGCAGGGCTCGGGGCTGGGCGACGGCGGCGGCTTGGGGGGTCTGCTCGGCACGGAACGCGGCGTGTACGGAGAGGGCGGGCTTGGCTGGCTCGGCGCCGAGGGTCCTGGCGGTGGAGGTCTCGGCCAGCTCTCGACCGGGCTCAGGAGCGGCGGGCTCGGCGCGCGCGGCGGCGGCGGCGGGGTCGGGGTCGGGCTCGGCTCCCTCACTGGATCCGGCACTGGCTTCAGGCCCCCCGAGCAACCCACGTTGCGCACCGTCGCGCAGGGACACTTCGACCGCCTCACGGGGCTGGGTACCTGGGTGTGCGTCACGGACGCCACCGCCGTGCGCTGCTTCGGCGAGCGGACCGTCACCCACGCGCTCTCCGAGCCCCTGCTCGACCTGGCGATCGGCGGCGAGGACGGCGCACGCTGGCTGATCGGGTCCGCCGCGTCCGGGCTGTGGACCGAGGCGCTGGATGCAGGCGCGCCCGTCCCTGCCGCCCCCTCGATGCAAGCGGCCCACCCCATCTCGGCAGGCGTCGACTTTGCATGCGCGAGCGTCGGCAGGTCCACCACCTGCTGGGGCGCCAACCACACCGGCCAGCTGGGCGACGGCAGCCGCTTCGTGCGCCCGTTGGCGGTCACGGTGATCGCCCTGCCCTCGGTCGACGAGCTGGTGTCTGGCCGCGACTACACCTGCGCGACGCACGGCGCGGGGATGCGCTGCTGGGGCAGCCTGTACGCGGTAGGCTACGACCCGTCCGGCTGGCCGACCGCGATCGACCTGGCTTCGCCCACCCACCTGCGCGCGTCGGCGGCGACCTTCTGCGCGCTGTACGGCGACAAGGGCGTGGGCTGCGGCCATGAGCTGCCGCTGAAGTTCCCCGGCGCGACCGCGTTCGATGTATCCGAGTCTCGGGTGTGTGCGGTCGTCGGCGGATCGGTGCAGTGCAGCGGCGCGGGCACGGTGCCCGAAGTGACCGGCGCACGCGACGTCGCGGTGCTCCGCTCTGGCGTGTGCGTGATGGATGAGAGCGCGCTGCGCTGCTGGGGCCGCGAGCCCGCCGGGCCCTGAAGCCGGCGCCGCCGCTGACTGCGTAGGTAGAATCACGTAGCCGCAATCTGATAAATGCGGTGCCCATCCTTTGCAAACCCCTGTATCAGGGGGGCTGATGTTTACGTTTTGTCCCACCGGACGGCGTGAACCTCGCCACTCCGCGAGGGGTCGATGCAGGGCGCCGCGTACCACGAGTCGGAGACCTTCAAGATCCTGATCGTCGACGATCAGGAGCGCAACTTGATCGCGCTCGAGACCGTGCTTCGTGACGTCCCCGCCACCATCGTACGCGCGCTCAGCGGTGAGCGAGCGCTCGCGCTGAGCCTCCAGCATCAGTTCGCCCTCGCCATCCTCGACGTGCAGATGCCGGGCATGGACGGCTACGAGCTCGCCGACCTGCTGTGCGGCCAGCCGTCGACGGATCCGCTGCCGATCATCTTCGTCACCGCGGCCTACGC